>CADCDS010000012.1 GCA_902800215.1 uncultured Bacteroidales bacterium | reverse complement strand
CCCTGCAGGCAAGACCGTAGTGCTTGACCTCAATGGTCACACGATCGACCGCGGTATGACCAGCGCAGACGCTAACGGTAGTGTCATCATGAACAACGGTACGCTGGCTATCGTCGACAACAGCGACTTGGCTAACGGTGTGATCACCGGCGGTAAGACGACCGGCAACGGTGGTGGTGTACTGAACAACGGTATCTTTACGCTGTACGGCGGTGAGATCACCGGCAACGTAGCAGCCCTCGGTGGTGGTGTATATAACAACGGTGGTGCACAAGGCTTCTGGATGACGGGCGGTCTGATCGACAACAATACGGCTACCTCCAATCCAGCTATCGGTGGTGCGGTGATCTTTAACGAGAATGCAGCCGTACAGATCGACGCACAGGGTGCTCAGGTAACCATTGAGCAAGCTCTCGCAGGTCTGGCTACATACAGCTATATCAAACCTGTTATGCCAAACTACGATGAGTTAGAGACGGATTATACACTCTTGCTGGAGTTGTACAATGCTCTTGGCAACGATGTATGGACGGGTTATGGTGTTAACACGGGTGTGATCAGTTACAGCCAAGGCACCGAGCCTAACTCCTTTAATGCAAGCTTTATGGGTGGTACGTACTCGTTCGATTTGCCGTTTGAGGCATTTACCTCGGTCAGCAAGGCGGACAACGGTGACGGAACGCACACGTATACCTTGGTAGTAAACCTGCCTGCACAGACGGGTATGGGCTCAGAGACCTTGCACGTGACGATGAACGCCAACGGTGAGATCACGGAGATGGATAGTGAGAACGCAGGTATCGAACTGCAGAAAGAGACCGATGGTACGATTGCTACCTGGGCAGATCTGCAGAACGCACTGAACAACGGTGGCGTTATCAAACTGACGAACGACATCGTAGGCGGTGATGCTCCTCTGGAGATTCCGGCAGGCAAGACTGTAGTCCTCGACCTGAACGGTCATACGATCGACCGCGGTATGTCTGATGCTGAAGCTAACGGTAGCGTGATTGTGAACAACGGTACCTTGGCTATCGTAGACAACAGTGAACTGGCTAACGGTGTGATCTCCGGTGGTAAGACAACCGGCAACGGTGGTGGTGTGCTGAACAACGGTATCTTTACGCTCTATGACGGTGAGATCACGGGCAATGCAGCAGCTATCGGCGGTGGTGTTTACAACAACGGCGGTGAGCAAGGTTTCTGGATGACCGGTGGTCTGATCAAGGGCAACACGGCTACGACAAGCAACCCGGCTATCGGCGGAGAGGTTATCTTCAACGCACAAGCAGTGGTACAGATCAATGCGGATGGTGATAAGGTTAGCATCGACGAAGCAATAGCAGGCTTGAGCACTTATGGTTACATCCAACCGGTTATGCCGGATTACGATGACTATACGACCGAGGTGGCTATTGTTGCCAACGAAGATCCGAACAACGCAAACATATATTACAGCACATTCTTCGATAGCGCGAATAAGTATCTGTTGCCAGCTGGCGTAGAGGCATACGTAGCGGACCTGAGCGGTAACGACCTCCTTCTGACGAAGATCGCAGGCGCCGGTCAAGTGCTACCGGCTAACGTAGCGGTTATCTTCAAGGCGAGTGTACAGAACTTCAACCTCATCCCGAGCTTCGAAGTACCGGTTTCCTTCACCGCAAATAACGATCTCGAAGGTGTGGATGCTATTACCGCCGTTACATCGATCGACGGTCTGACAACCACTAACTGCTACGTACTGAGTGGTACCGACCAATACGGTGTAGGCTTCTATCGCATCAACTCGGAGAACCTCAAGGCACATAAGGCTTATGTGAAGTACGCAGGTTTGCAGAACAGCGCTCCGAAACGTATGCGCTTTGTCTTCAACCAAGAGCAGGTGGTAACCGACATTGATAACGCAAACGCAGATATCAAGGCCGAGAAACGCATCGAGAACGGACAACTCATCATTATCCGCAATGGGGTGAAGTATAACGTAAATGGACAGATTGTACGTTAAATCGTTAAATTGTTAAACGGTTAAATTGTTAAGAATTATGAAAAACGAAGTTAATCGTGCCCTCGTGGCTAAGAAGAAGCATTATATCAATCCCTCTGTGCAGGTAGCACAATTCGCCTCGATGGGTCTCATGCAGGCAGCCAGCCCTGCTAACACCATGGGTGTTCACACCGACATCCCCGGCGATCAGTGGTAAATGACGTTGGCTATTAGCTGTTAGCTATTGGCTGTTAGCAGAAAAAAGTGCTCCTCGTGGGCACTTTTTTCGTGCAAATCCTTGCGTATGTCAAAAAAAAGCAGTACTTTTGCAACCGAATTTGCAAAGACACAAGAATATGAACCTGTCAATACTCATAAAACAATACTTTAACGCGTCTAATGGAGATGTGACAATCGATGTGTTCGATGAGAAAAATATTTACAATGTCTATCAACGTGTCGTTAGTGTTTTAACGCAACATATGGATATTGAGATCAGCATCCTTCGCGGAATGAGTTATTGCTTTTATGAGATGTTGGATAACGTCTTGATCCACTCTGGCAAGGAATTAGGAACAGTCATTACGCAATACGATGCGGCGAACCATGTGCTTAGTTTTCTTATCGCTGATGACGGTATAGGTGTGCATGCTTCGCTGACTGAAAATGAGAAATATCGCGATATTTCCGAGCCGGAGGCTTTGAAGATTTGCATCCAAGATATGGTTACTGATGGTAAAGGAATGGGCTTTGGTTTGTATTCCTCATCATTACTTGCCCAAAAAGCAGGATTGTTGTATGAAGTACGTTCCGGAGGTCACACGATGCAGGTGAAAAACGATGTGGTGACAACCAAAGAAAGTGAGTTCTGGCAGGGCACGATTGTTTATATGCAACTTCGAACAGATGTGGAGATCGACCCTGCAGAGGTGGTTGCCAACCGCACGAATATTGCGGAACAATATAATGAGGCATTTTTAAACGATAACGAATTGGAGGAATTATGGTAACATTCAGTTTTAGAGAATATGGAGAAAATCTCGGTACGCGTCCGTTAGGTCAGCGCGTTCGTGAAGAGTTGATGCCGTTATTGGAACAAAACGACCGTGTTGTCCTTGATTTTACAGGAGTGGACGTAGTGAGCAATTCGTTCGCGGATGAATGTATTGCCAAATTGTTGCTGACCATGCCGCTCTCCGAACTCAAGAGTCGCACTACTTTTCGCGGTCTTAATCCGATTGCATCAGAAAGTGTACTAACTGCACTCCAAAGGAGACATATTGCAATCGTATAATTTTCGTTTTCGATAATATCTTCTATCCCTGTCACTGATGGCAGGGATTTTTTTTTTGAAATATTTTGGGACTTTTTTGACCAAATTCTCTTACATAGGTTTACTTTTATTTATTTTTAGATATATTGCATAAAATCAGTAAGTTAGGATTGTAATAATTTTATTACTAATAATTTTATTACTAATTTATTTGCAAGTTTCATTTTTACTGCTAATATTTTAGCACTTATAGCAAAAAAATGCACTAACTGCTAATATTTTAGCACTTAAATTTGCATATGTCAGAAAAAAGTTGTACCTTTGCAGCGGATTTTAACGTATGTAGTATGATAGACGCTTTTGAGACCCCTTTATCTGTAGCTCAGGCAGTAGCAAGTCGCGTAAAACAGCGCCGGTTGGCGTTACGACTCACCCAAGTAGAATTGGCGCAGAAGGCAGGGATACCGTTGGCTACGTATCGGCTTTTCGAAACAAAAGGTCAGATAGCCTTTTCCGGTTTGCTGCAAATCGCTTTTGCGTTAGATTGCCTGAGTGATTTCGATGCGCTTTTTGCGTCGCAGTCATGGGCTACGATGGATGAAATGTTAGCACAAGTAAAACCCGCCAAACGTGTCCGCCATGATTGATGTTCGGCAAATTGAAGTATGGATGCACGGTCGTCAGGTAGGCCGGATGGCACTGACTCCGCAACGTCCGCAGACCTGCGCGTTTGAGTATACAGCGGAGTGGTTGCAAGAGGGATTTAGTATCTCGCCTTTTGAGTTACCGTTGACACCGGGTTTAAAGATTGCGCCTTACAAACCTTTTGACGGACATTTCGGTGTATTCTCCGATAGTCTGCCGGACGGCTGGGGGCAACTGATCTTGCATCGTCATTTAGCGATGCAAGGCATCAATAGTCTATCTCTCAATCCGTTACAACAACTCTGTTTGGTTGGCTGTAATGGCCGCGGTGCATTGGAATATCGTCCGGATGAGAGTGTCCGAAACACGCAGGAATATATGGATTTGGCGCAGATAGCAGCGGAATCGTTCTCTATCCTTGAAGATGACAACTATGCCGGCAAACATATCGCCGAGTTGATTCAGCGAGGCGGTTCGCCCGGCGGTGCGCGGCCAAAGATTTTTATGAAGCAAGGCGGTGATGAATGGCTCATTAAGTTCCGTGCCAAGAATGATAAAAAATCTGTCGGACGTGAAGAATATCGTTATTCACTTTTAGCCAAGCAATGCGGCATTGAGATGCCGGAAACGAGGCTGTTTGAAGATCAATGGTTCGGAGTAAAACGTTTTGACAGAGTGAATGGTCACAAGCTGCATGTGGTCAGCGCGTCCGGTCTCTTGCAGGCCGATTATCAAATCCCGAGTATTGACTATATGCATCTGTTTACCATTTCTGCACGCTTGTCGCACTCGATGGATGAGTTATGGAAGATATATCGGTTGATGTGCTTTAATGTGTTGATTGGCAACCGAGATGACCACGCCAAGAACTTTGCTTTCGTCTATGATAAGGGATGGCGATTTGCTCCGGCATTCGATTTGTTACCTTGCGGTGTTGCCGGAGATTTCCACACGACTTCCGTTAATGACAACCCATTACCGGAACGCGCAGACGTCCTGTTATTAGCAGAAAAGGTCGGTTTAGATGGCAAACAAGCAGCGGTTATTTACGACGAAATGATAAAGTTGACAAACAAACAACTGCGCTCCCTCTGAATGCTGACGGCTGAATGCTGAATGCCCCAAAACGCATCTTCGGGTGCGTTTTTTTTGCATTTATGTGGAAAAATTGACGCGTTAGGGTAGTTTGCGTAAAAAAATGACCTAAAAAGGGTAGTCTGCGTAAATTTTTGCACGTGCGTATTGCGTACGTGCATATTTTTTTATAATTTTGTGCTCGAATTTGAAAAATCGTTCAAAAATACCAAGAATACAAATCAAATCAACAATATTAACTAAAATCAAAACAATTATGCAAAAAAGAAAGTTTTTTACACTATTCTTTGCCCTGGCGGCGATGATGCTCGCCTCGACCGGGCAAATCCGGGCAGACCAAAGGGATTTCTACTCCTTTAATCAAGGCAATAATACACAGAGTCCGGTTACTGTGAATTGCGCGTCAGTTAGCAATAATGATGCTTACTTGAGAAACAATAACGATATTACTATTTCCGTATCGGCGGGATATAGTATTACCAGTGTTGTATTTAGGATTTATGACGATGTTAGTAGAACCCCTATCACCGCTACGAAGGGATCGTTAAGTAACAGCACGCCTAAAAGTGATGCTACCGTTTACCTTGATGATGTCAACAGCACTTCTGTCACATTGAGCACCGGTGGTGCATACAAAATCGATGAGATAAGGGTTTTCTACAAGGTTGAAGAACCGAGTGGTTCGGTTGACGGTCTCACCGGCAAGAACGGTTCGTTCCGTGTCTGGGGATGGGCTCTCGATCCTGATGCTGAAGACAGTTATGCTGTGACCATTCACGTGTATTTGTTCGACAATGCCACGGAGACCGATTTGGGCAAAGCGAAAAAGGGTATCAACGCCGGTACAGCCAACATCAGTCGTCCTGATTTGGCGTCGATGGGACACGGCACGATGCACGGTTTCGATTTTAACGTGGGCATCACCGACCTCAACCCGGGTACCTATTACGTTCGCGTGTTTGCCTTGGACAAACAAGGCATTAGCAACCCTAATCTAGGGTATTCGGACGCAAGCGGTAAAGTGAAGGCGGTTACCGTTAGTGCTCCGTACACCGTTAGCTACAACGCCAACAACGGAACCGGTGCTCCGGGTAGTCAGACAAAGGCGCAGGATATTACGCTCAAACTGAGCACTACCACGCCGACCCGTACGGGTTATACCTTCAATGGGTGGAACACGAATAATAGTGGAACAGGTACCAACTATGCAGCCGGTGCCAACTACACCGCCAATGCCAATGTGACCCTTTATGCGAAATGGACGGCGGTGAACTACACCATCGGCTATACGCTGAACGGCGGTAGCGTAAGCACTAACCCGACGAGTTATACCATCGCGACGAACACGATTACGCTCAACAACCCGACGAAGAACGGTTATACCTTCAAGGGCTGGACGGGCTCGAACGGCAACACGCCGCAGACGTCCGTACAGATAACGAAGGGTTCGACGGGTAACAAGACTTACACCGCTAACTGGGAGAAACTCACCTATACCATCTCCTACGACTACGCAGGCGGTAGTGGCTTCAACGTAGAGAGCTACGACGTCGAGACAGCTACCTTCCAACTGGCCGCTCCGACCCGTTTGGGTTATACCTTCCTCGGTTGGACCGGTTCGAACGGAACAACTCCGCAGACGATTGTCACGATTGCCAAAGGCTCGACGGGCGACAAGAACTATACCGCTAATTGGGAAATCAACCCGAGTACGCAGGTTCAGTATCTCGACAGCCTCGGTCAGACTGTAGCGCAAGAGAGTGTGGCTTTCAACCGTCCGGAGGCTCCGGAGGTAGCAGGCTTCACGTTCGTCCGCTGGGAGGTAGTGGAAGGCCCGCTGAGCGAAGGTATCAAGCTCCAGGCTGTCTATGCCGAGAACGAACCTTCGGGTGCGCCCAAGAAACAAGTAGGTAAGTTCACACTTATCCGCAAGGAAGGCGCTGAGAACGAGTATATTCTTCAAACTGCTAAATGATATATACTATGATAAAGAGATTTTTTATCCTACTTCTTGCTATAGTAGCAAGCGTAGGGATGAGCTATGCTCAAGCGGGCATTGCGAGCAGCGGAACAAAAGGCGGTATGTCATACACATTCTATGACAACGGTTTGCTTGAGATTAGTGGTAGCGGTGCGCTGCCGGGACAGGCGTTTACTAACTGGGACGGAGGTTTTGGCGCCTCGGTTAAGAACATCCGCTTTGCAGAAGACTGTGAAGTATATGGTCTTGACTATATGTGGTTCGCATGTTATACTGAGACCTCACAATTAGAGACAATTGAGATTAATAGTGTAGCTCCTATAATGTTTTCCGGATCTTCCGGTGGTGGTATTACCTATCAGCAAGACGGCGCTGTCACCATTACCATTACTGCACCGGGTATAGTAGACGTAAACAGCCAGATTATAGATAATTATGGAAGTCCGGTGAATATGATCTTCAATATGCCGGCTACAACGGTGTTTGAGAGAAAGTGGTTTAGCGGCCTTGAAAATAATTTTGCGGTCACTATCCCGACAGGTGCTAAAGGTCATATCCCTGCCGGCTATTCATTTAAGGACCCATATGATCAAAAAGACTATGATGATATGGTGGCACATGGCCACGAAGACTTGTTCTGGGAATCGCATTCGCATCTTGTAGAAGGTGTAGATTATACCAATGGCGTAGAATCCACCTTTGTGATTACCGCAGAGAACGCAAGTCAGATTTTCGGACAAGCAGCGGTTTCTTTCCAAGCTCCGACAGAGGCAAGCAATTCTGAATGGGTGCTCTGGCGGAAAAGTGATCTCAAGACATTCTCGGATATGTCTTCCGGCGACCAGAAGGTTTACAAAGATGTTACGGTCAAGGTCAATAACGGCGTTTATAATACGGATTCCGGTTTTGGCGTACACTTTGATAGTTCCGATGAAGACGGAGTACAGTTCGTGGCTCCTGAAGGAAAAGTATTTAAGCGCATTGTTATTTTGAATGAATACGGCACATTCTCGGATCCTAACTGGTCGTACGACGGCAACTACAAAAAGTGGTCGGGTTCTGCCAACACCGTTGGTTTCGAAGGAGATATCTGTGGCATATCGCTGATAGAGTTTGAGGTGGAAGGTTCCGCTCCGGCCAACCAACTCTACATGGAGGTGGATGGCACAGCAGGTACCTTGAAATGGGGTTTAGCAGGAAGCAATCCTGTGTATGACGGAGACGCTATTCAATATAGTGATCGTAAGTATATCACGACACTTACTATCGATGAGTCATGTCAGAATCATACGCTGACGTCATTCTATAATCTCTTCTATGTTTTCAGTGGTTTGACTACCATCAATGGTCTTGAAAACTTGGCAACGGCGAACGTTGAGAGTATGCGTTATATGTTCTATGATTGTAAGGCTCTGACTTCTCTTGATCTAAGTTCGTTCAATACGGCGAAAGTGACGGATATGAAGGGAATGTTCAACGGATGCTCTAATTTGACTACCATCTACGTAGGCGACGGTTGGAATACTTCTGCTGTTACAAACGGATCCGCTATGTTCTATGGTTGCACTAATCTTCCTAATTATGATAGTGAAGCAACTGGCGTCGACAAAGCTTATGTCGGCGCAGGCGGATATCTGTCTGCTAATCTGACTCCGGCTGATGTGATGGCGCTGATTAACGCCATCGGTACGGTAGAGTTCACCGCAGAGTGCAAAGCGAAAATCGATGCTGCTCGCACGGCATACGATGCGCTGAGCGCTGCAGACAAAGATCTCGTAACCAATAGCGCTACGCTGACTCAGGCTGAGACGGATTACGCGGCATTGGCAGCAGCAGCTGCTGCTCCGGTAATTGCGCAAATTGAAGCGCTGCCGACGGCTATCAAACTCTCTACCTATTTCTCTACTTATGATTTAATGGTAGCTGCCCGCGCTGCTTACAACGCCCTCTCTGCAGAGGTACAAGCAGCCGTAACCAACTTGTCTAAACTCACCAACCTTGAGGCCGCTTTCGCTGCTATCGGTGGTGCGAACGAGAAACTCTCCAAGCCGTTCTCGGTAGGAGAAGGTCAAGTGGTTTATTTCGCACATGGTAATTTGCAGGCCACTTACAACGGCTCCAATTGGAGTTGGGTATTTGCTGCGCATCAGTATGACTATATAGGAGATACTTCCGGCAACATCATCATCAATGGCAACGGTACGCTTTCCGGCGCTGGTACAGTGGATCTCTTTGGCTGGGTAGCCAACTCGAGTACTGTTTTGACAAGCGGCGTCGCCAAATACGGTGTCAGCAATAGTACAAATGTCAGCGATTACGGCCTCGGTGAAACCGAAACCCTGAAGGGAGACTGGGGTGTTGCAGCCAACGATGCGAACATCGGCGGCTATAACGACTGGCGCATATTGTCCAATGATGAATGGGTATATCTGTTTAAAACAAGAACAGATGCCGCATCTAAATATGGATATGCGACAGTTGGTGGTGTGAACGGTGTCATCATCATTCCGGATGCATTTACCGACCCAATGAAGAATAAAGGCAACAAAGCATTTATACCGCAAAATGTAGACAAAGGATACTCTACCAATGTCTATACCACCGGTGGCAACTGGGAGGCGATGGAAGCCGCAGGTGCGGTATTCATGCCCGCCGCAGGCAGACGATACGGTACTACGATGACTGTCAACGAAGGCACCGGCTTCTATTGGTCGAGTACCCCCATGAGTTATCAAGCATCCTATTTCATGGGATTCATGGGTTCGAATGTGGTTCCGAATAACGACCGCTATCGTTCTCACGGCTTATCTGTTCGTCTCGTCAGCAACAATGCTCCCGTAGCCTCTACTCCGCTGGATTCGGCGCTGGTAGTGAAAGACATGATTGAGGCTATTCCGGCAGAAATCACATTGGAAGACGCTTGCGTGAAGGCAATCAATGATGCCCGCGAGGCTTACAACAAACTGAGTGTGGCAGCTAAGGGTTTGCTCGACGAAGCTACCTTAGCGAAACTGACTGATGCTGAGGCAGCCCTGACGGCTCTCTATCAAGTCGAGGCAGACAAGGTGGTTGCTAAGATCAATGCCATCCCGACGCCGGTAGAGCTGAAACTCGCTACGCGCGATTCTATTGAAAGCGCGCGCGCTGCGTACGAGGCACTCAACGCTGAGCAGAAACTGCTGGTAAGCAACTATACTGTTCTGACCGACGCTGAGGCTGCCCTCGCAGCTCTGAACCCGGGTGGCGGTGCTCCGCTGCCGGAAGGAGCCCTGACTGGCGCGTTCTCCATTAACGCAGGTGGCGACAAGATTGCCTTCTCGAAGGGTAACTTGCAGGCTACGACTGCTAACCTTGGTGAAACTTGGACTTGGGCGTTTGCTGCTCACCAATATGATTACGTCGGCAATGCAGTAGCCAATACTGCCATCACCGGAAATAAGACTGTATCTACTAACGGAACCATTGATCTCTTCGGTTGGAGTACTGCTGCAACCTATTACGGCATCAACAACTCCAATGTTAGCGGTAAGCATCCCGGAGATTTTATCGATTGGGGAGAGACAATAGCTGAAGGTTGGCGTACGTTGACGCGAGATGAATGGAACTATCTGTTTGAAACTCGTACCGATGCTGCCAGCAAGTATGGACGTGCAACGGTTGCCGGTATTCATGGTATCATTGTACTACCGGATTCCTATAAAGGAACTGCTATCAACGCGGACCGCAGTGATTGGAGCGACAATATCATCAGTGCCGAGGATTGGGCGGCATACGAAGCTAATGGCGTAGCCTTTTTGCCTGCAGCGGGTAGTCGCCTCACCACGAATGTGAACTATGTCGGTGAGTACGGTATGTACTGGACGTCTACGACGTATTATGAGAAGTTTGCGTACCGAGTCAGGTTCCTTCCGGACCTCAGTCCGGACTATGGCGACCGCGTCCCCGGTCACTCTGTCCGTCTGGTAACGGCACATACAGGAAGTCCTACTCCGCTGGATTCCGCACAGGCTGTGAAAGACCTGATTGAGGCTATTCCGATGCCTGTAACCTTGGAGGACGCTTGTGTGAACGCTGTTCAGGCAGCACGCGACGCTTACAACGCGCTGAGCGACGCTACCAAGGGTGCACTCGATGATGCTACGGTACAGAAACTGAATCAGGCTATCACTGATTACACGGCATTGATCCAAGCCGGCGCAGACGAGGTGAAAGCTAAGATCAACAACATCCCGCAGCCGGTTACGCTCAAACTCGCTACGCGCGATTCTATTGAAAGCGCACGCGCGGCATACGATGCCCTCACTGCTGACCAGCAAGCATTGGTAACCAACTATCAGACCCTGCTCGATGCTGAGGCTGCTCTTGCAGCACTGAACCCGGGTGGTGGAATGCCTGCCGATGCTCTGAACGGTAAGTTCACGATTAATGCCGGCGGTGACCAAATCGCATTCGCGAAAGGTAACTTGCAGGCTACGACCGAAGATAACGGTGAACATTGGACTTGGGGCTTTGCTGCTAACCAATGGAATTACCTTGGTATTGTCGTAGCGAATAGCAAGATTAACGGCAACGGAACCGTTTCTGAGAATGGTACGGTGGATCTGTTCGGTTGGAGTACGGCCGCTACCTACTATGGTATCAATAATAGCTATAAGGCCGTCGATTATATCGGAGATTTTGTCGATTGGGGATCCAACATGGGTGCCGGTTGGCGTACACTCACGAAAGATGAATGGAATTATCTGATTGAAAATAATACCAAGGGTAGGGCTACCGTAAACGACAAGAGCGGCTATATCTTCCTTCCGAACGATTGGAGCGGCCCGGCCTTTACCCCTGATCCGGACAACTTTACAACGAATGTCTATTCCGGCGACGACTGGACCGCTATGGAGAACGCCGGTGCGGTGTTCCTGCCTTCTGGCCCTGCTCGCAATGGTGTATATGCATTGATAGCAAATGATGCTAAATATAGCAGTTCCACCTCGTTGAATAATGATACTTCGTGTGTATTCACAATTTACTACAATCAGTCTCAAAGCGCTTGTACCGGCACCAATCGCGCGTATGGTTGCATGGTCCGTCTGGTAACTGAAGGTGGAGGTGCTACTCCGCTGGATCAAGCGCAGGCAGTGAAAGACCTGATTGATGCAATCCCTGTTCCGGTAACGCTCGATGATGCTTGCGTGAACGCTATTCAGGCAGCACGTGATGCTTACGATGCACTGAGCGACGCTACTCAGGGTGCCCTTGATGCAGCTACCGTCAAGAAACTGACCGACGCTGAGGCAGCTCTGACTGCTCTCAACCAAGCCGAGGCTGACGAGGTAATCGCTAAGATTAACAACATCCCGACGCCGGTAGAGCTCAAGCTCGCTACGCGCGATTCTATAAAGAACGCGCGCGACGCGTACGACGCTCTGAACGCAGCTCAACAGGCGCTGGTAAGCAACTATCAGACCCTGCTCGACGCTGAGACTGCTCTTGCAGAAAAGAACCCGGGCGTACCACCTGCTACTCCGCTGGATTCGGCTCAGGCTGTCAAAGACCTGATTGATGCAATCCCGACTCCGGTTGAGTATCCGACAAGCGGCGCAGCTATCGAAGCAGCTCTCAACGCATTCAACGAATTGAGCGACGCTGCCAAGGGTGCGCTCGATGCCGCTGACGTACAGAAACTGAACGACGCTGCCACCAAATATGCAGCCCTGGAGGCTATCGCAGCAATCGAGGCAATACCGGCTGAGATTGTTTATGACCCGGCTATCAAAGCTGCTATCGAGACCGCTCGCGAGAAATACGACGCACTGAGCGATGCTTCGAAAGAACTGGTAGATGACGAAGTAGTAGCAAAACTCACCAACGCAGAGGAAGCATGGGCTATCCTCGTTGCGAAGATTGAGCACAACGTAAGCTATATGGGTAAGGACGGCGAACTGAAGAATGAGAAAGTAGCATTGCTCCATATCCCCGATCCGGCTCCGGACTTCAACGGTTACGAGTTCGTTCGCTGGGATGTCAAAGCAGGCGACTTCCTTGAAGAAGGTCTCCGTGTTAAGGCTGTTTATACACCGATCATCACCGCCAACCCGCAAGGCTTCGACACGCTCGCATACAACGGCTTGGCACAAGAACTGGTTAAAGCCGGTGAAGCTAAGGAAGGTCATATTGAGTATAGTCTCTATCCGGAAGAGTCGGAGAGCTGGAGCGCAGAACTGCCGAAGGCTACTATCGCGGGCGTATATGCGATCTATTATAAACTCGTGCGCGAAGGACATGCGGATTATATCGCTCCGGAACCGACGATGGCTACTATCGCCAAAGTGCCGGTAACCTACGTGGCTCCGACGGCTTACGACACGCTCGTTTATACCGCATCTAACCAGACCCTCATCGCAGCCGGTCAGACACAAGACGGTACCTTCGAGTACAGTCTCGATCCGACCCTGTTGGATAGCTGGAAGGCTGAACTGCTGCAGGCGATGGCTGCCGGAACATACAATGTTTATTACCGCGTACAGGGTGACCTCAACCACCTCGATTCGACGGCTGTTGATCCGATAGCTGTAACGATCGCCAAGGCTCCGCTCACTGCTACGGCAGATGACAAGAGCATCATCTATGGCGACCTCGCTCCTGAGTTCACCGTTACCTACGCCGGATGGCAAGGCGACGACGATGCTACAGTACTGACCGGTCAAATCGCTTATGCATGCGAGTACGTGAAGGGTAATCCGGTTGGCGAATATGTGATCACCCCGAGTGGTGTAGATGCGAATAACTACACGATCGAATTCGTCAATGGTAAGCTGACTGTTAACAGCAAGTCCGCTAAGAGCGATGACATCACGGCTAAACAGGCTGATAACGAAATGCTCGTTTACGATGCTGCGGCTAACAAACCGACTATCCAAGCGAAGGATACGACCAAGACGCTCGTCGAGGATACGGATTACAAACTGACCTTCATCGGTCGCGGTGATACCGAATATGCGGAGAGCGCAACGGCTCCTGCACATGTAGGCGAGTACACGGCTATCGTAGCATTCATCGGTAACTATACCGATACGCTGACTGTTGACTTCACGATCAACAAAGCTCCGCTCACCATCACGGCTGATGACAAAGAAGTGACCTTCGGTGAGTTCGCTCCTGAGTTCACTGTTTCGTACGAAGGATGGCAAGGTAACGACACCGCTACCGTACTGACCGGAAGCCAAGCTTACGCATGTGAGTACGTACGCGGCAACCAGATCGGTGACTACATCATCATCCCGAGCGGTGTGGATGCACACGACTATGCCATCACCTTCGTCAACGGTACGCTGACTGTTAACCGCAAGTCCGCTAAGAGCGCAGACATCGCGGCTAAACAGGCTGATAACGAGAAACTCGTTTACGATGCAGAGGCTAACCGTCCGACTATCCAAGTGAAGGATACCACTCTTGTGCTGACAGAAGCGCAAGACTATGTACTGACCTTCACGGGTGTAGCGGCTGACCAAACTCCGTATGCAGAGTCCGAAACCGCTCCGACGCATGTAGGTGACTACACGGCTATCGTAGCGTTCATCGGTAACTATATCGATACGCTGACTGTTGACTTCACGATCAACAAAGCTCCGCTCACCATCACCGCGAATGACACAGCGATGATCTACGGCGACGTAGCTCCTGCATTCACCGTTTCGTACAACGGATGGTTCGGTAATGATGACGAGAGCGTGATCCTCGGTACACAGGCTTATGACTGCGTATATGCACCGGGCAGCCCGATCGGTACCTACGCTATCACGCCGAAGGATGTGGATGCATACGACTATGCAATCACCTTCGTCGATGGTACACTGACGGTCAACAAAGCACACGTCTATGTATCCGGCGCAGAGGCTCAGATTGCTAAGTTCGCGGACGGACACGCTAACGCAGTAGTACTCGAGCAAGGTGTACTCAACGGCATCAAGCTCAACGATCCGATTGCACACGTCACCACCGCTGCCTTCAGCAGTGCAGACGTAGCTGAGAATCTGACGATCACCCTCTTCTACGAACTGACCGGTGATGCCGCTCTGCTCAATAACTACAACCTCGATCCGACCTCCGATATCTTCACCACCGAAGGTGTCATCATCGAGCCGTTCATCCCGGACAACGAAGAAAAACCGGAAGATGAGGAGGCAAAGGTCAATGAGGGTATCGAGATCTATGCGTACGGTTATTGCGACGGTAGCGGCTACAGCCTCAAGTACCATCTGGAGAGCGGTAACCCGGATCAATACAAGATTGACTTCGAAGACAGCCGCTTCACAGACGTCGATTGGACGAACCTCGTGATTACCGGCAAGGACGGAACGATCGATATTGAGATTCCGGTAGATCTGCCGACGGGTGACTACACGATGACCGTTTACTTCCGTGACAGCCGCTTCGACTGGCTCGAGAGCCGTCAGTTCAACGTGACGTTCCATGTCAACCTGCCGGAGACCTACGTGCGTCCGCTCTTCGACAACGTGATCGCACTCGTTGATACCTGCCACTGCCTGACCGATATCCAATGGTACTGGCGTGCGAACAGCACCGAGCTGTGGCAACCGATCGAGGGCGCAAACGGTTATTACTACCACGTGGATGGTAAACTGACCGGTGAGTACTTCGTTTCTGCGAAGATGAACGGTGAGCCTACCTACACTTGCGGTCAGACCGACATGGAGACCCTCTATGGCGCAGGTCAGCAAGCAGAGGCTCCGGTCGTTCGTGCTTACCCGAACCCGGTTGTAAACAGCACGACTGTTACCATCGAGAACTCGATCGAATGGATCCATAACATCCGTATCGTCAACCTCATGGGCGCCGAAGTAATGAACACGACCTTCGAGGGCAACGAGACCAACGTCGAGATGAGCGCTTATCCGCAAGGTAACTACATGATCTCGGTTGACGGTATCGTAGTTAAGGTAATGAAGAAATGACCTTCGTAATGACGTAATAACGTAATAACGAAAAAATCACAAGCATTATGAATAAAAGATTATTTTCAATCATCGCTGCTGCGACGCTGGCCCTTAGTGCCGGCGCGCAGACAGCGGCGCACGATAACTATTTCGGTGTATCGTTCGGTGGCGGCCTTAATACGATGCTGTATAAGCCGGCTAACGGTCAGCAGCAAGTAGGCTTCGGCTTTGATGCAGCCCTCTTCTACGGACGGTTCTTTAACAAGACCGTCGGTCTGGGGGTAGGGTTGAATTACTCCTGGGCGAATGCGTATACAACCTATAACTGGAACGAAGTAACGACCGGTCTTAAGCACGCTTCTAACCCGTATATCGATTATACGCTTACCACGAGTTTTGATAACTTCCAAGAGCGTCAGAACATAGGTGTGCTCAGCATTCCTGTAGAGGTTCTCTTCCGCAAAGCGTTTAATGAGCGCGTTACGCTTATCGGAGGTGTAGGTCTGAGTCTGGACCTGCCGATCCATGGTAAGTACTACGCGAAGAGCGGTAGCTACAAGACCGCGGGTATGTTCCCTGATTTAGGTGACTACTACATCGAGAATATGCCGGAGCACGGTTTTAGCACTTATACTACCACTCAGGACGCCAAGATCAATAATCGCGCTAAGGTAGGCGGATCGGTAATCGGTGACCTCGGCGTACGCGTGGCGCTGAATGATAACTGGGGTATGTACTTCGGTGTCTATGCCGGTTACGGTTTCACCAACCTGCTCGATAAGTCTATGACCGAAGAGATGGTTTTGGTTAATCCGACCAACTCCGCTCAGATCGACTACCGCGGCACCTTCGATTCGAATGAGACCGGCAAAGCGAACCTGCTGCGCGCAGGTCTCAAGATCGCTATTGACCTTGGATGGAACGACAAGAAGAAAGAGCCGGCTGTGGATCAAGAAGCAGAGCGTCTCGCCGCTGAACAGGCAGCAGCCGAAGCAGAGGCTGCACGACTCGCCGCAGAAAAAGCAGAACAAGAGCGTATCGCTGCAGAGAAAGCAGCTGCAGCAAAAGCAGAAGCGGAGCGTATCGCAGCCGAGAAAGCAGCGGCTGAGAAAGCTGAAGCAGAGCGTATCGCTGCAGAGAAGGCCTTCAAACAGCGCGTAGAAGCCATCTCCGTTCACTTCGCTGTAGAAGGTGCTAAACTGAATATTCCGGAGGCAGAGAAAGCGGTAGTGGACGAACTGTGCGAAAAGATGAAAGCCGACAAGTCCATCAAGATCGTCATCACCGGTCATACCGATAACCTCGGTGACCCGCGTCAGAACCTCGAGTTCTACGGTATCCGCCGTGCAGAGTCGCTCCGCGATTATATGGTTAAACAAGGTGTAGACGCTAACCAAATACGTTGCGCTTCTAAGGGTCAGACCGAGCCCATCGCTCCCAACAACACCCGTGAAGGCCGTGCCCAGAACCGCCGCGCTGTTATTCAGTTTGAATAACGCGAATGGCTAAAGTAGAAAAAACGCACCTCGGGTGCGTTTTTTTTGTGTTTATTGGCATTTTCCCTATTTTTAGGTATTGCATATGTGCTTTAAAAGCAGTAATTTTGCAGCCGATTTTGATATTGTGACTAAAATTATGAAAAAAATCATTGTTTTGATAGTAGCTTTAATGCCGTTTATCGGGATATATGCTGCTAAGGCGGACCGGCAGACGGTGGTGCTTTCCTGCGACCTGCATTGTCAGGGATGCTGCGATAAGATCATGAAGAATATCGCCTTTGAGAAAGGCGTGAAGGATATCATCTGCGATCTGAAAAGCAAGACCGTTACCGTCACGTTCGATGCCGCCAAGACGGACTTGGAGACACTGCTCAAGGCCTTTGAACGCATCAAGAAACCCGCTACCGTGCTGGACAGCGGTGAACAGAAAACAGATGAACAGCAGACGAAGCAACCATGAGACGGAGCATCTATCTATTCCTTATAATTATTTTATGCGCACCTGCGTACGCGCAGGAGGCGAGTGACTTCCAACTGGAGGAGGTCACCGTTGTGCAGCGTAAGAAAGGGAAGGTGAAGAGCCGTACCGAAGCCTTTGACACGGAGAAACTCAACTCCGATGAACTCTGCCGTGCGGCGTGCTGTAACCTAAGCGAAGCTTTTGAAACCAATGCGTCCGTCGATGTAGCGTATGCCGATGCGGCGACAGGTGCCAAGCAGATCCGTCTGTTGGGTCTGAGCGGTACGTATGTGCAGTTGATTCAGGAGAACACTCCTGCCGTCAGAGGCCTGGCGCAGACCTTTGGTCTGGAGTATATCCCCGGTCCGTGGATGCAGTCGATTCAGGTGAGTAAAGGTACGTCCTCCGTCGTCAACGGATACGAAGCCACTTCGGGACAGATCAACGTGGAGTTACTCAAACCGCAGATCCAGAATCCGCTGTCCATTAACCTCATGTTCAATTCCGAACTGATGGCGGAAGCGAACCTGATGGGCGGTTGGGAGATTAACGGCGAACGGTTAAAGGCGAATGGCGAACGGTTATACACCGGTGTGCTGGCGCATTACGGCGGCAGTTTCATGCCGATGGATGGCAACAAGGACTCGTTCGTCGATATGCCGTTAATTCAAAATGCCAACCTGGCGAACCGATGGGTGCTGCGTAAAGGTGATTATACCTTCCAGGCTTTTGTAAGAGGTCTGTATGACCGTCGTCGCGGTGGTCAGTTAGCCGATTCGATTGCTAATCCCTACCGCATCAACCTCAACACTTGGCGCATAGACGGATATATCAAGAACGGCTACGTCTATGATCCGGAGAGCGGTTCGTCTATCGCCGTCATCGCTGCACTCAGTTACCATAACCTCGATAACCTGTACGGTTTGCGTCACAGACGGGCACATGAGTGGAATGCATACATCAACGCCATGTGGCAAGGCAATTTTGAAGGTATCGGTGAAGTGGATAATGACCACCGTCTGACTGCCGGTTTGTCCGTAAATATGGATCTTTATTACGATTGGCTGGGTGTGTATAATGCGTCCAGACAAAACTATGTCAGTGGTACCGATTTCAGCCATTTGGATGTTGTGCCGGGTCTATTCGCCGAATATAACCTCAAATACGACGAGATGCTGAGTCTCGTAGCCGGTGTGCGAGCGGATTGGTCACCGCATTATGGTTTCTTCTTCACGCCGCGAATGAATATCCGTTATACGCCTTTCGAATGGTGGACACTCCGAGGTAGTGTCGGTATGGGGTACCGGACTCCTTACGTGCTTTCGGACAATGCCTTTATCCTGCCTTCCAATCGGCAGATGTATTTCGACCGTTTTGACGGCACACCTGCGGATATAAGTCATATGACGCATGAGTTAGAACAAGAGAAAGCGGTGAATGCCGGTCTCTCAACGACTTTCTATATCCCGATGGGAAAGCGGGAACTGCAACTGAGCATGGAGTATTACTACACGCATTTCCTGAACTCGCTGATCGTCGATTTGGATAGGGACAAACATGCCGTCTATTTCTACAACCAGACCGATCTGCCGGGCGCGAAATCGTTTGCGCACAGTGCGCAGATCGAAGCGTCAATGGAGGTGCTCAGAGGATGGACCTGGACCGCTGCTTTCCGCTACACGGACGTGAAACAGACCACGATCGGTAGCGACGGTATAGCCCGGTTACGCACCAAAGCGCTCACGAACCGTTTCAAAGGCATCATCACGACGAGTTACCAGACGCCGCTCAAGAAATGGCAGTTTGATCTCACGGCGCAGTTTAACGGCGTCAGCCGGGTTCCGGACGGGTTTGAACAACCCTTCACCTGGTATCCGCAACTCATGGCGCAGATCACTAAGTATTTCCGTACCTGCAGCATCTATGTAGGCGCAGAGAACATGACCAATTTCCGGCAAGATCCGTCCATTGTGGATTCTTTTCATCCTTGGGGTGCTGACTTCGATGCATCCATGGTATGCGGACCCACCACCGGATGGAAAGCCTACATCGGTTTTCGGTACGATTTAGAGAAAAAAGAGGACTAAAAAACCGCTTTTTGTAGGGTTGAGTTTGCAAATATTAAAAAGACAAATTATTTTTCCCATATACTCTTGCGTATGTGGGAATTTTTTTGTAATTTTGCGGCCGTTTTTGCCCAAAAGTGCCGTTTTGGCGCATTCGGAGCGTATATAATGTATAAAAAATATAACAAACAATGAAGATTTTTAACATTCGAATCAAACGACCTTCATTCAGCATCAAGCACTGGATCCTGCTTCCGTTAGTGATCGTAACCGTGCTGGCGTTGTGGTTCATTCCTATCGAAGGTCTGACGGTGATTCAGCAGCGTACCGTTGCTATTTTTGCGTATGCTGCGTTGATGTGGATGTTTGAGATTATCCCGGCTTGGGCAACATCTGTCAGCACGATCGTGCTCTTGCTTTTTGCCATTTCAAACAAAGGATTTACGACACCCGAGATGGGTAAATTAGTGGATTACAAGAGCCTGATGGCCGCGTTTGCGGACCCGACGATCATGCTTTTCTTGGGCGGCTTTGTGTTAGCGATTGCGGCCAGCAAAGTGGGTCTCGACCTGTACTTGGCCCGTGTCTTGCTGAAGCCTTTCGGCACCAAACCGAAGTACGTCTTATTGGGTTTCTTAGTGCTCATCAGCGTGATGTCCATGTTCATGAGTAACACCGCTACCGCTGCGATGATGCTGGCCTTCCTGGCGCCGGTCATCAAGACCTTACCGCCTGACGGTGGTGGTCGTATGAGTCTGGCGATGGCTATTCCTATTGCCGCTAACATCGGTGGTTTGGGTACACCTATCGGTACACCGCCTAACGCCATTGCAATCGGCCAGTTAAAGGAACAGATCATTGATCCGGCTACCGGAGAAGAGATCTGGGGCGGTACGGAAATCGGTTTCGGCGCATGGATGATGCGTATGGTGCCGGTGGTAATCATCATGATCACTTTTGCCTGGTTCTTACTGCGTACCCTCTATCCGTTCAAGGCCCAAAAGATTGAGATTAAGATCGAAGGAGATGTGAAGAAAGACTGGCATTTCTGGGTGGTAACCGTTACTTTCTTAGGAACGATCCTCCTCTGGATGACCGGAGAGTTAACGAAGTTAAACTCCAACATCATCGCCCTCTTACCGTTCGCTATCTTTGCCGTTTTGGGTATCTTCAAACGCGACGATTTCTCAAAAGTGGACTGGCACGTACTTTGGATGGTAGCCGGTGGTTTTGCCTTAGGTACCGCGCTGAACAAAACCGAGTTAGCCAGCGTCATGGTGAATGCCATTCCGTTTGGCGAATGGTCCGCTATCGTAGTGCTTATCATCGCCGGTCTTGTAGGTTGGTTGCTGTCTAACTTCATCGCAAACTCGTCAGCGGCGAACCTCTTAGTGCCGATCTTGGCAATCGTAGGTGCGCATATGTCGAGTCTCGAGGCCTTTGGCGGTCTGACGACCCTGCTCGTTTGTATCGCAGCTTCGACCTCGTTTGCAATGCTCTTCCCGATCTCTACACCGCCGAATGCCATTGCTTGCTCGACGGGTCTGATCAAGACGAATGAGATGATGAAAGTGGGTCTGATAATCGGTATCACCGGTATCGCCCTCAGTTATGGTGTATTACTCTTATTCCCGTTCTGATATGAAACATGTTAGCTGTTGGCTATTTGCTATTAGCCTTTTGGTCTGTGTTCCTGTATCGGCGCAGGAAGTGAAGAAAGACGCTATGAAAGAAGCGGCTAAGAGTCATCTCAAGCAGCATTTCAAACCCTACGGGTTCATTCGTAACTATTTCACCTACGACAGCCGGGAGTCTATCTCGGGAACGGGTGACTTGTATAACTACCAGCCGAAGGATCAGAGCCTGAATGCGTACGGGGATGACCTGAATGCTATCTCGACGTTCCGTTTTCTGAGTCTGACCACCCGTGTGGGACTGAATATCGTCGGTTACCAATGGGGCAAGACTGAGTTCGGCGGTAAGATTGAAGCCGATTTCTATGCAGGATTGAGTACCAAGACCGCTCAGACACACTCCGTTTCGGGTGTGGCGCAGTTCCGTCTTCGTCAGGCGTACCTGACCTTGGGTTGGGACAGTCTGAAGATGGGTAAAGACTATGCACGTGTGGATCTGTTGATTGGTCAGGCTTGGCACCCGATGGCAGCAGACCTCTGTGACGCCATCGCATTGAACTCAGGCGCACCGTTCGGTCCGTTCAGCCGTACACCGCAGGTGAAGATGGATGCCCGTTTGGGCAAGTATTTCACCCTGACCGCTGCCGGTATCTGGCAGATGCAGTACAACTCGACGGGTCCGGAAGGTCAATCGGCGGAGTATATCGGTTACAGCAAGACCCCTGAGGCATATGTGGGTATCTCGGTGCATGACAAAGGTTGGCTCTTCCGTGCCGGTGCCGATGTGCTGAGCATCAAACCGCGGCATTTGGGAACGGATGCAGCAGGAGAAAAAGTGAAGGTGAACGATCGTATCACGACCGCTTCCCCCTTCGTCTATCTGCAGTACAAGCAGGGTGAGTTCTCGTTCAAGGCCAAGTCGATCTTTGCTTCGGCCGGAGAACACATGAACCTTAACGGCGGATACGGTGTGAGCAAGATCAACGCAGACGGTTCATATGAATACACCCCGACACGGAACAGCTCCACCTGGATCAGCATCGTCTATGGCGGTAAAGTAGGCCGTCAGGAAGACAAACATCCGCAGAAGTTACAGGGTATCCTCTTTGGAGGTTACATCCATAACTTCGGTACGAAGGATGAACTGGTGGGTGCACTCTACACGCCGCGTCCGAGTAATATGCACCAGATGTGGCGTCTGAGTCCGACCCTCGTATGGACGATCGGTAAGTTCCAACTGGGTTGCGAGTACGAAATCACTTCCGTGCAGTACGGTCAAGGCCCGGTGGACAATCACGGTCTGGCGCTGAATGGTCTGCATTGGGTGACCAACCACCGCGTGCAGCTTATGACCAAGTACAATTTCTAAAATTGTACAAATTTTACAAAAAATGGCATACACTCTTGTGTATGTCATATTTTTTTTGTAATTTTGCAGCGCAAAATGGTGAAACATGTATCAGGAGAGTGATAAGATATGCGATCTGATGGCGCATGAGGAAGATGCGATTCAGATTATCAGTCGTTTCGGACTGGAGATGGGAGTAGGGGACCATACCATCGCTGAGGTCTGTACTGCGCATGGTGTGCATACGCCTACTTTCCTTGCTATCGTGAATTATAAGGTGTTCAAGCAAAAAGCACTGCCGGCAGATATCGATCTGGAAACGCTGCAGCGGTACCTCAAGAACGCCCATACCTATTTCCTCGATTTCCGTTTGCCGAAGATCCGGGAGAGCCTGATCGACGCCATCCGTCCGGCGGAGTCGTCCAGTAAGATCCCGATGCTGATCCTCCGTTGCTACGATGAGTTTGTGTCCGAGATCCGGACGCATATCGAGCATGAGAATGCCGGTTTGTTTGAAGAGCATGCCCATGACGACGAACGGATCACCGATAAACTGACGGAGATTAAGAACCTGATCATCAAATACTATCCCGGTACCTCGTATGCGCTGCTGAGCGTGATGAGTGACCTATGGCATACGGAACTGGATTTTGCCGACCACTGTGCCATCGAGGATGATATATTGCGACCGGCGCTTTTAATGGCGAAAGGCGAAGGACGAAGGACGAAGGGCGAAAATAGAAAGGCGAATGGCGAACAAGAGGAGTTGAGTGAACGGGAGAAAGATGTGCTGGTGCAGATCGTGAAGGGTTTGAGTAACAAAGAGATCGCTGAGGTACTGTTTATCTCGACCCACACCGTCATCACCCATCGCAAGAATATCAGTCGAAAATTGAACATCCATTCCACGGCCGGTTTGACGATCTATGCCATCGTGAACAAGTTGGTGGACATCAATAGTTTGGAATAAACAGATAGCTTATGGCTAAGAAAATAAAACCGTATTTGGACAACGAGGGTAGGGCGTTACCTTACCCGTTTCTAATCAATTTTATTCTTTGGCTGGTAGGCGGTAGTCAGACTGTTCGTCTGAAGTTCTGGAGCCGCAAGCCACGGCATATCGCCGAGAAGACTTTACGGGATATTTTGACCATTTCTCGGGACACGGTCTATGGAAAAGAACACCATTTTGACCGTATCCTTAGTGCCACGACCGCCGAGGATTTCTTCCGTCTGTACCGTCTGTATGTACCCGTGAATGACAGTTTTGAGACCTTACGGCCCTACGTAGAGCGGCATAAACATGGTGAGGAAGATGTGCTCTTCCCCGGTAAACCGGATATGTATGCTACGACGTCCGGTACGACCTCCGAACCCAAATGGATTCCGATGACGCATAAGTACCTCAAGGATGTCTATGGCAAGATGAGTCATATCTGGACCTGGAACTTCGTCAAGCACCGCAGTCGTATCTTCGGCGGACATATCTTCACCACCGTAGGTAAGGAATGCGAAGGCTATGCGCCGGATGGCACCTTGTTTGGTGCGGTGAGCGGTGTGCTGGTGCGTGACATCCCGCAGATCATCAAGAAGCATTATACGGCGCCGGCATCGGTCATGTCCATTCCCGATTACGGAACGCGTAACTACGTGCTCATGCGTCTGGCTTTGCAGCACCGCGACGTGACGCTGTGGGCAACGGCGAACCCTTCCACAATATTGGAGTTGTTAAGAGCCCTTAACGAAAACACCGAGGAGATGATCAACGACATCGAGAAAGGTACGATCAGCGATGTCTTTGATATCCCGTTCGAGATTCGCTCGGAGTTGGACGAATATATATCACCGCGACCCGAACGAGCCGAAGAGTTACGGAAGATACTGGCAGAAACGGGGCATCTGTACCCGAAAGATTTCTGGCCTTGGTTACAATACCTGAGCACCTGGAAATGCGGTAACACCAAGATCTACATGGATAAGTACATGGACCAGTTCAACTGGGACAAGACTTTCTATCAAGAGTTGGGTTATATCGCCACGGAGTGCCGTTTCGGTTTCTCGCTGGACGACACGAACGAGTCGGTGCTCTTCCCGCAGTTCCATTACTATGAGTTCGTGGAAGAGAGTGAACTGAGCAGTCCCCGCAAACACTTCCTGCAGATTGATGAACTGGAACTCGGGAAACGGTACTGTGCGTATGTAACCACCTATTCCGGACTCTACCGCTATAACATGAACGACTTGGTGGAAGTGGGCGGAAAGTTCAAGAACACGCCTACCGTGCATATGGTCAGCAAGGTGAACGGTATCGTGTCGATGACGGGCGAGAAACTGTACGAACCGCAGTTCATGGACGCCGTGCACCAGGCGGAGGATGAGACCGGTATCAAGACCAAGTTCTTCGTAGGCTTTGCCGATGTGGAGGAGTCCAAATACCATTTCTACTACGAGTTTGAGAACGAGAAGATCAAGCAGGCGCAGGCGGAGGAATTCACGAAAGTGGTGGACGAAAAACTGCAGCATATCAATCTCGAATATGAATCCAAACGGCAGTCGTTCCGTCTTCATGAACCGGAGACGCATATCCTGCTGTCCAATGCCTATGCGCGTTTCAAAGCCGCTTGTCTGAAGGACGGCTTCCGAGACGGACAGTTCAAGTTCAACTTGCTGATGCAGGATGAGAAACGTCGGTCAAAATTCAACATGTTCCAACGTCTGGAGTCCGGTTTCGATACCGTTTACGAAGGCATTCTTAATAGTGCTAACCGGTATGACGAACGGAGACGCAGGAGAGCGAAAGAGAAGGCGAAGGCCGAAGGAAGAAAGGCGAAAGGTGAAGGAGCTAAATAACATAAAAACCGTTATCTTCGATCTGGATGGTACGTTTTACGATAAACACGGGCTGTCCAAACGGATGGTACGCCGCTTATGGTGGTGCCTGCCGTTGATAATCATCGACCGCGTTTCCAAAGGCCCCCTTTGGCGCTGGATCGTAACAACGAGATGGCACCGGAACGTGTATCTCAAAACGATGACGGACTTGATACGCACCACCTGTCCACGCAAAGAGGAGGTGGTGAAATTATTTGAAGACTGCAAGGCGAAAGGTCTGCAGACCGCCATCTATTCCGACTATGCCTGCGTGGAAGAGAAACTGACTGTACTCGGTATCGATTTCAAACGTTTTGATGCTATCTTTACGGCACCGCAGTTAGGTGGACTCAAACCCTCCAAAGCCTGCGCAGAGAAAGTGTTGGCAGCACTAAAAGCCGATCCGAAGACCACGTTGTTCGTAGGCGACCGGGAAGAGAAAGACGGTGCGGCGGCCAAAGCAGTAGGAGCAAATTATTTAAAAGTGTCGTAATGACGACATGACGACATGACGAATAAAAGATATCAAAATTTAGAAGTGACGGAAGGTACGTATGTGCCGCCAGTGATGATGGATTATCCGGAAGAGGATCCGTATGTGGGTTTGTACAAACCCGTCTATGACCGGCCGTTTCCGGAAGTGGATGCAAACTATCCGTATGTGGATGACACGCCGGCGAACAAACGGCGTATCCGGTTGGGTTATATCTTTGTGCTCCGTCCCTTAGGATGGATCTTACGACTCAAATACGGTTTACGATGGAAGATAGAAGGAGAGAAAGGTTGGCGCAGATCCAGTTGCGGTGTGCGCCGGTGGTTAAAGCAGTTTGACTTGAGCCGCGGTGCGATTACCGTCGCAAACCACTGTTACCGCCATGACTGTGCGTCGGTGTTAACCACCTTCCATGCTTCGCATAACACCCGCATTCCGATGTTTGCGCCGAACTTCAAGACCAAGGATCAGTTCTATCTCCGTATCGTCGGCGGAATACCTATTCCGGAACAGGAAGCCGGGCTGAGTGCGATGAAAGCATTCAATGCCGCTTTCGATGAGTTCCATCGCCGCGGTTATTGGTTTCATATCTTCCCCGAAGCGAAACGCTGGGACTGGTACAAACCCGTGCGACCGTTCCAGAAAGGAGCGTTCACCATGGCCTATAAGTACAACAAACCGATCATCCCGTTTGCGGTCACCTATCGACCCAGAACGGGTATCTGGCGACTGTTTGGACCCAAAGACGAACCGCTGACGCAAGTGATCATCGGTAAACCGATCTATCCGGATACCACGCAGCCACGAGCCGTGGAGACCGAACGATTGTTAAATTTGACGCATGAGACCGTATGTCGATTAGCAGGCATAACACACAATACCTGGCCGTCATCGCTCTGATCGTATCGATGCTCATCTGGTCGGTGAGCGGAATAGCGATCAAGCATGCTTTGGAGGTTCTGCCGCCGTTCACGATGATCATCATGCGTTTCGTGCCGGCGGTGCTGCTGATGCTCGTCATCGGTCTGATCTTTCGTAATAGTCCGCTATTGGGTCTGCAGAAGATGGATCGAAAAGACCTGCCACTGTTCCTGATCGCCGGATTCTGTCAACCGTTTTTATATTATCTTCTGGAGACCTTCACCTACGATGCCTTGGAGAGTCCGACGATTGCCGAGACGCTCTTATCCACTTCGCCCTTACTCAGTCCGGTGTTTGCCGCTGTGCTGCTTAAGGAACGGGTGACGAAATACAATATATTCGGTATCCTCATCTCCACAGGCGGTGTATTTGCATTAACGCTTATCGGTAGCCGGAACTACGATATCGGAAACTACTGGGGCATCCTCTTGGCTTTCGCCGCCGTGTCTGCAGCGGTCGTGGACTCGATCATGATGCGGAAAGTGCCGACGCGATACAGTTCCCTTTCCTTCATCTTCTATGCCCAGTTGATCAGTCTCTGCTTCTTCATCCCCATCTGGCTCATCAAAGAAGGACCGCAAGCGATGTACAATGTACAATGTACAATGACCAATGCACAGATAACAACAGCGTTGTTATGTGTGGCGTATCTGACCGTTTTTGCATCGGTGATCGCATTCATCCTCTTCTGCTTTGCGCTGCGTAAGATCGGTGTGACCCAGGCGAATGCGTTCAATAATATCCGTCCGGCTTTCACCGCCATCTGGATGTTGGCGTTCTTCGGAGAACAACTTCCGATCGGTAAATGGATAGGCATCGGATTAATCATTTTTGGCTTGTTTATATGCCAAAAGAAAGAAAAAATTACCAATTATTAAGATTTATTTGCGTATACGAAAGAATTTTCGTATCTTTGTACGCTTTTTTTGTTTTGAAAATATAACAAACAAACGATATGGGTATTTTAAACTCCTCTTTTAGCGACCTCTTGTTCATCATGTTCATTGTGGGCTTGGTCGTTTTTATCTCGCTTTATTTCGTAGATGCGGGATATGGTAAGATGCGTTCGGAGAAATGGGGACCGGCGATGAACAACAAGGCGGGATGGCTGCTGATGGAGTGTCCTGTTTTCTTTGTGGTGCTCTATGAGTACTTCAAGGCCTTCGGCGATCCGGAGATAGCGGACCGGGTACAGCAAGCGCCGTACTGGATCTTCTTCCTGATCTTTGAGTTCCATTACTTCCAGCGCTCGTTCATCTTCCCTTTCTTGCTGAAAGGTAAGAGCAAGATGCCGTTTGCAATCATGTTGCTGTCTGTGGTCTGGAATGTGATTAACGGTTATATCCAGGGTCATTTCCTCTTCCACATCGCTCCGGCGGATGAGTTTTACTCCCAGTTATACACTTCGGAATGGTTGATGGATCCCCGATTCATCATCGGTACGGCAATCTTCTTCACCGGTTGGATCATTAACATGCATTCGGACCATGTGATCCGTCATCTGCGTAAACCAGGTGACACGAACCATTACTTGCCCAAGAAAGGTATGTACAAGTACGTAACAAGTGCCAACTACTTAGGTGAGATCACGGAATGGCTCGGTTTTGCGATCCTGACCTGGTCGTTTGCCGGTCTGCTGTTCTTCTGGTTCAGCTGCTGCAACCTGGTTCCGAGAAGCAATGCGATCTACAAGAAATACGAGGAAGAGTTCCCCGATGAGTTTGATCGTAAGAAACTGAAACGAATAATTCCTTTTATTTACTAAAACAGCTAACAGCTAATAGCAAATGGCCAATAGCAAATTATTTACGCCCTTTCAATTAGGGCCTATCACGCTGCGGAACCGTATTATCCGCAGCGCTGCTTTTGAGAATATGGCACGTGCCAACCGTCCTACACAAGAACTGCAGGACTATCACGTGTCGGTAGCACGCGGTGGGGTCGGAATGACCACCGTCGCTTATTGTGCAGTCGATCTGAGCGGTGTGTCTTTTGACGGACAGTTATATGTGAACGACGAGATCATCCCGGAGATGAAGAAGATGACGGACGCCATCCATGCGGAGGGTGCCAAGGCTTCTATTCAGATGGGTCACTGCGGAAACATGACGCATTTCTACACCTGTCATTGTATGCCGGTTAGTGCGTCGAGTGGTTTTAACCTCTATAGTCCGACCATTCACCGTCGTCTGAAGATCTCGGAGATCCAGCGCCTGGTTAAGAAATTCGGTGAGGCAGTGGACTTCGCCCGTAAGTGCGGTTTTGACTGCGTCGAGATTCACGCCGGTCATGCTTATCTGATCTCGCAGTTCCTGGCCAAACGTACCAATCATCGTTGTGACCGGTACGGCGGTAGTCTGGAGAACCGGATGCGGTTCATGAACGAGATCCTGGATGAGGTGATGGCGCATGCAGGTAACGACATGGCCATCGTCGTGAAGACGAACATGTGGGACGACTGCTGGCGCGGTGTGTCGATCGAAGAAGGTATCACTATCGCTAAGGAGATTGCCAAGCACAAAGTGCATGGTATTGTGCTGTCCGGTGGTACGGTCAGCCGCAGTCCGATGACGATCTTAAGCGGCGCTATGCCCCATAAGACCTTGGCCCATTACATGGACATGAAGTCCTTCTGGTGGCTTAAGGCTGCATTGAACATCCCCGGCGTAGCTGCCGTGATGACACCGACTTCACCTTTCCATGAGCTCTATTTCATGGAGAAAGCGAAAATTTTCCAAGAGGCACTGAAGGATATCGATATTCCGCTGATCTACGTCGGCGGTGTGCAGAGTGGTGATAACTGCCAGCAGATCATGGACGAAGGATTGGAACTCTTCCAGATCGCACACGTGCTCATCAAGGATCCGGATTTCGTCAAGCATGTGCAGGAGAATCCGCATTACCATGCCGGCTGCGGCCGTTCCAACTACTGCGTCGGCCGTATGTACAGCAAGGATATGAAGTGTCATGAGTGCGTAGAACGTGACGGCGAAGTCATTGCACCGCGTATCAAGAAGGAGATTGAAAAACTGGAGAACAATGCTAGGATTAGTAACGGGCGCAAGTAGCGGAATCGGTCTGCAGTATGCCACGGCTTTGGCGCGTGATTATCACTGCGACCTCTTGCTGGTAAGTAACCAGCAGAAAGAACTGGATGAAGTAGCTGCTGATCTGGCAAACACCTACGGTATCAAGACTGTGGCCCATTTTGCAGACCTCAGTCTGACGGATGCGGCGGAGAACCTGCATAGCTGGGTGGAAGAGAACGGTTACGTGGTGGATATCCTCATCAACAACGCCGGTGTCTTCTTCTTCAATCCCTACTGCGAGACCAGCATGCGACGCATTGAACTGATGCTGCAACTGCACGTCATGACAGTAGCGAAACTGACCCGTCTCTTTGCCGAAGATATGATGCAGCGGGAACTGACGGAGGAAGAAGCCAATACGCGCATATGCAGGCACAAGCGCATGCGCGGATATATATTAAATATGAGTAGCATGTCCGCATGGATGGCGATGCCGGGTATTCAGACCTACAATGCCTCCAAGGCCTTTATCTATAACTTCTCCAAGTCGCTGTGGTATGAGTTCAAACCGAAGAACGTAGGTATCACCGTCATGGCACCGGGTGCCGTCGATACCAGTCTCTTTGGTTTGGCACCGAACTTGCGGAAGTTAGCGGTGAACCTGACGGTAAGTATCCCACCGGAGAAACTGGTCAAACGGGCGCTGAAGAAGATGTTCCGTAACAAGAAAGCGGACACGCCGGGATTCATCAACTGGCTCAGCACACCGCTGCTCGTACATACGCCGGACTGGTTGCTGTTCTTCGCTCAGAAGAAACTGGCTAAGTTTATGCATTAAAAAAATAGAGCCCCGAAAGGCTCTATTTTTTGCTCTTAGCTTTTAGCTTTTAGCTCTTAGCTTACTTCATTTCCTGTAACGTACGCTTGATCTCTTTGTCGAAGCGGATGTCGTAGGCCGCTTGGCCTTTCTGGTAATAGTACCTCAGCACGATCTCGGAACCTAAGAACTTCTTCACTTCCTCTTTGTTGCGCCGAATCGCTTCCCGGAAATCAGGGGTAAGCAGCGATTTGAGTTGTTCCAACTGCTGCAGGGTCGCCTCATCGATATCTTCCGCTTTTGCCATCTTGATCATATCCGCGTAGTACTTACCGGTCTCGGTTTCGTATTCGAACTTCCGCTCGTCAAGGAACGCACAGAAATCTTCCAGATCTTCGTCCGTCAGTTCAAAAACGCCCGGTTCGGCAATCCGCTCATGCATACGGTGGTACCGGGTAGCGTAGTCAAAGAAATAGTGACCGATATAGAGCGCATAGGTGATATCCACTTTGGCGGAGTCGCTGATCACGATATCCGGCAGAATACCGCCCGCCGTGTCTTTCTTCAACTCATGTCCTTTCTGCCGTTCGCTGTAATCAATCGCCTGAATGCATCGGCCGGACGGCAGGTAATACTTACTGGTGGTCACCTTGATATGTCCGCCGTAGGCAACGGAACGGATGTTCTGCACCAGACCTTTTCCGTACGTCCGTTGACCGATCAACTTGGCTCTGCCTAAGTCCTGCAAGGCACCGGCCACAATCTCACTGGCCGAAGCGGAGTTCTTGTCCACCATCACAATCAACGGCAGGTCTTTGTACCGCGGTGTGTTCCGCGTGCGGTAGGTGTAGTTGCTGTTATTGTTCTTTCCTTTCACTTCTACTACCGTCTGTCCTTCTTCTACAAAGAGGTTGAGGATCTGAATGGCCTCACTCACGATACCGCCTCCGTTACCACGCAGGTCGATGATCAGTTTGCGTGCACCGTGAGTGTAATAGAGTTCATCCAAAGCATTGGTAAAAGCCTGTGCCGAACCGTCCGTGAACTCATCAAAAGCGATGTATCCGACGGGTTCGAAGAGACTATCCGCTGTGAAAACGGTGTAATAACGAACCGGGTCCATATGGATATCTTCGCGTACGATCTCCACCTTAAAGGGTTTGGTCACCCCTTCCCGTTGGATCTCCAGCACGACGGTCGTACCCGGTACACCGCGCAGGTTATTGCTTACCTCACTGACCGTCAAACCCTTGGTCTTCTTTCCGTCCACACTCAGCAACCGGTCACCGGCTAAGATACCGGCTTTCTGGGCCGGTTTGCCTTCATACGGATTCACGATAAACGTCGCCAGCGAGTCTTTCGCTTTCCCGTTAGGCAACGGACGCTGCTGGATAATAGAACCGATACCGCCGTACTTGCCGGTGGTCAGCATACGCAGATCCCGGTCTTTCTCCTTGGGATAATAGACGGTGTAGGGATCGATCTGCTTTAACATTGCATTAATCGCCGTTTCCGTCAAGGACTCGTAGTTCAGCGTGTCCACATAGTAGACATCCACCTGCCGTAACACATCGTTGAAGATCGTGATGCATTCGTCGGCACGTGAAGTCGCTTTCCGTTCCTGCGCTTGCGGTGTAAGACTAACGCAGAGTATTAGGAACAAAGTCACTAACGTCTTTTCCATAGGCGTATAAGTCACGTACTAAAGTGGAAGAAATATGGGCGTACTCCGGACGGGTGTATAAGATCACGGTCTCGATACCGGTTAACTGCTTATTGGCTTCGGCCATGTTCCGTTCGTACTCGAAATCACCGATACAACGCATGCCACGTAAGATGAACTGTGCGCCTTGTTCTTGGGCGAAGTCCACCGTCAGGCAGTCGTATATCGCTACACGCACACGGGGATCGTCCGCAAAGATCTTACGGATTGCTTCCTCCCGTTCACGAATAGGGAAGGTCTCTTTCTTGGTACTGTTCCGACCGATACCGATCACGATCTCGTCGAATAACTCCAGGCCACGTTTTACGATGTCGTAATGGCCTACGGTAAACGGATCAAAGGATCCTGGAAATATCGCTTTTTTACTCATATGCTTTTTTATGATTGATTACAGGGTTGTTGTACATTTCGTATAGTTTTGCTCTCAAAAAGATCTCGTCCTTATTGGGAATATCGATCAGTGCCAGACGGCTTTCTATATACTCATCAAATTCCGTGCCACGCGGATAGATCTCGTAGGCTTGATGGATATGACGGTCAATAATATCGCAGACGGACTGCAGTTTCTCCTTGGTAGGAGCGGTGCGTAACTCCGGATGTGCTTCCAACATCGCGTCTATCTCCGGATTGATGCTGGCGGTCATGCGATAGACGACGTGACCTTTCTTACCGCGGATACCCGTGTGCATAGACGTGAGGTCATCCTTCTTGGACTTCCGCCAGTTGGGATTATCGCGTTTGAGTTGCAGTTCCGCCGCCTTGAGGTAGTCACACGGATCGTACTCATAACTGATACTGATCGGACAGATGTTCAGTTTTTTAACTTCCTCAAAGAAATCCTCTCCGTCCAGCGTTAACATATGCAGCACGCTGGGCTGCGTCAGGTCATTACTGTCCTTGGCACGTCCTTCCCGTTGAGCCAGCCAAATCGATTTGCCTTGACCTCTCAGGTGCTTGATATATGCCGAAAGTTGCTTGGCGTTCTCTAATTGCGCATGCGCTCCTCCGCCGCGTTTGACGGCAAAGCACCGCAAGAACCGCATCAGGATCTCAATCCATCGTTTGACAAACAAGTTGTCACCAACCCCAATGAACGGACGGGTACCGTACCAACGGCGTAAGAGGTAAGACAGCCACGCTGCGTCCAGCACGATGTCGCGGTGGTTCGTCATAAAGAATGCTCCGTGACGGATATCTTTCTCAATCTGCTTCTTGTCGCCTAAATAGTCCAAGCGGAAACTTTTGGTAGTCCGCCATACCCATACTTGCAGAACAGGGAACACGAGCAACCAATCGACAATTGCCAATAACCACCCCACACGGTAGGCACGAATTTCCCTAAATCGATATTCTTTATCGTCTTTATCCATAGTTTTCCAATGCTGCTTTACTTGCTTCCCGGTACGCTACCATCAGGCCACCGGTACCTAATAAGGTACCTCCGAAATAGCGCACCACTACCACTAATATATTATCCAAATTGCGTGCATCGATGGATCGTAAGATCGGTGCGCCGGCCGTACCGTGCGGTTCTCCGTCGTCCTTTGTTCGCCATAAATTAGGCCCCAGACGGTAAGCATAACACACGTGCCGGGCGTCATGGTACTTCTTCTTATACCATGCAATCCGGGCTTTTGCTTCCTCTTCGTCCTTGATCGGCTCTGCGAACCCTAAGAACTTACTGCCCCGATCCTTATAGATGCCTTCAGATGCCACTATCAGTTTAACAATTTAACAGTTTAACGGTTTAACGAAGACCCAACTTCTTCCGAATATCTTTCGGAAGAGCGTCTTTGTGCACAAGAATGTCATTCGTCTTATATTGCATAAACGCTTCACTCACGTACCAGATACCTTTGTAGTCGGAACGGATCGCACCCCAGCTGTTCTTGATCATGTAGTATTTCTTACCGTTCTGGTCTTTGGCGGTACCGAAGATCTGCATGCCATGGTCATCCGTCGTCTCCCAACTGTCAAACGCATCCTGCCGCATCTGCTGCGTGATCGTCTTCTCCGGTAAGGGTTTCTCCGTTAACTTGCTCTTCTTCTCATCGTTACTCATGCCGACCCACTTCGCCATATCGCTGCCGGTAAGGTCCGCACCGTTATCCTCGTCCGGCACCACACTGATACCTTTGCGGGTAAAACCGAGTTCACTCACGTCGGCACCCCAAGCCAAAGTATAACCGTGCTCAATCGCGTTGTCGATAATCCGCATCATATCCTCCATCGGTACATTGTACATCTGATCCATGCGCCAGTTGTCCGGCACCTCTAACGCAAACTTCTCATAAAACGGATGGTGCGTATAACTGGTGATCGACACGTAGTCGTCTTCATTGAGACCTAACATCTGCACGAACGATTTCGGCGTGTATTTCTTACCTTCATACTCAAACTCCTCCGGACACTTACCCAGATACGTGTCATAGATCGCCTGCAGACCCTCTTTCCACACCGGACTGATCTTCTTCAATCCATTGAGACCATTCAGGTATCCACCTGCCACACGGTCCAATTCCGCATGAACGGGTAGGGTATCGTTCTTTGTCCAGCCGTACCGGATACCCGGCATCGCTTCCTGCGGCACCAGACCATAATGACTCATGCAATAGATCACGTCATACGCACTACCGCCCGGCGCAAAATGCGGTTCGTTATACAAGCGCACGCAGTACGTCGCGCGGTCGATCATGGTCTTACTGACCACGAACATCTCGCTCAAATCAATTTCTTTGCCTTTGGTGCGCAGCACCTCCGACTCCAAGAATCCAAGTGTCGAGAATGCCCAGCACGTACTACTTCTATGCTGATCCTTCACCGGCGTGATGGCTACACTGTCCACCGTCGTGAACACAAATCCGCTATCTACTTTCGCGGTATCCACCGCTGCACTGTCCAGCATTAATGCTGCTATAATACTCAGTAACATAACAATTTAACGTTTTAACAATTTAACGTTTTAACGGAATTTCACTCGGGAAATTCCATCAGGTACGCTTTAATAAACGCGTCAATATCGCCATCCATCACGGCATTGACATTACTCGTCTGATAATTGGTGCGGTGGTCCTTCACACGGCGGTCATCGAAGACATACGAACGGATCTGCGAACCCCATTCGATCTTCTTCTTCCCTGCTTCCACCTTCGCCTGTGCCTGACGCCGTTTCTCCAACTCCAACTCGTACAACTGACTCCGCAAGTGCCGCAAGGCATTCTCACGGTTCTTCGGCTGGTCACGCGTCTCGGTGTTCTCAATCACGATCTCATCCGGCTGACCCGTTAACGGGTTCACGAACTTATAATGTAACCGCACACCGGACTCGACTTTGTTGACGTTCTGACCTCCGGCACCCGAGCTGCGGAAGGTATCCCAACTGATACCCGCCGGGTTGACCTCCACCTCAATCGTATCGTCGATCAAAGGCACCACGAACACCGACGCAAACGAAGTCATTCGTTTACCCTGCGCGTTATACGGACTCACACGTACCAGACGATGCACACCGTTTTCGGATTTGAGGTATCCGTAAGCCATGTCGCCTTCGATATTGAACGTCACGGTCTTGATACCGGCTTCATCGCCTTCCTGCAGGTTCTCGATCGTCACCTTATAATCGTGCTTCTCGCAGTACCGCATGTACATACGCATCAATTGTTCTGCCCAGTCTTGCGCCTCGGTACCACCTGCCCCCGACACGATCTTCAGCACTGCCGGCATCTGGTCTTCCTCATGCGAAAGCATGTTCTTCATCTCCAGATCCTCCACCTCGTTCAAGGCCTTCGCGTAAGCGGCATCCACCTCTTCCTCGGTCACTAACTCCTCTTTGTAATACTCAAAACTGAGTGCTAACTCTTCCGTTGCGGCACGAACACCTTCATATCCCTCGATCCAGCGCTTGATACCTTTCACCTTGCGCATCTGCGCCTCGGCAGCTTTGGCATCATCCCAGAATCCCGGTGCCTGCGTGTGCAACTCCTCTTCCTCCAACTGAATACGCTTCTCGTCGATCTGCAAGTACGCCTTCAGCTTGTCTGCACGTTGTTGTACGTCTTTTAATTGTTCTATTGTTATCATAATGATTGGATATATTCGATATTTGCTTTGATGAGTTCGTCATCCGGGTTCAACTTGAGTGCCTTTTTGAAATACTTCATCGCTTTCTTCTTGTCGTTCTTCCACATCGTCACGGCACCCATGTTATTCCAGTATTCTGCACGTTTCGGATAGTATTTCACGGCCATCTTCGCCACACGTTCGGTGCGCTCCAAGTCTTCCGCTTCCCAGAACCGTGCAAAATCTTCCTGTACCCGTTCGTACATATAATCTGTCACGTCCGGTAAGATCTCGTCTTCGGACCATAACCAATTGCCTTTGTTCTTCTTCTCCTGCTTCATCGCTTTTTCTACGATGCCGATCATCTTATCCGGTTGGTCGGTATACAGGTACGTAGCTGCCAAACCGAAATACAGGTCCAGACGATTCGGAAACTTCCGGATACCTTCCTGCAACGTCATCACCGCCGAGTCCACTTGCGCCGAATCCGTAATAAAGTAGCCTTGATACACAAAGCCTGCCGGCCCACCGGTCGTCGTGTCTTGCAGCGTGAGCACCTGGGTGTTGTAAGCATACAGCGGTAACTCCACCGACATCGTGATGCTCGACTGCAGTCCCGCATTCAGATGCTCGTTAAACCGATCGGCATATGCATCACCTGTCTCTTGTGCAAAAGCCAAAGGCCAATAGCCAACAGCCAACAGCAAAAAAAGAATCTTTTTCATTGCATCATCATAATTAAAAGCGGTATCGGAATAATCCCGTCAAACGAGAAGAGTATATCGCTGGTGTACGTCGATTTACCTCGGTAGAGGTATCCTCTGCTGACGGTATAAAGAATATCGCTGCTGTAAGTCGATTTGCCCCTGTAAATATATTGTCCGTCAAAAGTCAGCAATATATCGCTGCTGTAATTCGATTTCCCCTTATAGAGGTACTTTCCGTCCCAGGAATAGAGGATATCACTCGTGTAATTGGACGTACCCTTATATACGTACTGCCCGTTCCAACTATATAAAATATCGCTTGTGTAAGTCGATTTCCCGTGATAAATATACTGTCCGTCGAAGGTGTACAGTATATCGCTGCTGTAATTGGATTTTCCGCGATAGAGATACGTCTGTGCCATACTTGTCACTCCTATTAATAATAGTACAACTGCCGCTATGTGTCTTAATTTACTCATAATCGGCTGCAAAATTACAAAAATTTTTGCATATATGCAAATAAAATGTACTTTTTATGAAAAATTCCCATAAAATCCTTCCTCAAAATTTGCATATGTGGCATATTTTTTGTACCTTTGCAGCCGATTTGGATTTTGACTTATATGCGTACGCGAATATTCCTACTAATAGCGTTGTTTTGCTGCCTGCCGGTGATGGCGGAGCAGACCTTTACTCTGGTCATAGATGCTGGTCACGGAGGTGATGATCCCGGTGCAACGGGTAAGTTTTCCAAGGAGAAAGATCTGAACCTGAAGTTAGCCCTCAAAGTAGGCGAACTGATCGGTCAGCAGTACCCGGATGTTAAAGTGGTTTACACCCGTTCTACAGACGTCTTCATCCCTCTCCAGAAACGTGCCGACATCGCTAACAAGAACAACGCCGATCTCTTCCTCTCCATCCATACCAATGCCGCCGAACGCAAGGAACCGCGTGGTGTGGAGACCTTTATCCTGGGAACGGATAAGATGGAGAAGAACCTCGACGTCGCCATGCGAGAAAACGCCGTGATCAAACTGGAGGCGGATTATAACACGACCTACCAGGGTTTTGACCCCAACTCCATTGACTCCTATATCATGTTTGAACTCATGCAGAACAGTCACATGGAGCAGTCCCTCCTCTTTGCCGAAGAGGTACAGAAACGATTTGTCGGCCACCTCAACCGTGAGGATAGGGGAGTCCGCCAAGCGGCTTTCCTGGTGCTTCTCAAGACCGCCTGTCCGTCCGTCCTCTTCGAAATGGGCTTTATCTCGAATCCCGAAGAAGAGAAATACCTGAATCAACCGGCTTCTATCGCCCAGATGGCCAACGCCTTGGTAAATGCTTTTGCCGCCTACACCCATCGGGAAGCCGTTAAGAAAGAAGGCGTAGTGAAAACCGAGGAATTAAAGGAACAAACGGCAACTCCGACCGTTGAACCGGTAAAAGAATCGGTGGTAGAACAGCCTGCAAAACCGATTACGGAAGCCCCAAAAACCTTCTACGCCATCCAGATATGTGCGTCCAAGGCGGAGTTGGCTCCCAATGACCCCCGTTTGAAAGGACAAACCTGCGATACCATACACGCAGGCGAATGGATCAAATACTTCACCGCACCCGATCCTGACCGCTCTAAAGTCGCACAAAAACTGCCGGAACTCAAGGCCCTCTTCCCCGACTGCTGGATCATCAAGGTGGAAAGGAAAATGTAACCATTTTATAGTGCATTTTTCCGTGAAACATATGTTTCGCAATTTGTATAGTTTCTAAATTGCAAATATTTTTCATCCTGCGTAACATGCCGAAAATTCCGCATGTTACGCATTTTATTAACAAAAAAATGTAAACTACTCTTGCAAATGTCGAAAGTGCTAATAATCAGTGTCTTACATGTTGAAAACTCTTGTAATATGCTGTTATTCAGTTGTTTAAGTATAACTCGCTAAAAATAGGCAACTTACGGAATTGGGGAATATAGGCAAAATCGGCAAAATTTGCGTATGTCAAAAAAAAGCAGTACCTTTGCACTCGCTTTCGCTAAAAATGGCGAATTTTTTAGACTCAAAAATGACTCAAAAACTCCAACAACAATGGGCTCAATGTCAAACCATCCTCGCGGATAACATGACAAGCAGTGCGTACCAGACTTGGTTCGCTCCCATCGTACCCCTCCAGTATGCAGAGGGGAAGTTGGTGTTACAGGTCAAATCGACGTTTGTAGCGGAATACATCGAGGAGAACTATCTTCCTTTATTATCGAGCGCGATCGTGCGCGTATTCGGGCAAGGTACCCGTCTCGAGTACCGGGCATTGATTGATTCGCAGTCGGGTGCTGCCACAATGTTACCCTCTGCAGGGGTGCAGACACCGGTGAAAAGCAATTCTTTGCCCCAGCAGCCGAACACGGATTTTGAATCGCAGTTGAACTTGGTCTATACCTTCGATTCCTTTGTGGCGGGTGAACCGAATAAGTTGGCTCGTACTGCCGGTCTGGCAATTGCCAAACAACCGGGATACACTGCCTTTAACCCCTTGTTCATCTACGGTGGTAGCGGAGTAGGTAAGACCCACTTGGCCAATGCGATCGGTCTGCAAGTGAAAGCAATGTATCCGCAGGCACGCGTGTTGTACGTGAGCGCGAATACCTTTAAAATACAATATTCCGAGGCCGCACGCAGTAACCGCATCCCCGATTTCCTCAATTTCTATCAGTCCGTTGATGTGCTGATCGTGGATGATATCCAGTATTTTGCAGGACTCAAAGGTACGCAGGATACCTTCTTCCACATCTTCAACTATCTGCAGCAGAGTCATAAGCAGTTGATCTTGACTTCCGACCGTCCGCCGGTAGAACTCAAGGATCTTGAGGAACGCCTGTTGACCCGTTTCAAATGGGGCTTATCGGCAGAGATCCTCAAACCGGACTATCAGCTGCGCAAAGATATCTTACTGAGTAAGATGCGCCGGGATGGTATTACCTTGAGTGATGACGTCGTGGATTTTATCGCGCAGAACGTCCGTGACTCCGTTCGGGATTTGGAAGGTATTCTCGCATCGTTGTTAGCGCATTCCACCTTAACAGACAAGGAAATCGACTTGGCGTTGGCAGAACAGGTGGTAAGCCGTATTGTGGCTATCCAGCCGAAGGTGGTTACGGTAGATATGATCATCTCGAAGGTAGCCAAACATTACGGAATTACCGACCGCTCGATCACGGCGCAGAACCGTTCCCGTGAGATTACGCAAGCCCGTCATATCGCTACGTATCTAAGCAAGCAGTTAACCAACTCCTCCTTATCCGAGATCGGCTTTAAGATGGGTCGCAGAACGCATGCAACGGTACTGCACTCGGTACAGATCGTCAAGGAACAGATGGAGTTCGATGCAGTCCTGCGCCAACATATCCAACAATTGGAAAACGCGATCATGAACTAAAAAAACGACATCCTTTCGGGTGTCGTTTTCCTTTAACTATTAGCCTTTATCACATCATTCCTCCCATACCGCCGGCAGGCATTGCCGGTGCCGGGTGCTCTTCCGGATGATCGACGATGACGCATTCGGTGGTCAGGAACATACCCGCTACGGAAGCGGCATTCTCCAATGCTACACGGGTAACCTTCGCCGGATCGATGACACCTGCTTCAAACAGGTTCTCATACGCATCCTTACGGGCATTATAACCGAAGTCAGCCTTGCCTGCACGTACTTTATCTACCACTACGGCACCTTCCTTACCGGCATTGTTGACGATTTGACGCAGCGGTTCTTCAATCGCACGGCGTACAATCTCAATACCTGTCTGCTCATCCTCGTTGTCGCCTTTGAGACTTTCCAAAGCCGCCTGTGCACGGATATACATCACACCACCGCCGGGTACCACACCCTCTTCGATCGCTGCGCGTGTCGCACTTAACGCATCATCCACACGGTCTTTCTTTTCTTTCATCTCTACCTCCGAAGCCGCACCGACATTCAGTTGTGCTACTCCGCCCGCTAACTTAGCCAGACGTTCTTGCAATTTCTCCTTATCGTACGTACTCTTGGTAGCCGTGATCTGTGCTTTGATCTGTGCCACACGGTTCGCAATAGCTTCTTTGTTGCCTGCTCCGTTGACGATAGTCGTGTTATCCTTGCTGACCGTAATAGTCTCCGCTGTACCTAACATCTCGATGGTTGCCTGCTCCAAGGTTATACCTTTCTCTTCACTGATTACGGTGCCGCCGGTGAGAATAGCGATGTCTTCCAGCATCTCTTTACGTCTGTCACCGAAGCCCGGCGCCTTAACAGCACAGATCTTCAACTGTGCACGCAGACGGTTAACCACCAATGCTGTCAGTGCCTCACTGTCTACATCTTCTGCAATAATCAGCAACGGACGACCGCTCTGTACCGCCGGCTCCAGAACCGGTAACAACTCCTTCAAGTTGCTTATCTTCTTATCATAGATAAGGATATACGGTTTATCCATCTCCACTTGCATGGTCTCGGTATTCGTTACAAAATACGGACTGATGTATCCGCGGTCGAACTGCATACCTTGTACCACGTCAATGGTCGTATCCATACCCTTGGCCTCACCGATGGTGATGACACCGTCTTTGCTAACCTTACGCATTGCGTCAGCAATCAACTTACCGATCTCAGCATCGTTATTGGCGCTGACGGTAGCAACCTGTTCGATCTTGTCAAAGTCGTTACCAACGACCACCGCATTCTTCTTGATCTCTTCCACTACAGTAGTAACCGCCTTATCGATACCGCGTTTGAGATCCAGCGGATTAGCACCTGCTGTCACGTTCTTCAAACCGACTCCTACGATCGCTTGTGCCAGCACCGTAGCCGTCGTCGTACCGTCACCTGCCTGGTCACCCGTCTTGGAAGCTACTTCTTTTACAAGCTGTGCGCCCAGATTCTCGGCGGCGTCTTTCAACTCAATCTCTTTTGCTACGGTCACACCGTCCTTCGTAATATGCGGTGCTCCGTATTTCTTATCAATGATCACATTACGACCTTTCGGACCCAGCGTCACCTTTACTGCGTCTGCCAATTGGTCCACACCACGCTTCAGCGCTTCCCGCGCCTCTACATTATACGTAATATCTTTTGCCATAACAGTTTAACAATTTAACGATTTAACAATTTAATGCGTCAGCTGATTCTCGCCAACACGTCGCTTTGTCTCATAATAAGGAACTTTTCTCCGTCCAGTTCCAGTTCCGTACCGGCATACTTGCCGTACAGCACCTGATCTCCGGCTTTGAGAACCATTTCTTCATCTTTCGTCCCGTTACCTACTGCCAGCACTTCACCGCGCAGCGGTTTTTCTTTTGCACTGTCAGGAATAATAATTCCACCAACAGTCTTCTCTTCTGCAGCGGCCGGTTTCACCAGCACACGATCTGCTAAAGGTTGAATCTTTGCCATACTATATTTTTTATTTAACGATTTAACAATTTAACGGCTTAACGGTTTAACGTCTCACCACCTTGTCTATGACAAATGCTGTGCCAAAGCGATAAATACTGCCAAAATGTCAGTATATGAAAAAAAATGAAAATAAATTTGCGTATATCAACTTTTTTTTGTACCTTTGCAGCGTTTTTGAAATACCAAATATAACACAATTATGGCTAAAGTTTATCAAGCAAATGAGATCAAGAATGTCGCTATGTTAGGCGGCTCGGGATCCGGTAAAACGACTCTGATGGAGTCGATGTTGTTCGAGTGCGGGGTGATCAAACGCCGCGGTTCGATTGATGCACAATCTACCGTGTGCGACTATTTCCCGGTAGAGAAAGAGTACGGTTATTCCGTTTTCTCCACGGTTTGTAACATCGAGTTCGAGAACAAGAAACTCAATATCATTGACTGCGCAGGTTCCGATGACTTCTGCGGCGGTACCGTTGCTGCACTGCAGATGTGCGGTTCGGCGCTGGTAGTACTCAGCGCTAACGGCGGTGTCGAGGTAGGAACGCAAAATAACTTCCGTCTCGTAGAGAAAGCACACAAACCTTTGGCTTTCATCATCAACAAGTGTGACCACGAGAACGCAGACTTCGAGCGCACGTTCAACCAACTCAAAGATAACTTTGGCAATAAGTGTACGCTTATCCAATTCCCTGTAAACGCCGGTGCAGGTTTCAATGCCGTGATTGATGTGCTGAAGGGTAAGATGCTCGTATGGAAGGCTGAAGGCGGTGCTCCGGAACTCAAGGACATCCCCGCTGAATACGCAGACAAAGTAGAGGAAATGCGTTCGCAACTCTCCGAGGCTGCCGCTGAAGCAGATGAGACGCTGCTCGATAAGTTCTTAGGCGAAGGCCTGACCGACGAAGAGATTATGCAGGGTCTGAAGGGCGTATATGCCGACGGTTCGATGTATCCGGTGCTCTGCTGCTCGGGTCTCAAAGATATGGGTATTCGTCGTCTCATGGACTTCCTCAATAACATGGCTCCGTCGCCGGCTAACTTCAGTTATCCGACAGTAGATGGTAAGAAGATCAGTCCGGATGCTAAGGCGCCGACAAGCGTTTATGTCTTCAAGACTTCCGTTGAACCGCATATCGGTGAGGTGAACTACTTCCGCGTAATGCAAGGAACGATCCATAACGGCGATGATCTGGAGAACATGGAGCGTGGCTCGAAAGAGCGTATCTCGCAGTTGTATCAGGTAGCCGGTTCTATCCGTACCGCTGTGGATGAACTGGCAGCCGGTGATATCGGTGCAACCGTGAAACTGAAAGATACCCGTACGGGTAACACCCTCAATGCAAAGGGATGCGATCTGCAATATGCGCCGATCAGTTATCCGCAGCCGCGTTACCGCCGTGCTATTAAGCCGGTTACTGAGTCTGACGCCGAGAAACTCGCTGCCCTCCTCACCCGTATGCACGAGGAAGACCCGACTTGGATCGTTGAGCAATCCAAAGAGCTTCGCCAAATGATCGTTTCCGGTCAGGGTGAGTTCCACCTCCGTACCCTCAAATGGCGTCTGGAGAATAACGATAAGATGCCGATCGAGTTCATAGAACCGAAGATCCCGTATCGTGAGACGATCACCAAGGCTGCTCGTGCAGACTATCGCCATAAGAAACAATCCGGTGGTGCCGGTCAGTTCGGTGAGGTGCACCTCATCGTTGAGCCGTACGAGGAAGGTATGCCGGTTAAGGAGACTTATAAATTTGGTAACCAGGAGTACAAGATCTCCGTTAAAGATCAACAGGAGATCAACCTCGAGTGGGGTGGTAAACTCATCATCATCAACTCCATCGTCGGCGGTGCGATCGATGCACGCTTCATCCCTGCTATCGTAAAGGGTATCATGGATCGAATGGAGCAAGGACCGCTCACCGGTTCTTATGCTCGTGACGTACGCGTGATCATTTATGATGGTAAGATGCACCCGGTTGATTCGAACGAAATATCCTTCCGTCTGGCTGGACGTAACGCCTTCGCTCAGGCCTTCAAGGAAGCAAACCCGAAGGTATTGGAACCGGTTTATGACCTCGAGGTATTCGTTCCGTCGGAAATCATGGGTGATGTCATGTCTGATATCAACGGCCGTCGCGGTATGGTAATGGGTATGGAGACCGAGAAGAGCTTCACCCGCCTCAAAGCACAAGTGCCTTTGAAAGAGCTCTCGTCGTATTCTACGACCCTCAGTTCGCTCACCGGTGGACGTGCAACGTTCACGATGGCGTTCAACAGCTACCAGCTCGTTCCGGCAGATGTACAAGAGAAACTGTTGGCAGCATACGCTGCTTCGCAGACCGAGGAAGAGTAATCAACCGAGGTTATATAATAATCCCGCTACCTTTTTGAGGCAGCGGGATTTATTTTTTTACTTGCATCCTTTGAATGCATTCTTACCGATTTCCACGGAAGCGTCAAAATGAGGTGTTCGCAGGTATTTGCATTCTAAGAAAGCGTCAGCACCGATGATCTTCAAACTGTCGTTCCATTCTACTTCTTTCAGACTGCGGCATTGACAGAAAGCTCCTTCTCCGATCTCCTTCAGTCGTTTGTTAAGGGTAACAGACCGGATCCCGATACACTGTGCAAACGCACCTCGGTGCAGTTTTTGCAGCATAGCCGGAAGGGTGATGTCCTGTAACATCTTACATGCCATGAAAGCACCTTCTTCAATCAGTTGGATATGATCCACCAGGTTAATGCCGCTCAACTGCTGGCAGTTGTTAAACGCCCGTGCACCAATGCGGAACATATCCTTTGGAATGTTGATGATCTCCAAAGAAAGGCAGTTATCCAAAGCTTCTTCACCGATCGCGTACATGCCTTCCGGCAGATCGACGCGGTAAAGCCGTGTGCAGTCTTTAAACACCTGTTTGGACAACGATCCGATCCCTTTGGGAATAGTGACGCGTCGAAGGGTAGCACAGCCGGCAAAAGCCTGTTCTCCGAGGTAGGTAAGGGTAGCCGGCAACTCAATTGCTTCCAGGTTATTGCATCCGGCGAATGCACCGTCTTCAATGCGCTCAAGATGGGAAGGCAAGATGATGTTCTTGATACTGCGACACATGATAAACGTACCACGGTCAATAATCTTCAGTTGGTCAGACAGCACTTGTTGGCTGAGGTTCTCACAGCCGTAGAAAGCACCGGCACCGAGTGATTCGAGATCAGCCGGCAACAGTGCGTTTTTGAGTTTAGCACAGTTGTAAAAAGCGAAGTTACCCACGGTGCGAACGGTGCTCGGAATCGTTACGTCGGTTAGGTTCACACAACCGTAGAAAGCCGCGGTAGGAATGGCGGTAACGGTCTCCGGGATAACAATGGTCTTGAGACTTTTACTGTTCGCAAACGCCCGTTCTGCAATCAAACGGATAGGAATCTTGTTCTTGAAGATATACTTAGCCGGCAGATCTGCGTTGGTAGCAATCAAACAGTCATCGATAATGAACGCTCCTTTCTTCCATTTGTTCTCGTTGTTGTATAGACCGGAACCGGTAAAAGCATCCTCACCGATAGAAGTGACAGAAATAGGGATAGTCACCTTTTGCAGCGCCTTGCAATCCCGGAAGGTCTCATGATCAATGCGTTTCAGTCCTTCCGGAAGTTCCACACGCGTGATGACCTTATTTCCCTGAAAAGCACCTGCTGCGATGAAACGGGTGGAAGCAGGCACAACATAACGCGACTTGATGTTCTTGTCCGTGGCTATGAGGATGGAGTCGATAAAAAGACAACCTTCATTCCAGTTGTTTTTATCGGCCATGATACCGGTACCCTCAAACGCCGAACGATAGGCACGTTCAAGGGTAGGGGGAAGCACGATAGAAGTGAGACTTTTACATCCTTTGAACGCCTTATCTCCGATAGAGGTAACGGTGTACGTGTCTTGTCCGACCACAATGGAAGAGGGGATGATGATATCTCCTACTACCCGTGGATTAGAACTGACCTCAGCCGTCAGATGAGCCGGGTCTATCTCATAGAATATATCCTGATACTGTGCTTGCGCAGCTTTAGCGCTGAATGCAACGACCATAAGCGTCATACACAACACCAGACGCTTCAATAAATAATGTACCATTATTTATAAATTTTTGATTTTTGATCTGTGATTTTGGATTTTCAATGCTTTCCGGCATGCGGATACCGAGTTGAAGCAGAATCGCATTTTCGATAAGCCGTTTCCCGTCTTCCGAGATATCCGTCATCGAATATTCGCTGACACCGATCATGATGATGTCATTGGATAAGATGGCGACCGATGATGCCGTGGGAACAGACACGGGAGAACCCAATGTCTGCACGGAGAGCTCGGTGTTACTCCATTCGGAGATAGCCGTGACACCGTTGGTGCTGACGCTATTAAAGAGGGTGAGACTACCATCAGTAATGTTCAATCCTTCAAAAAGCGGGTGATCGGTGTTACTGACGGTAACGGCGGCATCGGCAGTGTTAATCGCAGTCCCCCAGCTCCATGCGCCGGGTTTCAGTAACCACGGTTTGAGTAAAACCATGGGTTTGTTATACCCCTTGAGTGCTGCAAAACCGGCTGCCGAGGAGGCAGGTTTATTGCCTAACACGATCACCTCATATTTGCTGTAGTCCACTGTTGCGTCTGCGGCTTCGGTCTCCACAATCCACAAACTATCATTCTGCCGCAGATAACGCAGTAAGGGTTTGTCTTCCGCACAACCCGGAATAGTGACAAAAGCAACCTTATGGGTGCCTTCCGGTTGTACCGTTGGCACAGTGTCTTCCGGTATAGGATCATGGCGTTCACCCGGGTATTCATAACAACCCAGATCGGGCGCGTTATCGTTATACCAAAGGTTCACATCAATGCCGGCATCGATGAGTGCGGAAGAAGATTTGAGATGCAGACAAGTGCTTTCCGCCAACGATCCGTCCGCTTGACGCGGTGCCAGAATCTGCGTGGTATCCAGAGACTGAAAATCATTCTTGCTAACGGAGAATCCGTTGTTCCAGGAGTTATGATCAATTGTAACTACATTTTGCGACTTGTACGCATCGCTGTTTTGGGTCGCAAAACTTATGCAGTTTTGAATGGTGTTGGTACCGTAGGCCGTAGTGAAACCGTAGTTGACATTATTGTCATAAGCGGTGTTGTTGTACACCCACATCGTGCCGCCGTTGTTGTTCTGGTCAAAACCACGTGCGTAGTTACCGATCGCCAGACTGTGATGAATCAGGATCTTATGGTCCGTGTAATTTCCCCCCATCTTAAAGCCGTTCCCGTTTCCTAAATTAGGGAAACGTTCGAGGGATATTTGTATGGTATTACCATATCGATCAATAACAGATGTGCCAACGTATTGGTCAAACCACGCCTTATCGACGCCAGACGCTCTGGGGTTTTGGGTCATGTCATAGTACGGCTTACCGTTCTGGTAACAGATACAGTTCTCGATAATGGTATTCGATGTGCTGACGCGCTGGAAGAAATCCCATCCGTCGTCGCTGTTATTCCACGCGCGGCAACCAATGTAGTGGTTGCCCGCTCCGGTGAACTGCTTGTCGGCAAAACCGTCCGCATTGCCACCAAAGTTAGCGGGACCATTCTGACCTTTTGATGGTGCGAATCCCTCCTCATAGTCGAAGTTATCATGACTGTCCACATTTTTAATGACGTTATTACCGCCTTTCTTCATCTGGCATCCGGTGTCTGCAGAGCCGTAGATATCAAGGTTTTCGAACAGGCAGTAAGATCCTTCGCAATAGAGGTTATTCTTTCCTGACCATGCGATCGTCAGGTCTTTTACGTGCACGTAAAGTGCGTTGGCATGGATAGTCAGACCGCGTGTGCCGTAAGCTACTTTGTGAAAGTCAAGAATCACTTTCTCGCCCGGATAGCCGATAATGACGATGGGCTTTGCTGCTGTACCTTGTTTGTTGACACTGACCTTGTCGCTGAACTCATAGGTTCCTCCGTGCAGATACAGGGTGTCTCCCGGGTTTTGAAGAGAGGACAAACCTGTAGCAAAGGTCGCGGTGTTCGTCGCGTAATACGTAGCCGCTTGAAGCGATGTAATGCCTATCGCTAAAGCGATGAGTGTGAGGTATCTTTTCATGATAACAAAAAATGAATTTTCAATCGTATAAGGGTGTAAAAAAGGATCCATTTCCCTTTACGTGAAGCTTTGTCTACACGTTTTCTAAGTTCTCCGAACACCCGTTTTTCGGCTTCGGGATGCCGTTGAGACGTGGTGCTCTTCGGATTGAGGGTGTAGAGATAGCCGGCATAGCGGATCTTACGGCACACTGCACCGCTGAGCCACAGATCGACGGACCACAGCACATCTTCATAAATCATCCCTTCGGTGAAACGCAATTTCTCTATTGCTTCCCGACGATACAAACGCATGCAGGGCGATGTGAACTGATAGGCATTGCACGGATAGTTAGGTCGACTGACTTCCTCCTGCTTGCATCTTCGGTATCCGCTTTGCACGTATTGTACTCCCTCAATCGCTTTGAGATGCCGAGCACACCATTCGGGTGCCAGACGGTCATCGGCGTCAACAAAAGCAACAAACTCCCCTTTGACATGTTTCAGACCTTCATTGCGTGCTGCCGACTGCCCTGCATGAGGGATGGTATGCAACTCAACGCGTCGGTCTTTTGCTGCATAACGTTGAGCCAGCGCCGGACTGTTATCCAAACTACCGTCATCCACAAGGATGATCTGCAGATCTTGCTCCGTCTGCATCAACAGACTATCTACGCATTCGTTCAGATAGCTTGCCGCGTTATAGATAGGAACGATAATGCTAATCATGGGATAACGGTTTTTAGGATTTGTTCAAAAAGTTCGCATTGCGTCTCCCGGGAGAACTGTTCCCGATGCATGGTCTGCTGTCTGGTGTAGCCTTTGGCCTTCCATTCCTTATATTGCTCATCGATAAAGGCCTGTATCTTTTCCGTATCGTTCGTCGCAATCCCGGCTTGAGTGTACGCAATCATCTGCGCCAACTCCCCTTCGTCTGACGGCACACATAAGATTGGTTTTTCGCATCCTAAGGCTTCATAGAACTTAGTGGTCAGCATCCCATGCGTATGGGTGTCTGTCAGTACCACCATCACGCTACTTTGCCGAATGGCATTACCCATCTTGTCAAACGAGACAGGCGCTTGTGTCGGAGTATGTAAATCCACTTCCGTTACCGCTTGTATCTTCTCCAATGCCGGACGTTGCCAAGCCGATAGACTGCCGATATATGAAACACGGAACGTGTCGGTAGGTGTATCTTGAGGATAGAATACCGTCGGATCATATCCGTTATACACCACATGCACATTGCTATTCAACGGTTTGATGAAATCCGCATGCCATTGAGAAACGGTCGTCACGGCATCCGCTGACCGCAAGACCCTATTTCTTCTGCGGATATGCACGGCACGGTATAGCCTTCTAAAAGGCATCAACCATTTATTCTGATGCTTGTACTGATACGTTGAGTCATCCACCTGCTCGTCCAAATCGCGTATGTCGCATATCAAAGGAACTCCCCATGCTTTAGCGATTCGTTGGGCCGCTCCCAAAGGAAAATCATTGAACGCGGTACATACCACCACATCATATCTTCCTTCCATTTTCGCCAACGCCCGTTGGGCAAAAACACGGTTGTGCCAGTCGGTGATGAGCGTCCAAACGGTCTTTATAAACCAATCAAACGCCGATCCGTTGTACATCTTGATCTGCTCAATAGGGTAGGTGTGCGCAAACGGCAACTCCTGGTACGCCTCCGTCAGTAAGGTCACGTCATACCCTTTCCGCACGAGATAGTCGCACAGATATCGCAAACGGGGTAAATAACCCGGTTTGGCAGGTGGATCAGATACAATTAATAACCTTTGCATACAAGGATTTATGATACGTATCGGGTGTAAAACTGCTATTATGCCACAACAGACACAAGTCACCGTGATGCATGCGCACTTTGTCTATCAACCGTTCGCATAAGAAATACGCTTCTTCCTCATCCAGGTGCATGTAGTTGGTGTTACTAAGTGTTGTATCCATGATAATAAGTGGATGAAGAGTAAGATTCGTCAACCGCATTTTGACGGGATCGATCCACCGGACGGCACGAGTGGTCTGTAAGCGGAATCCGGCTTCATCCGCAAAACCCATTGTGAAATCATCTGTAAAACCGGCGGAAACCAACTTCTGCATCTGTCGGATGTTTCCGGTCAGGTAATGGGCACGGTGGTAGGTGTGTTTGATGTTGTTGAGCCGGTAGTCTATCGCTTTTAGATCACCATAATAACTGGCGTGAATTCCAAACGCTGCTCCCTTGTCCAATAACATCTGTTGCAGGCGGGTGAAATCCTGTCCGTGCAGGTTATATTGCGGATAGTCATAGCCCTTTCCTTTGGTCTCTTTAACAAAATAGAGCACTTTAGCATCCTTTACTCTGGCATCTTGCCGAACCATCCAAGGGAAGGTATATAACGGATCTTTATGGATATCCCGTAAGGCCGCCCACACCGCTTTTCGTTCTCCTCTCCGGATACCGCCTATCGCACCGCGCAGATGACGATATTGCGTGATAGCATCGATGTCATGGGTCAGGTAAACGGTGTTGAAACCCGGTTGTGGCAGCGGTTCGTTCAGTAATTTCAGCAGCAGTCGGGCATGCTCATCCAGCATCGGTATCTGCAGGCGGTTGTTGTTTCCTAAGCACGAGTATTTTGCCAGAAACCGATTATGCTCGTCACGCTCCGTCTGGTATGTCTCTTCCGCACGGGAGATGAAGAAGAACGTGTTGTACACAATGTCGGTGCGGATTATGGCCTTGCCTTTCGCCGGTTGTTCCACTTTGGCCGCACTGAACTCCGGCAATACGATACTATTGCCTAACCGACCGTTCGGAATAATAATCACATCGTGATCCTCCAATGCGCGCTCGTCATTGGTGTACGCTACACGGGATGCCGCTTGAGCATCCCCGTAACAGAGCCACGTGAGGATATATTCCACGATCTCTTCTACTCTTCGCTTAACAACTCCCATTCGTAAATCTTTTGTTCTATTTGGTGTTTGATAGTCTCGTATTTCTGAAACATCTCCGGCGTCTGATTTTCCGGGATGGCCAGCAATGCTTCTATCTCCGCCTGCTGGTTCTCCAAGGCCGTGATGGCGTCTTCCGTTTCGGCTATCTGCCGCTCTTTCTTGCGTTTCTCTGCCGCTGCGGCTTTTTGGGCTGCATAGTCCAAGGCACCAGATTGGGGTGATCTTGGCGTTGACTGTCGGTTGACCGTCGGTTGACCGTCGGTGAGAATAGTTTTTTGCCTAATCTCTAACTCATTGAGGTTAGTCATTTTTTTCGTGCGCAGGAAATCGTATATGCCACCGAGGTGCTCTTTGACGCGTCCTCCGCCGAATTCATACACTTTGGTGACGAGTCCGTTGAGGAAATCACGGTCGTGACTGACGCATATAAGAGTGCCATCGAAGGCCTGAAGGGCCGTTTTCAGTACATCTTTGGACTGCATGTCCAAGTGGTTGGTGGGCTCATCGAGAATGAGTACGTTGCAGGGTTCGAGTAACAACCGTATCATCGCCAGACGGCTACGTTCTCCTCCGCTGAGAACTTTGACTTTTTTGTCGGACGCTTCGCCGCCGAACATAAACGCACCGAGTATATCGCGTATTTTTGTGCGGATATCTCCTACGGCAACATAGTCAATGGTCTCAAAAACCGTCTTGTCTTCATCCAACATAGCCGCTTGGTTCTGCGCAAAATAACCGATCTTCACGTTATGACCGATCTTCAAGTTTCCCAAGTAGTCCAACTGTCCCATGATACATTTGACGAGCGTCGATTTACCTTCTCCGTTCTTACCCACAAAAGCCACTTTCTCGCCCCTTCGTATCGTAAACGTCACGTCATGAAACACGTTATGTTCCCCGAAGTCTTTTCTCAGATCTTCCACGATGAGCGGAAAATCACCGCTTCTCGGTGCCGGCGGAAAACGAAGGTTCAAACGGGATGTGTCCTCTAAATCCACTTCCAGCCGTTCCAGTTTCTCCAACTGCTTGATTCGGCTTTGCACCTGTACCGCCTTGGTCGCTTTATAACGGAAACGCTCAATAAACTCCTCCGTGTCCTGAATCATCTTCTGCTGATTCTGGTACGCTCTCACTTGCTGCTCATGACGCTCTTTTCGCAGTTCAACAAATCGGCTGTAGTTGACATTATAATCGTATATCCGCCCTAAGGTGATCTCGATCGTCCTACCGCACACATTATCGATAAACGCCCGGTCGTGACTCACCATCAGCACAGCCGACGGACTGCTCTTCAAAAAATCCTCTAACCATTGTATGGACTCGATATCCAAGTGGTTCGTCGGCTCGTCTAACAGCAACAGATCCGGATGTCTCAACAGAATCTTTGCTAACTCAATACGCATTCGCCATCCACCGGAGAACTCCGAACAGGGTCTGCCAAAATCCTTCCGCTCAAATCCCAAACCGATAATTGTACGGTCCATTTCGGCGATGAACCGAGCCTCGTCTTCTCCATTGAAAACGGTCATCGTCTCTTCCTTCAGCGTGCGGTCATCTTGAAACAACATCATCTGCGGCAGGTATCCTATTGTCATGTCGCTCTCCTTACTGATCCGTCCGGCTGTCGGCTGGTATTCACCGGCAATAAGACGCAACAGCGTCGTCTTCCCGGCTCCGTTCTTCCCCACCAGCGCAATGCGTTCCTTGCGGTTGATGAGGAACGTGATATCATCCAATACCGGACGGGAGGAGAACTCCATCGACAGATGTTCAATGCTCAGCATGACCGTAAAGTTTTTTGTTAATCACACGCCACAAGAGTAGGGTAAGTATGGTCGCTAAACTAAAGTCAACGATCAGCAAAACCCACATATTCCAATTGCATCCCAATATAGCCAAACCGATAAACAGCACACTCACGGACAACAGCACACAAGTCGTTTGCAGGTGATTCAAACCCGTACTCAGCAACAGATGGTGAATATGGTTCTTGTCCGGCTGGAAGGGACTGCGGTGTTTCTTCAGTCGTGTGATGCTGACGCGAATAGTATCAAAAATAGGAATAGTGAGAACGCAGATAGATACCGCCGGCGCAGCCTGCATATGTAACCAAGCCGGCACTTCTCCATACGCATTCACCTCGCATAAGTGAAAAACAAATGCTGTCAACAGATAGCCTAACAACAAACTGCCGGAATCACCCATGAAGATCTTTCCCCTGCGGCCAAACACATTATAAATAAAGAATACCGCCAAAGCACCGATCATACAGATACCGAGAATAGACCAGCTTGTGTCACCGGCCAAACCGAAATAGGTGGCAAAAAACAGGCAGTACAAGATACCCAACCCACTCGCTAAACCGTCAATACCGTCTATCAGATTCACGGCATTGATAATAGCTATCAGGATAAAAAACGAGATCAGATAACTCGGTACGATACCGATCTCGCCGATACCGAACAGACCATGCAAATGCGTGATCCGCAAATCCGCAAAACCGATTAACGCAATACCCGCTAAGGTCTCTCCGATCAGTTTGGCCAACGGAGTAAGTACCAGCACATCGTCGATGAACCCCACGGCCATAATGGCAAAGAGACCAATTAAGAAGAACTGGTTTTGGTCCAACTGGTTAAACTCAAACAGCAGGTAACTCAAAATAAAACTGAAACAGATATTCAGGCCTCCGATATTCGGAACTTCACCGGTGTGACTCATTCGTTTGTTCGGTCGTACCACAAAACCTTTCGCTTTGGCAATGCGAATAACCAACGGCATACCCAGCCAGCCTAACAGAAAACTGACAAGTCCGATCAGATAACTATGAGATAGAAAAAAATCTTGCATTACTGAGGATCTAATTGTTCATAAATAGAGTTGTTGCTGATAAATTCCGGCACCAGCTTCTTCATCAGCGTCACCGTCGTGAACGGTTTGGAGTGACGACTCGTCTCGATCAGTTGATCCACCGCCTTGCTTACCTCGTCAAACTCAAACTCACGCACTCTGGCTACCATAATCTTCTCGTTGGCCGTAGGAATAGTCGTCTCCTTTTGGTTCAGCAATTCCTCGTACAGCTTCTCACCCGGTCTCAAACCCGTAAACACAATGCGGATATCTTTCTCCGGTGTATAGCCTGCCAGACGAATCATATTACGCGCCAAATCCAGAATCTTCACCGGCTGACCCATGTCGAAAACAAAGATTTCACCGCCTTCACCTAACGTACCGGCTTCCATCACCAGACAACAAGCTTCCGGAATCGTCATGAAATAACGGATGATATCCGGATGAGTCACCGTTACCGGGCCGCCTGCCGCAATCTGCTTACGGAAGAAGGGTATCACCGAACCGTTACTGCCTAACACATTGCCGAAACGCGTCGTGATGAATTTGGTACTGTTCGGATTCTCTTTCTGCAACTTCCTAAATAGCGACTGCACATAAATCTCCGCAATGCGCTTGCTGGCACCCATGATATTCGTCGGGTTCACTGCCTTGTCCGTCGAAACCATCACAAAGCGTTGCACGCCGTACTTAACCGACATATCCGCCATATTCTTCGTTCCCAACACATTCGCCTGAATGGCTTCGTTCGGAAAACTCTCCATCAACGGCACATGCTTGTACGCGGCTGCATGGAAAACGATATCCGGTCGCATCTCTCCAAAAACCTGCTCCATGCGTTCCCGGTTTCGGACATCGCCTATAACCGGTATGAAACGGGACTTCGGAAAATGCTCTTTCAGATCCAACGCCAGGTCATGCAACGGCGATTCCGCAATCTCTAACAAGATCGTCACCTGCGGCTTAAACTGTTGTATCTGACGAACCAACTCACTTCCGATACTTCCTGCCGCACCGCTCACCAGCACCACTCGCTTCTGGATCAACTGACGCACATTCTCCATATTAATGTTGATCTGTGGACGCTCCAACAAATCTTCAATATGAATCGCATCAATTCGACCGATACGTTGGGCATCGATTTCGTCCGTATTGTCCATTTGGGTGAAATACGGGGTGGTTAGAATGCGAACATTGTGATCAATAAAAATCTGCAAATCCTTCGCCGGATTTAGCGCCCTCATTTTTAACGGAGACACAATCACATGTTTCACACCCTGCTTCTCCATCCACGCAAACAGCGACTCATTCAACGGCCTTACATGCAAACCCGCCAAGTCATATCCGTGACGATCGTTCTCATCGGCAATAAAGCCCACCGGACGGTAAGGATTATTACCCGACGCCCTTAGCATCTTGGCAATAGCAACACCAGCCGTCTGCGTGCCGTAGATCATCACCTGGGGACTGCCTGTACTGTGTTCTAAGTTCTCACTCAAGGTCTTGACACCCACACGCAACGTGAACAGCAGCACAAACGACATCGGTACATAGATAGCGATCACGGTGTTTAATAACGGATGGCTACCCGAAGTGTTATCCAAAATCAAGTTCAATGCTACCAGCGCCAGACCCGTCATCACATTCGATAACAGCACCTTCGTCGTGTCAATAAACGTTGAATAACGAAGAATACCCGAATAGGTATGGAACGCCCAGAACATCACCAACTGCATTCCCATCACAATCAGATAGTGCAGTCCGATGGATAAACTGGTTTCACCTACGTTCATGTAGTTGAAAAAACCGCTACCGATCCATACACTCACCCAAAAAGCGATCGTGCACAGAAACAAGTCCAGCAACAGCACACCCCAACGCGGCATATAATGCATCTGAGGCAGATGAGAGAAAATGTCGGAATGACGTATTTCATTCATAAATTTATTTGCCATATTGCTCTATAATTTTGGCAAGATACTTGCCGGTATAACTTTCTTCACAAGCCGCTACTTCTTCCGGAGTACCGGTACAAACGATATTTCCGCCCTCTATTCCTCCTTCTTTTCCTAAATCGATCACATGGTCCGCTGCCAGTATTACAGCCGGATTATGCTCAATAATCAGCACCGTGTGACCGTTGTTCACCAAGCGGTTCAAGGACAGTAACAGCACCTCTATATCGCGGTGATGCAGACCCGTCGTCGGCTCGTCAAACACAAAAATCGTCGGGGTGTTATCTTCCTGAGCCAGGAACGACGCTAACTTCACGCGTTGACTCTCACCGCCCGATAATGTACTGCTGCTTTGACCTAACTGCAGATAACCCAAACCCACATCTTGCAGCGGCTTCAGTCGCTTCACGATCTTATCGCACTGTGGATCTTCTCCAAAAAACTCCACCGCTTGATTCACCGTCATACACAGCACATCGTAAATTGACTTCCCCCGGTAATGCACATCCAAGACGTCTTGCTTGAACCGTTTTCCGTGACATTGCTCGCATTCCAGCACCAAGTCTGCCATAAACTGCATCTCAATCGTGATCGTTCCTTCCCCTTGACACGTCTCGCACCGACCGCCCGGCACGTTAAACGAGAAATGTGCCGGAGTGAATCCCAACTGATGCGACAACGCCTGCTCCGAATACAACCTTCGTATCTCGTCATATGCCTTCAGGTAGGTCACCGGATTCGAACGGCTCGACTTACTCAACGGATTCTGATCTACAAACTCAATGTCACGCATCAGGTGCATGCTCCCTTTCAAATGGCCGAAATCACCCGTGTGCTCTGCATACGACCCACCGTAGTGTTTCTTCAACGCAGGGTAGAGTACTTTGCTAACCAGACTGCTCTTTCCGCTTCCGCTCACACCCGTCACACATGTCATCACATGCAGCGGAAAACGAACCGTTAGGTTCTTTAGGTTGTTCTCACATGCTCCTTCTACCTCGATATAGTTGTTCCAATGCCTTCTCTGTTTCGGAATGTCGAAATGCACCAACTCCGGACGCGGTTTACCTTCATACACAATCTCACCGCCATGCCTTCCTGCATTAGGACCGATCTCAATAATATGGTCCGCAGCAGCAATAATATCCTCGTCGTGCTCCACCACCACAATCGTATTGCCCAGATCCCGTAACTCCTTCAGCACCCGAATCAACCGTTCCGTATCCCTCGGATGCAATCCGATAGACGGTTCATCCAATACATAAAGCGACCCCACTAAACTGCTGCCCAAACTCTTCGCTAATTGGATGCGTTGACTCTCGCCGCCCGATAAGGTATTACTCTGCCGGTTCAGCGTCAAATAACTCAAACCCACATCTTGCATGAACTGCAGACGACTATTGATCTCCGTCAGCACAATATCAATCGTCTTCTTTTCGATATCCGTCCATTCCACTGACCCGAACCATGCCTGTAACTCCGAGATAGGCATCGAACACAACTGTTGGATACTCTTTCCCTTCACACGCACATATTCCGACTCCGGACGCAAGTGAAAACCGCGGCAAACGGGACAAATCGTCCTTCCTTTATAGCGCGCTAACAGCACTTTATACTGGATCTTGCTGTACTGCTTCTCCTCAATCTCCTTAAAGAATGCATGCAGACCCTTGAACCATTCATTCCCTGTCCACAGCAGCATCTTCTGCTCCTGGCTCAACGCGTAGAACGGCGTGTGGATCGGAAAACCGAACTTATTGGCATTATACACCAATGCCTCCTGCCAACTCCGCATCTGCTCGCCTTGCCAGCAGGCAACAGCACCTTCATAAACCGATTTCGACTTGTCCGGAATAACCAGATCCTCATCAATACCCGTAACCACACCTACACCGCGGCACTCCGGACACGCACCTACCGGATTATTGAAATCAAACAAGTGCTCACTCGGCTCGATAAACTGAATCCCGTCCGCCTCAAAACGCTCGGAGAACACTTTCTCCTTCTTGTCCACCCAGATCCGGCATTCTCCGTGCCCCTCAAAAAACGCTGTCTGCACACTGTCCGCAAAACGGTTACTCGTCGCTTGCTCGTGATCCACTATAATACGGTCCACTAACAGATACGCCTCGTGACCTTCCGCTTTCTGCCAGGCCTCATTGTCCAAACGCACTGTGTCACCATCAATCAGCAGACGACTGAAACCTTGCCCTTGCCATAACGCCAACTGCTCCTCTAACGTGCGGCCTTCCGGAAGAATAATCGGACTGATCAAATACAGACGCGTACCGATCTCCTGTTCTTCCATGTAACGCACCACGTCCCGGATCGTGTTCTTCTTCACTTCCTCTCCGCTCACAGGCGAGTACGTGTGACCTACGCGCGCGTATAATAACTTTAAATAGTCGTAAATCTCCGTCACCGTGCCTACGGTGGAACGGGGATTGCGACTCGTCACTTTTTGCTGAATGGCAATCGCCGGAGGAATACCTTCGATCTTATCCACCTCCGGCTTCTGCATCCTACCCATGAACTGACGCGCATACGCACTCAGACTCTCTACATACCTCCGCTGACCCTCCGCATACAAGGTGTCAAACGCCAACGAACTCTTGCCGCTGCCGCTCACTCCCGTCACTACCACCAACTCATTCCGCGGTATGTCTACCGTCACATGTTTTAAGTTGTGCGTGTCCGCCCCTTCAATATGGATAAAATCTTCCCCGATCACCTATCACCTATAACCTTTACCTTATCGCTTCTTCTGCGATTCGTTTCAGTTCCAAAAACTCCACTGTCGTGGTATCCTTTTGCGCCTTCGTCAACTTCGGCACACGAATCGGCGTGCCGATCGTAATCTTACTTGGATTATCTATACGGTCCTTGTTTGCGTCGTACAAGTACGGCCAGTAAGCTTGGTCACCATAGTACTTCTTCGCAATCCAGGCCAGACGACTACCTTCCGTAATCTCTTCCGTCTTGATCAATCCTTTGTAACGGGACAAGTCCGGTTCAACGGCTGTCTCCGGTTCTACCTGCGGCTCAATAACAACCTCCGGTTCTTGCACTACTTCCGGTGTCTCTGTCACCTCTTCGGTCACAGTCACAGGCGTCTCTTGCTCTTCTGCCGGCACCACAATCTCCGTCTTGTTCTCTTCTACAAACGACTTGATCCAACTGCTGATCTCACTCCGAAAGAAGAAGAACGCAATCACTAACACAATCAGCAAACAAACCACGCAAATCAGCGTGTCCCGCCAGAAATGATGTTTTTTCTTTTTCTTCGGCTCTTCCGGCTGAGGCTCTTCTTTAACCGGCTCCGCTACAGGCTCTACTACCGGTTCTACTACCGGTTCTATCTCTACTACCGGCTCAGGTTCTACGACCGGTTCCGGTTCCACAACAGGCTCTTCGCCTTTCGCCTCTAACCTTTCGCCATTAGCCTCTGTATTAGGACTTTGTCCTAACTCGCCCAAAATATCTACAATCTCTGCCGCCTGAACACCTAACTTCTTCAACGGATCGTTCTCTATCCCTTCGCCCTTCTCCATTGGCCTTTCGCCATTCGCCATTCGCCCTTCGCCATTACTCTCCACTAACTCCTTCACACCCGCTTCAGACGCAAAAACGATTTTGTTATAACCCGGAATAGTGATTTCCTCACCCGTCTTCACGTTCACACTCTTACGTGCGGCAACCGCTTGTAACTTAAACGTACCAAGACCATTCACCTTCACTTGTTTCTCCGTCTTCAATGCCTCGATCAGCTGGGCATTGAAACTGTTCAAGAACGCCCCTGCGCTCTTTTCACTTACACCCGCACGACTCGCCAGCGCACGGCGTAACTCGGTCCAACTTAGTTTCTCTGCCATAACTTAGATCTTTTTTAAATGGTCCTTCATGTTAGCTACAGGCTTGAACGCAATCTGCTTCTTGCTCGGCGAAACCGTGCGATTACCCGTCTTCGGGTGAACAATCACACGCTCCTTGCGCTCTTTCACTTCTAACGTGCCGATGCCCTGGAGCTGAATGGTCTTGCCTGCCATCAGATTCTCGCGCAGGATGGCCGTCATCGTCGCCAATAACTGCTCTGTGTCTTTCTTACTCAGCCCTGTTTCGTTACCGATCAAGCCGATCAATTCTTTTGTTAACATATCTCTCCGTATAAATCAAATTCTTCTGCTTTGGTAATCAGAACATTGACAAAGTCACCAATTTCCAATTTCCAATTTCCAATGTTCTCAACGAGAACCTCACAATCCACCTCCGGACTATCGTACTGCGTCCTTCCGATCCAATAATCGCCTTCTTTCCGATCCACAATCACCCGTTGAACCGTGCCCACTTTCTGCGCCATCAACGCACCGCTGATCTCCTGCTGAATCGCCATCAACTCCTCCACACGCCGTTCCTTCACCTCTTGCGGCACATCGTCGGTATAATGCTTATTGGCGTACGTTCCTTCTTCATCCGAGTACGCAAAACAACCCATTCGGTCAAAACGCATTTCCTTCACCCACGCCTTCAACTCCTCAAAATCTTCTTCCGTCTCACCCGGGTGACCTACCAACAAAGTGGTGCGAATGCAGATGCCCGGCACTTTCTCCCGGATCTTCTTAATCAACGCGTCCTGTTCCGCCCGATTGATATGCCGTCTCATCAAACCCAACATATGGTCCGTACAATGTTGTAACGCAATATCCAGATACTTGCACACATTCGCATGTTTCGCCATCACATCCAACAACTCCTCCGGAAAATCCGTCGGATAGGCGTAATGCAATCGTATCCATTCCACACCCTCTATCTGCGCCATCTCATCCACTAACTCCGGTAACATATGCCGTTTCTCCAAATCCAGCCCATAACTGCTCAAATCCTGTGCGATCACGTTCAACTCTTTCACGCCTTGACTAACCAGCCACCGCACTTCCTCTAATATCTCCGCCTTCGGCCTACTCGTATGCCGTCCCGTAATCAGCGGTATCGCACAATAGGAACAGAACCGGTTACATCCCTCGCTGATCTTCAAATACGCATAATGCTTCGGTGTCGTCAATTTCCGCTCATATTGCTTCGGTATTCCGGTATTCCGGGATTCCGGGATACCGAGTCTCTCTACCATGTTCTCAAAATCAAACTTCCCGTAATATTCATCGACTTCCGGCAATTCTTCCTCCAACTCTGCCCGATACCGCTCACTCAGACAGCCCATCACAATCAGCGTCCGCAACTTCCCCTTCTTCTTCCGCTCCGCCATCTGAAGGATCATATTCACACTCTCCTCCTTCGCGTCACCGATAAATCCGCAGGTGTTGATCACGCATACTTCGCCCTTCGGCTCCTCCGGGTCATGCACACACCTCCAACCTGCCGCCTCCAACTGCCGCATCACCCGCTCGGCATCCACCAAATTCTTCGAACACCCCAGCGTTATAAAATCTACCTGCCCTTTAACCATTAGTTTCCTAAATCGCAGTGGAACTTCAATCGTACCAACCGTACATGCATCTCGTCGTAGTAATCCTCGCCTAACTCCTCCATCGCCTTCTTGATATTATCGTCATCGGCGTTCTTGAAGTAGTCGTAGATCTCTTCTTCCTCATCCGGATCCACTACCTCCTTGATGAAGTAATTGATGTTGATCTTGGTACCGCTGAACACGATCGCCTCCAACTCATCCATCATCTCCTCCATCGACATACCGTTACTCTCGGCCAAGTCGTCCAGATCCACACGCCGGTCGATCGCCTGAATAATCTGTTTCTTGCGGGTACTCTTCTTCGCAACAGTTCGTATCCGCAGATCCTCCGGACGGATGATCTCGTTCTCATCGACGTACTCCTTAATAATATGCAGGAACTCATCACCGTACCGCTTGGCTTTTGCCACACCCACACCCGGAATCATCAGTAACTCTTCCATCGTGATCGGATACGTCGTCGCCATCGCCTCCAGACTCGGATCCTGGAAGATCACAAACGGCGGAACATCGTTCTTCTTCGCTACCTTCCTACGGATATCCTTTAAGATCGCATACAGCACCTCGTCGGCAGCCGCGCAGGTTGCTCCTGCACCGTCCATATCGATCTCATCCTCGTCTTGCACCTCAATCGGCACTTCGAACTTACCCGGTTTGCGAATGAACTTCAGTCCGTCTTTCTGCAGTTTCAGGTCGCCGTAACTGTCCACATCCTTCTTGATCATTCCTACCAACAGCGCCTGTCGCAGGATGGCATGCAGCGTACTCTCTTCCACGTCACTTGCCGCTCCGAAGTTATCCAGCTCGTCGTGATGGTAACTCATCACCTCTGCTGTCTGGTTACCATGCAGGATATCTACGATATGTTCGGCCTTATGGTGCTCGTTCACCTGCTGAATCGTCTCCAGCGCGATCTGTAACAACTCACTCGCATCGATCTGCTTATACGTCTTCCGGCAGTTGTCGCAATTACCGCACTTCTCCTCGTTGTATTCCTCTCCGAAATAGTGCAGCAACAGTTTCCGCCTACAGATCGTACTCTCCGCATAACTCTGCGTCTCAAACAGCAACTGATTGCCGATTCCGATCTCCTTCGGCGTCTTGTCTTTCTGGAAACGTCTCAATCGCTCAATATCATCCGGACTGTAGAAACACAGACAGATTCCTTCACCTCCGTCGCGACCGGCACGACCCGTCTCCTGATAATATCCCTCCAAACTCTTTGGAATATCGTAATGCACCACAAACCGCACGTCCGGCTTGTCAATACCCATACCGAAAGCGATCGTCGCTACAATAACCTGGCACTCTTCCATCAAGAATGCGTCTTGGTTCTCAGACCTCGTCTGAGCATCCATGCCCGCATGGTACGGACGGGCACTGATTCCGTTTACCTTCAGCACCTCCGCCAGATCTTCCACCTCCTTGCGTGCCAAACAATAGACGATACCGCTCTTGCCTTCCATGCCTCGGATGAAACGCACCAGATCCTTATCTACGTCCGCTGTTTTCGGACGTACTTCGTAATACAGGTTCGGACGGTTGAAACTGCTCTTGAATACCGTCGCCTCCAGCATACCTAAGTTCTTCTGGATGTCTTTCTGCACCTTCGGCGTCGCCGTCGCAGTCAACGCAATAATCGGCGCTTTACCGATGCGTTGTACCATGCTACGGATCTGACTGTACTCCGGACGGAAATCGTGACCCCATTCCGAGATACAATGCGCCTCATCCACCGCGTAGAAAGAGATCTTCACACCCTTCAGAAAGTCCACGTTCTCTCCCTTGTTCAAACTCTCCGGCGCCAGGTACAGCAACTTCGTCTTGCCTGCCAGCACATCGTCTTTCACCGCGGCGATCTCAGGCCGACTTAAACTCGAATTGATGAAATGCGCTACGCCTTCCTCCTCCGAGTAGTTACTCATCGCATCCACCTGGTTCTTCATCAACGCAATCAGCGGCGAAATAACAATCGCTACTCCGTCCATGATCAACGATGGCAACTGGAAACAGAGACTCTTTCCTCCTCCGGTCGGCATCAATACAAACGTGTCTTTCCCCTCCATCACATTACGTATGATGGCTTCCTGATTGCCCTTGAACGTATCAAACCCAAAGTACGTCCGCAATGCCTCTACTAACTGTTCATGTGTTACTTCCATAACAAAAAAATCAATTTGGCCGCAAAGATACTAAAAAAAAATTATATGTGCAAGACTTTGCTACTTTTTTTTGAAAATTAGCATTTTTTTTAAGTCATTTTTGCTCTTTTTTGATCAAAAATCGCAATATCCTCAGTATTATATACGTAGTATATAATACCAATATGTTAAAGTGCAAAAATTAGTGCGTGATAAGTGCGTGATAAGTGCGCCATAAGTACGTCATAAGTGCGTCACTTTCGTGGTCGAAAGCATCCCTTCTGCAGGTATCTCCCATACTCCTTTCGAAAGATTTCGGTACGTTTCGAAGAGAAAAACGATATTTTTTTTTAAAAAAATCACAAAACACTTGCACAATTAAAAAAAAAGCAGTAATTTTGTCGCCGATTTGTAATGTACATTTGGCAAATTACGCAACTTAATAATAAAATTGATATCATGCAGAAACGGAATTTATCCTTTGCACAACTCTTTAATCTGAGTTTCGGCTTCTTCGGAGTGCAAATAGCATACGCCCTCCAAAGCGCCAACATTTCACGTATCTTTGCTACCTTGGGTGCTGACCCCCACACGCTGAGTTTCTTCTGGATCCTCCCGCCGTTGATGGGTATGATCGTGCAGCCGCTCGTAGGTAAGTATTCGGATAAAACATGGACGCGTCTCGGCCGTCGTAAACCTTACCTGCTCGTCGGTGCCCTCATCGCTCTCGCGGTGATGATTCTCCTGCCGAATGCCGGTAACTTCAGTTTCGGCCAGTCCGTCTTCCTCGGCCTCAATGCCGCAATGTGGTTCGGCCTCTTCAGCCTCATGTTCCTCGATACCTCCATCAACATTGCTATGCAACCGTTTAAGATGATGGTGGGCGATATGGTCAACGAAGAGCAGAAAGGTACGGCTTATGCCATCCAGTCTGCCCTCTGTAACGCAGGCTCGGTAGTAGGTTATCTTCTCCCGATCTCCTTGACGTGGGTAGGTATCGCGAATACCGCTCCGCAGGGCGTCATCCCCGACACCGTCAAATGGTCCTTCTACCTCGGTGCAGCTATTCTCACCCTTTGTTCGTTATATACCTTTATGACGGTCAAAGAGATGAATCCGGAGGAATATGCGGAATTCCATGGCATCAAGGATAAGAAAGTGGACCCATCAGACGAAAAAGGCCTTTTCACGCTGCTCAAAGAAGCACCTTCTGCTTTCTGGACAGTGGGCCTCGTGCAGTTCTTCTGCTGGTCTGCCTTCCTTTATATGTGGAACTATTCGAATGGCGCCATCGCCGTGAACTGCTTCGGCTGGGACGGTGTGAACGCTTCGGATGCAACCTTCCAGGATGCCGGAGGATGGGTTGGAGTAGTCTTCTGTATCCAAGCCGTAGGCTCGCTCCTTTGGGCGGCTATCCTGCCTTGGCTCGAGAAACGTTTCCATAACAAGGGTGCTTACTCCATCTCGCTCATTGTAGGTGCGATCGGTTTCATCTCCGCATTCTTTGTAACGGATCAATATGTCCTTTTCGGCAGTTACTTGCTCATCGGTGCCGCTTGGGCCGCAATGCTTGCCCTGCCGTTCACCATCGTTACCAACGCTATCAAGGGCGGTAACATGGGATATTATCTCGGCTTGTTCAACTGCACCATCTGCCTGCCGCAGATCATTGCAGCACTCCTCGGCGGTGTACTCCTTACTTATATATGCGGGGGCGCGCAAGCAGGTATGCTCATCGTTTCCGGTGTGCTCCTCCTCTGTGGTGCCGCTGCTGTCTTTATCATTAAAGAGAAAGAATAATATCGCATAAATAACAAACAAATAATTAATATCTATTATGAAAAACAAATCTACAATTCTAATCATGGCCTTGGCCATTGTAACGGCCCTTGTGGGCTGTAAAAGGAATGAGATTGACATCGAAGAAGAACTGAAGGAACTCTCGGAAGAGACTTTCAAAAGTCTTGAGTATTGCAGCCATGTGGATCTGAACGGCTACAATATGGATGTCATTCAATTCCATTTTAATCATGCAGACAATACGGTAGAGAAAACAGACTTCTCCTTCGGAGATGGCATGCCTTCTGTATTTGAGACGAAGACTTTCTCGTTTGAGTGGGAAGATTTTACGAGTTCTATGTTAGGAAGAAAAGCACGACTCGTTGCGGGGGATGAAGTGCTCCATTTGATCTATCTCAATAATGTCTTCACACTGTCCGATACAGTGAAGATGAATGAGAAGGAAGCACTTGCTGATATCGCTTCTTCCATTTCTTTGAATGTTGCTAACTCGGATTGGGCAGCTTATGATCCGATTTATGTAATGCAAGATCGCTGGACAATGGATACCACTTGGTATGTTACCCATCGTGAAGGAAAGAAGATTGTCGTTGATACGATCACTGGACGTTTTAAACATGAGAAAAAAGTTCCTGTAGGCGTTGCTTCGCAGAAGATTGCGTATCTTCGTTTCTACGACGATGCTACTTCGCATAGAAAATCATTGGCTTGGGCAAAAGGAGAGCAGGTGAATATCGTTACTCCGGATACAGCGATCTTACCGCAAGTACAAGACCCATCTAAGAATGATACAATTATCACATTTGCTATCGAAGAAACACCGGCTTCTCGTGTTTCTGTGGACTCTGCAAATCACTGGAGTCTTGCAGCGGTTAAAGATGGCTCATTTGATGTGATATTTAAACATACCGATGACAGCGCAGATGAGATGATGCAAATGTCCGCTTATACGGATAGTACATTTACGCTGGATAACGCGATTTATCATAACCTGAAAAAATAATAGAGTATGAAAAACGATATATTCAAACTTCGCGCTCTGCTGATTTCATGTTTCCTGTTTGTAGGACTATCAGCATTCGCACAGCTCGCTGTGCAAGGTACGGTTGTGGATGTCGAAAATGGTGAACCCGTCATCGGTGCCTCCATTCTCGAGATCGGTACAACGAATGGTACCATTACAGACTTTGACGGTAATTTTACCCTCACCGTTCAAAACGGTGCTAGACTCCAAATCTCATACATGGGTTACAAGACCCAAGAGAAAGAAGCCGCTCCCTCGATGTACATTCGCCTCGGTGAAGATACGGAATTGCTCGAAGAGGTTGTCGTAGTCGGTTATGGTGTTGTGAAGAAAGGTGATGCTACCGGTTCTGTTACCGCCATCAAACCCGATGACATGAACAAGGGTCTTACAACAACGGCTCAAGACATGCTTCAAGGTAAGATCGCCGGTGTGAACGTAGTGGCAGCGGATGGTACCCCGGGTGGTGCCGGCTCAATCACGATTCGTGGTGGCGCTTCTCTGAATGCTTCCAACAACCCGCTTATCGTCATCGATGGTCTGGCTATGGATGAGAATGGTATCCAGGGTGTATCGAACCCGCTTTCTATGGTTAACCCGAATGATATCGAAAGTTTCACCGTCCTCAAGGATGCTTCGGCAACCGCTATCTACGGTTCCCGTGCTTCCAACGGTGTCATCCTTATCACCACCAAGAAAGGTGCTAAAGGTAGCAAACCTAAAGTAAGTTACGCAGGTAACGTATCTATCGGTACGCTGACTAACCGCACGCAAGTGCTTACGGCGGATCAACTTCGTGGATATGCAACCGCTTTAGGCCATGGCGAAGAAAAGACGAATTCATTAGGTACGGCAAGTACGGATTGGCAGGATCAAATCTATCGTACAACCATTTCTACCGACCACAACATCTCGATCATGGGTGGTGTAAAGAATAAACACGTGGATATGCCGTATCGTGCTTCGGTGGGCTATACACTGCAAAATGGTGCGATTAAGACTTCACAAATGCAACGTGTTACCGCTTCTGTGAACCTCAACCCGTCCTTCTTGGATAACCACCTCGTATTTAATATCAATACCAAGGGAATGTATATCTATAACCAATATCCTGCAGGTGTTGTTGGAGCCGCTCTTTCGATGGATCCGACGATGCCCGTTAAAGGTGAGGCTGTTAACGCCAATGGAGACGTACTGGTTCCCCAAAACGTTCTCGATAATTGGTTTGACGGATACTATCAACGCGTAGTGACCCCCTCTGGCTATAACGATGATGCTTGGCCTTACACAACCAATGCACAGACTACGGGTAACCCTGCTGCTGCTTTAGCACATAAGGACGATCGTGCAAACGCTGGTTCGTTCGTGGGTAATATTGAGGCAGACTATAAGATTCACGGTTTCGAAGATTTGCACATCCACGCTAACTTCGGTGCGGACTATTCTTATGGTAAGCAGAAAACGAAAATGTCTATTTTTAGTCATGGCAATCACTATTTCGGATGGGATGGCTGGAGCGATATGAGTAAGTATAACCTGCAGTTCTCGGCATATGCTCAATACGGACATGACTGGGAGGATGCGAATCAGCACTTCGACGTGATGGTAGGTTACGAAAACCAATATTTCTACCGCCACACTCAGAGCGATGGCTCCGGCTTCTATCAGCCCACGAATAATGACCCCACATTGGCAGGTAAGCCTTATAACAGATATGCTTCCATTTATATCACGGATAATGCACTTCAGTCCGTTTATGGTCGTATCAACTGGAATGGTTGGGATCAACTCCTCGTTACAGCAACCTTCCGTGCGGATGCTTCTTCTCGCTTTGCGAAATATAATTCCAAAGGCGAGAATGCACGTTGGGGCTTATTCCCCTCTCTTGCTGTCGGATGGAAGATTAAAGAGACTTTCATGAAGGATGTGCACTGGATAAATGACCTCAAACTCCGTCTTGGATATGGTATCACGGGTCAGCAGAACTTGGGTGTAGACTATTATTATCTGCCTACTTATACCACCTCTCAGGATCATGCTTTCTATCCCGTTTTGGATGGTGGACCAGACAATCCTCTTTACGCAGGTACGGATGCGAATGGTAACGCAGTTTATTATACCAGCCGTCCTGGTGTATACAATACGGACTTGACGTGGGAGAAAACTTATACCAGCAATATCGGTATTGACTTCGCTTTCTTGAACAACCGTATCAATGGTAATATTGACTACTATCACCGTCGTACAAAAGACTTGTTAAGTACAGTCAATGTTTCGGCCGGATCTAACTTCAAGAACCAAATGCTCGGTAACATCGGTAGCCTCTACAACCAAGGTGTTGAGTTCGCTATCAATGCGGTGCTGGTGGATAAGAAGAATTTTAAATGGGACTTGGGATACAACGTGGCTTGGAATCAAAACAAGATCACCAAATTGTTGTCCGACGATCCTGACTACTTTGTACCGGTAGGTGGTATCAGCTCGGGTACCGGTAATACCGTACAAGCACATAAAGTAGGCGAAGCTGCATATTCCTTCCTCGTTTATGAGACGAAAGCGATGACCGACGAAAATGGTGTGATGCATCATTATTTCGTAGATCGTAATAAGGATGGTCAAATCAATGATAAAGATAAATATATTTATCACAACCCTGCTGCCCCTGTTACCATGGGATTCCAAACCAAGTTCCAATTCTATGGATTTGACTTGGGTATTACCCTCCGTGCTAATATCGGTAACTATGTGTACAACGATGTTTTGGCAGGCAACTTGCAGTGGGTAGAGCCGGATAAGGTTTACCAGAACCAAAATGGCGGTTATCACTCTGTTTTGACTTCTGCTTTCAATTGCTATTATGGAGACAACATGCGTAGCGATGATATTCGCACTTATGTTTGGAACGATGCAACCCAAGCTTACGAAGTGGGTGTAGATTCCAAGGGTACCGTGATAAAGAACTCGAACTGGTTCGCTTCGGACTTCTTCGTAGAGCGTGCATCTTTCTTGCGAATTGATAACATCACACTCGGTTATAGTTTCAACAAGAAGGTACAAGGACGTGCATACGTTACCGTATCGAACCCCTGCGTCTTCTCGCCATACAAGGGACTTGACCCGGAAGTAGGAGGTGGTATTGACAACAATATCTATCCGCGTAGCATGACTACAGTGGTAGGTATCAGCCTCCAGTTCTAATAAGCAAGAGGATTAATTGAATATGAAATCATTTAAATTATATAGCGATATGAAATACACAAAAATATTCTTTGCTGCCTTATTAGGTATAGGTATGACAGCGTGTTCGCTGGATAGAGAGCCGCTGGATCCTAATACTGACACGAATTTTAATAAAGATGCAGTGTTCGCTAAATGCTATGCTACTTTCGGTACCACTGGACAGAAAGGTCCGGATGGTAGCGGAGATGTGGATGGTATTGACGAGGGTACATCTTCCTTCTATCGTATGTTCTGGGAACTCAATGAGTTCTGTACAGACGAAGGTTGGTGGATCTGGAATGACGTCGGATTAGCGGATATCCGTACTTTGACTTGGAGCTCGAGCAATGACTTGGTTTATGGCTTGTATTCTCGTCTGAACTTCGATATTACACTCTGCAATTCCTTCTTGGATAAGACTTCCGAGTATACGGATGAAGAGACATTGGCGCAACGCGCAGAAGTACGTATGTTACGTGCGATAAACTTCTACTATCTCTTGGATATGTTCTATCGCGTACCGTTCTCTCTGACGGTATCGCCGAACAAACCGATGCCGACTACTCGCCCTGAGTTATTCGCTTGGTTGGAGGCTGAATGTCAAGAGTTGGAAGCCGATCCGTATATTATTCAGGCAGGACAGCGTACAAATAAATACCGTGTCGATCAGGCTTGCGCTTGGTTCATCCTCATGCGTCTTTACCTCAATGCTGAGGTATATAACGAATCCGCTCTCGGTGCTCGTGATGGCGAACCGCGATATGCAGATGCGAAGAAGTATGCCAAGAAATTAATGGATAGCTCATACAACCTGCATGGCTATGACAAATCAGCTAAAGCTGCCATCGACTTGGCTGCTGAGCGGACCGCAGACCATGTGTACTTCTCTGCTTACCAGCAGTTGTTTATGGGCGATAATGATAATAATGGTGCGCAAGATGAGGCAATCTTCCTCATTTACCAAGATGCAATCCATTGCCTCAACTGGGGTGGTTCACGCTTCCTCGTTAGCGCTGTTCGTGATGCAAACTATGTTCCGTTCGGATCGACCGATACCTGGTCATGTTTCCGCTCCTCGCCTGAGTTCGTATATTATTGGGTGGACAAAAACGAAGCTTCCACCATTGCTCTCAATGAGTATCAAATGCCTATCGCTTTAGGAGATGACCGTGCAATCATGGCTTCGAAAACAACGGCAGGAAAGAAGATGTCTCTAACGGGTAATGAAGCAGCTGATTTCTATGCTTCTTGGTCGGTTCTTAAGTTTACGGGTGTTTACTCTACCGCTAGAACGACAACGCTCAAGGACATCGCTGGTAATGATTCGATCGTAGATGCTCCTTGGATCTGGGCTTCGCCTGTGGGCGAACCGAAATGGCCGGATACCGATATTCCGTTGTTCCGTTTGGCAGAGGCTTATTTGACCTATGCAGAGGCTTGCTACCGTACCGGCGAATTGGCTCCGGGTGTTGAGGCTGTTAACTGCTTGCGTCGTCGTGCAAATGCTCCTGAGCTTACTACGCTGGATGACGAAATATTATTGACCGAGTGGGCGAAAGAGTTCTGGTGCGAAGGACGTCGTCGTACCGACTTGATTCGTTTCGGACAATTTGCTGGCCCAACGGCAACTATGACCTGGGAAGGTCATAAGGCAGGTAAGGATGCGAAATACAATGTGTATCCGATTCCTGAGAAGGATGTTACCGCAAATGAAAATTTGAAAGGTATTAACGAAGAAATAGGCTACTAATAATAAGGTAACTTATTAATTAAATTTATTAACTAATTTTATTAACTAAATTCATTAAGCATTATGAAAAAATTCTATGCATTTGTAGCAGCTGCTGTTATGAGCGTTGCTACGTTCGCAAGTCGTGAGGTGGTTCCTTCGGATGCTGATTTGGCATCGTATGCAACCGGAACTTACACGATGTGTATCTACAACGATGGCGTTTGCAACGGTATCGTTCTTAATGGTACTTATGCTGGTTGGCCTAATGCTGCCGATCACGCTACTCTGCTTGACTTCGTTGCTGTAGATGGCTTCGAGGGCTGGTATGTCGTTTCTTGGGACGATACAACCGGTGCAGAAACAAAAGATGGTGGTGTACAAGCTAAGCCGATTCAATTGGACGGTAGCGGTTTGTTCAACTGGGATTATCAGCTTGGTCCGGATGCAGAGTTGATTCGCGGTACTGCAGACTTGCTTCCCGGTAACAATGGCACTGAGGTTGATATCAAGAACATTGGTGCAGGTATCGTTGTAATTGATGTAAAGAGCTGGAAGAATAATCCTTGTACCGCTGTATATCACAATTACAAAGTATCACTTGTTTCGCCGGATTGCAACGATGAGGACTATATCACTCCTGCTATCTCCGGTGGTTTCAACGGCTGGGCACAAGAGGCTATGACCATGAATGAGTTGAAGACTGCTGAGCGTCAGCAAGCCGAACTCCCGGGTGCTGTATTCGAAATCAGCTTCAGGGCTGCTGAGGGTTCTGATTTCAAATTCCGTTCTGCTGCAGAGTGGGGTGCTGACTGGAGCAATGAGCTCAAAGAGTATGACGCTGAGAATGACGAGTGGAAAGCATTTAACGGAGGTGCAAACCTTGTACTTGGTGAAGAAACCGATATTATGTATGACCTCGGCGATCCTACATTGTATTCTTGGAACAACTGCGAGAAACCCGAGCCGCTTGACTCAACAGTTTATTACACGGTTATCGGCGTAAAGGTACCGGCAGGTGCTCCTGAAGCAGGTGTTGAGATCATTGGTACATTCGATAGCTGGGCTGGTACTGCAATGGAACTCCTTAATACCGGTTGGTACTTTGCTGAACTTAATGTTATGGGATTCCAAGAGTTCAAGTTCCGTGAGGCTGGTTCATGGGCTAACGAAATCTACGTACAGAATGTTAACACCGGTATGTGGGAAGCATTTACGCAAATTACGTTCGCTTCTGTTTGGAGCGATGATTCTTATAAAGGCACTCCTTGCAAGTGGATTGAGTTGGATCTCTCCGGTGAGAATTATGGCTGGAAGGCTAACGTAGAGGGTATCGAGAACATCACTCTGACCGAGAAGGCTCAAAAGGTAATGGTTGATGGCGTTATGTACATCATCCGTGACAACAAGATGTTCAACGTTCAAGGAACTCAAGTTCGCTAATCCGAACCAAACATCAAAAAAGAATAGGGACGCTTCGGCGCCCCTATTTTTTTTATCATTCCATCATTTCATCATTCCATCATTCGGAAGGAACCTTCCGTTCCTTTCCGAATAATAAACGTACATTGTCCGGCGAAGGCGTGCATATGCGGCTCAACAAATGAATCCAAGCAGGCTGCGTCACCGTTAGCGGCAGCGACAAATCCGTCGCCTTCGTACCGTATCAGGTTATTGGCCTTCGGACAAAGATTACCGTCCTTATCCACCACCTTCACCGTCATATAGCATAGTTCCTCAGGATTTTCCTCTTCATTGGCCCAAATAACCTCCAAATGATCCGGCTCGCCTGCAGTCTTTACGCTCTCTCTTGCCATCTCTTTCCCCTTCTCATCATACGCCACTACCGTAATTTCACCTGCTTCAAACGGCACATCGAACCACATCAGGCGGTAACGGGGTAATAACTCCGGTCTCGGCGCACTTCCCCATACCGGCGGTACAAAATCACCGCTCTTCGGCATTGCGCTAACACCTTCAATCATCTCGCCTTTAGCCAGACGCTCCGTTTCATCTGCAGTCGCAAAACGCAGTTTACCGTAACTCTTGCCGTTCACAAACAATTCCGCATTCGGGTAACTTGTGTAGCAGAATACCGGCACTAAATCGCCCTCTTCCCAGTTCCAATGCGGTAACACATGTAGCGTCGCGTCCTCTTTGTTCCACTGGCTGCGATAGAGCCAGTAACGGTCTTTGGGCAGAGACGCAAGATCAATGATACCGAAGTACGAACTATGGCTCGGCCATGCGTCGGTGTCATAAGGCGAAGGCTCTCCTAAATAGTCAAATCCCGTCCAAACAAACTGACCTAAGGTCCAGTCATAATCGTCCTGCAACTGAAAATCTTGTTCCGGCAGACCGGACCATGGACAATACTCCACGTCATATCCGCTACTCTGGTAGTCATCATACATAGCAAAATCCTTTAGCACAGCAGGGATCTTATAAACGCCTCTACTGGATACCGTACTTGCTGTTTCGCTACCCAAAATCATCTTCTGCGGCAGGTTCTCATACGCTTCTTCATATCTTCCGGTTCGATAGTTCAAACCCGGCAATTCCACCGCCGCTCCAAATCCGTTATGGATCACATGCATCGCTTGGTCCATACCGTTCGTCACCGGTCGGGTGGGGTCTAATTGATGGAATAAGTCCTGCAACTCCGTCACAATACCGATACCGTCCGGCAACACCTGGTTCCATACCTCGTTACCGCTGGACCACAACATCACACACGCATTATTACGATAGTGCTTCACCATATTCGAGATATCCGCCTTCCACCAATCCTTGAACTCTACGCTGTAGTCGTTCTCCGTCTTGCCGTGGTTCCATACGTCAAACGGCTCGATCATCATCATCATTCCCATCTCGTCGCATAACTCCACCAACTCCGGTGCCGGCATGTTATGACTTGTGCGAATCGCATCGCAACCCATATTCTTCAGCATCGTGATCTGGTGACGTAACGCGTCCTTATGTACCGCCGCACCCAGCGGACCTAAGTCATGGTGATTGCATACACCCTTGAATTTCCGGGTCTCTCCGTTCAACTGAAAACCGTTTTCCGGCGTATAACTCAAACTTCGGATACCAAATCGCGTCTCTTTCTCATCCAATATCTCTTTATCCCGCAGTACACGCGTTCGTGCGATATACAAGTTCGGACTCTCAGGCGACCATAATTGCGGATTCAATACCTCAGCAACACTTTGTTGCCCCTCCGTCGAAGCTACCACCTTGCCGTTGAATAATATATCAGTCTGTACGCTGTATTCTGTATTCTGTGCACTTATCTCATCCACACCATCCTGCACATCCACCTCGATCGTCACCTGCGCATACTCTTTGCTCACTTTGGGTGTCCGAACCAAAATACCGAATGTCGGGATATGAATAGGATCCGTTTCTACCAAGTGCACATTCCGGTACAGTCCTGCACCCGGATACCAGCGGCTCTGCTGCGGTTTGTTCTCCAGATACACATCAATATCCACGCTGTCGCTTTGAATAAGATCCGGCAGAATATAGCAGTCAAACGTATTGTACCCGTACGGCCAGTAAACCATCTCCTCGCCGTTCACATACACGTCCGCATGACTCATCGCGCCGTCAAAAACCAAAGTGTAGAACTTGTCTTTCTTTACTGCCACACGTGTCCGGTAGTGACCTTTACCCATCCACGGCAGACCACCGCTGCGACCCGTTTTCCACGTCGGTTCCTTCTCGCCGTTCTGTACCACGATCACTTCTTGCAGGTCATTTGCCCGGTCAAAAGGTCCGCTGATCGCCCAGTCGTGCGGAATAGTCACATCCTCCCATACGGGATTATCCGTCGTGTCTTGAGTGAACTGCCACTCACGCAACAACGTGTCCGTACGAACCGTTTCTTGCTTTGTCGAACAAGCACAAAATACCATGCTACTAATCAGCAGCATGGCATAAAGTTTTTTTCTCATAGAAATCTGTATTCGGTTATTTCGTCTAATTTTTCGCCCGGTCTCAATACGATATTCGGAAAATCCGCATGGTGGATACTATCCGGCCATTGTTGCGCTTCCAGGCATACCGCATGCTTTTCGTCATACATCGTACCGCTCTTTCCTACGTTGCGCTCGATGAAGTTACCCGTATAAACCTGCAGACCCTTCATCGTCGTCCAGCATTCCATCGTCCGGCCGTCCGCCTCTAACGTCGCGGCATGACGTAACGCTTTCGGTGCATCCGCTTCGCACAGACACCAGTTATTGTCGATACCCTTCCAAGGCGTAAAGAACGGATCTTTCATGCGGTCGCCTAAACGGGTAGGCTGACGGAAATCCATCGGACTATCCACAACCGGCAAAATCTGACCTGTCGGACACGTCCATTCTTCGAACGGCGTGTACCGGTCGGCATTCACCTGCAGCATATGGTCATCAACCCTTCCGCTGTCTTCGCCTGCCAGATTGAAATACGCATGGTTCGTCATGGCAACCAAAGTCGGCTTGTCCGTCTTGGCCTCGTAATGGATCACCAGACGGTTGTCTTTCGTCGCTGTGTACGTCACCCATACATCTACATTGCCCGGATAACCTTCCTCGCCGTCTTTACTGCGGTAGTGCAGCGTGATTTCAAACAGACTCTGCGCCGTCACTTCCCATAACTTCGCGTTGAAACCTTCCAAACCGCCATGCAGACTGTTTGGCCCGTTGTTGACAGGAAGAGAGTAGGTAACTCCGTCCAAATCAAACGTTCCGCCACCGATTCGGTTCGCTACGCGACCGCAGATCGCATTGAAATACGTCTCTTTTTCTTCCCATTCATCTGCCGTGCGAAAACCCAACACGATGTCTTTCACTTCCCCTTTTCGGTTTGCTACCAACAACTTTGTGATCTTCGCTCCCAGGTTACTGATCTCGACCTTCAGTCCTCCTGTGCTCTTTATGGTGTAGAATTGAACTGTTTTCATACATCAAACATTATACATCATACATCACTCCAACCGCATTACGCCATCTCCGATTTCTGCTACATAGAAGTCTGCTTTCAGACCCGTCTTCTCTTCGTATTCCTTACCGACAAAAGCCTTGAAGTCCTCGATCGCTTCGTCTTTCACCAGACTTACCGTGCATCCGCCAAAACCGCCACCGGTCATACGGCTGCCGAGCACACCTTTTACCTGCCAAGCGGCTTCCGCTAAGGTGTCCAACTCCTTACCCGTTACCTCATAATCATCGCGTAACGATACGTGACTGGCGGTCATTAACTCACCGAAATAAGCAATCTCGCCTTTCTTCAATGCCTCTACGGCTGCTGCCGTTCTCGCTACTTCGCCAACCACGTGACGCGCTCTTTTCTTGGCAATAGGATCCGTAATCGCTCCTTCTACCTCTTTCCAGTCCTCCGGTGTTAACTCGGCCAGGCACTTAATCGGTTTCACTTTACAAATCTGCTCCACAGCCGTCTTGCATTGACGAACGCGGTCGTTGTACGCACCCGAATCCAGATGGTGAGGACTATGCGTGTTCGTGATCACAACTTTGATGCCCTCTAACTTCACCGGCACATGCTCAAACTCCATCGTGTCGCAGTTTAGATAAATCGCATGGTCTTTCTTGCCTTGCGCACTCGCAAACTGATCCATGATACCGCACATCACACCGGCATATTCATGCTCGCATGCCTGACCAATCAAGGCCAACTCCGTCCGGTATTTCTTATCATCTGCATCCTTCCAACCCATCTCTTCCGTAAAGGCACGTGCAGTCACTACTTCCATTGCGGCACTACTGCTCAAACCGGCACCGGCCGGCACATTGCCGTAATACAACAGATCATAACCGCTCTCTAACTTGGCCTCCGGATGACGACGGGCGATAATCTCGATGCAACCTAATGCGTAGTTGCACCATGCCTTGTCCGGTTGAGGTTGAATCTCCGAAATAGGAATCTCGTACTTCTGCGGCATGTTCATGGACTGGAAACGCAGAACCTGATCGGCATTCTTTGCGATCAGTAACCATGCTCCGAAACTTAACGCACAAGGGAAGACACAGCCTCCGTTGTAATCCGTATGCTCACCGATTAAATTTACACGACCCGGGGAGAAATACATTTTCTCTACTTGTTTTCCGTAGGCTTGTTCAAAAGCCATTTTCATCTCTTGTGTTGTCATAATTATGGATATTTGATTAAAAAGTGCACAAAATTACAAAAAAATTTTGATATATGCAAAAAAAGTTGTATCTTTGCAGCAAATTTTTAAAAAATAATACTATGGATCACAATTTGGAGTTCACGCTCATGGCGTTAATGTTCGTCCTCATTGGACTGATGTTGGTTTCCTTCTTCTTGGTTTGGCACTGGTTTGACGCCCGTAAGCGGCTGAGTATCGTGCGTGAGGTGACGCGTGAGCAAACCATGCAGGCGATTCGTCATTCCCATAACCGTTGTCGTTGGCTGCTCGGTGTAGGTCTTTTCCTCGCCTTGTGTTTCATTCCGATTCCCTTCTTCCTTAAGGCGTACTATAACTACCTCGTGTATCCGGGAATCGTCATTGTAGCGGATACCTTGATCTTGGTGGCCTTGCGTATGAAAGCTAAGGATGCCATCGCTTCAATTGATGAGTATGTCAATGCTAACGAAGAGCATGTGCGTGAAGCAGCTGCTGAACGGGCACGTATGCGTGAACAATGGAGACGTGATGCAGCGGTCCTCAACCCGCAGGCGCAAGCGCAGATCAAAGAGGAATTGGGCGATAATTACGAGACTTGGTTCCAACACGATATCCTCGTCGGACGCAATGTGCTGGCGAATAGAGAGGAAGGAAAACTCTATGCGCAAGGCGTAGTCCTCTCCTTCGGCGAGATCATGGAGGTGCGCAAAGGACGTAAAGACCTTAAACTCGTTACTTCCAATAGTTTGCACCCCTTCGTGACCATTGACTTCGGTGCACTGCCGATCAATCCGGAGACCGGAAACAAATACATGGATGAGATAGCAGACTTGATCGAAAAGATCATCCCATAACAAAAAAAGAGGCACCTGCCTCTTTTTTTTTGTTAGTAGCTTTCCTCTGCTGAAGGAAAACTCCCGTCTTTCACGTCTTTGATATATTCGCCTACTGCCCCCTTCACCTCTTCGGCTAAGTGTGCAAAATGGCGCAGGAACTTCGGCTTGAATCCTTCGTTCAGACCTAACATATCATGCAGTACCAGCACTTGACCGTCGCATCCGTTGCCGGCACCGATACCGATCACCGGACAATGCACGGCTTTCGTCACTTTCTGCGCCAACGCAGCCGGGATCTTCTCTAACACAATGCAGAAACAACCGGCCTCATCCAATAACTTCGCGTCGTGCAGTAGCTTCTCCGCCTCCGCTTCTTCTTTGGCACGTAAACCGTAACCGCCAAACTGGTTCACACTCTGCGGCGTCAGACCCAAGTGACCCATCACCGGCACGCCTGCTTGGATCATATGCTTGATCGACGGCAGAATTTCCTCTCCGCCTTCTAATTTCACGGCATCGCAACCGCTCTCCTTCAAAATCCGGATCGCATTACGCACCGCTTCTTCCTCACTCACCTGGTAACTTCCGAACGGCATATCGCATACCACCAACGCATGTTGGGCGGCACGAACAACCCCCTTCGTCAGGAAAATCATCTCCTCCAACGTGATCGGAAGCGTGTATGAGTTACCGCAAACGACGTTGCTTGCACTGTCGCCAACCAATAAAATGTCCACTCCCGCTTCGTCTAACAAATGGGCTAACGTGAAATCATAACTCGTTAACATGGCGATTTTCTCGCCTTCCGCCTTCATCTGACGCAACTTCGCTGTCGTCATTCGGCTATTTTGTACATGTACTGACATCTTTTATCAATTATCTTTTGTCTATTTATTTTTCATAATTATCCATATGATCACAGGCGCACCAAATAAGGCACTTACCGTCATAATCGGCAGCGGATGCACGAACAGCGAACAAATCACGTCGCATACCAGTAACAGGCATGCACCGATCAGCGCACTCGCCGGTATCGTCACGCGGTGATTGGACGTCTTGAAGATACCCCGGGCAATATGCGGCACCGCCACGCCGATAAACGCAATAGGACCGCAGAAAGCCGTGATACCTCCGGCCAACAATCCCGTCGCTAACACGATAAATAACCGCGTCCGACCGATATGAATACCCAAACCCCGTGCATAGTCTTCGCCTAACAACAATCCGTTCAGCGGTTTCAGACTCAGCAGCACAAACACCGTTCCTGCCATCAGGATAGGTACTAATAGCTGCATGTCCGTCCAGCCGACACTGCTCAGCGAACCCATCGTCCACACAATAAACAGTTTCAACGCGTCTGGATTGGCAAACTGCTGCAACAACGTCACCAACGCACCGGCAATAGCTCCGAACATGATACCCACGATCAACAGACTCACGTTACTCTTCACCCGCTTACTCACCGCCAGCACCAGCAACAGCACCAAGGTCGCACCGATACACGCAGCCAAAGGTAACATCACTACCATCGACGCCGAACACATCGTCAGAAAAGCGACACCTAAACTGGCACCCGAACTGACACCTAACGTATACGGCCCTGCCAACGGATTTCGGAATAAGGTCTGCATAATCAAACCGGCTACCGATAATCCGGCACCTGCCAAGATCGCTGTTACTGCCTTCGGCAGACGGATGTCATGTAAGATCCTTCCGTCTATCTCCGACATCGCTCCGAACGGCCATAACCATTCCGTGCCGCCTTTGCATACGTCCAGTATGAAAAGCAGCACCAATGCGATACCCAACGCTCCAAATATAATCCCTGTTCGTGTACTATGCATGTACTGGTTATGTCCTATCCCGCACTACCTTATAATATACTATGTATATTATCCCGTGATTTTGAATTTATTCGATCTCTATACCGGTCACATTGTATTTCTTTCCATTGCGTTCGATGAGCAACTGCCCCTCACGAACTACTTTCCGGCTGCTTGTCTTTGACGATTCAACCGCCTCTATTCCTTCTCCTTGTTCCGCAAAAGTGCCTAAGTAATAAGGTGCACGACTGTTGATTGCGTGACCGGAGGTAGTACTTTGCTCATTCCAGAAACCGCGGTTGGACCACGTCTCTTCTACCAGTCCCGCCTTTGTCGCCCAGTTTACATAATCGCCGTTGCCTAAATCTTCCGGAAACCAATAACTGATACCATCTACATTCTCCAGCGGCTTAAGGTTGTCCACGATATCTTTTACAAAATCATACTGCCCTTGCACGGAACACGGCCATGCATCCCGTGTGTCGAAATTCACGCCTTGCGTCGGCCAGTATTGGAAGTTATAAGCGCATTCCACAATATGCACACGTTTGTCGGGAAACAGCGTCTTCAGGTTCTTCAGCGCATTCACTAAATTGTTCTTGTCGCTCTTGTCTGCCACCTGTTCACTCGTCATATAGCCGTGCCAGAAAGGATAGTAACTCAGTCCGATAATATCAAAATCCAAGTTGTCGTTCTTTAACTTATTATAGTAATACGAATTGTAATCCGTCCTGCTCGGCCGGTCGGTGTGAATAATAATTTTCGCCTCCGGACATTCTTCACGAACGGCGTTACAACCTGCATGCAGCAATCCTAAATATCCGTCCCAGTTCGTGCCGGCTTTATCATATGGCGCTACCTTGATACCGCATAATCCGTACATAATCTCATTGCCTACCTGCACGAAATCCGGTGTCGCATTCGCCGCTTTCAAGGTTTGCAATACCCTATGCGTATAGGCTGCTATACTATCCGCCATCACTGCGTCTGACGCACCTTTCCAGGCTGCGGGTGCTTGGATATGACCGGCATCCACCCACGAGTCCGAGTAATGAAAATCCAACATGAAGTTTGCACCCGCCTCCTTGATTCGCTTGCCAAGTGCCGTCACATACGCCAAGTCCTGACAGATAGCATAGTCCGTTGTCTGATAATCCGGTGCTTTCTGATTCGGATGAACAAAAATACGTACACGGAATGTGTTCCATCCGCATTCTTCCTTCAACCAGGTGATCAAATCACTGATCTTCTTTCCGTTTACATCCTTGTAACCCGAACTGTATTGCTCATACTGCGGTAACATCGAGATGTCTCCGCCCACATAACGTGTTTGTGCGTATGCGCATGTGCACAGGAGCGCGACAATAAATAAGGTGCAAAAACGTTTCATTTCACTCTTTTTGTTAAAAATTGCATGCAAAAGTACAAAAAAATTTGCATATGTGCAAAAAAAAGTGTACCTTTGCACCCGATTTGTGTGATTTTTTGTAGAAAATTCACGAAAAAAATTAAATAACGTTATTTATTAATTTAAAAATCAAAACAAAATGAAGAAATTTTTTGCATTTGTAGCTGCAGCGCTCGTAGCGTTCAGCTTCACCGCTTGCAACGAGAACAACCCGACTCCTGGTAAGGGTGGTAAGTTCGCTATCTTGGTAGAGAATGTTACTGCAACAACTGCCGATGTTACGGTTACTCCGACTGACACCGCTGCTTATTATTACTGGAGTGTTTACTATGCTGAGAGTATTAAAAACGTAGGTGACTCTCTGGGTACTTATTTGGCAGAGAACTTAAAAGCACAATATGGTTCTTATGATTGGGATTTGGTTGCTAGCTATCTTTTGACTAAAGGTCAGGATAATTACGCTTTAACAGGACTTCCTTCCGAGACCGATTTAGTGGTTGTTGCTTTCTATCTGGATTCTACTTACACTGTTCTTGGTGAAGTGGGTGTTAAGGAATTTACAACCCCGAAGATGGAAATTGCAGAAACGGTTGCTTTGGACTTTGCTTCTGCTGAACTTGACCTCTCTTATTATCAGAATTATGGTATCGTTGGCCTCTCTGGTGAAGCACAAGATGGTTATGACCTTGAACTCTTCTTCTATGCTGACGAACTAAATGGTACATTCACCGAGAGCGATTTCTACAGCGATGGTCAATATGTTTATAACTACGTAGAATGGGGAGATGGTGATGAAGATTGGACTCCTCTTGCTAAGATGAACTTAGTTGGAGCACTCAATGGAGAGGCTACTGAGTATACTTTCAGCGGTTCTGTAGTTGGTGAAAATGCTGTTGAGTACACCTTTAACGCTACTGCTACTGTTGCTGCTGAGGAAGAAGAAGGTGGTGAGGATGCTACCGCTCCGAAGCGTGCTGCTAAAAAAGAGGCCCATAAGGTTGCAAAGAGAATCGTTAGAAAGTAAATCTGTCTTCTGAACGGTTTTCTACTTTTGGAAAACTTTTCAACAATTTAAAAATTGCAAACGTCTGTTTTTCAGTCGTTTGCTTTTTTATTTTGGATAACTTTTTCTTTTTGTTGAAAAAAAAATTTGCACAATTGGAAAAAATGTAGTACCTTTGCACCGTATTTCCGCTTGAACGAAATTAATACTATATATTTATGGAAACATACATTATTAAACGTGACGGTAAGAAGGAACTTTTTACTATTGACAAAATCAAAAATGCCATTTCCAAGGCATTCATTGCAGTAGGCGCTTTTGCTACTGAAGAGACATTAGGCGCTGTATTGTCGCACTTGCGCGTTCGTGACGGACAGACCGTTGAGGAGATCCAAAACCAGGTTGAAGTAGCCCTCATGGCCGAAGGTTACTACCAGGTCGCTAAGGCTTTCATCCTCTATCGCCAAGGACATACAGAGGATCGTGAGACCCAGCGCCGTCTGGACTTTATGATGAACTACGTCCAGGCTTCCAATGCTGCCGAAGGTTCGAAATTTGATGCCAACGCCAACGTGGAGCATAAAAACATCGCAACCCTCATCGGCGAACTTCCTAAACAGGGATTCATCCGCCTCAACCGTCGTCTGCTCACCGAGCGTATCAAAGAGATGTACGGCAAGGAGCTCTCCGATCGGTATATGAACCTGCTTAACCAGCACTTCATCTACAAGAACGACGAGACCAACCTCGCTAACTACTGCGCTTCTATCACCATGTACCCATGGCTTATCGGAGGTACCAAGTCTATCGGTGGTAATGCAACGCCTCCTCATAACCTCAAGTCCTTCTGCGGTGGGTTCATCAACATGGTCTTCATGGTTTCCTCCATGCTCTCCGGTGCGTGCGCTACGCCTGAGTTCCTTATGTATATGAACTATTTCATTGAGCAGGAGTACGGTGAGGATTATTACAAACGTGCTGACGAAGTAGTGGATCTCAGCAAACGTCGTCGTACGATCGACAAGGTCATCACCGACTGCTTCCAACAGGTCGTTTATAGCCTGAACCAACCCTCTGGTGCACGTAACTTCCAGTCCGTTTTCTGGAACATCAGTTACTATGACCGCTTCTATTTCCAGTCGCTCTTTGAGCACTTCCGCTTCCCGAACGGCGAAGAACCGCATTGGGATAGCCTCAACTGGCTCCAGAAACGTTTCATGAACTGGTTCAACGAAGAGCGTACCCGTTGCGTCCTCACCTTCCCTGTTGAGACCATGGCCCTCCTCGCAGAAAACGGCGATATCAAGGATAAAGAGTACGGTGACTTCACGGCTGAGATGTATGCGAAAGGACACTCGTTCTTCACCTACGTTTCCGACAATGCGGACTCTCTCTCTTCCTGCTGCCGTCTGCGTAATGCCATCACCGACAACAGCTTCAGCTATACCCTCGGTGCCGGTGGTATCTCTACGGGTTCTAAGTCCGTGCTTACCATCAACCTCAACCGCGCTATCCAGTATGCCGTACGTAATAACATCCCGTACCAGGCATACATCGAAGATGTTGTGGACCTCATGCATAAGGTACAGCTCGCGTACAACGAGAACCTCAAGTCGCTCCAGGAGAAAGGTATGCTGCCGCTCTTCGATGCCGGTTACATCAACATCGGCCGTCAGTACCTCACCATCGGTGTCAACGGTCTCGTTGAGGCTGCTGAGTTCCTCGGTCTTGAGATCAAGGATACACCGGAGTATGCCCACTTTGTACAGGAACTCCTCGGTATCATCGAGAAGAAGAACAAAGAGTACCGCACCAAGGACGTTATGTTCAACTGTGAGATGATCCCGGCTGAGAACGTAGGTGTTAAACATGCGAAATGGGATCGTGAAGACGGCTATGTCGTTCCTCGTGATTGCTATAACAGCTATTTCTATATCGTAGAGGACAAGTCCCTCAACGTACTTGACCGCTTCCGTCTCCACGGCCGTCAGTACATTGAGCACCTCACCGGTGGTTCTGCGCTGCACTGCAACTTGGAGGAACACCTCAGCCAAGAGCAATACCGCCAACTCCTCCGTGTAGCGGCGATCGAAGGATGTAACTACTTCACCTTCAATATCCCCAATACGGTTTGTAACGATTGCGGTCATATCGACAAACGTTACCTCAAGGAGTGCCCCCATTGCCATTCCAAGAATGTGGATTACCTCACCCGTGTCATCGGTTACATGAAGCGGGTATCCAACTTCTCCGAGGCACGTCAGAAAGAAGCCGCTCAACGCTACTATGCTGAGAAAGGCAAAGCACCTAAATGCTAACAGCCAACAGCTAACTGCTAATAGCTAATGAAAGTAGCTTCTTTTGACATCGTTTTTCAAGAGATTCCGGGCGAGGTAACACTCGCCCTCAATCTCTCTAATTGTCCTTGCCACTGTCCCGGCTGTCACAGCCCCCATCTGGCGGAAGATATCGGCGAGGAATTGACCACCGATCTTCTCGACGGTCTCATTGACCGTTACGGCTCTATGATCACCTGCGTCGCTTTCATGGGCGGTGATGCAGATCCTCAAGACGTAGCAAAGTGGGCGCACTACGTGCGGCCTCTTAAGACGGCTTGGTACAGCGGACGAACAAACCTGCCAAAAGACGAGACCGCTTTTGACTATGTCAAACTTGGCCCGTATATAGAAAGTCTTGGAGGACTGAAAAGTGAAAAAACAAACCAGCGCCTCTACAAGCGACAAGGCGACTCTTGGATCGATATCACTTTCTCCTTTTGGAAAAATAACCTCGCGAATTGAATCGCGAGGTTATTTCTTTAATAAATCACTATCTTATCCGTCTGACTTTGTTCTCCGTACGTCGTTCGGATGAAGTAGATGCCGTTCACGCTCGGCAGCGTCACCTGCGTCGTGCCTTCGCTCAACGCACCTTTCTCGAGCATCGTTCCCGTGAACGAGTAGATCTCGTACCTGCCTCCGTACATCGCCGTCACGTTCACTACCGGCATGTATCTCGGTGCCTGCGTCGGCGCTACTACAAACGGATTGGTCACCGTCGGGTAGGGATCAAACTGATCGTCATCCAGGATAATAATCGGGAAGGACGGAATAGCACGTGTCTCGCCTCTGCGAACCGCTTCCATATGTACCAGGTCGCCAGCACGCAAACCGTCGTTATGCAGATATCCCAAACCGTTACTCGGCTGCAGTAATCCATTCAGATACCAGCTTATCTGTGAGAACTCGTAACCGCCGTTATACTCTGCATTACGCGGCGCAACGACGTCGTTCCAGTTCTGCTCAATAACCCAACTCGGGTATTTGATCAGCAACTGCAGATCCTGTGACCGGCTGACACCGCAGGCTTCATTGCCCAGTACCAACTGCAGACTGTAGTAATCCGGACGAGTGTAACTCGGCTTGTTATCCGGCGTACAGGTACCGACCGGTTGTGGTAACGGAACACGTACCACATCGTTACTCAGCAGCGGAGCATCGAAGATATCCTTGAATCCTTCTTTCTTCGCATGCGCGTCAAAGACAATGTCATACGTTGATGGCTTGTAACCTGTATAGGTGAAGGTAATCTCAAACTCCGGATCACCCTCCACGATCTCTTCGATACGTGCACTCGTGATACTCGTCGCATATTGTACATCTAAGTGCAGCACGTAGAACTCAACTACCTCTCCGGTCACAATATCATATACCTTCTCCGTGTAATAGCCGCTCTGCGTGTACGTCTTGCCTCGCCATGCGTAAGGTAGGTTGTCTGCGCAAACCAATTGGTGAATCGTATCCGGATGTAATACATATAGATGCAATACCCGTGTACTGTCGCAATCGCCTATCTGCCAGGACATCTTATACTCGCCCTCATTGTAGTACTTGCGGTTCTCCCATTCGAACGGTAACTGCTCTTCCCATACGCGTACGGTCGTATCCATGCGGAACGCCGGGTTAACAGTCAGATCCAGTGTTACTACCGAGTCACAACCGTCCACACTCTTCAACGTCACGCGGTGGATACCGTTCCGGTCAAATGTCTGACCGCCGAAGATCACCGTGTCGCCTACGCAGATAGAACGTTTCACAGCCGGCATCTCATATACCGGCGCTTCATATACCTCAATCCGGTATAGACTATCCAGACGGTTCGTCACTTTCGACCGGCGAACGAAGGTATAGTAACCCGCTTTCTTAATCGTATCATTGTCGATAATCAACTGCGATCCTGTACACAGCGGAATCTGGTTCCAATCCGAGTAATGGGTCGTCACTACAAACTCCAGCAGGTTGATACTGTCGCAACCGTATTGGTTGATATACTCTTCCTCGATCACGGTAGAAACAACATCCGGAACCCATCTCTGCGATGCTTGATCCCATTGTGGCATACCTAACTTCGTGTTGTCGTAGTACTTGCCGTTATGGATATACGGCACATCCTCGTCCGTGATCACGATTCGTGTCTTGGTCATCGAGATCGGATTAACGATCAGTGTCAGGTTAACCACCGTATCGAAAGCCGCCTGGGTGCCACCACTCACAATAGTCGCGTATTTACCGGCTTTCGTCAGTTGCTGGCCGTAGAAGTTATAACTCTCGTTCGCGCAGATTCGTTGCGTCCGCTCTACCGTAATCGTTCGTTTCGTGTTCACCGCAATCTGGAAGATGGAGTCGCAACCAAAAGTCGTCTTTAATACATCCTTGTAGATCGTATCCAGTTTCGTGATATGAATACCGTGGATATACGTTCCTTCTTGATCCAACTCCTTGATCGTATGCTGCTCATATGTGTAGTACGACGGGTGGAATGTCACCTGTAACTCATAGATGCTGTCGAATCCGTAGGTCGTCAGATACTTGTCCGTGTAGATAATCGTCGTATCCGAACCGTACCGGGTCGTGTAGTTGTCGATCTTGTATTGGCCTTCTGCCGTAATCGTGCGTCCGTGCCATTCGATCGTGTCGTGTGAACATAGGTTCTCGTATTCCGTGAAGTAATACGACGGGTGAACCTCCAGGTGCAAATGATGGATATCATCGCAACCGTAGTCTGTCTTCTCGGAGCATTCATAATCACCTGCCTTATCCAGCACGCGGTCACAGAACGTATACGTCTCCTTGTCCGAGATACGGATCGTATCCCATCGCTCAAAGACGGGTTGTACGCTGATGATATAGCGCGTCACACGGTCGCATCCGTTCTCAGCCGGAACCGTATCGTAGTACGAACCGCTTTCACGAATCGTGTCTCCGTTGATGATAAACGTATTACCGTAACACAGGTTGATGTTCTCTTCTACGTACTCGGTCTCTCGTACGAACAGATGCAAGGTCGTTACTACCCGTGACGAATCCGTCCATGCGGTCGGTAAAGCATAATCACCCGTTTCACTGTATTCGTATCCGTGCCATACGAATGGGATCTCATTGCTGCATACGTACGCCGTTGTGTCGATCTTGAAGTCTTTCAGTACCGTCAGTATCAACTGATACGTATCTGTACATCCGTTGACGTTCTGACTCGTATACGTATAGATACCCGATGTTGTACATGTGTCGCCGTGGAACAGTACCGTATCGCCGGCAAAGATCGTTCTCGTCTCCGTCTGATGGTTAATCGGCTGTACCTGTAGCGACAGCATCACAATCGAATCACAGCCGTTCACCGCTGTCAGCGTATCGTAATACGTTCCCTGCTCTGTCAATTTCTGATTGTTGAACTGGTAGAAATCGCCCTCGCAGATAGTCGCTACAATCGGCTCTTCCAACCGTGCCGTCGGCAGTACCGTCACTTTCAATCCGATCGTACTCAACTTACCATCTGTGTTCACTACCGAGTCGCGGTAGGTACCCGATTCGTAAATCGTCTTGCCACGCCATACTAACGGTAACTCGTTCGCGCAAACAGATACCGAGTCGTCGAACAGACGGTTCACCGTCAGACGTAACTCAAGGATACTGTCGCAACCGAACGATGAGGTGAACCGAACCGGATAGATACCCGCCGTAGAGTAGGGTGCTCCCTGGAACATAACCGTGTCACCCTCGAAAATACTGCGCTCGATCGAGTGATAGTATTTCTGCAGTACGTTCAGGTGTAAGATCACCACGCTGTCGCATCCGTTACCGTTCTTGATCGTGTCGCGGTATTCTCCTGATACACCTAAGAACCGGTTGTTGAAGTTATACAAGTCGCCTTCACAGATCTCGCGGTAGATCGTCGTATCCGTCGGCTCGTTGACTACCAGACGCAAACCGTAGAACATCCGTTCGCCGTTCACGAAACTCGTGTCGTTCCGATAGATGCCGGCGGCATACAGCGGCGTCACTTTGCCGTTCCATTTATTCACCCATAGATACGGAAGCTCCGTCTTACATACCGTCACCGTCGTATCCACTAACGGGTGAACAACAACTTGCAATACCGATGTGCTGTCGCATCCTTCCGGTGTGCGGCCGTAATGCGTATATGTGCCTGTCGTCTTATATACCTCGCCGAAGAACGACGTCGAGTCGCCTTCTAAGATATGCTCCGTCCGCGTGTTGAAATACGGTTTGTTTACCGTTAATATCAAGGTCGCAACACTGTCGCAGCCGTTCACCGCTGTCAGCGTATCCACATACGTGCCTTGCTCCGTCAGATGCTTACCGGCGAACAGATACGAACTGCCTTCACAGATCGATACCGGAATCGTCTCGTTCTGGATCGGAAGCACTTCCACATATCGTATATACGTGCTGTCGTAACCGTAAGTGGTCAGGAAACGCTTGGTATAAGTACCCGTCTCATAGATGTCTTGCTTGTCAAACCACGTGTACGGCGTCTCGCTGTAACAGATCGTTACCGAGTCATGGAACACGTACGTCGGATGAACGAATAAGGTTAAACTGTCGATGCTGTCGCATCCGTACGTTGACGGATAGCGGAATCCGTATCGTCCGCTTGCGTACAACGAGTCGCGTCCTACCTCTACGCCATTCTGTTTATGAATCCATACATACGGCGTGTCCACATCCGCAATATGCTTCGTCGAGTCGTTATAATAACGGGGGAACACGTTCAGTCTCAATTCGATAATCGAATCGCATCCGTTCTCCGTCCGTACCAATGTATCCCGATAAACACCGCTCTGTTTCAGGAACCGCGGCTGGTGGGCACGGCTCAAACCGAACTGCAGCGAATCGCCGTAACATAAATTCTCATCCAGATAGGTGATCGTCTGCGCTTTGTAGTTCACGAATAGTACATAGATACTGTCTAACGGATAGTACGTAATCAAGGTATCTGCATAGCTGATCGTGTCGTCTGCGTTCGGAACCGTGAACGTCTGTTCATATCCCGTGTTCCAGAAATGCGTGTGGGTCGTCTCAATCGGCGCACATACATCAATCGTATCACGGAATACATGCGTATAATGAACCGTGAAGTCGGTAACTACCGTGGAGTCACAACCGTACTGGTTCGGCATCGTGAATTTATACTGGCCATTCGCCCACAGCGAATCCACATGCGTCGTATCCGTGCCATCCGCCTTCTTCCAGGTATGCGACCATAAGAACGGTAACTCACGGTCCGTCGCCGTATCCGCATAGTATCTGGTCCGAACCGGCTCACGTACGTAGAGGTGTAAGATAATCACGCTGTCGCACAGATTCGTAGCCGGTACCGTGTCGTAATACGTTCCTGTATAATGAAGCGTACGCGTCGTGCGGGTGCCGTCTTGGTGATGCTCGTACCAGTACCGGTATCCGTTATTACAGATTGTGTCGTACAAGTGCGTCTCGTATTGCTGACGGTAGTAAACAACCAAATCATAGAAATGGTCATAGAACCCGTAGGACAAATGCTTTGTCGAATCGGTGAAATGCAGCAGTGCCGAGTCTTGATCCGGTGTCTGGAACTTAAACGCAAAATGTTCTGCTTTATCGTCGTTGAACGTATACGTGTACTCCCGATTCGCTATATGGCATATCTCAATCGTGTCTTGATAGCTATATGTCGGATCTACCGTCAGGTGTAGACTGTAAACAGCCTTGCAGAAGTGGTGAGCCGAGTCCATAGCACTCACGTAATCACCTATCGAGTCATATACACCCGTCGTACTCAGTACGCTGTCGTTGAATACATACGTCTCGCCTTGACGGATATGGGCGTACAAATGCTCATGCAGCGTGTCTGCATAAACAACCGTCCATTTCGTGATACTGTCGCATTCGTATGCCCGGTCGTTGTGAATAAACGTGTTATGCTTCGTATCCATCCATGCCGAGATCGTCGGAACGGTGTCGTAATATACCCCCGGTGCCTTGATCCACGTCGTGTCGTGCGGCCAGAATAACTGAACCGAATCGCCCTTACACAGCGCATACGTCTTCTCCGGTATAAGCGCCTGGTGAGGCCGTACGATGATATGGTGGAAATACGAACTGTCGCAGTTATACACAATCGTATCGTTCGTGTAATGAACACCCGTCCATTTGCCTTGCCATGTGCCGCTGTATCGGCCGTTCTCTCGGTGCTCGAACCACGGATCCGTCAGGTTACCCAATACCACGTCACCGCCGCTCGTCAGATAATCTTCACATACAAACGTCGAATCGTTTTTCGTCAATTCCGGAATGATACGTAAGGTCAGATAAACCGTCGAATCGCATCCGCATGCCGTCTTGTCCGTGTGCGGATAACGAACCACCTCACTCCAGATCGTATCCGGATTCTGCCGGCCTAAGATATACGGTAAGGCTTGCTCGCAGATCGTATCGACGATCTCAATCGTGTACGTCGTGTCCACTTGGATCTTCACCGTGTACAGCGTGTCGCAGGTCTGCAGCGTGTCGCGGAAGATCGTGTCGCTCAGATACGTCACCCCGTTCCAGGTCACGCCTTCCGGCTGACAACCGCGTAATACCTTCACCGTATCCACCGGAATCTGAACCGTCAGATCCAGTGAACGGTAATCCGTAATGAAATGTTCGGCGTCAAAGACCGTATCCGTGTATAAGCCTGTCGAGTAGTAGTTCTCTCCGTTGATACCCCATACATACGGCGTGTCCAATGCGCAGATGCTGACTACGTCTTTGCGTTCTGCAATCACCCGTAACTGATAGATCATCTCGCATCCCGTTGCCGGATCGATCTCCGTCTCTTGCGTATACGTCTTCGTCACCAGCTCCGTAATCGTCTCGCCGCGCCAGTCTATCGTCTCACCCTCATGCATGATTCGTGTCTCTACGATATGGCGCTGAGGCGTCTTCGTGATCTCATAATAAATGATACTGTCGCACTCGTTACCCGCAGAATGCTTGTAAGCCGTGTCGTGGAAGACCACACCTACCGGATACAGTACCGGATCGAAATAGCTCTTCCCGTTGATAATCGTATCTTTGTTCTCGCAAATCTCAATCCGTTCCGTCCTTCTTGGTGCCTCTACAATCGTCAAGTTCACGCGGTAGATACTGTCCGTACCAAACACACTCGTCAGATGATCCTCGTACTGCTTCGTCTCGCCGATCGGATGCTGCAGCGACATGCCGCGCCATACAAACGGTAATGACGTCTCGCATACCGTCGTATCCAATGCATACAGATACGTCGGATGAACAACTAACGTCATCCGCTCCTCGTTCCTACAGCCGCCTTCTGACTCCGTATAGTGGTAATACGTGCCGGCGGTTGTCAAAATCGTATCCGTCTTATACGGATCATATAATTGATAGGTCCACAGGTGAGGTAACTCCGTATCCGCAATCGTGTCGCTTCGCTCCAGATAAACAGCCGTGTTGAAATGCATATATACCTTCACAACACTGTCGCATCCGTGTATCGTGTGGAAATTCGTTACCACCGTGGTGTTCTGGTAGTAGTCTTGACCGTTGTAACGGATCGATGCTCCTTCTGCACAAGTGTACATGTGCTGATAGATCGTGTCCTTCGGTGACGGCCAAACGGTGAACTTCAATGTGAATACCGAGTCGATCACACTCGTACCTGCCTTGTAAACCGTATCCACATACGTGCCGCTACGCCAGATATCCTTGCCGCGCCATACAATCGTGTCGCCTTCGCAAGTCGATAACTCCTCGGCGTACTGGTTGTTCTCCGGTGCCGCAGGGATAATCGTTACCGTGATCTGATAGATACTGTCGCAACCGTCAATCGTCGTGTTATAATCGTAGTACGTACCGTCTGTCGTGATATTCTGTCCGTGCCAGTGAAGCACCGTTCCTTGCGGTAAATCCTTGGTCTCGCTCTGGTAGAACGGTGTCGCTTTATCTAAGTTAATCCGCTCGATCCGGTAACATCCGTTGGCCGTCGCAATCGTGTCGTAAACCACGGCCGAACGGTCATACGTCTTGCCCTTCCAGGTCGTCTCGCCGCAGAAAACAACCGTCCTTACCGTCCGCTCAATCGGTGTCACGGTCAGTACCAGCTCATAGATACTGTCTTGACCCGCACGCGTCTTGTAACTGTCGAAATAATGACTCGTCTCGCCGATGCCTTGCTGGCCAAGATTAGTCAAACCGCGCCAACTGTAATCTTCTCCCTCGCAAATCGTCTCGGTCTCAACGAAATGATAACTCGTCTCGTCTTTTGTCAGTACCAATCGCCAAATCTCGCTGCATCCCGTCGTCGCATTCGGACTCTCGAACTCATATGTACCGGCTTCATGGAAGGTTTCGGTCTTCTCCTCGCCGTTGTCCATATACGTCCAGGTGTAACCGTGACCCGCACCTAACTTCGCGTTCGTCTCATATACCTGTTGCGGATGTTTTACAATATGTACGTTCATCAGCGTGTCGCAATTCAGGTAATCCCGGTAATGACCCGCCTCTGTGTATGTCTGACCGTTGAAGCTTACGCTACCGTCCGCGCAGATAACAAACGTCGTGTCGGTCTCTACCACTTCCCTTACCGTCAAATACAAGCTGTAAACGATCATGTTGCCACCCGCCTCGGTCTCTACTTTCGTGTAGTGTTTCGTCTGGTTGCCTTCAATGCCGTGCCATACAAACGGTAACTCATTCGGACAAACCGTCAAGTGCTCTTCAATCGTATCTACTTGATTATAAGTAAAATTCAAAACCGCAACCGAATCGCAACCATGCGCATTCGTGCCGTAGTAGAAATACATGCCCGGCGCATAATACGTCGTCCCGTTCCATACATACGTCGATCCTTCCGGCCGTTGGATAGCGGTATAAGACGTGTCCGGATTCAGTACATTCAGCGATAAGACGACCACGCTGTCGCATCCGCCGCTCACGTGGTACGTATGCCGATATACACCGCTCTCCGTCAGCGATTGGTCACCGAACACATACGTCTCACCCTTACAAATCGTCTCTTCAACCGGCGTCTCCGGGATATAGCGAACATTCAGATTCAGCACGTGAATAATGCTGTCATTGCCGTTCCCGTCTTGCTCCACCTTCGTGTATTTGCCCGATACATTGTATGTCTGGCCGTCGTAACTCCATATATACGTGTCGTTCGGACAGATCGTCACGCTGATCTCGTCCCGATAAACTTCCTGATCGATATACGCCGTGATAACACTATCGCAACCTAACGAAGACGTATAATGGAACGTGTACGTTCCCGCACTTGGAATAACCTGCTCACGGTACGTCTGGGGGAACGTCAGGAATGTGATCCGCTCACTCGACGCATATATCGGATTCACCGTTAACTGCAGAATGTGCAGAGAATCAACCACATCCGTTGTGTTTGCTGCAAAAACCGTATCTACATACGTGCCTGCATTGTAGTACTTCTGACCGAACCATTCATAGTAACTGCCTTCACACATCGTGTAGTACCACGTCCGTGTCTTCGTCGTCGGTGCCTCGGCTTGCAGACCTACACCTAAGGTATATACACTGTCGCAACCCGACGCACTCACGTATCGGTCTGCATATTGACCGTCGTTCGTAATCGTCTGACCGCGCCACTCAATCGTCTCACCCGGTTGAATCGTCACCGTGTCGTGGTGAACAAAAGGAATACCTTTTACCAGCACCGTTGTCACAATGCTATCGCACTGATATTGAACGCTTTGCAGTGTGTCTATCACCACCTTCGACTCCGTCACTTCCTCATTGCCCCATACTACACTGCCGCAGAAAGGAATCGTCCGGCTCGTACGCAGTACCGGATTCACCGTCAGTACCAACTCGTAGATACTGTCCTGATCCGCTGCCGTGCGGTAACGGTCGTAGTAATGTGTCGTCTGACCGATACCCGATCGGTTCAGGCCCGTCCTGCCACGCCAGTCAAACGGCTCGTTCTCGCAAATCGTAACCGTCTCAATAAAGTGATAACTCGACTCGTCTCTTGTCAGAACCAACCGCCATATATCATTGCAGCCCGTTTCTGCATTATGCGTCGTGTGCTCATATACGCCCGGTTCATACAGCGTATCCGTCTTTGCCTCTCCGTCCAACCGGTATTGCCAGTAGTACGGATTCGTTCGGTCTAACACACCCGTCTGCAGATGCAGTTGGGTGGGGTGCTTCACAATCGTGATCTTATACGTCGTATCGCAGGTATAGGCATCGTAGTATTCTCCGGCATTCACATACGTCTTGCCGTTGAATTGCAAACGCTCATCGTCGCAGATCGTAAACGTCGTGTCGATCATCACTTGCTCTTTCACCGTCAGGTGCAAACGGTAATATACCTTGTCCCCGTTGGTCCTTGTACCAGGAAAAGCATACTCTCCCGTTGTCCCCTGCGTCATACCGTGCCATGTGATCGTCTCGTTCGGACACAGTATCGCCGTCGTATCGATCGTATCTACCGCATACGTCGTTAACTGCAGCACGTTCAGCGAATCGCAACCGAACCGGTTCGGCTCCGGTGACGTATAGTACGTTCCGGCAGCACTGTACGGCGTACCGTTCCATTCCCAACTCTCGCCTTCCGGTATACGCACAGTCGTAATCACCGTATCCGGCTTGATCAAGTTCAGCGTCAGCACCGTAATCGAATCGTAATCGCTGAAATGTATCGTGTCGCGGTAAACGCCGCCTTCCGTAATCGTCTGATTACCAAAGGAGATACTGCTTCCTTTACACAACGTCTGCGTAATCCTTGTCTCTACGCGCTCACGAACAATCAGCCGGTAGATACTGTCGCATTGACCCTCTGTCGTCTTGTAAACCCTCTCGTACGTACCCGCCTTGTCGATCGTCAACTCACGCCAATCGAAACTCGTTCCGCGTTCTAACGTACGCTCCTGAAGATTCAAAAACGGAGGATAGACATTCACAATGTACTGATATACACTGTCCTGCGCCGGATCGGCCACTTGTAACGTGTCGTACAGGATCGTATCCGAATAAACAACCGTCTTACGCGTATCTATCTCAATCGTGTCACCTGGACAGATCTTGTAGTTCCGCGTCTCGATAATGCCGTTCGCAGCATAACTGCTCGCTGACGCTACTGTCATCAGTAGCAGACAACTCAATAATCTATAGAGATTTTTTTTCATATTCAATTTCCAATAACCATTCGCCTTTCGCCTTTCGCCTTTAATTATAGCACATACACCCGTGGTGGAATCCTACTCGAGCCGTACGGCTGCCACCAATCATATACGTCAATTTCACGCCGGTGTAGAACGGAACCGTTCTCGCAGCGGAATTAAAGGTGTTCAAATAGGGTGGGATAACCGGCTTCGTCGCATCCTCCGTTGTCATCACACGCGGTAAGTTGTCATCCCGGTCACGTAAGAAGTTATTCAAACCGTATTCGATGTAGAAACTTAATTTCAGCACATTACATACCCGGTTCCGCGTCGGAACAGAGGAAAGTAAATCGTATCCCAACTCTCCAATCAGACTGACACCTACATTCATCCGGTTCTTGTCCTTCTGGTCAAACGTATAATCCGTGTAACCCCGATCCGGCATATTCTCAAACGTCACATCGTACATCAGGTTCGTCGCACTCAGGTTATATGTACCGTACGACCGAGTCCTCGGATCAATCGCATAGCCTACCTTCAGACCGCCACCTACATGGAATCCCTTCACGTAGTAGCCTACCATCACCGGCACGTCGATAAACTTCCATTGTACCTCGTCCGTCTGGTTCAGCTTGTAGTGAAAAACCGTCTGCTCACCCTGCGTATCCAAGCCTGCGTAATGAGACTGATCCGCTTCACTGCGCGTATCATATTCGTCCATCACTAACTTCGACTTGTGAAAACTCAACTGCAGACCTACGTTCACCCATAATCCGCTGTTCCGGAACTCGTACCCCAATCCTACCGTACCGCCTACATTGCCGTATGGCATCGCATTCGCTACACTCGTCTGAAGCATCGAGTAACCGACACTTCCGCTGATGTATCCGAAATGGAAATCATCCCCTCCTTCAAATGGATTATGGTGACGACGGAAACTTTGACTGCTTGCCGATAAACAAATCATCACTGCCATCGATAGCAGCATAACTCGTTTGACTGAATGAATAACGTTCATTTTTTCTATCATACGTGTGTGTATATTATTCTATATTTATCTTCATGCGCATTCGCAGGCATATGCATGCGCACGTATACAAAAAGCCCGCAAAGATACGACTTTTTTACCATATATAAAAATTTTTTGCAAAAAAAGTGAAAAAAATTTGCATATTTCAAAAAAAAGCAGTACCTTTGCACCCGCTTTTGGAGAATTGTCCAATTTCCAATCTCCAATTTGCAATGCGAACGCAGTTCGCGCATGGTGGTCATAGCTCAGTTGGCAGAGCATCGGATTGTGGTTCCGAGTGTCGTGGGTTCGAGCCCCACTCTCCACCCAGAAGAGAGTCATCCGACTCTCTTTTTTGTTTTTATTCATGCGCGCGTACACGCGTTCCTATTATATATATTATACGAGAACGCCCGTTTTACGCGCTTCCATCGGGTGGAGTACACCTATTTTCCCCTTTTTCCCCTTTTTCCCAAAAAAATCGCAAAAAATCCATCGCTGATTATCAGGCACTTACAAAGAAAATGCATTTTTTTTGAAATTTTTTTGCAAAAATATTTGGTCATATCAAAAATTTGTTGTACCTTTGCATCCGCTTTCGCTCAAAAAACGGGTAACTCCCAAGAACGAGAGCAATGATCTTTGAAAAGATGTCTATTCATAACAAGATTGTAGTACAAGAACTGAGCTCAGAGCAATCTGAGTAAAAATGGTTCCCTAAAATTTCTACACTTGATAAATCGATTATTCTGAGCTATCTTATAATTTCTTTTACAACGAAGAGTTTGATCCTGGCTCAGGATGAACGCTAGCGACAGGCCTA
>CADCDS010000011.1 GCA_902800215.1 uncultured Bacteroidales bacterium | reverse complement strand
AATCAATAATCCACTACTCCAACTATACCATTAGGGCTGCAACATCAACGTTGCAGCCCTAACTTTTTACATCTATCTGTACTTTAATGGATGGTTACCATTAGTCCCTCTTTGAGGAATTGGAATAATCCCATATAGGATATCCCCTTTTCGTCAGTCCAGGGAACTATGTCATCGTCCACGATGACGATCTTGCGGAAACTATCGTCTATACGTTTGAGCGAATTAAGTTCCTGTTCACGTTTGGACTCATCGTCCATTCGGTATGCCGATTGGATGTAGTATTTCTCTTGTCCGTTAGTCGCGATAAAATCCACCTCATACTGCACTTTCTGCTGCTTACCATCCTTCATTTCACGCACTTCCACCACACCAACATCTACCAAATATCCGAAGATCCGCAAATGATTATAGACGATATTCTCCATAATATGAGTCGGCTCTTGCTGGCGGAAGTTCAGACGTGCATTCCGCAAACCGATATCCACGGAGTAATACTTCTTAATGGACTCAAAATACCGTTTCCCTTTGATGTCATATCGCTTAGCGGATTCAAACAAGAACGCGTCTTCTAAATATCCGATATACTTATCAACAGTCTCTCGATCGGCTTTCATCTGCTTGACGGATTGGATGGTGTTCGCTAACTTAGTCGGATTGTTGAGCGATCCTACGGCAGAACAAAGAACATCTGCCAAGTTCTCAAGTAGTTCGGTATTCCGGATATTATGCCGCTCTATTACATCTGCCAGATAAGTCTTTTTCCATAAGCGCTGCAAATAATTTACTTTCTGCTCGGCAGACGCATGGTTCCGTAATCCGGGAAGTCCTCCATAAGTGTAATATTCCTTCCAAAGTTCATTAATCGGCTCGGTTCTATCAGTACAGAACTCACCAAATGAAAGCGGATAAACATGCACCTCATCTCCTCGTCCACGGAAAAGAGTATTGATGTCTGAACTAAGCAAATGACTGTTACTGCCGGTGACATAGACATCTACATTCGGCTTTGCATTCAGACCATTAATCAAACGCTCAAATCCTTCTACTTCTTGTATTTCATCCAATATGAGGTAGTAGTTTCCTTCATCTTTGATCCGTTCATATAAATATGCTTTAAGCGCCTTTACACCCAACAAGTCGTCACGCATATTCTCATCGTCTTGGTCAAAAGACAGAGCGATGATATGATCTGCCGGCACTCCTTGTTCCAGTAAATAATCCATATACACGTGCGAAAGCATCCAAGACTTGCCACTTCGTCTTGGACCGGTTATCACCTTCACTTCGCCATTATCCCGACGAGCGATCAGTTTGTTGAGATAGATCTCACGTTTGATGTAGTTCATACCTGCATATTTTTAAATTCGCTGCAAAGTTAGTACATTTTTTTGAATTGTGCAAATATTTATCCGTATTTTTGTACTAATTTGCACTAAATTGCGGTTTTAGATGCTACTTATCCGTATTTTTGTACTAATTTGCACTAAATTCAGGATAAGATATCTCCCGATAATGCATCGGGAATGGACCGGGAATGGATCGGGATTGGACCGATCATGTCAGGTGAAAATATGCCAAAATGACAGGAAAAATGACGTGGCATGCATTTTGTTCTTGCATATATGGATTTTTTTTTGTAATTTTGCAGCGCATTTTGTGTAAATACTGAAACAACATATGAATTTTTTAGAAGTTATTACCAAACTATTCGGCAACAAGGCACAGAAAGATATGCGTGCCATTCAGCCGGTAGTAGAGCAGATTAAGGCAGCTTATGCGTCCATTGACAAGTTGTCCAATGACGACCTGCGTGCCCGTTCCTGGGCGTTGATGGATACGCTGCAGGAAGCCGTCAAACCGCACAAAGACCGCATCGCCGAACTCAAGGCCTCCATCGAAGGTCTCGAGATCGACAAACGTGAGAAAGTATATAACGAGGTGGACAAAATCGAGAAGGAGATCAAGGAGGTTTATGAGAAGAAACTGACCGAGATCCTGCCGGAAGCTTATGCGATCGTGAAATCCACTGCTCGTCGTTTTGCTCAGAACGAAGAGGTGGTAGTGACTGCTACCCAAATGGATCGTGACCTGGCCGCTGACGAGCGTTTCGACTTTGTTGAGATAGATGGCGACAAGGCGATCTATGTTAACCATTGGATGGCCGGAGGTAACGAGATCAAATGGGATATGATCCATTATGATGTCCAACTCTTCGGTGGTGTCGTCCTGCATCAAGGAAAGATCGCCGAGATGGCGACCGGTGAAGGTAAGACCCTGGTAGCTACGCTGCCGGTGTACCTCAACGCCTTGACGCACGAAGGTGTACACGTAGTCACGGTCAACGATTACCTCGCTAAACGTGACTCGGAGTGGAACGGACCGATCTATATGTTCCTCGGTCTCACCGTCGATTGTATCGATAAGCATCGTCCCAACAGCGACGAGCGCCGTAAGGCTTACGCCTGCGATATCACCTTCGGTACCAACAACGAGTTCGGTTTTGACTACCTGCGTGATAACATGGCCACGTCACCGCTGGATCTCGTGCAACGCGGTCATAACTACGCGATCGTCGATGAGGTGGACTCCGTCCTGATCGATGACGCGCGTACCCCGTTGATCATCTCCGGTCCGGTGCCGAAAGGTGACGATCAGATGTTCGATGAATACAAAGACCGTGTCGCTAACCTCGTGCGTCAGCAGACGACCTTAACCACCAAGCTTCTGGCCGAAGCCAAAGCGAAGATGGGTTCCGAGGACAGCAAGGTGCGTGAAGAAGGTGAATTGGCACTCTTCCGTTCCTTCAAAGGTCTGCCGAAATCCAAAGCACTCATCAAGTTCCTCAGTGAACCGGGTGTCAAAGTGCGCATGCAGAAGACCGAAGAGTTCTATCTGCAGGAGAATGAGAAGAACATGCATATCGCGACCGACGAACTCTATTTCGTCATTGACGAGAAGAACAAGTCTATCGAACTCACCGATAAAGGTATCGATGCACTCACCGGTTCGACCGACGATCCCCATTTCTTCGTGCTGCCGGACGTAGGTTCGGAGATGGCGGAACTCGAGCATGTGACGGATATAACCCCCGAAGAGCGTCAGCAACGCAAAGACGATATCTATACCAACTATTCGATTAAGGCAGAACGCGTACACACGGTTCACCAGCTGCTCAAGGCCTACACGCTCTTTGAGAAAGACGTCGATTATATCATTGACGGCGGCGAGGTGAAGATCGTTGATGAGCAGACGGGCCGTATCATGGAAGGTCGTCGTTGGTCCGACGGTTTGCACCAGGCAGTGGAAGCGAAGGAGAACGTGAAGGTCGAAGCAGCTACGCAGACTTTTGCGACGATCACCCTGCAGAACTACTTCCGTATGTATAACAAGCTCGCCGGTATGACAGGTACTGCCGAGACGGAAGCAGGTGAGTTCTGGAATATCTACAAACTGGATGTAGTCGTTATCCCGACCAACAAACCGATCGCACGTATCGATATGAACGACCGTATCTACCGCACCAAGCGTGAGAAATACAATGCCGTCATCGATGAGATCGAGTTGATGGTGAACCAAGGTCGTCCGGTGCTGGTGGGTACTACGAGTGTCGAGATCTCTGAGCTGCTCAGTAAACTGCTTACCATTCGTAAGATCAAGCATAACGTCCTCAACGCCAAGTTGCACCAACAGGAGGCACAGGTCGTTGCGGAAGCAGGTCGTGCAGGTGTTGTAACCATCGCAACGAACATGGCCGGTCGTGGTACGGATATCAAGTTGACACCGGAAGTGAAAGAAGCCGGAGGTCTCGCCATCATCGGTACCGAGCGTCACGAGTCCCGTCGTGTGGACCGTCAGTTGCGTGGTCGTGCCGGTCGTCAAGGTGATCCGGGTAGTTCGGTGTTCTACGTATCGCTGGAAGATGACTTGATGCGTATGTTCGGTTCCGAACGTATCGCCGGCATCATGGACCGTCTGGGCTTCAAAGAAGGCGAGATGATCGAGCACCGAATGATCTCCAACTCCATCGAACGGGCGCAGAAGAAAGTGGAGGAGAACAACTTCGGTATCCGTAAACGCCTCATCGAATACGATGACGTCATGAACCAACAACGTAACCTCATCTACTCCAAGCGTCGTCACGCTTTGATGGGTGAGCGTATCGGTGTTGATATCACGAACATGATCTATGAGTTATCGGAAGCGATGACCGCAGACGCTCGTCAGGCTGCTGATTACGAAGGCCTGAAGATGGATGTGCTGCAGGCGTTTGCTATCGAACTGCCGTTCGACGAGGATACGTTCCATCGTACCCGTGTCGATGAACTGAGTGCGCAGGTAGCCGAAGCGGCTTTGGACAGTTTCAAACGCCGTATGGACAAACTGATGCTCATCGCTGATCCGGTCATCCAGCGTGTCTATGAAGAGAAGGGTCAGCAGTATGAGAATATCCTTATCCCGATTTCGGACGGTAAGCGCGTCTATAACATCTCCGTCAACCTCAAGAACGCTGCGGAGAGTCACTGCAAAGAGGTGGTCAAAGAGTTTGAGAAACGGATGCTGCTGTACGTCATCGATGATGAGTGGAAAGAGCATCTCCGTCAGTTGGATGACCTTAAGCAGTCGGTTCAGAACGCGTCGTACGAACAGAAAGATCCGCTGTTGATCTATAAACTCGAGTCCTTCAATATCTTCAAAGGTATGCTGGACACCCTCAACCGCCGTGCTATCGCTATCCTGCTGCGTGGTCAGATCCATCAGACGGCACCGGATAACGTGCAACAGGCGCAACAGCAACGCCGTATGGACTACAGCCGTTACCGCACGCAGAAAGATGCCGTACAACAGGCCGCTCAAGCGTCCGGTGCTGCGGCAGCTGCCGGTCGCGACACCCGGGAACAGCAACGCCCGGAACCGATGCGTGTGGATAAGAAACCGCGTCCGAATGACCCGTGTCCGTGCGGTTCAGGTAAGAAGTACAAACAATGTCATGGAAGGTTAAATGCGGGCATTTAACCATTGGATATTGGAAATTTGAAATTTGAGATTTAGACTTCTGATATTATTCGTTGTTTGCGCTGTCACTCATCTGGCAGCGCAACAACTATATACCGACACCTTCAAACTGGCGGAACAGAACGAAGCCGTGGAGTCGGATGCTTACCTGCTGGATATCGTTTCGGCGCAGACGATGGAAAAGTTAGCGGCCGATTCGCTGGATTCCGTCATGGTAGCAGCGGAGATGATGCGGTTGGATTCGATTGCTCGGGAACTGCGTGAGATCGATTCGTTACGCACCGTTAATGCCTCGTTGGCCTTGCAGAAGATCGAGAAGATGCCGGCCATCACCGTCGAGAAATCCTGGATCAAGGATGCGGAAGAAGACCGGAACGATGTGTTACGTGCCATTCGGGAGATGAAGTCGCCGTGGAGACGGGAAGCGACACTGATGTTGCAGATCACCCAGAACTATGTTACGCCCAACTGGTACCAAGGCGGTTCATCCTCTTTTGCGGCACTCGGTATCGCTAAAGGACAAGTCAGTTATATCACTGATCGTTTCACCTGGGAGAACACCGGCGAATGGCGTATGGGCGGTTCTACTGTCTCGGCGGATAGTCTGCATAAGATCAACACCACCGATGACCTCTTCCGGATCTACTCCAAAGCGAACCTGAGGATCGTTCCTAAGGTCTTTACTTCTATTTCTGCGGAAATTGAGACACGCCTGCTGCCGACGTTCAAATCCAACTCAATGGAACTGAAGTCAGCACCGTTCTCGCCCTTCCGTTTTAATGCCGCATTCGGTATTGATTATAAGCCCGTCAAAGACCTGTCTATCTCCGTTTCTCCGGTGTCCTACAAGGTGATTCATGTGGCCGATACGGCACGTGTGACGGTGACGGAATACGGACTGGATGAAGGACAACGAACCCAGCATAATATCGGTTCGTCTGTTCGTGTTGAATATACATGGAAACCCGTTCGTGAAGTGTCGCTGGAGTCAAAATTCTATTTCTACACCAACTATCACCACGTGGAGATAGATCTGGAAGTAAACTGCGATTTTATCATCAACCGCTTCATGTCTGCGCGGCTGATGTTACACCCCCGTTACGACTCGTCTGTGGTCATGAATGGGGATACGCATGCCAAGATACAGTTCCGGGAACTGCTATCGATCGGCTTCGCCCATAAGTTCCACTAATTCCTGCCAACGCACGAAAGCGGCGTGGCCATACTTCCAGATATTATACTTGATCTTATCGATACTCACCTCTTCGCCTAAATGCGATTTGGAATAGAACTTATCCGCATAGCAGATGATCTTCTCTTCCAGACTCTGCGGACAATAGTCGCGTTCCGGAATCGGTAACTCTTCCCGTTCCACTTGTTCCATTGTGATACCCGTTCCGGTATGCCGTTCCGCTACCAAGGCATGCTTTGGATAGCCTTCTGCCCGCAGCAGTTCAGCACCTAAAAAACCATGTTCGATATACTTGTGCGATCCTCTACAGTGAATTTTCGGCGCATCGCAGAAGATGATGCCGATATCGTGTAACATCGCCGCTTCTTCGATAAACTGCCGATCCACCAAGCCCTGTTCCGTCCACTCAGGATGCGCATCCACAATCTTCAGTGCACGATCCGCCACCTGACGACTATGGGTCATAAGTACTTCCCGTAATGCCGGGTAGTTTCCGTAATATTTATCGATCAGCTTAATGTAATCCATTCAAAAAACTCTTTGCGTCCATGCGTTTCTTGCCCGGTACCTGCAACTCAAGAATACTGACGCTTCCTTCTTTGCACGGTACAACGATATCGCCTTTGTCCGCTATCTCGACCTTAAAAATCTTCACGTTCTCAAACGTCTGGCCTTTAATCGTAAGGTTTGCCCAGGCAGCAGGGTAGGGACTCAGACCACGCACAAAATTCTTCACTTCTTGCGCCGTCTTCTCGGCAAACTTGATCTCGCAGTCTTCTTTAAAGATCTTCGGTGCCGGTTTCAATTCCGCTATCTGCGGTTGAGGAGTGGTCGGCACTTCGATACCTTTGTTTTCGCAATCGATGATCAAGTCCACCGTGCGCAGTACCATGCTTTTGCTTAACTCCATCAACCGGTCATGCACCGATCCTACGTTCTCATCTTCTCCAATCGGAATCCGTTCCTGCAGAATCATGTTTCCCGTGTCGATCTCATGTTTTAACATGAACGTGGTCAGACCCGTTTCTTTCTCTCCGTTCATCACCGCCCAGTTGATCGGTGCTGCACCGCGGTACTGAGGCAGTAACGAACCGTGAATATTGAAGGTGCCCAAGCGCGGCATGGTCCATACCACTTCCGGTAACATGCGGAAAGCTACCACAATCTGCAGATCCGCTTGGTAGGAACGCAACTCTTCAATGAACGCTTCGTCTTTCAGTTTCTCCGGCTGTAACACCGGTAAACCAACCTCCAATGCGTATTTCTTCACGTCCGAATACTGCATCTGGTGACCACGACCGGCAGGTTTGTCCGGCATCGTCACCACAGCAACTACGTTATATCCGCCTTCCACCAAAGTGCGCAGACTGGCTACCGCAAACTCCGGTGTACCTAAATAAACGATTCTAAGATCTTTTTTTGTCATTCTTCTTGTATTTTTTCTCCAAACTCTCCGGCTGTTTGTCCACTACAGGTAACAGCGGTCTCCTATACGCGCGTATAATAAGGTATATACTCAGGATCACAAACGGAATGCTGAGGATTTGTCCCATGTTAAGCAGATGGTTGGCTTCAAACGCTTCCTGATCGTTCTTGATGAATTCCAAACCGAAACGGGTACCGAACACAATCAGCAGGAAGATACCTAACAACAGACCTTCCCTTCTTCTGGCTTGTGTCTTCCAGTACAAAGGCATCGTCACCGCTAATGCAACCATCAGATACATGATCTCGTAGATCTGCGTCGGGTGACACGGGATATCCTTGTTTACATCACCGTTCACGAAGATGAATCCCCACGGCAGACTCGTCGGACCGCCGTATATCTCACTGTTCATCAGGTTGCCTAAACGGATCAATGCACCCGTCACGCAGACACCGATACAAAGACGATCCAATATCCATAACCAACTGGTCTTGAACTGCGGATAACGGCTGAACTTCTTCTTGTTCAACAGCCAAGCCGCTAAGATAATACCGATCGCACCACCATGACTGGCTAAACCGCCTTCCCAGATCTTAAGAATCAACAAGGGATTCTCAATATACGGATTGCGGTAAGTGATGTCCCAACCGAAGATACTCAGTTCTCCCAAATCGTTATGCCATTCATAGAACAGACAGTGTCCCAACCGGGCACCTATGATAGCGCCGGCGGCAATCCAGATAAACAACTGATCAATCCATTCGGGAGGACAATTCTCCCGTTTGTACATGCGCTTGTTCATCACCCAGCATACGTACAAACCGATCGCCCATAACAAACCGTACCAGCGTATCTCCAGACCTCCCAGGTGTATCAGCACCGGATCTACATTCCAAGTTATCGCAGATAACATTTATGATTTTTGATTTATGATTTGTGATTTATTTTCCCCAATTGAGTTTGGCTCTCAGACTTTTCAGAAAACTGTTATCGCCGATCTGCACCACTTTGACGGTGTACGGCGCACGTTCGATATGCAGACTGGTGTCGGTACTCAAACTCTGACTTCTGCCGTCCACCGACACCATGAATGCATCGTAACGGCTGCTTACTTTGAGGTCGAACTTCCAGTCGTCCGGCACTACTAAGGGCTTGACAGTCAGGCTGTGCGGTGCAATAGGTGTTAAGATGATACCCCGACTCTGCGGCACCATCAGCGGTCCACCGATCGACAGGTTATACGCCGTACTTCCCGTCGGCGTGGCAATAACCAAACCGTCGGAATGGTAGGTGTGCAGCAACTCTCCGTTCACCTTCAACTCGATCTGCAACATACTACTCAAACCTTCCTTGAGAATCGCTATCTCGTTCAACGCATTCGGCGCCATGATCAGTCCGTCGCGTTTATTGCCCTCTTTGTCAAACACGCTCAACGCCAACAGACTGCGCTGCTCAATGGTGTATTCGCCGGCTACCAGTTTTTGTAATATCCCATCTACATCCTCTGCCTGCACTTCCGCCAGAAAACCCAGATGACCGCAGTTGATACCCAAAATAGGTATGTTCTTTCTGCCTATCGCTGCGGCGCTCGTGAGGAACGTTCCGTCACCACCTACCGATAACGCAAAGTCCACCGGTTCATCGTTTGACTGCTTGGCTCCTTCTTCGTTGATAAACCCGTCGTTGAAAACCGGATATTCGCGCAGATCCAACTCCTGACGCAATTCATGCGACAAGATCACATGAACGCCCTGAGTGGACATAAACTCCAAAATATGCCTTACTTCCCGTAAGGTATCGGACTTCATCGCATTTCCAAAAACAGCTATTGTCATGATAAAAATAAAATTTGTGTGCAAAGGTACAACAAAATTTTGATATATGCAAATTTATTTGCAAAATTCAAAAAAAGCAGCTATTTATTTGCGTATGTGAATTTTTTTTCGTATCTTTGCAGCGTTTTTGATCATACAACGATGACAAAGCTTAGTGTTAATATCAACAAGGTAGCTACGTTGCGTAATGCGCGTGGGGGAAATCTGCCTGATGTTCAGCGTTTTGCAGTGGACTGCGAGTTGTTTGGTGCGCAGGGAATTACGGTTCATCCGCGTCCCGATGAGCGGCATATCCGCAAGGAAGATGTCTATCAGTTGAAGTCGATGGTGACCACCGAACTGAATGTAGAGGGAAATCCGACGGAGGAGTTCCTGGCATTGGTAGCGGATGTCCGTCCGACGCAGGTGACGCTGGTGCCCGACGATCCCGGTCAGTTAACGTCTAACCACGGATGGGATACCCGTCGGAACCTGGATTTCCTCAAAGGCGTAGTGAACCAACTGCATGCGTACCGTATCCGTGTCAGCATCTTTGTGGATCCGGATCCGGTGATGGTGGAATATGCGTTGCGTACAGGTGCTGACCGTGTGGAACTCTATACGGGTCCGTATGCCGAGCTCTTCCGCACCGATCCCAAGCGGGCGATCGAGAAATACCGTCCGGCAGCGATGAAGGCACATGAGTTGGGTCTGGGTATGAACGCAGGCCATGATCTGAACCTCAAGAACCTCAAACCGTTTATCCAGGCCTTCCCTTGGACGGCGGAGGTATCGATCGGTCATGCGATTGTTTGTGACGCCCTCTATTTAGGCATCCAGGAAACGATTCAAGAGTATCTGGAGTGCTTGAAGAAATAAATCGTAAATCGTTAAATCGTAAATAATCTTTATGTTATTACAAATCATTAATGACACGCTTGCTGCAGGTCCTGCAGCTTTGGTAAACGATGCTGCGGAGGAAGCAACGCAGTCGATTAACTTGTTCGAAATGGCGCAATACGGCGGCTGGATCATGATCATTCTGGCGGTTCTCCTGGCCGGCGCATGTTATATCTTCATCGAACGTTTGATGGCGATGAAAAAAGCTACCCAGGAAGACAAGCAGTTCATGGCGCATATTCGTGATTTTATCCATGACGGAGATATCGATTCCGCTTTGAATCTGTGTAAGAAAACCGACACACCGTCTGCTCATATGATCGAGACCGGTATCACCCGTATCGGTCGTCCGATGCAGGATGTGCAGGTAGCTGTGGAGAATGTAGGCAACCTCGAAGTAGGCCGTTTGGAGAAAGGTCTGGTCATCATTGCTACGATCGCTGCCGGCGCACCGATGCTCGGATTCTTGGGTACTGTGCTCGGTATGGTCCAGACGTTCTATAACATGGCGCAGACTTCCGGTGGTGTCATCGAGATTTCGGCACTCTCTTCCGGTATGTACCAGGCCATGGTGACGACTATCGGTGGTTTGATCGTAGGTATATTGGCAATGTTTGCGTATAACTACCTCGTATCCCGTGTAGATCGGGTGGTACGTCTGCTGGAGAGCCGTACGATGGAGTTTATGGATTTGCTTAACGAACCGGCTTAATCATGGCATTAAAGAGACGAAATAGGGTAGAAGCGACGTTTGCGATGAGCTCCATGACGGATTTGGTGTTCCTCTTACTCCTTTTCTTCGTCATGGCATCTACGATGTCGTCCCCCAATGATATCAAGATCAACCTGCCTACTTCCCGTTCGCAGCATGCAACGCGACCGCTGGTAGCGAAGGTGTTCATCGATGCGATCGGTGACTACTCCGTGGCGATCGGTAACGGAAAACCGCAGGCAATCCTGCCGGAAGCCTTGGACGACTATCTGGCGCAGATTCAGGCGCAGGACTCGACGATGTCCGTGGCTTTACATGCGGACGGTGACGTAGCGTATAGCAAGGTGGTACATGTGCTCGATATTGTGAATGAGCATCATATGAAATTGGTGGTGGCTACGAAAAAGCCGTAACGAAATTACATGACCCGTAAGCAAGAAAGAAATATCATTGCGTCCATTGGAACAGTGGTCTTCATGGGCTTGGTACTGCTGCTGCTGTTGTTCCTCTCTTTGACGGTTCATAAACCGGAACAACCGGATTATGTAGAGGTGGTCATGGAGGAGCCGGAAGAACCGGAAGTGCCGAAACCGCAACCGAAGACACCGGTTCGGCCGGGTGCCGATCCGGGTGCTGCTTCACCGGCGCAATCTGAACCGACACCGCAACCGACCCAGCAGTCTGCGGAGCAGATCGTGTCGGAAGAAGAACTGCTGGCCATTCGGCAACAGGCCATTGCGGACAGTATAGCGGAAGCGAACCGGCAAGCCAAGAAGAAAGCGGAGAATGTGATCGGTGGATTGAACTTCGGTGTGGTAGAAGAGAATGGGGTGGCAGAAACGAAAACCGACCAAGGCGGAAGGGGTTCTGCGCACAAAGGCGAAGGATCGGACGGCGAGAACAAATGGTCACTTAAAGGCCGTGGGTTAGTAGGATCGCTTCCTCGACCGGCCAACACCTTCAATCAGGCCGGCAAAGTGGTGGTACAGATCAGTGTGGATGCTGCCGGAAACGTGACGGAAGCAGTGGTCGTCGGAGGAAATATATCCGATAAGGCAACGATTCAATTGGCGGTGGATGCGGCAAAGAAAGCCAAGTTCACTTCCGATAAGAATATCAAGCAAGTAGGAACAATTACATATACATTTAAATTTAATTAAACGTTAATTGTCAATTACTGTATGAATTATTTGTTTTTAGACAATGGTTTTGAGGAAATCGAGGCAATCACGACTATCGATTTGCTGAGACGTGCGAACATCGCGGTAACAACAGTCTCTATCACCGGTAATCCCATGGTGCTGGGAGCCCATAACATCGCGGTGGAAGCAGACGGTCAAATCGAGCGGCTTGACTTCTCCGATGCGGAGATGCTGATCCTTCCCGGTGGACAGACGAAACTCGGTGAGTGTTCTGCGCTTTGCGAACTGCTGGTTGAGCATAACAAAGCCGACAAACTGATTGCCGCTATCTGCGCAGCGCCGGCGGTACTGGGTAAACTCGGTATCCTTGAAGGCAAACAAGCTACCTGCTATCCCGGTTTCCAAGATGCGCTCGGTGAGAGTTATGTAGGAGGTCTGGTGGTAGAATCCAAGAATATTATCACGGCTAAAGGTCCCGGACTGAGTGCTGATTTCGCTTTCTGTATCATCGAACGGCTCAAAGGTTCCGATGCCGCGGATGCCGTCTATGATGCAGCACAATATTAATCCAATTTACGAAGAAATGAGAAAGAGAATAGTGACATTATCTGCCTTCGTGGCTATCATCGTCATGATGACGTCTTGTGACCGTCTTTTCGCTAAACATTATAACGTGGATGCGATGATCGATGACTATATCCTGTATCAGGAAGAAGGCGATCAGGAAAAGGCGCAGAAGTTATACGACAAACTGATGGAACTGGAAGATCAGTTAACTGACGATCAGTATTACCGTTTTGAGGCGGCGCAATAAGACTTTAACGGAGTCCGGCGATCTTGTGTAATTGTACACTCAGACGCCAGAAAGGGTGGGAGAGAATATAGCGAACCGTGTCGTCGAGATTATCGTTACTATCGATCTCGAAATCATCGATACCGCTCATCAATAACCATTCGCCGTTATACCGTAGAGGTTGAAGCATCCAATGCTCAGCCTCTATTTTTGTGCGCCAAACTTCCGGATTGTACGTGTTGGTAAACACTACTTTCACCTCATTGGCCTTTTTCAATGCCAATTTGGTGCCTTCTTTCGGTGAACACGTGATCCAGTCGATGCCCTGCGGCAACGCACGGGTACCATTCGTCTCGATGCAGATATAGAATCCTGCTTCGTGTAAGGCATCTATTAGCGCTTCATCCACCTGTAGACTCGGTTCACCGCCTGTCAACACGCACATCTTCCTGCGTTCATTGGGTGTATCGTACAGCGTAAGCATCTCCTTCACGATATCCTCTGCACGCATCTCGGTATATTCCGAAAACTCTGTGTCACACCACGGACATTTGAGATTACAACCGCTGAAACGAACAAACACAGCAGGAATCCCGCTGTGTGCTCCCTCACCTTGAAGGGTAAAGAATATTTCGTTTACTTTGTACATTGGCCTTTAGCCATTAGCCTTTAGTCGCGCTCGTAGATAGCGACGTTTCCTTCGGATTCCTGAACGGAGACCTTATAGCAGTTTTCTACATGGTCGCAGATCCATTTGGCGATGTTCTCAGCGGACGGATTAACATCCATGATCTCATTGATATACTTATGGTCAAACGTGTCTTTCACCACTTTCTTAATGTGGGTGAAATCAGTCACCATCCCGTCTTGGTTCAACTCCTTTGCTCTGCAATACACCACAATGATCCAGTTATGACCATGCAGGTTCTCACACTTACTCTCATAACTTAATGTTAAGTTATGCGCTGCCGAAATCTCTATAGTCTTTTGTACGTAGTACATCCTAACAATTTAACGTTTTAACCATTTAACAATTTAACGCTCGTAGTAGCCGGCATCGTGCAGGGCTTCTTCCCTTTCCCTGCACGTACCGCATACACCGCAGGGTGTATCTCCTCCTTTGTAACAAGACCAGGTCTCATCGTAGTTGATACCTAACTTTATACCGTGCCGAACGATATCCGTCTTGGTAATATTCGTATAGGGTGTCAACAACTGCACACCGTTCCATGTACCGGCTTGCATAGCATTGCTCATCGCATCCACAAACGCAGGTCGGCAGTCGGGATAGATGGTATGGTCTCCGGCATGGTTCGCTAACATCACGAATTGTAACTTGTTATTCTCTGCTATACCGGCAGCTATCGATAGCATGATCCCGTTGCGGAACGGCACCACCGTCGATTTCATATTCTCTTCATCGTAGTTCCCTTCCGGAATCGCATCAGCGCCTTCCAATAAGGACGATTTAAAAAACTCCTTGATGAACGGCAGACGGATCGTCATATGGGGTATATCCAATCGCTTGCAATGCAGTTGAGCAAAAGCAATCTCTTTGTCATTATGGTTCGAACCATAATGGAAGGAAACCGCCAAAGCAATGCGGTCTTGATACTCATACAACATGGTCGTGGAGTCCAAACCGCCCGACAGAACAATCAAACTATCTTTCATATACCTTACCGAACTGTTCGCTCAACCGTTGTTTCTTTAACTCCTGATGCTCTGCATCCGCATAGTTGGCAAACGGATAGATGCTGATGCCGCCTCGAGGCATGAACCATCCCGTCACTTCCAAATACTTGGGATCCATCAGTTTTACCAGATCCTTCATGATGATGTTCACGCAGTCTTCATGAAAATCTCCGTGGTTGCGGAATGAGAATAGGTATAGTTTCAAACTCTTACTCTCTACCATCCGTTCCCGTGGAATATAACTGATGTACAAGTGACCAAAATCCGGTTGACCGGTTTTCGGACAGAGCGTCGTGAACTCCGGACAGTTAAACGTCACCAGATACTCATTCTCCGGGTGCTTATTGGGAAATGTCTCCAATACCTTCGGACTATACTGATCGCTGTATTGTACATGCTGGTTTCCCAGCAGACTAACGCCTTCCAATTCTTGTTCCGTTCTCATTAGCGCATAATCTTAAGGGTTTGACCGCTTTCCGTCACGATGATATACATACCCTTCGGCAGATCCATCGTATAGATGTCCTCGTTTGTCGTCGTTACCTTGCGACCGTAGATGTCGAATACATTCACCCACATACCGGCTTCATATACCTCGTCAATACCCTGAGGATCGTAGATCTCAATGGTCAGACTGTACGCACGGCGGTTGATGTAATCGGTAACCACATAGGTCTTCGGCAGATAAACGGCATATTCCAGTGCCGTTGAAGAAGTATTCACATGCGTATTCGGATCGGCTAAGGTGATCACCGGCTCTGCGGTCTTCAAACTGTCGTACAGTTCCTCCGGAATGGACAGCAGAATCGTGTTCTCAATTTGGTCGATCTCTGCATTCACACCAGCTACAGAGAAGGTATTGATCTTCAATTCCGGTAGTGTGACACCCGAAGCATCGGCACTCATCAGATAACGGATGATACCTTCGATCAGTTGCTGACCTTGCGATGCAAGCGTCACCTCTTTTGCCAAAGGCAAGCAGATATATTTCTTTCCGTTATGCTTAGCTGCCGGTATTTCATGCAATGCCGTCTGTTTCTCTCCTCTACTATAGTAGTCGTCGATATTACGGGTGTAAGCCGTACCCAGACAATAGGATTCCGGAACATCGATATTAATCGGCATGAGTCCTTTGACGGTATAATCCGATAACACCTGAATCGAATCACCGGTCTTCAGGTAGTTCATCTTCGCCGTATAAATCGGGTGATTCGGATGCTGTACATATAGTTTGCATCCGTTGTTCTTTACTGCCGTCGAGTCGATCGCTCCGTTATCCGGTTCTCCCCATCCCAGACGGTCGGAAGAGTAAGCAAAACCTTTCAGATTCAATACCGGTAAGTTCGCATCACCACGGATAACAGCTAACACCTCCGTGTTATCGGCATCTACATCTTCCGAGATCAGGATCCACTTATAGTTCGCATACTGATCGGCAGGACGAAGTCCGTCTTCTTTCTGCTTCCGGGCGATGAGATTCCAATTATGGGTTCCTTTGATGTATTGGTAAACACCGTCATGCTCATAGGCCAAGTGGTTCTTGTACAGATACAGCACGGCGTTGTCACCGTAGTCCAATGTGTTCACGGTGATAGTGCCGTGAATAACGGTATCGGCACCTGTCACAGTGATGGCATACGGGAATGTACCCGTCACGGTAGGTGTACCGCCGATGATATATTTGCCGTTACTGCCGCTGCCCGTCACACCCGTCGGTTGATTATTATCCCAGGTTAACTGCACATCGTCTGCTGACAAAGCAAAATACTTAAACGTGATCTGATCCATTTCCTCACCGGCATAGACATCCACGTTAATCTCGGAAGTAGCCTGAATATCGGATTTAACAGTGAACTTACCTGTAGCACGGCTAGTCTCGATGCCGTTGTAATAAGCTACCACGGCATAGTTATACACACCTGTTGCGCAGTTAGCGGTACCGCTTACGAGGATCGTGTCGGTCAGTGTGCCCTCTACGATACTCATTCCGATACCCGTCGCTTCAGCACTGTTCCAAATCAGACGCGTCTGTGCACCCGGTATATTATTGTACTTCGTCACATACGTGATCGGTCGGAGAGCTGCCGTCTGCATTACTACCTGCGTCGAGTCGTTACCTTTTAACCATTTCGTTCTCGGTTCTTGACCTACACGCAGTGACCAACCGTAGAACTCATTATTACTTCCTCCGATACCACGCACTTCGATCACATGCTCCCCCGTTGAGATGTCGTAACGGCGGATCGAGGCCGTGTTGCTCGGATTCTCCGGCTGCAGCACATTGTCGATATATACTTGGAAACGTTTGTTCTTCGAAGCATTATTCGGATCAATGGTCGTACTGTTGTCCTTGCCGTAGAAACTGAACTGGTCGTATCCCTGAATGTGGAACTTATAGGCGTTGTTGTTGTAGATTTTATGCATACAACCATCACCGGCACTGAATTCATCGATATCCGGGAAGGAGTAGTTGCTGATGCTGTTTCCTGTCGCTTCAAACCAACCGTCCTTGGCCTTACAAGCCGTTGCAGAACTGGTATTGGTAATACCCGGTTGCTTCTGGCACGGCTTGACATCCACCGTCATGTAACTGTCCGTCGTCTTGCCGGCGTAGTACACTTCGTATTCCCGACTGTTGAAAACAGCCAACGTACCGTTGTAACCGCCTGCGATGTCCTTGGCTTCGTAGATTTCCGGCACGTGAATCGTCAAACCGCTTTGCGGAACGGCGACGGTGAAATTAACGGTATAGGTTAAGGTCGTGGTGCCGTCTTCAGCCGTCACTTTCACTTTTCCTACACCCGGAACACCGCTTGCCTGTGTATATTCGATTGTAGCATGACTCTCGTTCTGCGTAGCCGATAAGGTAGGTGCCGTGGTCGTGCCGGCATCTAACTCAATGTTATACGAATAGGTTGATGCGGCAAATCCCGGTACGGCCTTGTTGCCGTATTTTAGACTACTTAAAGTAGCATCTGTGGACATTGCCGGCGCTTCCGTGATCGTTATCGTATAGGATGTTACTTCACCCGTTTGTGCACTGAAAATATACTCCACAGCTCCGTTGGTGAAGTTCTGCGCTCCGTCCGGAGTCCAACCTGCAATATTATTACCTGTAAAACTCGGTGTGATGGCCGTCAGACCCGTACCGTTCTTCACTTGACCGGTGATCGTCATGTTTACATTATCTACCGTCGCTGTGCCTTGGATATTGTTCCAAGTGGCCGTCAGCACTTTCGGTGCGGCAGAAGCCAAGGTAAACGTGATCGTATATTGCTTGGTGGTTGTGCCGTCCTGTGCGGTCACATCGATCGTTGTGGTACCCGGCAGAGCCGTTGCAGGTGTTACATTCACTGTGGCATGGCTCTCGTTCTTTGTGGCTACCACCGTCGGAACAGTTGTCGTACCGGCGGGTAGCTCTACCTCATAACTCAGCACGTCAGATGAGAAATTCGGTACACTCGTGCCGTTATAGGTCAATGCACTCAAAGTGGCATCGTCCGACGGACCAGCCGAATAAGTAACAGCGATATTGTCGATAGCTGCATATTTACCGGAAGAAGAAGCATACAAAACAATCTGGATATGTCCGCTTGTAGCAGGACTGATAGCACTATTGGATACACCCCATTTGTTGGTACCTCCCGTGTTGAAATCCGTTTTAGTGGCCTTGTTGCTATATATATTCTTAACTACGTTGCCGTTATCATCCACGATGTTTAACGTGAAATCCGGCTTGCTGTTATCGTTGGCAATAGCATCAAACGCGATGTTTGTGATGTTATTGAACGATGCCGTACTTGTAATTGTGATGGTAATTTTACTTTTGTTTTCAAAACTAAACAAAAGGTAATTGCCGTTCTTGGCTGTAAACTTGCTGGGGGATGCAATAACGCAGTCTCCGTTTCCTCCGCTTGGAACATTTTTCGTTACCGTCCAATCGGTTGCCAAAGCAACGCCATCATCGAACGTGTACGTCTTTTGTGCCCAAACACTTGTGCTCAATGCCGCAAGGAATGTCAAAATAATGAATCGAATGTTTTTCATATTTTTGTTTTCGTTTATGTTCGTTTTTATAGGTCCACAATACCCGATATTAATTCACGCTGCAAAATTACTACTTTTTTTGCACATCTATGTGCACTTATTCAAAAAAAATGTGGAAAAATTGACACTTTCTGCAAAAAAATCTCGCGCGTGTACCTTTTTATTTGCGTATATGAGATTTTTTTTGTAATTTTGTACCCGTTTTTGAAATTAACAAACAATTAGATGATATGAGTAAAAAGATTTTTTCTGTAGCGTTAGCGCTTGTAGCTGCGCTCACAATGACCGCACAAACGGTCGATAAAGCAAAAGTTACCACCAATGCAGAAGCGGCAGCGAAAGCCGGTGAGTCTCTTAAGGGTTTGGAGAATGGCGAAAAGGCATGGAAGTTTGACGGAACGATTGGTCTCAATGCGGCTGCAACGGGTCTCGTAAACTGGGCTGCCGGAGGTAAGAACAACGTCAACGGTATTGTGTATGCCAAGTTGCACCTTCTCTATCATAAGAATGCCATCGCTTGGGAAACCAATTTTGATACCGATTTCGGAATGACTTGGATCCAGCAGGACGAAGATCCGCTGCAGAAATCCAGCGATAACATCAAGTTGGCCACCAAATTCGGTTGGGAGTTCAAAGAGACTTGGTACCTCACCGTTCTCGGTTCGTTCCAGAGCCAATATGCGCTGGGTCGCAGTTATGAGACGGGTTATAACCCCATCATCTCCAAATGGCTGGCTCCTTCTTATACCGATATATCCGTCGGTATCGACTGGAAGAAGAGTTACAAGGGTGCTGACTTCTCCATCTATCTCTCTCCGATCGCCGGTCGTGTAACGACCGCTTATGTAGGCGATGCATGGAACAAAAAGTACAGCGAAGAGTACGATGCTGCGATGGGTGTAGTAGGTTATGACCTCCGTACCGATCTAAAAGACAAATACGGTGTAGCTTACTTCGATGCCAACGGTATCAAGCAGTATGACCGCAATGCTCGTGCTGAGTTCGGTTTGAGTTTCAAAGGTTCGATCGCTTATGCGTACAAGGATTTTAAGATTGGTACGACGTTGGCACTCTTTACCCCTTATGCAGGCAAAGGTAACCCCATCGCTGATCCGTATTTCCAATATTCGAACATGAACCGTCACTTCGGTCAGTTTGATGTAGATTGGGATGTAGCGCTGAGTTATCAATTCCTCAAATGTCTGCAGATCTCCCTGCAAACGAACCTCAAGTACTACCCGGGTACCCTTATTGCTGATGCCAACGGTGTAGAGAAAGAGCGCGTACAGTTCAAAGGTATCCTCGGTCTCGGTATCGGATATAGCTTCTAACATGCAGGCGCTTTCCGAACTTTCGCAAAACGTGCAAATCCTGCTGCAGCGCTATGAGGCGTTGCAGCAGGAGAACGCGTCTCTGCGACTGGAGTCGGAACGACAACGGCAGGAACTCATCCGTACCCACGGGGAGTTGATGGAATTGCAGAAACAAAACCGTCGTTTAGCCACCGCTAATGCTATGACCAACGCAGAAACCAACGAAGAAGCCACGAAACGCATCAATGCGCTGATAGCGCAAGTAGATAGAGCCATTGATGTCCTCAATAGATAAGCAACATATAAACTTGCATCTGGATGCCCACTCGGTAGGATTAGATGTACCGCGTGATCAGGAAGCGAACTACCGCAATGCGGCCGCTTTGCTGAATCGGCGCTATCAGTATTACCTTAAACTGCGGCCTAATGCGTCCGCAGAACAACTATGGATGTACACCGCACTCGAAGTGGCGGTTGCACTCCAATCCGACGCACGAGAGAAATCGCTCGAACCCGTCGAAAAACAAGTCAATGAGATAAACCAATTAATTAAAAACACGATAAATAAATGATTATTGCAATTATTTGTGCAGTAGGCGGCATCCTCGTCGGTGCCGGTGTCTACTACCTCATCTCCCGCATCTCCGCCGCGAATATCATCAAGAAAGCGGAGGAAGAAGCAGAGGTGATTAAGAAGAACAAGGTGGTTGAGGCTAAGGAGAAATTTATCGCCCTTAAGTTAGAGCACGACAATACTGTTCGGGAACAAGACAAACGCATCCAACAGCAGGAACAACGTTTGAATCAACGCGAACAACAACTCAACCAACGTCAGGGAGATGTGCAACGCAGTCTCAATGAAGTGAACCAAAAACTGCAGAACATCGAGCAACGCCAGCAGGCGATCGACTATCGTCAGCAGGAAGTAGAGAAGATGCATCAGCAGGCCGAGAAACAACTGGAACAACTCTCCGGAATGTCGGCTGAGGAAGCCAAGAAACAGTTGGTCGAGACACTGAAAGATGAAGCCAAGACGGCAGCGATGTCTTATGTCAATGAGATCATGGATAATGCCCGTCTGGAAGCCAACAAAGAAGCCAAGAAAATCATTATTCAGACTATTCAGCGTGTCTCTTCCGAGACCGCAGCAGAAGCTACCGTCTCTGTCTTCCATATTGAGAACGATGAAGTCAAAGGTCGTATCATCGGTCGTGAAGGACGAAACATCCGTGCGCTGGAAGCCGCTACCGGTGTGGAGATCGTTGTTGATGATACGCCGGAAGCAATCACCCTCTCTGCTTTCGATCCCGTCCGTCGGGAAATTGCCCGTCTGGCGCTGCACCAACTGGTTCAGGACGGCCGTATCCACCCGGCACGCATCGAGGAAGTGGTAGCGAAAGTGAAGAAACAAGTGGAGGATGAGATTGTCGAAGTGGGTAAACGAACCACCATCGACCTCGGTATCCACGGTTTGCATCCGGAACTCGTGCGTTTGGTAGGTAAGATGAAATACCGTTCGTCGTACGGTCAGAACTTGTTACAGCACAGCCGTGAAACCGCAAACCTCTGTGCCGCGATGGCAGGTGAGTTAGGACTGAACGTCAAGGCCGCTAAGCGTGCCGGTCTGCTTCATGACCTGGGTAAGGTGGCAGATGATGATGTCGAACTGCCGCACGCAGAACTCGGTATGAAGCTGTGTGAGAAATACGGAGAGAAACCTGATATCTGCAATGCCGTAGGTGCGCACCACGATGAGTGTGAGATGAAGAGTCTGATTGCACCGATCGTACAGGCCTGCGATGCTATCTCCGGTGCCCGTCCGGGTGCCCGTCGTGAGATCGTGGAGAGTTATGTGAAACGTCTCAATGATCTGGAGAACCTCGCAATGTCCTTCCCGGGTGTAGTGAAGACCTATGCGCTGCAAGCAGGTCGTGAACTGCGTGTTATCGTAGGAGCCGATAAGATCTCCGATAAGGATACCGAACTCCTCTCCTTCGATCTGGCGAAACGGATCCAGGATGAGATGACCTATCCGGGTCAGATCAAAGTGACCGTCATCCGTGAGGTAAGAGCAGTCAATGTAGCGAAGTAAAGGTGATAGGTTATAGGTGAAAGGTTATAGGTAAAAATCTTTCGCAAGATTTTGATAAGGGAGGCTTCGGCCTCCTTTTTCGTCTTCTAAAACCAAGACATCTTCGGTATCCCGGTATCCCGTTATCCCGTTATCCCGAGAAAAAGCCATCATTACCCTTCTCACCGGCTTTGTCTCCTTACTATATACGCGCGTAATGTGCGTGAGGTATAGTCCTGCGGCACCCGCCAACTGCCGGATCTCTGCTTCGGCTTCCGCCGGTAGGATTAACGCTAAGCATCCATCTTCTGTCAATAACCGGACACTGTGTGCAATCAGTTCCTCGTAGGAAAGCGTATCTGTATGCCGCGCTGCCTGCCGTCCCTTATCGGGATTCTTCAGACTGTTCTGAAAATAGGGTGGGTTGGAGACGATTAAATCGTATTTGTGATTGGTGATTTGTGATTGGTCATTTTTCCAATCCTGCAACGAGGAACAATAGGCACATACTCCGTTTTCTTTCGCTTGTTCTACGGCTGCGGCATCGATATCGATGCCTTCTACTTCTGCTTCCGGACAACGCTGCATTAACATACGCGCAATTAATCCGCTTCCTGTACCGATGTCCAAAATACGGCTGCCTTTTGGCGCCCAACATCCTAATAAAACCCCATCTGTGCCGACTTTCATCGCACAGCGGTCATCTTGTATGGAAAATTGTTTAAAGCGAAAGCTCATAATGCTCGTGGTCGCAGTGATCGTGACCGCAGCAGTGGTCATGACCGTTGGCTTCTAAGATGCAGTGAATCGTCAGATAGACACCGAGAATCAGGAACAGCACGGCGCAGATGTGCCTGAACCATTTGGCGAAGGTCTCCATCTTATTGCGTAACTTAGCGATGTTGACGGCACTGTAACTTACTAACCAGGCAATCAGCATAATCGGCAGGCCCGTACCTAAACCGAAGAAGATCGGTGCGACCCAACTCCAGGAGCCTAACTCCTGCGTCAAGGCGATCATATCCACGAAATACACCAGGCGGTGGGGACAGAAAGCGATAGCAAAGAAGATACCGAGGATAAACGACCATAACCAACTGGCATTCGAATCGGCGTTCTTCAAGAACTTACTCAGTCCGTGGTCATGCTCATGGTGATGATGACCGCTGTATAACAGCAGCACACCGCAGATCAACATGAAGCCTGCTAATATCGGTTCGCCGTAATGGCCTAAGAAATGCTGAATACCGTCCGTCTGCGCACCCACAAGGAACGGAATACTCAGCAGCACGTACGTCACTAATTTACCTAACACGAACATCAGTCCGTTCATCAACACCTTCTTGCGGTTGTTGATTTCCTTATCGATATATCCGATCGCGGTAATGCTTGTCATCAGCGTGCAGGGATCCAAAATCGTCAGCAATCCCAGCACAAATGCCCCCAAAATCTGTATCATTTTTTCTCTGTTTTCACTTTTGCGACTGCAAAAGTACAACAAAAAAATGACATATGCAAGAAAATGACGAAAAATGATCATTTTGTGGCATAAAATTTGGAAATATGAAAAAAAAGTTGTATCTTTGCAAAAGATTTCGAAGAGACAAATCAGTCACAAATTTTCTTAAGCAGACATATGCTTTATAGAAGGGTGACAATGGATGAAGCAAGGTTTGAGCATCCATTGAGCACCCTTTCAGCATCCATTGAGCATCCATTGAAACCAGGTGGAGACCAGGTGGCGATAAGGAGGTGATTTAAAAAAAACGATTATTATTTTCTTTGGAAAATCTTCTTATTTTAAAAAAAAAACGATTATTTTCCAAGAAAATCTTGCTTATTTCAAATATTTTTTGTACTTTTGCAGTCGCAAAAGTGAGCCTATGAAAAAGATACGTCATTATATGTTCTTCGTGATGGGGATGTGTGTCCTTCTTGCGATGAGTGCCTGCACGTCGGAAACGCAGCGTTTGGAGCAACGGAAAGTGCATGCGGAGGAGCAAGCGAAGGCAGTGGGTGAGTTGATGGAGACGGATGAAGATGCAGAGCATCTGATCGATCACATCAACGCTATCACGCAGGCCGATGACGACATCTTCTTTTATATTTTCTATGAAAACGAGATGGTGTATTGGTCGTCGAACCGCTTGGTGATGAACGATACGGTTATGGATAATTATCCATATGGTGCCTGGATTCCGGTGACGTACGGTAATGCCAAGGCGTTGGCACGCCGTACCACGATCGGTTACGTGAACTGGCTCAGTATTCTTACGGTTATCCCGACGGAATATACGGAGCCGGAGAACACACCGGGGATTGAGGATATCGCAGAGGAGACTTTCTCGTTTCGAGAAGTGCTGAACACCCCCCATACCCATTCGAACTTCACGACGAATCCGTATTATTACATCATCATCGCGCTGTTTGTGCTGATCGGTCTGGTAGGAGTCTATGGCCTGATTCGTCACCGCGGCATTCGTAACATGCGTCTGAGTACGCGGATTATGTATATCATTCTGGCGTGTGTGTTAGCGGTGTTCATCTATCTGTTTGTGATGTCGGTGCAGTATGTGCATACGAATTTTGAGGAACGTCAGCGCCGTGGCATGCGTACCCGTTCGGAATATATCCAGGCCTTCATGAAATCCAACTACTCGCTTTTCTTCGGCTATCTGAAAGAGGAGAATGCGGACGCGTTGGAGTCGGAGTTACGGGATCTGGGTCATTCGATCCAACAGGATGTACATGTCTATTCGTTGTTCGGTGAATTGTTAGCTTCCTCTTCTCCTGCCTTGTTTGACGGCAATGTGCTGTATCGGCGAATGTCTCCGGAAGCCTTGTACCAACTGATCCGGCAGGAAGAATCGTCGGTGCCGGAAGAGAAGAACCGACCTGTGGTATGTTACGAGTATATCGGATCTCATTCGTACCTGGTGACGTATCTTCCGTTGCGCAACGAGTATTCCGAAGCGTTGGCGTATATCAGTGTGCCGTATTTCATGAGCGAACAGAAACGGAATGCGGAGGTGGATGCGTTATTGGCCAAACTGCTGATTCCTTATATCATCGTGCTGATCTTAGCGCTGCTGTTCTCCGTATGGGCGGCACGGTCGATGACCAAACCGATTCTCTTACTGACGGATAAGATGAAGCGTTTTGAGATCGGCGGAAAAGATAATCATATCGACTATCCGTACCACGATGAACTCGGTGCGTTGGTGGAACGGTATAACCTGCTGGTGGATAAAGTGGAAGAATCGGCGGCGCAGCTGGCTCGTGCGGAACGGGAAGGTGCCTGGCGTACGATGGCGCGTCAGATCGCCCATGAGATCAATAACCCGTTGACGCCGATGAAGTTGTCGGTGCAGAAGTTACAACGCTTACGCGGCACGGAGAATTTCGATGCGTATTTCGAGAAAGCGACACCGATGTTGATTTCCGAGATCGATAATCTGGCGCATATCGCACAGTCTTTCTCCGCGTTTGCCAAACAGCCGGAAGTGACGACCGATGAGGTCGATATCGCTGCTAAACTTTCGCAAGTCATCACGCTTCAACGCGCCAACGACGAGCAGATACCGATTCGCTATATCGGTGCCGATTCCGGTGTGAAAGTGCTCGCTGATCCGGAACAAGTGCCGCAGGTGTTCGTGAACATCTTACGTAACGCCATCCAAGCATCGCCGACCGACATCATCGTTGTGCTCAATACTGCTTATTCAGATAAAGAGGTGCAAATTACTATCTCTGATGACGGTGGTGGTATCCCCGAAGAGATACAAGCGAAGATCTTCCAGCCGAATTTCACGACCAAGTCCAACGGCAACGGTCTGGGTCTGGCTATATCCAAACATATCGTAGAAGGAACGGGCGGACGAATTACGTTCGAATCCTCGCCCAGAGGCACGACCTTCTTTATCTATTTCCGCAAGAGATGAGAAAACGGCTGCTCATAGGGTGTTTGTGTTTGTCTGTACTGTCGATGATGGCGCAGACGAATGAACCGAGCTCAGCCGCCGGATATGACTTCTATTTCACGCTTTTTGACCACTGGGGATGGGGCGGAAACAGCGATGAGCAGACGAAGTACTGCGGTTTCACTGTCTGTGCGACGGAAACCGGAGATATGACGCTCTCTGTTCCCACTAAGACAGGGGATAAGTTCCTCCATTTCGACGCGTATAACTATCTTGCGGCGAGTTTGAAAAATGTCAGCAATGCTGTGCTGCAAGGTGTGCATTTTCATTCCACTGCGGCATGTTACCTGCATGTATGGGCACATGGACAGAACGCAGGAGATGAGACGATGATCTTGCCCAAACACCTGTTGGGCACGCAATATATGGTACAAGGCGTACCGGGAGCACTCTATTATGTAGAACCGAACAACATCCCTACCTATTCGCAATTTGCGGTGGTAGGCACGGAAAACTACACGAATGTGGTGGTGACGCCGAAAGTGCAATTACGGTGTGTCAGCCGTGATAATGCCATCATTCCGGCCGGTCGGCAGACGGGTTTGTTCATCCAAGAGAACGAGGTGCTGCTGTTTCAACCCGATGACTATACCAAGGATATATCCGGTACATGGATCGAATCCGACAAAGTAGTGGCCGTTTTTCAAGGCAATACATTCACCAATATCCAAAGTGTTTATGGCGGAGATTTCATCTGGGAACAGGCACGTCCGACGGACAGTTGGGGCAAGGAGTTTATAGTGGCCAAGAGTACACGAACGCCAAATGCGTTATGTCGTTTGACGGCCTTGTATGATAATACGGAGGTGTATTATTACATAGCCGGCAATAAACACTTACTTAAAAATTTATCAGCCGGTGAGAGTGTTGATAGAACGTCCATGTTACCGGTAGAGCATTTTGAAGCAAATCAACCGATCTGTTGTTACCTGTACACCAAAAGTGGAGAAACGAATGACGACATCGGTGACCCGTCGATGACGGAGATCATTCCGGTCGATCATATGGCTACCGAGACGCGGTGGATGTTGGAACAGGTGGATGATAATACGCCTTGGAAATTCTCGCTTCTCGTCACGACGCGGCAGGAAGATGAGTCGAAAGTGAAATACAATAATACGCCTTTATCTTCTTACCAACCGGACGGAAACTCCGTATATCGTACGGTGACAGACGGTTTTGTGACGTACGAGATGGGTATCTCTGCGTATATGGCCAGTAAGCTGGTAGCGGAGGACGGAGCGGGATTCAGTGCGTATATCCTGCGTATTGGAAATCTCGCAGAGGCGTCATCGTTCAACATCTCCATGCCGTTTAAGATGCCGCCGCCGGATTTCTGTCCGGACGGTGCATTGCTGTTCAAAGAGGATTTCGGCGGAAATGATCCGTCTGATCCGGTAGTCAGTCATAGACCGGTATCGGGTATGAGCAATCATTTTACGCAGATCTACGACACAGCTACCTGCAGAGGCTCCGGTACCGGGTGCGTAGGTATGGGATCGGGTAGGTATCTGGTGGCTAAACACGGATTCCGTAACTCGTCGATTCCTACTTATTCTGTTTGGCATATCATGGACGACCATACCTCTTTCGGGGACACGACAACGGGTTATTTCCTGGAGATCGACGGCCGTGAGACGGACAAAGATCCGTTCTTCAGTACCACGATGGATGGCCTTTGTTCCGGTATGGAATTATCTTTCTCTACCTATGTAGCGAACGTGACGACAGCAGGGCAGTATAACGCTTGGCGAACGGGTAGAGGATATGTGCATCCTCAACTGACCTTCCTAATCTCCGATCCCATGACGGGCACTGAGATAGCACGGTACAACACCGATACGATAGCCCACGACTGGAGTCTGTTTGGTGTTCCCAATGCATGGAAACAAACGGCTAACTGGCAGCAGGTAGGTATGAAGTTCAAAGTGCCGGACGGAATTAGTCGCGTGAAATTAACCATTCAGAACAACGCCTACGGATCTACGGGTAACGATTTTGCGTTAGACGATATCGAAGTAAGGCTGTGTATGCCGCCGGTAAGCATCACGGCACCCGATACGGTGTGCTGGGGAGACACGGTGCAACTGCAAGCCGAACAAGCCTATCCGTACATGGTGTATGAACCGCTCTTTTATCTATGGGAGTTCTCTACGGACAGTATCACGTGGACAACGGTGCAGAATAGCATGTCGGATGTGTTGACATTCAATCGTTTCCAGGAAACGAATGCCGGTTGGTACCGGGTGTCCATGGGTACAGAGGATCGGGTAGGTTCGGAGAACTGCCGTTCGAACAGTGAACCCGTTCGGGTGGAGGTAAAACTGTGTCTTCCGCCTGTGACGATTCAAGCGCCGGACACGGTGTGCGTCGATACGAAGAATATCTTCACGGCGCTGTTTGAGAACGGCGGGGGAATGGATGAACCGCTGCAGTATTTCTGGGAATTCTCATCCGATAGTATCACTTGGACACCCATGCAGGAAGGCAATGAACAGCAACTCAAACTGAAAGCCAAACCGCGTCACACCGGTTGGTACCGCGTGACGGTTTATCCGAACGGTGGTACTCCTGAGGTCTATTGTCATATGACGAGTGAACCGTTCCGGTTCTACGTCATCGAAGACTGCCCGCCGATCCTTTGTCCGGAGGGAAAATTGTTGGAGACATCAGACGGTCTTTGTGCGAACATGGACTTGTCGTTTATCGTGAATCTGTTGCCTAACCATGCGCCGACCCGTCTGTTACTGCATCTGATCGATGCCGACACGGAGGCGGAGGTACGAATCTATGATACGGGCGATGTGCCGTCTGACTCGATACAAGTAGGTACCTCGTTGACGGTGCCGGAAGGTGTAAGCAGTTTGAAATGGACCATTCAGGATAACAGCGGTGTCGGCAGTGGTGATCCTTTACCGATCGATAACATAGAGCTGAGGCTTTGTATCGAACCGATCTCTATTGAAGCGGATACGCCTGTGTGCCGGAAGTATCCGGTCACCTTCCGTGCCGTTTATGAAAACTACGATATCCTGCAGAATCCGCAATATCAATGGCTCTTCTCCACGGATCAGATGGCTTGGGATACCCTGCAAACCGGTTTTGAAAAGACCTACACTATAGATACGGTGCACCGTGCCCATGAAGGATGGTATGCGGTACAAGTGGCAGACAGCGGAAACATCGATCAGACGAACTGCCGTGCGGAGAGTGCACCCTTCCGTTTGAACACGATGTATTGTAACACCGCTACCGACCGGTTTATCGACACCGTCGCTTGTGATACCTTGTTACCGCTTGCTTGGCGAGGTCACTCTTGGCCGGAAACAGGAACACGCATCGACACCATTCGGGATATCGATGTGGATGATAGTATCTATGTTCATCTGCATTTGGACACCGTCACCTGCTGCCCGGAAATTGTGCATGTACGGGTTGATTCTGCCGTCTGTGACACCCTGATGCCGTTCCTGTGGTTCTATCAGGACACGATGGTACTATTCAATGATATCGGTGCACAGGAAATCGAATATACGCACTATAAATGGATTAAATGTACGGGTGAAATTCACACGTTGGTATTGGATACCTTCCATTGTGAGCGTCTGTACCCGATCATCGTCAATAAGTACAACTGGCAGTTACTGCTCGATCATGTATCGTTGAGACGTTTCTTCCCCGGTTACACACCGCTCCGTTACCAATGGTATTGTGACTCGATTGCCATCCCTGGTGCAACGGAAGATGACTATGCCGAGCGGAATGAACTGCACGGTCATTTCCAATTGTATGTGGAACTCGATCAGGGTGAGCATGCGTGGTCGAATGTGATCGATTTGAGTGATACGCCTGCACCGAAACCGGTCACCCACCGTATCTATAATGCGCAAGGTCTTCCGGTTTCCGATGACCAACTGACCCATGGTGTTTATCTCATCGTCTATCAGCAGGGAGACCGTATATGGACCGAAAAACGATTTGTGCCTTGAGAAAGATATGCTGCATATGGATCCTTTTCGTGCCGTTGATGGTGATGGCACAACACGCTTTTGAGATAGGTGTGCGAGGAGGCGTCGCCGCATGGAGCAGTCAGACGCACTATGTCTCCGCCTTACCGCATATGCATGCCGGTTTGGAGATAGCCTATTCATATCATTCGCCCCAGGTGATCGGTTTTAGAACTGCTATCACCTTGGACCGCCACCAGACTGCTTTTGGTAAAAAGAACTATATCGATACGTATCAAACCATCGATGTGGATAACCAACTCATGCAGATCGACTACACGATAGGCCACTTAAGAGAGACCTATGCCTTTTGGTCCGTCGGCGTGCCGGTACAACTGTCCTTTACGTGGGAGCAGTTTAACTTTTCGGTGGGTCCCAAGTTCGTCTTCCCCTTCTCCGCTTCATGGCATGAGACAGTGAACCATGCGGCGTTATCGGTCTATTATCCGGATTATGACAACCGTGTCTATGAGTCATATCCCTTAGCGGCTTCGCAGGATTTTGAGATGGAAGAGAAGGGTACACTGACCTTACCGAAGATTCAGTATTGGTTGGCCACGGAGTTGACCTATGATCTGCCGTTGAATACCTATACGCGAAACATGCACTCCTTCCTTACGTTAGGAATCTATGCCGACTATTGTTTCTCCGCTCAGCCGATCGAGCATAACGATGTCGAGTCCTTGATCATGCTTACTGACACCCGGGATGGAATGCCTTTGCACAGGGTGTTGTCTCCGGTACTGACATCCTCTCATCAGCAAACCCATCTGGTCTCCCATGCGTCCTTGTTTGATGTGGGAATAAAAATTGCTTATACTTTTTCACCTTATAATCCGTTTAGTCGCAGTGCACGCAAGTGTCATTGTAGGTAAATATGAGAAAAAACATGTCAACGATTTGTGCAATATCCACTCCTTACGGTGCCGGCGGAATAGCGGTCATCCGTGTGTCCGGCGAACAGGCGATACCCATCGTCGATCGTATCTTCGTGGGACGAAAACAATTAGCGGAAGCTGCTCCCAATACTGTGCATTTCGGTCGTATCCAACGTGCTGACGAGGTGTTAGACGAGGTGCTGTGTTCTGTCTTTAAGGCACCGCATTCCTTTACCGGAGAGGACACCGTCGAGATCGCTTGTCACGGTAGTCTGTTCATTCAGCAGGAACTGCTGCGTTGGCTCATCGATGCGGGATGCAAAGCCGCTGAACCGGGTGAGTTCACGAGAAGGGCGTTCTTGAACGGTAAGATGGATCTGACGCAGGCGGAAGCAGTGGCAGACCTCATCGCTGCGCAGAGTAAGGCGGAGAAAGACTTGGCGCTCAGTCAATTGCGTGGTGCCGTGTCCAATGAGTTAGGTGTCTTGCGGGATCGACTGCTGCATTTCACTTCACTTGTTGAACTGGAATTGGACTTTGCCGATCATGAGGAACTGGAGTTCGCGGACCGTTCTGAACTGAACGCGTTGGCCAACGAGATAGAAAGCAAGTTAGCGGCTTTGTTGGCATCTTTCCGAACCGGAAACGCGATCCGGCATGGTATTCCGGTGGCAATCATCGGGGCACCGAACGTAGGCAAATCGACCTTGCTCAATGCCTTGTTAGGCGAACAACGGGCCATTGTCAGTGATATCCAAGGTACCACCCGTGACACCATCGAAGATACACTCATCTTAGACGGCATCCTGTTCCGCCTCATCGACACCGCCGGTCTCAGAGAAACCAACGATACCATCGAGAATATGGGCATCGAGCGTTCCCGTCAAGCGGCAGAGAAAGCACAGATCATCATTTATCTGAGCGACAATGGACAATGGACATTGGATATTGGACATTCGGGAACGATTATTAACGTGCTCAATAAAGCTGATTTGCAGCCAAAAGCTAAGAGCCAAGAGCTAATAGCTATATCTGCCAAGAACGGCAACATAGAACCGCTCAAAAACGAGTTGGTACGTGTGGCGAAACAGTCGATGCAGACGAGTGCGGTGATGCTCAGTAACGCCCGCCACTATGAAGCCATTACCCGTGCCCATGAGGCGATAGAACGGGTGCAACAGGGCTTGGAAGACGACCTGTCCGGAGAACTGCTGTCACTCGATTTGCAGGATTGCCTCTCTGCCTTGGGAGAGGTGACGGGACAGATCACCAACCAGGAAGTATTAGCAAATATATTCAGTAAATTTTGTATAGGGAAATGATTTTATCGATGACGGGTTATGGCAAAGCCGAAAGCCAATTAAGAGGAAACAAACTCATCTGCGAGATTCGTTCGTTGAACTCCAAATCCATGGATCTGTCCGTGCGTCTGGCACCGCAGATTCGTGCGCATGAACTGGATCTTCGAACCATCGTCGCACAACGTTTAGAGAGAGGAAAAGTGGATCTGTTAATGTATTGCCAAGAGCCAATGGCTAATAGCCAAGAGTTGACAGCCATCAACTGGTCTGCTGCCAAGGAATATGCGCGGCAGTACAAGGAACAGTTTGGTGACGTACCGGCGGAAGTGATGGCAGCCATTATGCGTTTTCCCGATGTGCTCAAGCAGCAGGAAGACAATTCCGATCTGACGGAGGAAGAATGGAAGGACGTGCAGGCGTTACTCAATGAAGCCATCGATGCCTTCATCGCGTTCCGTACCCAGGAAGGCGCGGCACTGCAGGCGATGTTCAATGAGAAACTGGACGGTATCGCCGATCTGTTGGCGCAGGTAGAACCGTTTGAGAAGGGGAGAGTGGGAAAGATCAAAGAGCGGCTGGAAGCCAACTTGGCACAACTCAGTGAATCCACCCAGGCGCAGATCGATCGCAACAGACTGGAACAGGAGATGATTTACTACCTCGAGAAACTCGATATTACGGAAGAAAAAGTGCGGCTGACGAACCACATTCGTTATTTTAGAGAGGTGATGGATTCCGAAGGAAACGGAGTGGGGAAGAAACTTGGTTTCATCGCTCAGGAGATGGGACGGGAGATCAACACCTTAGGCTCCAAATCCAACCAAAGCGAGATGCAGATCATCGTGGTGAAGATGAAAGATATCCTCGAACAAATTAAAGAACAGGTACTCAATGTGCTTTAAGCGTTAAACTGTTAAACCGTTAAATTGTTATGATATATATATTCTGCGCTCCCAGCGGTAGCGGTAAATCGACTATGGTCAAACATCTGTTGACCAAGTATCCGGATCTTTTTGAGTTGTCGGTATCTTGTACCACCCGTCCACCGCGTGGTCAGGAAGTACATGGTAAGGAGTACTATTTCATCACGGTGGAGGAGTTTCAGAAACGCATCGAACACAATGATTTTATTGAGTTCGAGCAGGTGTATGAAGGTCTTTATTACGGTACCCTCAAAGAGGAGATCGATCGTATCGAAGCGGCAGGCAGACAAGTGCTCTTTGACGTGGATGTAAAGGGCGGTTTGAACCTCAAACGTATCTTAGGCGACAAGGCAACGTCGATCTTCATCTGTCCTCCGTCCATTGAGGAGTTGAGACGTCGTCTGGAAGGTCGCGGAGACACAAGTCCTGAGATGATCGAGAAAAGACTGGCAAAGGCGGAGATCGAGATGGCGGACAAGCCCTATTTTGACCGTGTCGTCATCAACGACGACCTCAATCATGCGTTCGAACAATTAGACGCCATTATTGATGCTAACAGCTAATAGCTAATGGCTAAAGTAGGTATATACGGCGGTAGTTTCAATCCTGTCCATTTCGGGCATGTGGGATTGGCGAAGTGGGTGATCGAACACACCGACTTGGATGAGTTGTGGTTATTGGTCACTCCCAATAACCCGCTCAAACCGACCGGAATACTGGCTCCTGAAGAAGAACGCTTGGCGGCTGTAAGCGAAGCGGTCAAGGACATCCCGCAGGTCAAAGCCTCTGATTTTGAGTTTCATCTACCGCGACCCTCTTATACCGCTAATACCTTACGGGAACTGCAGAAAGCGTATCCGCAACATGAGTTTACCTTGGTGATTGGTGAAGATAATTTAGCCATCTTTGACCAATGGCGGGAATATGAATATATCGCATCGAACTTCCGCGTTTTCGTGTATCCGAGAAAAGGAAGTTCGAAGATTGAAGATTGTAGATTGAAGATTGAAGATTTTCTTTCTTTGGTTTATCTCAAAGACGCACCGCTTTTCGACATCTCATCCACCTCCATTCGCCGTTCGCAAGGACGTCAATGAGGGTGAGACCTTCTTGTTCTGCAGCGGCTTGTAAGATAGGCACGTCGGACTCGTAAAATCCGCTTAACCATAGCTCACCGTTTTCATTGAGGTGGGTGGCATAAGCGGTCATATTCGCCAAAAGAATATTTCGGTGTATGTTAGCGAGGATAAGATCGTAGGTACCTTTCGGAACGGTATCACCTAAAAGCACCTCAATTTCTTCGTTATTGAGAGCCGCATTCTCTTTCGCATTCTCCACACTCTTCTCATCAATGTCAACGGCTATTACCTCACTTGCTCCTAACCGTTTAGCGAAGATCGCCAGTACACCCGTTCCGGTACCGTGGTCGAGCACCGTCTTGTTCTTCAAATCCGCCTGCATCAGGTTCTCGATCATCATTGACGTCGTCTCATGATGTCCGGCACCGAAGGCACAATGGGGCACAATCGTGATACCTAAGGGTAACTCCATCACCGGATGTTCCGCTTCCCAAGTTGCATTCCAGTTCTCATCCGGACAAGCATCGATACCCAGAAGGGTGGCACCCGGAGTATTGGATATTTGAGATTGGATATTGGAGATTTGGACTTCAAGAATTTCGGACGGAATATAATAATCCTGCCCGTCGATGGTGTCCACTCCTAACTCACCGATCTGTTGGTCAAACACATCGCGTTGCCATTCCTCGGCAAAATGAGTTTCAATGTGTAAAACGTGATAACGCATACCCTACTAAATAATTAGATCCTCCGATAAAAATCGCATCCTCTTCCGAAGCGTGCTGCTCCGCATAACGGATGGCTTCTTCCGGATTTTCCATCGCCATACCTTCCTTACCCCACAGCGCCAACATTTCCTCCGCTGTGCGTGCCCGTTGGGTATCGGGCCTCGTGAAGATATAATGATACTTTGCCTCCTTCGGCAACAGACGCATCACGACATCCGTGTCCTTGTCATTCACCATGCCAAAGACGATCCAGATGTTGGGATTCGGCAACTCCTTCAGCTGCCGCGCTACGTACTGAATGCCATGACTGTTATGACCCGTGTCACAGATCACTAACGGTCGATTTGACAAGGTCTCCCATCTACCGCGCAGACCTGTCATCGTACTTACTTTCGCAAAACCCTCGGCTATCTCGGAATTTTGAATTTTGAATTTTGAATTTTGAATTAATGCTCTCAGCGCCACAAACGCCGTCTGTAGATTATGTTCCTGATAGTTACCCTTCAGTTCACATTCCGGTGCTACCTTCAGTCTCGTGCGGCGTAAGTACTCACATTGGTCGGCAAAATAGATTTCAGCATCGCATTCCTGCGCTTTACTCAGAAACACATTCATCGTCTGCGGATGACTTTCCCCGATCACCACCGGAACATGCGGTTTGATGATGCCGGCTTTCTCCTTGGCGATTTGCGTCAGCGTGTTGCCTAAGAACTCTGTATGGTCGAGACCGATATTCGTGATCACGGATAGGATGGGTGTCAGCACGTTTGTGCTGTCTAACCGACCGCCTAAACCCACTTCCACCACGGCGATATCTACTTTCTCGTGAGCGAACCACCAGAAACCCAACATCGTCATCGTCTCGAAGAACGAAGGCTGCACAGCGTCCAAAAAGTCCTTGTGTTCCGTCACAAAAGCGGCTACCACTTCTTCCGGTATCGGTGCACCGTTCACCCGTATCCGTTCGGTCAGACTCACTAAATGGGGACTTGTGAAAAGTCCTACTTTGCGTCCCGATGCCTGCAAGGCAGCGGCTATCAGGTGACTCGTCGAACCCTTTCCGTTCGTGCCGGCTACATGGATCGCTTGGAACGTCCGATGCGGATCACCTACCTCTGCCAGTAACTGCAGGGTCTTCTCCAACCCCGGCTTGTACGCTGCGGCTCCGACTATGTGAAACGGTGGCCTTGACGCATACAGATATGCTATCGCTTCGCTATAAGTCATCAACTTTTTTCAACAATTTTGAAGTCGAGTATACCTTCGAGACGTTTCTGACTGAGCCATTTATAGAACCGCGGTGTCACGCGTATCGGCATCGACCGACTGGTGAGTGCCACCTGTTGACGGTTGTTGAAGATCGTCACATGCAGGCGTCCTTGTCCCGGATTTTCTTTCACCTTATCCAGTAACTCATCAATCAGATCCGTTGTCACGGCCTCGATATCCATGCGGATATTGATACCCTCGGTGCGTTTGGTTTGACTCTCATTAAGCATCTCTACGTTCTGCACTACGAACTCAAACTCCGCCGCCTCGTCTTTCTTCTCCCGGTACCACGGTTGACCCGTTCCTTTCTGCTGGATCACACCCGACACGAGCACATAAAGATCCTTTAACATCAGGTGACCGAAGTTATTATACGCCTGACCAAACAGGGCAAAATCATAACTGCCGGTGTAGTCCTCTAATACGTATCTGCCGTAAGGATTGCCTTTCTGACTGATGCGTTGTTCGGCACTCGTGATCAGACCGCCAAGCAGGCACGGTTGGTTCTTATGCGATGCGATGAACTCCGACGGGATGATGGGTTTCTCTTCCGGTTCCTCCCCGTTCTCGGCTATCTCCACCCGAATCCGTTTCTCCGCTTCGGTACGCTCTTCGGGTTTACGCCAACGCTCAAACTGCGTCAGTTCATTCGCCGTGCAGTTGCACAGCTCCCGAATCTCAAACTCAAACTCATCCAAGGGGTGCGCCGACAAGTATATACCGATCAGGTATTTCTCTTTATTCAACCGCTCGATGGTGTCCCAACGCGGAACTTGCGGTAGATCAGGATGCTTCACTTCGATCGCATCGTTCAGGTCACCGAACAGCGAAAACGAGTTATTCTGCTTGTCCGCCTGCCATTTGTTTCCGTAGCTCATCAGCAGATCCAGACCCGACTGACCGTTCTCATCCATGCCGAAGAACTGCTCTCGGTAGATATCGTCGAAACATTCGAAAGCACCGGCTTGTGCTAAGTTCTCGATTGTCTTACGGTTACAACTCTGCAGGTTGACGCGCTCTAAGAAATCAAAGATACCGGTGTACTTACCGTTTTTCTCCCGTTCGCTGATGATCGCTTCCGCTGCACCTTCGCCGACACCCTTGATACCGCCTAAACCAAAGCGGATATCGCCTTTGCTGTTCACCGTAAAACTCAACTCCGACTCGTTCACGTCCGGCTCCAGCACACTCAGTCCCAATGCCCGGCACTCATCCATCAGCTTGGTCACCTCTTTGATATCGTCCTTGTGGACGGTAAGGTTCGCTGCCATAAACTCCGCCGGGTAGTGCGCTTTCAGGTATCCCGTCTGGTACGCCACCCAGGAGTAACATGCCGCGTGCGATTTGTTGAACGCATAGGATGCAAACTTCTTCCAGTCTTCCCAGATCTTATTCAATATCTTCGGATCATGACCGTTTGCCTTTCCGCCTTCCATGAACTTCACCTGCAAGGACTCCAGCACTGCCATCTGCTTCTTTCCCATCGCCTTACGCAACTTGTCGCTCTCGCCACGTGTGAAGTTCGCTAACAGACGACTCAGTAACATCACTTGCTCCTGATAGACGGTCACTCCATAGGTGTCCTTGAGGTATTTCTCCATGACGGGGATATCGTAACTCACCGGCTCGATACCTTGTTTGCGCTTGATGAACTGCGGAATATAATCCATCGGTCCCGGACGGTACAAGGCGTTCATCGCGATGAGGTCACCGATGACCGTCGGTTTCAGTTCCCGCAGGTATTTCTGCATACCCGCCGACTCAAACTGGAACACCGCTACCGTGCGGCCTTCCTGGAATAACTTATACGTCAACTCATCGTCAATCGGTATATGATCGATGTCAATATCGATGCCGTGCGCTTTTTTGATATTGCGCAGACACTCTTTGATAATCGTCAGGGTGATGAGACCCAAGAAGTCCATCTTGATCAAACCCACAGACTCCACCACGTGTCCGTCGTATTCCGTCACCAGCACCCGTTTCTTGCTGTTCTTGTCTTCCACCGAACTCAGCGGTGCAAAATTCGTCAGGTCATCGGCACCGATGATCACGCCGCAGGCGTGTACACCCACTTGCCTAATCGTACCTTCCAGTCGTGCCGCGTATTCGAGCATCGACCGCGTGTTGGGATCTCCCTGCTCGTACTCCCTTTTCAGTTCCTCGACGTACTTATAGCAGTTCTTGAGGTTCACCTTCGGTTTCTTCGCTCCTTCCGGCAACAGTTTCATCACGCTGTCCGGAAAATCCCGATCCGGCACATATCCTTTCAGTTCATTGACGAACGCTAACGGCACCTGTTGAACTCTACCTACATCCGCCAGCGCACTCTTCGTCGCCATCTTTCCGTATGTCACGATATGTGCCACGTGGGTCTCGCCGTACTTACGGCTTACGTAATCCAGCACCTTTCCGCGACCGCAATCCTCAAAGTCGGTATCGATATCCGGTAACGAGATACGGTCCGGATTGAGGAAACGCTCAAACAGCAAGTCATAGGTCAACGGATCCAGGTCCGTGATCTTCAGACAGTAAGCTACCACACTACCGGCTGCACTACCACGACCCGGTCCTACCGACACATCCAACTCTTCCCGTGCCGCACGGATGAAATCCATCACGATCAGGAAATAACCCGGGAAACCCATCGAGATGATGGTGTTCAACTCAAACTCAATCCGCTCTTTGAGCACCTCATCCGTCTCCAGTCGTTCCTTGCCGTATCGTTGCAACGCACCCTCCATCGTCAGGTGACGCAGGTACGCACTCTCAAACGCCAGACGGTCAGGATAGTCCTCTTCCTTACCGAAACTGGCCGGGATGTCGAACTTAGGCATGATCGGTCCATGGTCGATATCGTACACTTCCACTTTGTCCACGATCTCCTGCGTGTTCGCCAAGGCCTCCGGTATATCGCTGAAGATGGCCTCCATCTCCTCCGGCGTCTTCAACCACTCCTGCTTGGTGTAATGCATGCGGTTGATGTCGTTCACGTAGTGGTTCGTGCTCAAGCAGATCAAGCGGTCATGCGCCTCTGCATCCTCTTCGTTCACGAAATGGGAGTCATTGGTGGCAATGATCTTGACGGCATACTTCCGTGCTAACGCAATCAGCACCGGATTCACCTGTTTCTGCCGTTCATAGACTTCCTGGTCTCCACCGGGTTTCTGCGTCTCGTGCCGCTGGATCTCGATGTAGTAATCGTCCCCGAACAGGTTCTTGAACCATTTTACCGTCTCTTCCGCCTCTGCAAAATCGCCACCCTTGGCGATGCCGTCCAATATCTTTTGTGGAAGTTCTCCTCCTAAGCAAGCCGAGCAACAAATAATCCCTTCGTGCCATTTCTCCAACAACTCCTTATCAATACGCGGCGTGTGATAGAACGCGTCGGACATATATCCGTGGGATACCAGTCGGCATAAGTTATGGTATCCGACCATGTTCTTGGCCAGTAAGATTAGGTGCCATCCCGAACGGTCAATGACGTATGTACGACCTTCCCCGTTGACGGCCTTGTCATCTCTCATCGAATGCCGTCCCCGACGCGCACAATAGACCTCCGAGCCGACAATGGGTTTGAACCCCTCTTTCTTCTTGCAGTAATCCAGCAGATCCTTGATGCCGTACATGTTCCCGTGGTCGGTCAGCGCCACGGAATTCATTCCCGTAGCGATACATTTGTCCACGATCTCCTCCACCTTACTCAAACCGTCCAGCAGCGAGTAATGGCTGTGTACATGCAGATGGGTAAAAGTTGCCATACCTTATCTCTTTGTTATTCCTCCGTGTTCGATATCCGCTCCACCGGACGTACCGGCGATCACCGGCGCTTGCTCTGCTTGCACTACCGGTTGGAAACCTTCCGTGATGAAGGCTACCACCATACAGTTCTCCGGCACCCAGCTTTCATCCAACTCGATGGTGTATTTTTCTTTGTACCGACGCTCTCTCACGTCCATCTCGTCTCCCTTCGGATCGGTTAAGAAAGCACGCACCGCATTGGCGTGACAGAACTCCTTCCATCCGTTTTTGGTCTCATAGTAGTCCGCTTGGTAATCGATCATGCCGGACTCTTTAACCAGCACCGTCAAGTGCAGGTCCTCCGCCCACGGTTCCGAGATCTCACCCGACACCTTGATCGTTAATTTCCTGCTGCTTGCCTTATACTCATTGGTGATGAAGATAGACGCATAGGTCGCCGTGTCGAACTGCGATTTCTTCGTCGCTTCCAGATAACCCGGATAGAAGACCACCCCTTTACCGCTACCGTAATTGACTTTCGCACGGTCAATGGCTACACTCGGCGCTCCGTCCACGTTCAACGCATTGGTGATCGTCTTGCTACCGGCTACCGAGAAATGATCTTTCTTATAACCGTAATGGTGCAGGATCAATATGAAGTTCGAGTCGTTTTCCATGAAACTATGAATACAATCCATGCCATACGGACAATAACCGCAGTCCTGACCCGTGAACTCTTCAATCAGATGTTTCCTCGGATACGAATCCAGAATCGGTCGTTCCGGTTCATTCGGCTCACAACCCGTGAAACACATAGCTGCCAAAGCAGCCAAAATCAAAAATTTGAAATCAAAAATTTGAAATTTGGAATTTGAAACTTGAAATTTGAATTTCATTGTATCGTATATGTTTTATTGTCCTTAATAATATAAATGATCCCGCCACGCAAGATTTTCTGTCCGCTAACCTCTAACCGCTCACCGCTAACCGTTTCGATTCCTTGAAGGGAATAATCAAACACCACCGTCAGCGTCCGACTCTCTTGACCGTCGCTGAAGGTGTAGGTCATCGTCTCTTTCGATCCTGCTTCGGGCGTATAATGGATGAACCAAGATGCCTCGCCGTTAGGCGTAAATTGCAGGGTCTCTTCCAACTCCTCGTTTCCTGCCTTACACAGACCGGCGCAGCAGAACTCATCCGCCAATTCCGTAGCAGAACGGTGAATCGTCACCGTCAGCGCATTCTCGCACACTAACGTACCTTCTAACTTCATCGTCATCTCGCCGGATAGGATGTCTTCCTCCGCTTCGTTGATCGTCAACTCCATCCCGCCTGCCGGAATTTCTCCTTTGCCGTCAATGTTCACGGTCAGCGCCTGCGCATTAATCGTCCAAAAAAGTCCTAAAAATATCCAGATATTTCTCTTCATATGCATGATAAATTGATTTGTCTTGTGGGTTTTGATAGATCGTCAAAATATACAACTGCTCCGGGTTATAACCCGCTTTCTCCTCCAGTTGGGAGATGCTCCCTTTCACGTCGCGCAGCACATGCCGGTGGTAATAATGGCTGTTCACCGTTCCGTCCGGCATCGCTTGTGCTCCCGGTACACTGTCTTCTATCAACCAATATACCGTCTCCAACGGTATCTCGTTTTGCGTTTCCTCCTTGTCCTGCATCGCCTCATACACCATCGTCGGCCAGGCACTCATGTCATTAAACCACTCCCCTTCGAACGGCTTGCAGTCCACGTTTCCTGCCGGGAACGATGTGGAGGCATCGCCACCCATCCATTGGTATATACTATCCGCTGCGGCACAGGTGTAGTCGTATTTGCCTTGCGTAAACGGGTTCGAAGCAGGGTGGAGTGATACCACGATTAACCGACCCTTGTACATCGCTTCCAGGTCCTGCGCCAACTCAGCCGCCGTCGGACAGTTCACGCAACGGAAACCCGTGAACTCGATCAGCACATGCTTCCGCCCTCCCGTCACGTCCTCCACCGGAATCAACTGATCCTCCGGCCCGATCACCTCACAGCCTGCTAACCCCAGCGCCGCCAATACTATGTATAAAAAATTTTTCATTTTTCATTTTTCATTTTTCATTAAAAAGTGAACGAATAGTTCACGCATACGCCTTTCATCTGTGGTACATATCTACAAACACCGCCGGAACAGTTAAACCCTTCCCGTGTCTTCGTATAGCCTATATTGGCGCGGTGAGCTCCGTAAGTGAACGTCAGCCCTGCCGTGTAATAATGTGCATTCGTCGCGTCCGGTGCGTAACCGATATTGTACATCCATTGTCCGCTCAGGGACCAGTGTTGGTACAGATTCAACTCATACAGCGCAAAGCACCATTGTCCTTCGTGATGAGGCGAATACAGGTATTGGATCTCACCCCGCATCGAGATGTTGGGATTCACCTGCACCCGGGCGTCCACTACCGCGATACCCGACCGCATCATGCCACCGTGACCTTCCACAAACAACTCGTTGTACGCCTGATACATCACCATCGCGTTCAGCCACCAGTTCTTACTCAGCCGCTTATGCATCGCCAGATGGATGTCCGTGTACGCCTCGCCCTTTCTCGGCTCGCTGCCTACCAACCGCACATGACTACCCGTTAACGTCAGCGTCGTGCCGTACTTACCGCCCATCTTACTCTTCCTCGGTGCCGTGTAACGGATCTCGCCTTGCACCGCCAACTCCTTATCGCTGTAGTTCGTCGCATACGGATACAACGCCGCCAAAGCGTAGGTATGTTGCTGCGTAAACGCCGGTAAGTGATTTAACCGTCCGGCGATACCGGTCCGTTGCCGCTCCGAACGAAAAGACATGTTGTCCGTGTATTTGGCTTGTACTAACACCGACAGACCCTTTCGACTGTAACCCGCACTCGCCAAGTATGCCTGACCCGGGCGGTAATCAAAACCGTTCTCCGTACACGGGTCATTCGCTTTTCGTGCATATTCGACTAATAACTCAAACCCTTTCACCCGCAACTGTGCCCGGATGTCTCCGGCACCAACCCAACGGGGAAGATTATACATATAACTCTGTCCGCCTATCTGCGTCAAGATCGTGTCAAACGCCTCGTATTTGCTCACCCAACTGCCGCCGATCGTCAGACCCATCTCTCTTTCCCGCATTCGTTCGCTCCATTGGTCGATCGATAACTCCAAGTCTGCACCCAAGGCCGCATCCCGACCGTAGTTCCAACCCCAGGCATGGTCTTTGTAACAACTCCAATACCTTTTTTGTTTACCGCCCAAAGCCGTGAAACGAATACCCTTATACGGATTCAACTCCACTTTTCCGCCTCGCAGCGCACCGTCGATCCCCATCGCGCGGTCTTCATACAGGTTCAAGATCAAACCCGAACCGAACTGACCGTACACATCGCCCACCGTGATCTCACCCCACGTGAACGCAGCAGCTATACTTAACCGACCTATACCGTGACCTCCGAAATCCTTCTCATATCCCGGCAGCGGCCATTGGGTCAACTCCAACCGCGTATCCGCCCGTAGTTCCCGTAACCCGTAACCCGTAACCGGTAACCCGTCACCCCTCACCCAGCTCACCCCCAGGTCGAGATAACTGTTACTATGATACATCACCGGCGTCCAGTCTAACAGTCCGTCGTGCTGGATCGCTCCCCGTACCACCACCGTGTCCTTCGCCGCAACGCTGAGGCTCATGAGCAACAATAATATGAAAACCCTAAATCTCAATTTTTAATCTTTCATTTTTCATTTTTCATTTTTCATTTTCAATGAAGATACCCCGGTATCTTCTCTTCATCGCCGGGTAAATAGGCATTATGTTGATATACAATCTCCCCTTTGCTGTCGATCACAAACAAGTGCGGCACGTTCTTCACGTTCAGCGCCCGTTGCAGCGTACCGTTGGGATCCAGAAGCACCGTAAAATCCCATCCGTTCCCCCTTACCAGCGGTGCCACCTTATGCGCGTCCTGCGCACGGTCCGTAGATACAACATACACCGTCACGCCGTATTCGTCCTGCCAGTCCGGATACAACTCATTGATCGCCTCCAACTCCTGCATGCACGGTTTGCACCAGGTCGCAAAAAACGAGAGAATCACCGGATGACCGGTCTTTCCCAAACCGGCTATGTGCACCGAGTTTCCGTCTATGTCCTGCAACGTCACTTCCGGCAGCGCCGCCTGTATTTGCCATACCCCACACAGGGTCAACAATAGCATGATTCCTATTCTTTTCATACGCGTGTACTGATAGCGACTGCAAAAATACAAAAAAATTCTGACATACGCAAGCACACGTGATTTTTTTTATAAAAAAACACTTTTTTTGTCAAAAAAAACGTTCCTTTCATCTTTCACCTTTCACCTTTCACCTTTTTTTCGTATCTTTGCACTCGTTTTTTAAAAATTTCATTTTTCATTTTAAAAATTTTCATTTTTCATTTTTCATTTTTCATTTTTAAAAAAGTATGGAATTTCGTTATCTGTGGTATAACTATAAGTCGGAAATAATCTTCGGTTTGGTTCTGTTGCCGGTGCTCATCGCCAGCACCTTCCTCTCGCGGCTTATCCCGGCGGATTTCTTCGACACCTTCCTCAACCCCGCGCTCAGTCTTGCTTTTGCAGTGCTTTGTTTCTTCGGCGCAGCGCAGTGCTTGAGGCATCTGGAGAACAACCGCATCCGCAAAGTGTGGACCGTCATCCTCATCCTTTGGGGACTCTGTGAATCGGTATTGGTAGCTATGTTCAAGACGGCGAATAATCCTTTCCGGGTCGGCAATGAACTCATGGAGAGCACCTCGATGCTGGCGGCTTGTGCGTTCGCATGGTTGCTGTTTATCTACCCCTGTATCTCCATGCGTCCGGGGAAGTTTAACTGGTCACGTTCTGCGCTGTTCTTATTGCCGGTGGTCGTCCTCGGAGTCATCGATTATATCCTTCCCCTTGACTTACGTATCCTTATTGCGCTGTATCCGGTCTGGCTCATATATGTCGGCTTTAGGAGAGTACACAGGTACCGGCAATGGTGTGAGGAGAACTTCTCCTCCTTGGACGATATCGACGCGCAGTGGATCGTACGATATATCATGATGGTCATATTGGCAGGCTTGGTGTTCTTTTACCTCTGTCTGAGCGACGACCCCGCGCGTGCCTTCACCCAACAATGGTACCTCATGTTCGTCCTCGGGTACACTACCGACCAGGTCCTGCACCGTCCCGATCCCTGGGAGTGCCTGCGTAGCACGGCGGTGGAGGAAGAGAAGAAGGATGAACCCGATCCTGCCTATACTGCGTACCGGGAGATCTTGGATGCATGGCTCGAAAAGGAGAAACCCTATCGTAATCCCGATTTTCAGTTGCAGGACTTGCGGCAGGTGCTGCCGCTTAACCGCACCTATCTCAGCCAACTCATCAATGCCGAGTACGGCTGTTCGTTCTACCAATGGGTGAACACACTGCGTATCAAGGAAGCGAAACGATTAATAACCGAACAGCCTCAGATGACCTTGGAAGAAGTATCCAAACATTGCGGCTTCTCTTCACGCCGTCTCTTCACCCAGATCTTCACCCGTGAGACCGGCATGACACCCAGAGACTGGAGCAAAAAAGGGTAGTTTGCGTAAAAAAATGACCTAATTATGAAAAGTGATAAAAGCACATTATCTGCTATTCGTAAATTTCTTGTAGAATACAAAGAAGAGTACTCGTTTGGGTTGGTACTGCTAACATTGGTTGGGTTGAGTTATGGGCTTGCGCCGCTTATCCCGCACAAAGTGTTTTACGAGATCATTTCTCCCGTGCTGGACACTGCTATCATTACGGTGACGCTGATTTGTACTTGGGCGATGATACGTCATTCGGATGGCATCCGCGTGCGGAATGTACAAGCATGGATTATGGGTACGATTTCGGCCATAATGATTGCAGGTGTCACTTATCGTATGTTCGTTAACGCCGAATTGCTGCCGGCAGAGGGCACCTTTGCTTTTGATGGCTGGGAGATGGTGGGCGGTGATCTGCTCGCGTGGCTCATACTGGCCTATCCGTCTGAGCTCTTGAACCCCGGATGGTTGACGATGAAGAACAGTCTGACACGTATTCTGCCGGTGGTCGTGCTCGGAGCTATTGACATGTTCGTTCCATGGGACCTAAGGTGGCTCTTGGCGCTTGTTCCGGTGGTATGGGTGGCACTGTTGTTCAGGCACGTGCATTACTACCGTCGATACGCCGAGGAGAACTACGGCTCGGTGGAGCAGACTGATGAGAAATGGATCATTCGCTACCTGACGATGGTGCTGATATTAAGCATATCGTATATCTATCTTTGTTTCTCCAACGAACCCACGCGACTTTTTACCCAACAATGGTTGATGCTCTTCGTTATCATCTATACCAATGACCGGATCATCTTCCATTCCAAACCTTGGATAGAAAATGCAGAAGAAGAAGAAGAAGAAGAAGAAGAAGAAGAAGAAGCGAAAATCGAATCCAATGCAGATTACCGTGCGATGTTAGAGCAGTGGATGAAGACGGACAAAACGTATCTGAATCCGGAGTTCCGCTTGCTGGATTTGCGTCAAGTGCTGCCGCTCAACCGAACCTACTTGAGCCAACTCATCAATGCCGAGTATGGCTGCAATTTCTATCAGTTCGTCACCAACTACCGTATCGAGGAGGCGAAGCGCCTCATGACCGAGCATCCGGAGATGACGATGGAGGATGTTGCCAAACAATGCGGCTTTTCTTCCGCCCGTTCGTTCTATCGCGCTTTCGACCGCGAGGTGGAGATGACTCCTAAGGAATGGATGGCAACTCAATCGGAGTGACAATTCGTACAATTAGGGACAATTCGTAAAAATGCAGTCTGTCTTTCTGTATCGTTCGTAAAAAATTTCCTTTGAGCGTTGACAATTCGTTAAAATTTGCCCGTGCGTATTGCATACGTGCGGGTATTTTTGTAATTTTGCAAGATTTTTACGAAAAATTTAAATATGAATAAAGTCTGTTATATGAATTGTAAGGTACGATTTCTATTGTTGATTTCGGTATTATTTGTCTCTGTAGGAATGTATGGACTCGGCTACACACCGACGGATGGTGGTTTGGTGGTGAATCTTGAGCCGGGCCAGACGATTTTGCTGTCCACGTGGGTTGACGTAAATGGTGACGGCGATGAGGATGATGGTGAGGAATTTTTCGTGTCTCATTACCCCCAAGCTCAAGCCCCCACTGGTGCGTATTTCAATTACAGTTGGGATACGAAAGGAAACATCCTTAAGCTATTCCCTCAAGACCCCACTGCTACGGAGCCGTCTCCGGTTACCGTTTGGAGCATCGATACCGCATTGACGCGTATCAAGGATGGTAATGACTATGCATTGGGAGGCATAAGCTATACAATGTGGAGTTCGAACGATCCCAGTTATACCCTACTTACGTCTTCAGGAAATGGTTGGAAGTACCAGGGTGACTTGACGAATGATAAAAACAACGCAAATGCTTGCGATGTAATCTTTGTCGCGCCGACAAAGCGCTCTTCTGTTACTTCGTTTGATCCGAAAAAGACATTAGGAAGGGACGATGCAGATGAGCAAGGACGTATTGATGGTAAGAAAGGTTTCGGCTTCTTGGGACTTCCTTATCGCGAAGTGTATATGATGGTTATCCCTCGAACTAACGCACCTATTGTATATGGTAATGCCGCGCTGGTCGGCTTCAATACCACTAAGTCCAATTATTCATACCACCAATGTGGTAATGCTGCCAAACCCGGTCAGGCATTGTTTGCGTATAATGATCGTACTGGTGAGGGAGAAAATTATGTTAAAACCAAACGTACTATCTTCCGACTCTATATATTGGATGACCCGCTGGTATCGTCTTGCCCGGATTCGTATTACTTTGCCTACGACGAGCAGGATTTCAAGGGATACCGCATGGGACCGGGTAATGATAAGGATAACAAAGGTAAGACTTGGACGGATTTTACAGAAGCAAAGAAGATATACACCATCGACCGTCTGGTGTGCATGGAGCGTCTTGGGGAAACCGAGTACTATGTAAGCGATTATATGAATGTGCCGACGTCCGATAGTACGTATTATTATGTGGGATATAAGAACAAGTATTGCCATACGGACCAAGGTGACGCGTTTAACTCGCAGTTCAAGCAAATTGATACCTTGAAGCTCCAACATATGGATAAGCAAGCTCCGCGAGGTGCTTTCGGACGTATGATCGTGGACGTGACGCAGACGAGCAAGCCGAACCTCGGTGTGGAATTCCGTCCCGCGGGTGTGTTTCTTAAAGTGAAGGTGGATGAAGACAGGTATCGTAACATCGAGATGCACCCCGAGCCGGGAGATAACTCATGGATATGTAACGAGATGTGGACGATCGACGACGCATACTTAGCGCATACTATCAAAGCGACGCTTTACTCCGGTGCGGAGTTCAGCGAAACGGATGAGGGTTTCGATATCGACGGATGGAGCGAGTACGTGGTAGGTAATACGGTGCCCTTAGCCGATGACCCGAGCAAGACAGTTACCGGAGGCATGACCGGTTGGGCGCGTGTCTATACCAATAAGAGTTCCAAGAACGGCGGTTTGGAGTTCGTACGCGCGGAGAAAGACAAGTATGTCCGCTACGATAACAACGGCCATTTCGGAGCAACGCTTCCGAACACACATGCCAAGGCGGGAGAAACGAAGGTCGTACTGAGCGAACCGCGTTTGTTGGACGGATATGAGTTCCTTGGCTGGTACACCTTAGCGGATACCACAGTAGGAGGCTTTACAAAGTATAAACCGGGCGATGTGTTCACTTTTACCGATTCGGACGGAGACGGCAAAGACTCCCTGATCCTTTATGCGCAAGCCAAATACACAGGAGGTATCGGTGTAGCGATCTCCTTCTTCAAAGAGGATGGCAAACGCTATTTCCTGACCCACCCGAATACCTCCGCACCTCGTTATGCGAAAGCCCGGCATTTCAAGGATTGGACCGATACCTACCAAGGTATGTCGGACGCTGATAATACCGACTCGCGTTACCTGAGTACGTATCTGTTAATCGGAAATAACACCGTATGTGAGGAATGTGCGGACAGTGAATATGTACTGGATCCGAAACGTGAGATGGTACACGGTGCTGTTGATTCGCTGATGTTCTATGAGCATTTCGCGCCTGACGTAGAGGAGTATATCGGTCTGTATTATGTGGCAGGCGAATTTAATAAAATCCTTGCCAATAATACCTGGGCAGGTCTTTTCAAATCTACCAAAGGCTGGCCGGATCCGATGAGCCCCTGTATTGATAGTACCAAACTCTTCACAACCCACTATTTAGATAGAGATGGAGAAGGAAAGATTAGAAAAAATGTCTTTCCCAATGAATGCGGAGATACGGTCTATTATAATCCCTCGACAGGTTATTTTGACGGTTCGAAAAGCCCCGTGACAAACTTCACCATTTCCGGTGTGGGCATAGTAGATGAGCATTATGTGGTTCTGCCCGACACAACGGTGGAATGGACGGATACCATCACGTTTGGCATCCACCGGGACGAAGCGATACAAAAAGGTGTGTGGTCCAAACTCATCGGCAAGCAACTGATGCTGCAGATGATGGTAGGCGACAAGATTACGTATTTCCATCCGAATAACGATAAGATCATTACCGAATATACACAACTGCGTCTTAACGGTAACTACCGTTTGGATGAGACCTTTGAATATATCCGCGATGCGCGCGTGGAATCGTTAGGAGAGGCTGTTTTGGCAGAGGACAAACCCTTCATAAACGACCGCTTGGAAAAGGACTATTTCGGACGTCTCGTCACCAGCGGTTTGAATACACCGGTGGATGTGTTCTACGGGGGTAAAGCAATCGATATCATCGACACCATCCGTATCACGCTCCGCCCCTTAGGTCCCAATAAAATCAAAGAGTACTACGGCCGCTGGAAGGAGGGAGCACCGGGACTGCATATCCGTCCCGACGGCTCGCGTTACCGCGATATCATCGTCCGTACCAAGACGGTGCATCACAGCGAACCGGAGGAGAGACTGGTGCTCTCTCCGGAAGTTCCTTCCTATATGTTCAGCCCGATGAAGGATGCCGAGAAGATACTGCATTTCACCCTCGCGAAGGAGCGATTCCGCCAACTGTTGGATACAGAGGGCAATGTGCTTGAGGAGGAAATATTGTCCTCCAGTGATACCACTTCTTTGTTGCACATTACTACCGCTCAGTGTACCTTTACCACCGGTGGTGCTTCTTCCAGCTATTTCAATATCGTAGATGCAAGGACCCTTGACGATCACGTAGCGTTGATTACAAAGGCGAATAATGCATCCGGTCTGAATCACGATACGCTGCTCGTCAACACCGAGGTTACAATCAATGCTATTACTTCTCCGGTTAGCTGCCGAGTACCTTTGGTACAAACTACCTTGGAGAGCGAGGAGTTGGTATGGTCTGCGGTAGTGAACGGGAAGCGCTATTTCATCATGGCGGGCTCCGGCGGACTCATCTTCCGTCAGTACGAGCTCAAGGGCAGTACGCTGTATAAGAAAGAGGATGGTAAGACCCAGTTGGTGAAAGGTTCTGCCAATGCAGCGAATAGCGACACCAAGTATATCACGCCGTGGAAATACAATTACGTGAACCAAGATCTTCAGCAAATAACGATGGAGACGAAGTATAGTATAGACCGATATTTCGTTGTAGAAGGCGAGGCTACGCCTGGTGTTGCAGAAAGCGGTCCTGCTACATTGACGTATGAGTATGTGAATGTCTATGTGAGTGAAAATGAGAACTTTGAGGAGCAGATAAAACTCAAATACGGCAATGACAAGTGGCTCAAGCTGACCGAGACAGCCGGTGTTCCTTCGCTCACTTTGACAACGAATGAAACGGAAGCAACCGTGTTCTCATTTACCTATCTGGAGCAAGAGTATGAACTCCTCAATAATGGAGACTATCCGAACAAGCCCCAACTGGAGTTCGGTTATAATACGACGACCGGAGCTTCCGTTCAAACGCGCTACAAGGCATACCGCATCTATTCGATGCTGCTCAACAACACCATTACCTATTGCGGTCGTGAAGACGAGAACGATATCGCGGATCTTGTTAACTCGAGCAAGGATTGGAAGACGGATACGACGTTCACCCTCATTCCTGACAGCCGTTTTACCCCTGGTGCAAGCGGATTGAGCCGATCGACGAACGCCTCGACGCTGACCACCACTGTGACTCCGTCCGGAGACAGTCCTACGGATATTCAATACGGCGGCAAGTATGTCAATATCGTTGATACCCTCGATGTGCAGATCTCGCTGAAAGACGGAGCACCGGAATACCGATTTGCGGACAAATGGAGCAACTTTAAGTCTGTCGAGGATGCGCATCTCAAGATTCCGCTTATCCGTAAGACCTATCACTCTGCACCCTACGACTCGCTGATATGTACGGTAGCAGACGATGAATATAACTATGTCTTCCCGCCGGTAGTTTCAGAGGAGACAGAGACAAATACCCATACCTTTGTCTTCGGTACGGATCACCGCCATGGAACGAACGTTCTGGATGTAGATAACCGAGTGATATCCTATTCCGGTGAAGCAGATAGTCATACCGGTTCTATGGACTTGGATAATCCGGCACTGGCTGAGATTCGTTTGATAGAAGCGGATGGTAGTACGCCGGATTGGTGCGAGATTACCGCAGTAACTGACAACACGATTACTGTCCACTGTAAAGGAGACGGTATCCGTTCGCCGCGCTCAGCCAACATTTTGTTGGCTTATGCGATGCAAGTTCATGAGAAATGGCGTTATATCAACTTCCGCGTCCAAGTAGCGCAGTCCAGCCGTTTCCAATTTGAAGGCAACCAACACCTTGTACACTCGAAAGGTGCATCCGGTGATGATTTGAAGGATGGTGTACAACAGGTACATGAGAATAAGACGATACTCTATTATTACAACCCCTCCAACGTAGCGCAATCTACCGACCAGCGTGTAGAGCTGCCGCTGCGTGAGCGTAACTTCTACGGCTGGTGGCGTTGGTATTCGCTCCAGCCGGGCGAAGAGGATACGGATATTCCTGCGGAGAGATGGCAGACTGCACCTTCCAATACAGGTAAATGGAACTTCTCGTTCCGCACGATTGGTGGTAAGGTACATGATCCCGAAGGTGGAGAAGGCGATTCGATCCTTGTGACGCAGGGACGTTATACCGTCTTCCACTATCCTTCGCAGGACTATGGCGCCCGTAAGGATCCTCCATCCAAGGCGCCGATGGTCTATCCGCCGACGAACAAAGATACCGTCACCTACGCGGTGGACCTCAGTGTCTATTACGACAACCTGCCGCTCTCTATGAAGAATGTCAACCAAGTGGATACAGCTAAGTTGGATACGATGCGTGAGATCATTGAGCCAACGCTCTCGATCCGCGAGATATTCGAATTACACCCCTGGACCGAGATGGCGGAAATCATGGAGGGATACAAAGACACGATAGATCATCCTACTCGCAACTTGAAATACTTGGAGGATCATGTGGTCCGTGCACCAATAGGTAATCGTCTGCTTTTGAGGACAGAGCACCGTTATAACTATGACAATATCAAGAAAGGTGAGCATTCTGAGTCCCTCTTGGGCTACTATATGCGCGATGATAACTGGGCTTCTATGAGTTCAGAACCTGATCCCGAAACCGGCATAAGTCGCCAAGATACGATGATTTGGTGTGGCGGCTGGGATGCCAAATGCAAATGGTACACTTATAACCCCAGGACGAAGACATATAGTTCGTGTTCTCATAAGGTTACAGAGGCGAATGACTTCCTGAATGTGCCTGCAAAGACGAGTATGCCTGCCGGACAGGATGCCGATACCGTAATATATTGTTTGCGCGCACGTAGTAAAACATCTTCGATAACAGGTCCGGATCCTGAAAAACCTGCGGATGGACTTTATTGGTTCAATATATGCCGCTATACGATTATTTACCATAGTCAAGAGCGTTTTGGTCCGAAATTGGAGGAGAAAATAGACGGTGTAGATAAAGCCATCATCACCAATACGGAGATAGAGGAACACTTTGACGTGATGCAACGCTTGAATTTCGACTACAACAAACCCGGTACGGAATATACGGTTTATCCGCATCCTCTTCCTTGGGCGGACGCATCGTACGGCTTTGCATATCCGAAGACGGCTTCCCTGCCCGATAACCGTCCGCATAATAAAGGCGGCTTGGAGAACCTGGCGAACATGGGTGAGTACAACCTCATCAACCGTATCCCGTCCTTCGGTAACTTTTGGCATAAGATGGAGCAGCACGGCGGCGCCGGAAACGGATATATGATCTTCTGCGACGGTATGTCGTCCGCGGGTCAGGTAGCAGCGCTCCACGTGGATACCACCCTTTGCGAAGGACAGAAGATGTACTTCTCCGCCTTCGTCGGAAATCCCGGCAACGAAGCTAACAAGACCTGCCCGAACTTCACGTTCTCCGTACAAGGTTCGGAGAATGGCAGGGATTGGGAGGATATCACAACGTATATGACCGGCGATCTGCCTCAATCGAACAAATGGTACCAGATCTATTTCCCGATAGAGCAGAATAAGCAATATTCGCATTTCCGCGTGCGGGTATATAATATGGCGGCAAACGATGATGGAAATGACTTCATCATCGATGATATGTGTATTTTCGCGACCAAACCGCCGTTGATGGTTTATCAGGCGAACACGACCTGTAAGAACGAGAACGAAAGCGACTCGCTCACCCATATCGTGCTCCGCGTGGATTATCAGGGCTTCACCGACGAGGCGTATAAAGCGGGTTCCGAGTATTATACCATTCAGGAGATAAGCAGAGACAATGACACTACCTTCCTGCGGCTCGTGGACGGATATGACAATGAAGACATCAAACGGACCACTCCTTCCTCCAGAAAGGATACCGTCTATGGAAAGATTAACTTGCCGGCTCGCTACTACACACCGGGCGAAGATAATGACTCTATTTTCGCGAACCTCAAGAATCTGGTGAGCTTGTTCGAGACCACGTTGGAAGCGCATGAGGCCTATGAGAAAGATCCTTCCAAACCGGATGTACCTGTCTTCCGTAAGGGATATGTCTTCGAGCATCTCGATGACTCCATCCGTCCGGTATTCTATGTGATCCATTCGGCGAAGATGTCCTCGCATAGTACATACATCGTACACATGGCTGGTTCATACAATGACTTGCTCTCAAGCCAGTGTGGCTTGACGCGTAAGTTGAAAGTGCGTAACCGAATGATCCTCACCCTCAACGGCGATGAGCAACCGGAGAAAGAGGTAGAAGCGATGTGCTCCAATTCCTTATACGATGTCTCGCTGCATGTCAAGGGAACGGTGCTCCTCGATAACTTAGCGCCGGTAGAAGTGACCGGTTCGTGTTACAACGACTGGCTGCTGCACGGCGATACCACAAAAACCACCAGTGCAACAACCTACGGCTACAAATACGAAGATATTGAGAAAGTAATCCGTGATATTCTCCGCGCAGACGGACAGTATGGAGGCGAAGATAATGCCAACCAGTTTGCCCGTGCGCTGGTAGAAGTGGATAGTGTGGAGATGGCTCGTGTTCAAGAAGCAAACGGCGTGTCTCTCTCGTCTGGCGATCTGAAGCCTTATACCATCCTCAAGCATTTGGTGAATGGAGGTTTGTTGACGCTTTATCAGACAAACGTAACGGTTCTCACGCCGGTAAATGAATCCGTCAAATATACGATCTTCCCGATTTCGGGTTCGGGATCAGAAGTGCTTCAGGATATGAATATCGATGTGTGTCCGACGCCGGTACATATAACCCTTGAGTCCAGCATCGGAGGCGGAGTGCCGTTGATCATCGGCGGTCTGAACCGCTCCGAAGAAGAGTCGCAGTACCCGATTGTTGTTCTTGCCGATGCAGCACATGCGAATGAAGAATTGGATATTCCGATAGACTCGCTGATGATGCAGCCGGGAGGTGGTGCTCCGGAGGTAGCGCTAAAGCAAATACACTTAATGTCCACCAATGATCCTGAGTTCCGCGAGGGTATAGACAATATCTTGCTCGCACCGGACAGGACATGGAAATTGGATGAAACCAATGTCGGCTATTACACCAACGGTAACGATACGTTGGTTGTTGTGCCCGCTTCGGAGTCGAACTACCGTATGCGCGGGGGGTACAGTTATACCTTCGGTATTGAGATGATGACGCACGTGGGTGATGCCGGCTGGAAAGCGTCAGGCGGCGACAGTTGTCCGGTAGGAACGATTCCGTTCACGGTAAGCGTTGTGCCGGATTACCTGCGATGGGATCCGCAGACGGCAGATAACCGTTGGAATAACCCCGATAACTGGATTGGTATTGACCAACACAATACGCTGATCCATGAGGAAGCGCGTTTCGCACCGTTGTCCACCACCCATGTGCTGATTCCGCCGATGACGGACGGAAGACCTTATCCGGTATTGCCGGCTTTGCCCGTAGCCCCCGGGGATTCGATCCGGCAAGTGGGATTCCAGTATAACAGGTGCAAATCGATCCGTTTCCTGCCGGGCGGAGCGCTCAGCCAGCAGCAGCGTCTGGAATACGACAGCGTGATCGCCGACCTGAGTACGCCCTATGACAAATGGGCACTCCGTGCAACGCCGGTAGAGGGCTTGTTGTCCGGCGATCTATTCATGTCGAACGCCGATCTGAGCGGAGAGACGCCGATATGGGAAGTAGGAGAGTTCGACGCCTCCGGACGTAATTATTCCACCGGTAACGCTTCCTTCTGGCTCTCGCTTTTCAGTCGCGATGCGATCCATCTGAATAATCCCCAACAGGAAGACGTAGAGAAGATTGATACGGTAAAAACGGCTGCGGCTACCTGGTCGAAAGTGACCAACGCCCTTACGCTTCCACTCCAGCCGGCACAAGGATGGGCGGTCTTCACCCGTACGGCATCGGGCAGGGACGCGGATGTACGTCTGCCCAAGAGCGATGATATCTATTATTACTACACCAAGTCGGGAGATAAAGTATGGGATCTGTACGAGTCCGGTCTGCGCGCCAAACGTGCGGAGAAAGCAGGGGGCGCAGAGAACGTAGGCAAGATGGCCTTCTATCCGGGCAGATTGGTTACAAGCCAGAGTTATACCCTCACCAACGGTACGGCTGCCTCCAAGTTCGTCTTCGGTAACCCGACATTGGGATATATCGACATATGGGGCTTCATTGCCGACAACAAAACGCTCCTTGATGCGGAGATCGGTTATATGAATGGCAACGGCGAATATACTACCATTACCTTCTCCGGCCTTACGAGTGACAACGTGATAACATCTTTGGACCGCTATCTGCCGCCGATGCATGCGATCGTACTCAAGGGTAAAGCTGCGGCTACTACGCTCGATGTGACCCTCAATACCAACCGTATTGTGACCGAAGCAGACTCCATCGTCCGTCCGTTGCCTTCGCCTTTCCCCGCACCCAAGCGCGCATACGCGGGCGCGGTAATTAATAAAGGTATAATGACCGTCACAGCAGTTAACCCGGTTTCTCCGCGTTGCATCTCACGCCTGCTGCTCGGACAGGGATACAGCAATGAGATCATTCGCGGCGAGGATGCGGTATTGACAACCCTCAATATTGATAACTTCAATATGAACACCACTCCGACAACGCCGTTTAATATCTACGCCGTAGAGGGTAACAACGGTCTGAGTATTGACCTGAAGGATGCGATTGTGAATGTGCCTATCTCCTTCTATAACAGCGCATTGCCCTATGATCCTGTCTCCTATCTATGGTTCACGGGTGTTAATGCGATAGATGGCGAATTGGTGCTATACGATGCCTTGACCGGTACCGAACGACCGATCATGGACGGTATATGCCTGTCTATTGAGACGCCGGAGGTGAGCCATGAGATACGGTATTTCATCCGTAGGCCCGGCTACAATCCCACCGAGCCGGTAACTGACCCGCCGATCGCGACCGGCACGGATCCCGTAACCGGTAACCCCTCACCTGTAACCTATAAACTTATCAAAAACGGACATGTGCTGATACTGCGCGAAGGACATGTATATTCCGTCTTTGGTCAAAAAATACGATAGTGAAATGAATAAATGGGAGAATGAGAAAATGAAAAATCGGAATATTCTAATACGGTGTGTACTGATGCTTTGGATGATGTGTGGCATGTGTCATACAGCAGCCTTCGCGTACGGATATGCCCCCAATGCGCAGTCTGAGAACTGGGGGTATCAGCCCGTATATCAATCCACCGCTACCACTTCCTATGTATCTGCCGCACCGACGTACCAATTCCGTACCACTTCGGTCTATAGAAACTCCTTCGGCGATACCGAATCCGGCAGTGCGTTGCTTCGAGAGAGCGGACCTCGGAGAACTTCCCCTTGGGATTGGAGTGATGATGACAACGCGATCGGTGAAGTGCCCAATTCGGCACCTGTAGGCGACACGCCCTGGCTCTTGATGCTGCTCCTGGCAGCGGGGTATATCGCCTTCCGCTCGATCAGACAGCGTGTAAAATGATTGTTTTTGTGCAAATCCTTGCGTATATCAAATATTTTATGTAATTTTGGAGCGCAATTCCGAAATTGCATAAAAAACGCATGTTTTTCTTCCAAATGTGGGTTGAAAAGTATAGATTTGGACAAAAAACACAAAATTTATTTGGTCAATTCAAAAAATTATTATACCTTTGCACCGAATTGTGAAACGCAAATTGCGCTGCGCAAATTGCGTGATGTATAAATAATAGATTATGAGTGCATTACAAAATCCATTTGTCCTTTTTGGATATGCGGGAAAGGATTATTTCTGCGACCGGTTTATGGCTATTTGGTTGCAACGAATATGAAAATCTCCGCTATGACAAAAAATTCAAAAATATTTCGAAGCACATAAAAGGACAGATTTCTGCGACCAATTAACACTCCTATTTGATTGGTTTATAGATCCTAACGCACTAGGGAAAAGAATGAGAAAAAAATCGAAAAAGTGACGTCTCCGGACGTCCTTTTTTTATATTCGTCCTTGAAAAAGGGCGTTTTTTGTTGTATCTTTGCAGAAAATTTCATTTTTTTATTGTTTAATTTAATTCGTTTTAACTATGATTGAAAATCTTAATTCTATCTCGGAGGAGCAGGCGAACCTCCACATCGTGGAAAACATGGATGT
>CADCDS010000010.1 GCA_902800215.1 uncultured Bacteroidales bacterium | reverse complement strand
CGGCACGGTTGAAACCTTGGTAAGTGGCGTATAGATAGCGTCCTTCTTTCATCGCGCTGACGATGGTCGAGAGGAATCGGGAGCCTTCGGGAATGTTCTAGAAGATGATACGGTTCTTCATATCACCGGCCAGGTTGACCATGTTGCTGATGGCAAACGTGTCCACGAGCCAGGCGCGGATTCCCTTGCCTCCGATGTCACCTTGTTCGGCGATGTAGTACTCGTTGGTGGTTTTATCGCACTCAATGGCAATGCCGAAGATCTCTGCAATCGCGGCGCGGTGGCGACTGAGAGTGCGTTCACAATAGCGCTCTTGTGTGTCGTTATAGTGCGAGTTGAGCCATCGTCTGTTGATCTCTCCGATCTTGATACGCTTGGCGGAATAGACGGTGTCTATGAGCCAGATGAGGCGGTGAAAGAGTTTATTTTGTGCTCCCATAGAGGTGTATTATTTCCTCATCGCTGTCACGATGAGCAGTTAACGAACTAATTATTTCTTGTCGGATACAATCCAACGGAATGGACATACGTTTTCATCTTGGTCAAAAATTACCAACAATGATCCAAAATTATTTCTCCCATTCAATCCCCCTCAAGCACGCCGGTAGTTTCTTCCCGTGCTCTTTATGATGCGCAACGCACTCACAACACTTCCCGTGACGTGGACATCCCTCCTTCGTACACGGACAATCGATATTATTATAGGGGCAATGTGTCATGGTGGCATTATGGTTCAATGATTGCTATTTCTTCAGCGGTGAGGCCGTAAAGATCATAAACTAGAGTGTCGATGTCGCGGTCGGTTGCAGCGATTTGGGCGGAGAGGTCGTTGAGGGCGGATTTGTATTGGGCAAAGTACTCTTCCCACTTCCCAGGCGGCGGTTACTTGCTCGGTATTGAGCGCCGCGAGGTACTTCTTAATGACGCTATTCTGAAAAAAAATAGTATTAGTTATTTGCTGCTATTTGTAGTCTTGATTCTTTCCGTCTGCGCGAAAAGTCGCGCAAAGATACAACTTTTTTTTGACATACGCAAATTTATTTGCAGTTTGGCACGAGATAGGGGCTAAATTTAGGAGTTAACCAGCATTGCGATAACAAACCAAAGGGCTAAACCCGGTGCAAAATTACAACAAGGGGTAGGACACTTGACGTCCGATAATCGAAAAAAATGCAAAAAAAATGCAGATTGTAACGAAACACACACTAAACAGGCATGGGACACATTATTATATATACGCGTAGCGTGAGAGATTGAAAAATCTACAAAGTAGATAAAAAAATAAAATAAAAACACATTTTGCTTGCGTATGTGAAAAAAAAATAGTAACTTTGCAGCCGATTTGGCGCAAAGCCGTTTTACAAAGTAAAAACTAAAACAACAATATACAATGAATCTTTCAGAAATCACTGAGAAAATCTATGCGGAAGGCGTAGAGAAAGGAAATGCCGAGGCACAACAGATCGTGGCTCAGGCGAACGAGAAAGCCGCTGCGATCGTGGCAGAGGCTGAGAAGAAAGCAAGAGCCATGGTGGCAGAGGCTGAGTCGAAAGCGGCTGACCTGGACAAGAAGACACGTGCGGAACTGAAGTTGTACGCTGAGCAGAGCGTGAATGCGGTGAAGACCGAGATCGTGAACCTGCTCTCCGACAAGATCGCTGCGGACAGCGTGAAGGCTGCGACGGCAGATGCGAAGTTCATGCAGGGTTTGATCGCGAAGTTGGCAGAGGCCATGGCGAAGAACGGCGAGGTGCTGATCGAGACCAAGGATGCCGAGGCGCTGAAGAAATACTTTGCGGCTAATGCGAAGGGATTGCTCGAGAAGGGCGTGAAGATCGCAGAGGTGAAGGGTATCAAGACCGATTTCACCATTCAGCCGGCAAAGGGTGGGTACAAGCTTGCCTTTGGTGACGCTGAATTTATCGCATATTTCAAGGAAATGCTTCGTCCGCAATTAGTGGAGGAACTGTTTTAATTGACGATTGGACGATTGACGAGGTACGATTGATTGTTCTATTGAAATAATTGACCAATTGACGCGGACAATCAAACAATAAACTCAATCGTAAATAAATCGCTCAATCGTAAATCGATAAATCGTAAATAGTAAGATGACTTACGAATATTTATTGGCGGGATTGCCGGAACTGAAGGCAGGAAGCGATAGTCCGATCTCGATGGAGAAGTTGGACGAACTGCTGGATGAACAGCTGTCCGCGTCGGATAAGAAATACCTGGAGCTGCTCAGGGCACCGATGGACGAGGCGGTTTTGGCCGAAGGGCTGAAGGCGCGGAATACGTTCGTGCGGGAGTGGTTTGCGTTCAATCAGGACATGAATAATGTGCTGGTAGCGCAGATATGCCGTAAGCACGGGTTCGATGCCAAGACCCAGATCGTCGGAGAAGGGGAAGTGGCTGAGCAGTTACGCAGCCACGTGAACCAGAAGGACTTTGGTCTGAACGAGGTAGCCGGTGACTGGACGGAGATTCTGGCGCTGGCCGGTATCGAAGACCTCATGCAACGTGAGAAAGCGCAGGACGCGATTCGGTTCGAGTGGTTGCAAAACCGCACGGAGTTCGATTTCTTCTCGCCGGAGATGGTGTTTGCGTATTACCTCGAAGCAGTTATGCTGCATAGATGGAGCATACTGACCATCGAAGAAGGCGAAAAGATCTTCCGCGAGTTAGTCGCAGATATGAAAAAGGGAATTAAATTAGACTAAGATATGACACAAGGTAAAGTAAAAGGAATTATTGCCAACTTGGTGACTGTCGCTGTTGACGGGCCGGTTGCGCAAAACGAAATCTGTTACATTTACGTCGGCGCGGTCAGCGACCGAGGCGAACAGACTAAACTGATGGCTGAGGTCATCAAGGTCATCGGCGCAAATGTGTACGCGCAGGTGTTCGAGTCCACCCGTGGCCTGAAAGTGGGCAACAAAGTGGAGTTCACCGGTCACATGCTGGAAGTGACGTTGGGTCCGGGTCTGCTGAGCCGTAACTACGACGGTTTGCAGAACGACCTCGACAAACTGACGGGTGTGTTCCTCAAGCGCGGTGAGTATAACTTCCCGCTTGACGAGCAGAAAAAATGGGCGTTTACTCCGATCGCTAAAGTGGGCGATAAAGTGGAAGCTGCTGCTTGGCTCGGCGAAGTGGATGAGAACCACCAGCCGCACAAAATCATGGTGCCGTTCGTCTTCGAAGGCACGTACACGGTGAAGTCGATCGCCAAAGCCGGAGAGTACACCATCAACGAGACGATGGCGGTACTGACCGACGCAGAGGGCGTGGACCACAACGTGACGATGGTGCAGAAATGGCCGGTGAAGAAAGCCATCCTGGCGTACCGCGAGAAACCGCGGCCGTTCAAGTTGCTGGAGACCGGTGTACGTACGATCGACACGGCGAACCCGTTGTGCGAGGGTGGTACAGGTTTCATCCCGGGTCCGTTCGGAACGGGTAAGACCGTGCTGCAACACGCTATCTCCAAACAAGCGGAGGCAGACATCGTGATCATCGCAGCCTGCGGTGAGCGTGCCAACGAGGTAGTGGAGACCTTCACCGAGTTCCCCGAACTGGATGACCCGCACACAGGCCGTAAGCTGATGGAGCGTACGATCATCATCGCCAATACGTCGAACATGCCGGTGGCGAGTCGTGAGGCTTCTGTCTATACGTCCATGACGATTGCGGAGTACTACCGTTCGATGGGTCTGCGTGTGCTGCTGATGGCCGACTCGACGAGCCGTTGGGCACAGGCGCTGCGTGAGATGTCTAACCGTCTGGAGGAGCTTCCGGGTCAGGATGCATTCCCGATGGACCTCTCCGCTATCATCGGTGCTTTCTACGCACGCGCAGGATACGTGTACCTCAATAATGGTGCAACCGGATCGGTAACGTTCCTTGGAACCGTTTCGCCGGCAGGTGGTAACTTGAAGGAGCCGGTGACGGAAGGAACAAAGAAGGTGGCACGTTGTTTCTATGCGTTGGAGCAGGCACGTGCGGACCGCAAGCGTTACCCGGCTGTGAACCCGATTGACAGTTATTCGAAATACGTGGAATATCCGGAATTTGAGGAGTATATCTCGCAACTGATCGACAAAGACTGGCTGCCGATGGTCAACGACATGAAGACCTATCTGCAACGCGGTAAGGAGATTCAGGAGCAGATCAACATCCTCGGTGACGATGGTGTACCGGTAGATTACCACGAGGCATTCTGGAAAGCCGAAGTGATTGACTTCGTGATCCTGCAGCAAGACGCGTTCGATAAGATCGATGCCGTGTGTCCGCTGGAGCGTCAGCAGTACATCCTGCGCATGGTGATGGACATCTGCAAGCACGATTATGACTTCGATAACTTCCTCGATGTAACCGATTACTTCAAACGTGTCATCAACCTCTGCAAGCAGATGAACTACTGCGAGTTCCATTCGCCTGAGTTCGAGGATTATCGCAAGAAGTTGGACGAGTTATTGGCTGAGAAACAAATTAAAGATTAAGTACTATGGCAAAGGCTTTTCAAAAAATATATACGCAGATTACTGCAATTACGAAAGCGACTTGTTCGCTTAAGGCCGAAGGAGTAGGTAACGACGAGTTGGCTACCGTGAACGGTAAGTTGGCGCAGGTGGTGAAGATCATCGGTGACGAGGTGACGCTGCAGGTGTTCCAAGGAACCGAAGGTATCCCGACCAACGCGGAAGTGGTGTTCCTCGGTAAGGCTCCTTCATTAAAGGTTTCGGACCAATTGGCCGGTCGTTTCTTCAATGCGTACGGTGACCCGATCGATGGCGGACCTGCTATCGAAGGTAAGGATGTCGAGATCGGTGGTCCGAGTGTGAACCCCGTTCGTCGTAAACAACCGTCTGAGTTGATTGCCACCGGTATCGCCGGTATTGACTTGAACAACACGCTGGTGTCGGGTCAGAAGATCCCGTTCTTTGCGGATCCGGACCAACCGTACAACCAAGTGATGGCAAACGTAGCGCTGCGTGCGCAGGCGGATAAGATCATCCTTGGCGGTATGGGTCTGACGAACGATGACTATTTGTATTTCAAGAACGTCTTCACCAACGCAGGTGTTCTGGATCATATTATCTCGTTCGTCAATACGACCGAGAACCCGCCGGTTGAGCGACTTCTTATTCCCGACATGGCGCTGACAGCTGCCGAGTATTTCGCAGTGGAGAAACACGAGAAAGTGTTGGTTCTGTTGACCGATATGACGCTGTACGCCGACGCGTTGGCAATCGTATCGAACCGTATGGACCAGATTCCGTCGAAAGACTCTATGCCGGGTTCGCTCTATTCGGACCTCGCTAAGATCTACGAGAAGGCCGTTCAGTTCCCCGAGCAGGCAGGTGGCGGTTCGATCACCATCATCGCTGTGACAACGCTGTCCGGTGGAGACATCACGCACGCTATTCCGGATAACACCGGTTATATCACGGAAGGTCAGTTGTACCTCCGTCGTGACTCCGAGATCGGTAAGGTCATCGTTGATCCGTTCCGTTCGTTGTCTCGTCTGAAACAGTTGGTTGCCGGTAAGAAGACGCGCGAAGATCACCCGCAAGTGATGAACGCAGCTGTTCGTCTGTACGCCGATGCCGCTAACGCCAAGACCAAGAAAGAGAACGGTTTCGACTTGACGGACTACGATTTGCGTTGCCTTGATTTCGCACGCGACTACAGCCGCGAGATCTTGGCCATCGACGTAAACATCAACACCGTTCAGATGCTCGATATCGCATGGACGCTGTTTGGCAAATATTTCAAGCCCGAAGAAGTAAATATCAAGGCTGCACTTGTTGACAAGTATTGGCCGAAAGCATAATAGGTTATGGCAATAACTTATCAATTCAATAAAACATCGTTGCAGAGTCTGGAGAAGGACTTGAAGATGCGACAACGAACCTTGCCTACCTTACAGAGCAAGGAAACGGCACTTCGTTTGGAGGTCAAGAAAGCCAAGAAAGAACTGGCTGACCTCGACGAGGAAGTGAACCGCCGCATCAAGGACTACGATCAGATGATTGCGCTTTGGGGAGAGTTCGACACGAGCCTCATCCACGTGGACGACGTACGCATGTCTATAAAAAAGATCGCGGGCGTGCGCGTACCTGTGTTGGATGAAGTGGTGTACTCGACCAAGGAGTTCTCGCTGTTCTCCAGCCCGAAATGGTTTGCAGATGGTTTTGAGCAACTCAAAGCTATCGCCGATGTAGGTATCCGCCAGGAGTTTGTGCGCCGCAAAGTGGATCTGCTCGAGTATGCGCGTAAGAAAACAACGCAGAAAGTGAACCTCTTTGAGAAAGTGCAAATACCTGGTTATCAAGACGCTATCCGTAAGATTAAACGCTTTATGGAAGACGAGGAGAACCTGAATAAATCGAGTCAGAAGATTGTGAAATCCAAGAAAGAGAAGGAGGCCGCGGTATGATTACACAAATGAAAAAATATACCTTCCTGGTATTCCATCGTGACTACGAGCCTTTCTTGGAGCAGCTTCGTGACCTCGGAGTAGTACATATCACGCAGAAAGCCGCCGGTCTCATCGAAGATGATGCCGATTTGCAGGCAGCGCTTCAGCACGAAGACGAATTGCGTCGTTTGCTCAAGCAAGGTGCGCCCGATCAGTTGATCCAGGAGCGTGCCAACATCGAACAAAGCATCGCCGATGCCAAACAAGCGGCTTCTCAAGCCGCTGTCTGGGGCGAGTTTGATGCAAAACGTATTGCAGAACTCAAAGAGGCCGGTTACACGCTGCATTTCTATGAGTGCCCGACTAAGGCTTTCCAGGAAGAGTGGGGTATTAAGGTGAATGAGCTTGGTGGCAAGACCTATTTTGTTGCCCTTGAAGTTTTGGAAGATCTTACCGAGATTCCTGTTCCTCAGAAGTCTGAAGCCGCATGGTTGCAAGAAGTAGAGCTCCTCAAAGGTCTGTTGGCTGCCGCCAATGCCCGTATTGAGGCATGGCAGTTGGCGAACAAAGAGCGGTTGGAGAAAGAACTGGTAGAAGCGCGTCAACAGATTGATTGGCAGAAAGTTAATCTCTCAACCGATCAACTGGTGGAAGGTGCGTTGTGCTTGTTCGAAGGTTTCTGTCCGATAGACAAAGAGGCGGAACTGAACGCTATGCTCAACGACGCACAGGTGTATTATGAGGAGACCGATCCTCAGAAAGAAGATGCGACACCGATCAAGTTGCATAACAACTGGTTTGTGAAGCTCTTTGAACCGCTGACCGGTATGTACGGATGGCCGAACTATAATGAGTTTGACCCGACACCTATCTTAGGACCGTTCTTCCTCTTGTTCTTTGCGTTGTGTATCGGTGACGCCGGCTACGGTCTGTTACTGCTGCTGATCGGTTATCTGATCTTCAAGAACAAACTGAAGATTGAGATGTTCAACGGCATGGGTGGTATCATCATGGCACTCGGTGTCGGTTCGACAATCGTCGGATTCTTGATGGGCGGTTTCTTCGGGCTCGATCTGTATCAGGCATCCTGGTTCCCGGAGAGTCTCAAATCCGTGATGTTCAAGCATTTAGGCGGTACGGACGGTAAGATAGGGGAGTACGACGTGATGATGGTACTGGCTATCGTGATCGGTGTGCTGCATATCTGTCTGGCGATGACCATCAAAGCCATCGCATACACAAAACGGGACGGATTCCGTAATACGGTTTCCACCTGGGGCTGGTTGCTGCTCATCGTGGGCGGTATCTGCACGGCGATCCTGGCGATGGCATTCTCTTTGCCGACGGAGATCGTGAAGTACACGATGATCGGTATCGGTGCTATCTCCGCGTTGGGCATCTTCCTGTTCAATAAACCGGGACGTAACCCGTTGATCAACGTCGGTGCCGGCTTATGGGACACCTATCAGATGTCCACGGGCTTGTTGGGCGATGTGCTCAGTTATATCCGTCTCTATGCGCTTGGTTTGGCAGGCGGCATGTTAGGCGCAGCCTTCAACCAACTCGGTGCACAAGTGATGGGTGAGAACCCGAATGTAGGCACCATCATCGGTTTTGTGCTGATCGTGACCTTTGGTCACGTGCTCAATCTGCTCATGGCATGTCTGGGCGCGTTTGTTCACCCGCTCCGTCTGTCCTTCGTGGAGTATTTCAAGAACTCCGGCTATGAAGGCTCGGGTAAGATGTATAAACCATTTAGTAAATAACAATTATATAAATCAATAAAACATTATGACAGAAATTATTTTAGGTTATCTTGGACTGGGCCTCATGTTGGGTCTGTCCGGCGTAGGATCGGCTTATGGTACGACAATCGCTGCTAACGCAGCAGAAGGCGGTCTTAAGAAAAATGCAGAGAAATCGTCTGCTTACATGATCCTTTCCGCACTTCCTGCTACGCAGGGTCTGTATGGTTTCGTAGCTTTCCTGATGATGAAAGCGCTTATTGACACCAACCCGATTCTCCTCTTTGGTCTGGGTCTCGGTATGGGTCTTGTTTTCCTGCTCTCTGCTATCCGTCAGGGTCAGGTTTGCGCCAACGGTATTGCTAACATCGCTGCCGGTCACGATGTAATGACCAACACGATGATCTATGCCGCTCTTCCGGAGTTCTACGCTATTCTTGCACTCGTTGCAGGCTTGATGGCATAATGAAAGCGTTCGTTTTCCCCGGACAGGGCAGTCAGTTCCCCGGCATGTGCAAAGATCTGTACGATGCGCATGCAGAAGCACGTGAGATGTGCCAGGCAGCAGACCAGCTGCTTGGCTTCTCACTGACCGACGTGATGTTCAACGGTACGGCAGAAGACCTGAAGCAGACCAAAGTGACGCAACCGGCGGTGTTCCTGCACTCGGTGGTATCCCAACGTCTGATGACGATAGAGAAACCCGACATGGTGGCAGGTCACAGTCTGGGTGAGTTTTCGGCTTTGGTAGCTTGTGGGGCTTTGCGTTTCGAAGACGCCTTATTATTAGTGAGCGCACGTGCGCAGGCGATGCAGGCGGCTTGTGAAGCCAATCCCGGTACGATGGCCGCTGTGCTTGGTCTGCCGGATGAGAAAGTAGTAGAGATCTGTGCGGAAATCAGCCAAAAGCTAATGGCTAACAGCCAAGAGCCAAAGGTCGTTGCTGCTAACTTCAACTGTCCGGGTCAGATTGTGATCTCCGGTGAAGTGGAAGCGGTGGATGCTGCTTGTGTCACCCTCAAAGAAGCGGGTGCACGCCGTGCGTTACGTCTGCCGGTAGGTGGTGCTTTCCACTCGCCGCTCATGGCGCCTGCTGCAGAGGCATTAGCCGAAGCAATCAAGAAGACGGAGTTCAGAAAACCCTTCTGTCCGATCTATCAGAACGTGACGGCGCAGGCATCTGTAGAACCTGAAATTATCCGCGAAAACCTACTCAAACAACTAACAGCCCCTGTTCGCTGGACACAAAGCGTCCAAAATATGATTGCTGACGGTGCTGACTCGTTCTTTGAATTCGGTCCCGGCGATGTGCTGAAAGGCCTGATTCGTAAGATCAATCCTGAGGTGCAAGTAGGATAAAAACATTTGTTACTATGTTAAAGACAATAGGTGTACTTACTTCCGGAGGAGATGCTCCGGGAATGAACGCTGCCGTACGTGCCGTTGTGCGCGCGGCTATCAGCCAAGAATTGGACGTGAAAGCGATCTATCGTGGCTACAAAGGTCTGATAGATGGTGAAGTAAAGACCTTCACTTCGCAAGATGTCTCTGGAATTATCCAGCGCGGCGGAACAATCATCAAATCCGCTCGTTGTATGGAGTTCGAGACTCCGGAAGGACGTAAACAGGCTTATGACACTCTGTTGCGTGAACATATTGACGCACTGGTGGTAATCGGCGGTGATGGTACGTTCACAGGCGGCCGCCTCTTTGCGCAAGAGTTCGATGTACCGGTTATTGGTATTCCGGGTACTATTGACAATGACCTTTGGGGCACTGATGCTACCATCGGTTATGACACTGCGCTTAACACCATCATGGAGTGTATCGATAAACTGCGTGACACCGCCACTTCGCACGAACGCGTGTTCTTGGTGGAGGTCATGGGACGCTACGCGGGATTCTTGACGCTCAATGCAGCTATTGCAGGAGGTTGCGAAGCTGCTATCATCCCGGAGCGTAAGCCTATCGTTGAGCAGATTGAAGAAGCGATTGGTAGCGGCAGACGTAAGTCCAAGAACTCGTCTATCGTGCTTGTTCAGGAGCATGCAATCGAAGGAGGAGCTGCGACAGTAGCGCAGATGATTGAGAAAGAACACCCCGAGTATTCCACTCGTGTCACCGTGCTCGGTCACTTGCAGCGTGGCGGTAGTCCTACCGCCAACGACCGGATCTTGGCTTCTCGCATGGGCGTAGCAGCTGTACAGGCGCTCATTGACGGGCAAAGAAACGTCATGGTGGGTATTCAGAACGATGATATCGTGTTAGTTCCGCTCAGCAAAGCCATCCACCAGAAGAAAGATATCAAGGAAGACTCCTGGCAGGCAATGATGGTTCTGAGTATCTAAAAACAAATGACCAAATAGTAAATGATTAAATAGTAAATGACTAAATAGTAAATAAATTTATGATTTCCAAACGTTTAGAAGACGCTATTAACGCGCAAATCAATGCCGAGATGTGGTCGGCATATCTGTACCTGAGTATGTCTGCTTATTGCCAGGATAAAGGCTATGCAGGCATGGCGAACTGGTTTGCTATCCAATTCAAGGAGGAGCAAGACCACGCACAGATTTTCTATAACTACCTCATCAGCCGCGGTGGACGTGTGCTGCTCAAGGCGATTGACGCGGTAGAGACCGAATGGGCATCTCCCTTAGCAGCTTTTGAGGCTACTTACAAACATGAACAGCATGTTACTTCGTTGATTAACAACCTGATGCATATTGCCGTGGAGGAGAAAGACTATGCCGCACAGAGTCGTCTGCAGTGGTTCATCGACGAGCAGGTAGAAGAGGAAGAGAACGCCGTTGAGATCATCAACAAACTCAAAATGTTGGATGGTAACGGATACGGACTCTATGTACTGGATCAGGAATTGGCCGCACGTGTCTATGCCACTCCTTCACCATTAGCTGCAAAAGCATAACTAATTAGGGTGGGGTTCAACCCATTAAATCCGCATCTAAAGTGCGGATTTTTTGATGCCCTTAGCTATTCTGGAAATGTTGTGTTTTGCTTTTTCTTGGGAGATGGTCCCGTGATGATCCTGTTCCAATGTCGTATTTTACATCACTTGCACATGTATAATAGTTTACACCAAAAGCCTAATATTTCAAGAAAATTGTAAATTTATTTGCGTAATTCAGAAAAAAGTTGTAACTTTGCAGCCGAAAGTTGCAAAGAGTTAGTTATATGGATTTTAAAATCTTAAATTTTACGATTTTTTGCGTCAATAATGTTGCTTCGTATCTGAACAAAAGCGCAAGGGATGTGTATCATGCTATGCAAAACGCAGGTATGATAGATGGTTATATTGTGCCATGTTACGATATATTACACTCATTTTCAAAGGAATACATTGTGGACGATTTAGTATCGCTTATGCGACAGAAAGGAGTTCAACTATGATTCTTTACCATGCAAGCTAATCCAACCATATTACAAATGAAATATGCCCGTATCGTGAAGTTATTTGCCGAGCAGGCATTATTAGAATTCGGCTACAAGAAATAAAATACCGTCCCCTCTCCGAGACGTAAAAGATGGAGAAAGTAACATTTAATAACAACATCACCGCCTATGACAAAGGCCAATATACAACCGACTCAACCCATCAGTGAGCAGTTCGTGGCTGAGATACGCCAGATTATCCGGCAAGCGCAGCAGAACGCAGTACGCAGTGTGGATTTCTGCCGTGTGCAGATGTATTGGAATCTGGGCAAACGAATCCTTGAAGAAGAACAGCAAGGCAAGGCGCGTGCCGAGTATGGATCGTATTTGATTAAGAACCTCGCACAACGCATTGAACCGGAATATGGCAGTGGTTTTGGAGAACGACAACTCAAATTCTGCCGGCAGTTTTATCGCGAATATCCAATTGTGAACACACTGCGTTCCCAATTAAACTGGAGCCAATATCGTTCGCTCATTCAGATACCGGATCACGACAAACGCGAGTACTACGAACTGGAGGCGGTGAACAATGCATGGACGGGACGTGAACTGCAACGGCAGATTGATTCCATGCTGTATGAGCGGCTGTTGATGAGCAATGACAAAGAGGCGGTACTCGCCGTAGCACGCAAGGAACGTATTCCGGAGACTCCGCAGGAAATTATCAAGCAACCAACCGTGTTGGAGTTCCTCGGGCTAAAACGCGAAGCGGCATACTATGAGAAAGACTTGGAGCAAGCAATCATCACTCATATAGCTGATTTTATGCTTGAGTTTGGCAAGGGCTTCTCGTTTGTGGCACGTCAGAAACGTATTTTATTAGAAGACGACGAATTCTTTGCTGATTTGATATTCTATAACCGTCTATTGCGTTGCTTTGTGGTGGTAGAATTGAAAACAGGCGAACTGACGCACCAAGACTTAGGACAGTTACAAATGTACGTCAATTATTACGATCGCAACGAGAAACTGCCTGAAGAGAATCCAACAATCGGCATACTGCTTTGCACGCGCAAGAACGAAACGCTTGTGCGCACGACGCTGCCGCAGGACAATAAGACCATCCTTGCTTCGGAATATCAACTCTATCTACCGACGGAGGAACAACTGATTAAGGAAATAGACGAAGTAAAAGCTCAGATTCAAAGCGACAAAGAAGAACTATAACCTAATTACGAACGCACTGCATTCGCAATCCAGATACCGTCCCCTCTCCGAGACGTTAAATTGGAGACGCTGAGATCGGCAGCGTAAAAAAGCGATTACATAAAAGGCGTTTATTGACGTTGTTTGCGACTCAATGGAATCTTCGCAAAATTCAAAAACCGGTCGTAGCAGCAACGATGAATGTCCCCGTGGATATGTATGATCCACTTCCACGCCCGAGGGGTGTGGTTGGGTGTATATATCGGGCGTGGACTTCGGTTGTTTTTCTACCGGTTAAGGGATTGCGAAGCCCTCATTGAGCGTGAAGAACAGACGGACTTCACGCTTTTTTGTGTGCATGTATGAGGAGTTGAAGAAATGGTAATTAAAAATCACGGGATATATACTATGTATATATAGGGTGTGGTGGGATACGATATACCCTCGATATAGTTTCGAGATACACTCAACCCAAATCTGTCTCGCCAGTCTGATTTGGATAAAATGGATATAGAAACAAACTAAAAATCTAATATCGGAGAATGCCGAAAATCCGATAAAGAGTAGGCATATACTAAAAATCTAAGTATTATGATTCAATCAGTTGACAAATTAGACTACATGGAACGTCTGTTTGCTGCGCTTCATGCAAAACGAACAGAATTGTATGTCATTACCGGAATATGGCATCGACTTAATCGTACAGACGTAAAGTTCGTTATTCAACAGCCTGTATTTTTCCCATCAGGCAATTATGCTTTGGCCGACTTGTATCTTCCCCAATTAAATCTTTGGATAGAAATCAATGAACTGCCTCACAAAGCAAAAAAGGCAGCTGACGATAAACGAAATATGGATATACAAATAACAACGAAAGGAAAACAATACATCATCTACCAATACGATTCTACCGGAAGTTCTGATTTTGATGTTGATGACTTGAATTATCAAATAGATCTGATCGTAGCTAGGATTCGATTTGAAATAGCCAAGTTAGGAGAGAATTTCATTCCTTGGGATGACAACTATGCTATTAGAAAGAAGCATTTATGCAAAAAGGAATATCTGACATTCAAATCTATTGATCAGATTGCAAAGATTTTCAATGCCCCCATACGTAAGAGAGGTTTCCTTAGACCTGGCGGATTTGCATTAAATGACGGATATGTAGTTTGGACTCCCAATACTAATAATACTACATGGAAAAATATACTTAACAATACAGAAGATGAAATTATTGAATATAAGATTGATAAAACGACAGGAGGAATTGATAGAGCCGCAACACAAACGGGATTTGACCAAGCGGAAGAAAGAATAGTCTTCTGCAAATACAAAGATTTCCTTGGAAACAAGGACTATAAATTTATCGGTGTTTTTGTGTTTGACGGATTTGATTCTAATGGAGCACGTAAATGGAAAAAGATAAGCGACTGCATAGATATTACAAACTTAATTTATTGATAACAATGAAAAAAAAGATTTTTTACCCTATTGCTCGCTGTGGCCGCCAGCGTAGGAACCATGTTCGCCTCTATTAAAATCGGCGATTTGTATTACAACCTCGATGCCACCAACCAAACGGCTGAAGTAACGTCGCAAAATAGTAGTTATCCATATTGGTCAACTACTATTACAACAGCCAATATCCCCGCTTCTGTGACTTACAGCGATGTAGCATATAGCGTCACAAGCATTGGAAATACTGCTTTTCAAGGTTGCACCGGTTTGACCTCTGTGACGATTCCTAATAGCGTCACCAGCATTGAAATGTATGCTTTCTTTGATTGCAGCGGTTTGACCTCTGTGACGATTGGCAATAGCGTCACAAGCATTGGAGATGCTGCTTTCGCTTATTGCACCGGTTTGACCTCGGTGACGATTCCTAACAGCGTGACCAGCATTGCAGGTGGTGCTTTTGATGGTTGCACCGGTTTGACATCTATAGTTGTAGAAAATGGCAACTCTGTGTATGATAGTCGTAATGATTGCAATGCAATCATAGAAACAGCAACTAATACGCTTATTGTTGGTTGTCAAAGTACCATTATTCCCAATAGCGTCACAAGCATTGGAGAGTTTGCTTTCTCTGGTTGCAGCGGTTTGACCTCTGTGACGATTCCCAATAGCGTCACAAGCATTGGAGAGTTTGCTTTCTCTGGTTGCAGCGGTTTGACCTCTGTGACGATTCCCAATAGCGTTATAAGCATTGGAAGATGGGCTTTCGGTTTTTGCAGCAGTTTGACATCTGTAACCATAGAAGCAGAAACTCCGCCAACATTGGGGTCGGGTGCTTTTGATAATACCAATAATTGTCCGATATATGTATCTTGCGGCACATTAGAGGCCTATAAAACTGCATGGTCAGGATACAAATCTCGAATACAATATGTGCCATTACCATACAAAATCTCTGCTCAAGCTGAGAATGGAAATGTTGATATCGCAAGTTTAGGAAATTATACTACTTGCGATGAGCAGCCATATTATTCCCTTACGGTCATCCTAAACTACGGTTATCATTTCGCTCAATGGAGTGATGGTAATACCGATAACCCGCGTACGATTATTCTGGCAAGCGATACCACTTTTACAGCCGAGTTTGCAAAGAACACATATTCCGTCTCTACGACCTCAGCCAATCCCGAATGGGGTACAACGGCTGGAGATACTGCGGCATTGTATCTGGATGAGGTGGAGATTTCTGCTATTCCGAATTATGGCTATCATTTCGTGTGCTGGAATGATTATAATACATCTAACCCTCGCACGGTTTCTGTGACCGAAGACAAGACCTTTACCGCCACTTTTGCAAAGAATGTATATTCCATCACCAAGAATGCGGAGCATGGCTCTATTTCCGGCAATAGTTCTGCGGAATACTTGGATTTTGTCACGCTGACCGTTACTCCGGACTATGGCTATCATTTCACCCAATGGTCGGATGGCTTGAAAGACAACCCGCGTATATTCCAAATAACGAGCGACACCACCTTTACGGCAGAGTTTGCTCCTGACCGCGTGGGAACTTGCGGAAAAGACTTGGCGTTGGTTTGGTCGTACGACCCAGCGAACAAAGTACTGACCATCGGCAATGCCGGTTCGTTTACGGAGAATATGCAGTTTGGTGTAGAAGCTCCGAACGAAATGGAAGAACTGGTTATCGGCAACTCCGTCACCGCCATCGGCGCAAACGCTTTTGCGGGCATTGAGACGCTGAAGAAAGTGTCAATCGGCGAGTCCGTTAAGACCATCGGAGAACAAGCGTTCTTTAACTGCGTGAACCTCGAAACAATCTTCAACTACCGCCCGACACCGACGAATGCATACAGCAACGCCTTTGACGGAGTGGATAAGTTTGAGTGTACGTTGTACGTTCTGCCAAGTTCAATTGACATGTACAAAGCTGCTGCTGTTTGGCGTGATTTCTACTACACCTATACCATCGGTGCTGAAGAAACTACCGTGACTACGAATGATGTAACAGTTGAGCCTCACGACAATGCCGCAACGCTCACTTGGCCGACAAACGATAATGCCGCCTCTTATACGATTGAGATTACCAAGGATGGTGTACTCTTCTGCACGTTGACCTTCAATGCTAATGGCCAGTTGACAAGTATTGCTTTTGCTCCCGGTCGCGATGGTACGCGCCACGCTCCGGCTGCAGTTATGACCGCAAACGGCTTACAGTTCACCGTAACTGGTCTTAATAGCAACACGCAATACGGTTATAACTTAACTGCCAAAGATGCCAATGATCAACCTGTTGCTACTTATTCAGGTGAGTTCACCACTACTGGCGAAGGTACTGCTACAGGCTTTGAAGATGTACAAGGGAACAATGTACAATGTACAAAAGTTCTCCATAACGGCCAGATATTCATTCTCCGCGCGGACAAAACCTATACTCTCCAAGGTCAAGAGGTCAAGTAAAGCAACAAAGTACAATGTACATATCAATCAAGCGGGTGCTCTCTATGAGTTACCCGCTTATTTGTATCTTTACAGTTTTCAACACCCTTCCATTTAGGCGAGCATTTCGCGAGCGTCTCTCGAGCGTCTTAGGAAAATTTTAGATACAATCTTTGTTATATATATCGCCTTAAAGGGCATTTATTTGCGATTTGAGCGATTGGCGGAAAAATTTCGAGGGGGTGTCGAAAATGAATGCAAAACGGCTTAAAATGCACGAAAATCGCAAAAAAATGCGCGAAATATTTGCATATGTCATTTTTTTTTTGTAATTTTGCGCGATATTTCGGGATACCGGAATCGCGGTATCTCGGAATCCCGACAGAATTATAAATTTAACAATTATAACAATGGAAGAAAACAACGAAATCATTAAGAATGATCACATCATCCCCGTGAAGATTGATGAGGAAATGAAATCCTCGTATATCGACTACTCGATGTCTGTGATCGTGAGCCGTGCGCTGCCTGATGTGCGCGACGGTTTCAAACCCGTACACCGCCGCGTGCTGTTCGGTATGAATGAGCTCGGTAATACGAGCGACAAGCCGACGAAGAAGAGCGCACGTATCGTGGGTGAGGTAATGGGTAAGTACCACCCGCACGGTGATAGTTCTATCTATGGTACGCTTGTGCGTATGGCGCAGCCGTGGGCAATGCGTTATTGCTTAGTGGACGGACAAGGTAACTTCGGTTCTGTCGATGGTGACGGTGCTGCTGCTATGCGTTATACCGAGGCACGTCTTTCGAAACTCGCTGAAGAGATGCTGCGCGATATCGAGAAGGATACCGTGGACATGCAGAATAACTTCGATGACAGCCTGAAGGAGCCGACGGTGCTGCCTTGCCGTTTCCCGAACTTGCTGGTGAATGGAGCAAGCGGTATCGCCGTAGGTATGGCAACGAATATGCCGACGCATAACCTCTCCGAAGTCATTGACGGTTGCTGCGCGTATATCGATAATATCAAGGCACGCATGCACGATGAGAGCATCGAGGAGATCACGGTAGAGCAGTTGATGGAGCATATCAAGGCACCTGATTTCCCGACAGGCGGTACTATCTATGGTTATCAGGGCGTACGCGATGCGTATGAGACCGGTCGCGGCCGTGTGATCATCCGTTCGAATGCGGACATTGAGACCGACGATAACGGTCGTGAGCGTATTGTGATCACCGAACTGCCGTATGGCGTGGTGAAGAACGAGTTGGTAAAGGCGATCGCTGAACTGGCGAACGACAAGAAGATCGAAGGTATCTCCGATATCCAGGACCACTCCAAACGCGATATCCGCATCGTGATTGATGTGAAGCGTGATGCCAACGCACAGGTGGTACTGAACAAACTGTATAAGTTCACGGCCCTGCAGTCGAGTTTTGCGGTTAACAGCATTGCGCTGGTGAAAGGCCGTCCGATGCTGCTGAACCTCAAGCAGTTGATCGGTAACTTCATCGAGCATCGCATGGACGTAGTAACGCGTCGTACGAAGTTTGAACTCAAGAAAGCGGAAGAGAAAGCGCATATCTTGGAAGGTTTGATCATCGCAGTTGATAACATCGACGAGGTGGTTCGTATCATTCGTGCGAGCCGTACGCCGGCCGATGCACAGTTGAACCTCGAGGCACGTTTTAACCTGGATAACCTGCAGTCGAAAGCGATCGTAGATATGCGTCTGGCATCGTTGACAGGCTTGCGTATCGACGAGTTGAAAGCTGAATACGAGGAGATTGAGAAGTTAATTGCTCACCTCAATGAGTTACTGGCTAACGAGGAGATGCGTTACGACGTGATCAACACCGAGTTGGTAGAGATCAAAGACAAATACGGAGACGAGCGCCGTACCCAGATCGTGAAGATGGCGACGGAGTTCAATCCTGAAGATATGTATGCAGACGACGATATGGTCATCACCATCTCGCACCTGGGTTATATCAAACGTACGCCGTTGGCTGACTTCCGTCAGCAGACCCGTGGCGGTATCGGTTCGAAAGCCGGTAGTGCACGTGATCAGGATTTCATCGAGTATGTTCACCAGGCTTCGATGCACTCCACGATGATGTTCTTTACGGAGATGGGCCGTCTGTACTGGCTGAAAGTGTATGAGTTGCCGGAAGGTAACAAACAGTCGAAGGGTCGTGCAATCCAGAATATGATCAACCTGCAGAAGGGCGATAAGGTTCGTACTTGCATCAACGTGAAGGGTCTCAATGACCAGGAATACGTAGAGAACCACTTCCTTATCTTTATCACCAAAAACGGTTTGATGAAGAAGACGACGCTGGAGGCTTATAGCCGTCCACGTGCTAACGGTATCATCGCATTGGGTCTGCGTGAAGGCGACGAACTGATCGGAGTTACGTTGACCGACGGACAGAGCGAGATGTTAGTGGCTTCGTATAACGGTAAGGTATGCCGTTTCAACGAAGGTGGCGTACGTCCGATGGGCCGTTCGGCGACGGGTGTAAAGGCCATTACTTTGGAAGAAGACGGCCAGGATCGCGTGATTGGCACGGTTTGTGTAGAGAAAGGAACAGACAAGAACATCCTGGTGATCTCGGAGAACGGATTCGGTAAGCGTACACCGGTGGATGACGAGAACGGAGAACCGATCTATCGTATCACCAACCGTGGCGGTAAGGGTGTGAAGACCATCGAGATCACCGAGAAGACCGGTCACCTGGTAGGTATCGAAGCTGTTACCGATGCTGATGACCTGATGCTGATCACTAAGTCCGGTACCGCTATCCGCATGGATATCTCGACGATTCGTCAGACCGGTCGTGCCGCACAGGGTGTCAAACTGATCGAGTTACAAAAACGTAATGACAGTCTTATGAGCGGTTGTATCGTTCCGAAGGACGATTCCGAAGAAGAGGTAAGCGCTGTTAACGAAGAGACCGAAGAAAATACTAACGAAACAAACGAATAAGATTATGAAAAAGAGTTTGATTTTGGCAGTTGTTGTACTGATGAGTACAAGCTGCTTTGCACAGAAGAACCCGCTGGTTAAGAAAGCAAAGAGTTATGCGATGGCAGAGACTCCTGATTTCACCGCCGCTCGTGCTACCATCGAAGAAGCAATCGAAGCTGCTCCTACGGCAGAGACCTATTACTGGGCAGGTATGATCGGTTTCCAGGAGATGACGCAGGAGAACTACAACCAGATGATGGGTAAGGGTATCAACCAGGCCAAAGCCGGTCAAGCCGTAGAAGAGAGTTACGCTTACTGGCTCAAAGCCGACGAGTTGGCACAGGTACCGGTACTCAACAAGAAAGGTGTGGAAGTGCCGACCGATCCGAAGATGCGTGGAAACATCAGCAAGAAGATGCTGGAGTACTACAAAAACCAGGAGCTGGTGAAATACGGTATCTATCTGAATGAGCAGAAGGATTTTGCGGGTGCTTACCAGGCTTTCAAACTGCATACAGACATGCCGGATCTGGCGATGATGCAAGACGCAAAGATCCAGAAGGAGATGCCGCGTGATACCACGTATGAGCAATACAAATACTACGCAGCTATCTTTGCCGTTCAGGCAGAGATGCACGAGGAGGCTGTTGCGGTTCTGGAGTCGATGAAGGACGGTGAATACGAGGCGATCTCGGTGAACCAGTTCCTCTATCAGGAGTACGTAGCACTCAAGGACACCGCTAAGTTCGTTCAGACCCTGCAAGATGCGATCGTTCGTTTCCCGGGTGAACCGTGGTTCCTGCAGAACCTGATCAACTACTATATCTTCTCCGGTCAGGAGCAGACGGCAGTTGAGTATCTGGCAAAAGCGATCGAGCGTGAACCGAATGTAGCACAGTACCATCACATCAAGGGTAACCTGGATGAGAACTTAGGTAACTACGATGCTGCTTTGGCTGATTTCGACGAGGCGCTGCGTTGCGACCCCAACCTGGCAGACGCTATGGCCGGTAAAGGCCGTGTTTATTACAACCAGGCTGTAAAACTGAACGAGGCAGCTGCCTTGATTCAAGATAACAAAGCGTACAAGAAAGCGCTGGAAGAGATGAACGGTGTGTTCCGTCAGAGTCTGCCTTTCTTCGAGAAAGCGCACGAGATGGAGCCGGAGAACCGCGATTATATGATCGTTCTTAAAGGTCTGTACTATCGTTTCCATGACGATGCCAAGTATGAGGCAATCGTTGAGGAGATGAATAAGTGATAATGGGACGTATTCTTGCAATAGACTACGGTCGTAAACGCACAGGAATAGCCGTTACGGATCCCCTCCGCATAACGGCTAATCCTTTGCTTACGATAGAAACGAAGGAATTGCTGAATTGGCTAACCGACTACTTCGCCCATGAACAAGTGGACGAAGTAGTGATTGGTCACCCGACCCAGATGAACGGAGAAGACTCGGAGAGCATGAATTATATACGGCCGTTCATGGGTGTATTCAAAAAGACATTTCCCGATAAACCGATAACTATGTATGACGAGCGCTTCACGTCGGTACTGGCGCACAGAGCGATGATTGACGGGGGAATGAAGAAAAAAGACCGACAGGACAAAGCCGTGGTCGATAAGATCGCTGCTTGTATCATTCTCGAGGGGTATCTCGAGAAATTGAAGATTTAAGATTGAAGATTTAAGATTTATACTATGATATTACCTATATACTTATACGGACAGCCGGTATTGAGAAAAGAGGCTGAAGAGATCGAAAACACGCCGGAACTCAAGCAGTTCATTGCCGACATGTATGAGACGCTGACGCAGGCAGAAGGTTGCGGATTGGCGGCTCCGCAGGTAGGCAAACCGTGGCGGTTGTTTGTGGTGGACGGTAATGAACTGGCAGAGGACTATCCTGAATGTGCCGGTTTCAAACAAGCGTTCATTAATCCTGAGTTGCTGGATGAGAGCGAAGAGACTTGCACCTATTCCGAAGGCTGTCTGTCGTTACCGGGTATCAGTGAAAACGTAGTGCGACCGGAAACGGTGACGATGCGCTACCTGGATGAGGATTTCAATGAGCATACGGAGACCTTCACGGGGTTCAAAGCACGTATCGTACAGCACGAGTATGATCACCTCGAAGGCCATGTCTTCACCGACCGGATCTCTCCGATACGCAAAACTTTTGTGCGTAATAAGTTGGCATCGATCGCCAAAGGAAAAACAGGTGCACGATATAAATACAGGAGGAACTGATGAACTGGTTAAACATTATCTTAATGGGTATCGGATTGGCGATGGACTGCTGTGCCATCTCGATTATCCAGGGAATGACGCAGAAGAGCTGGCATTCCCGTGCGCTGCTGATGGCGCTTATCTTCGGTTGTTTTCATATGGGTATGCCGGTGATTGGCTTCTATGCCGGACAGCTGTTCATTGACTTCCTGCAACTCTATATTCCTTGGATCGCCTTGGTGCTGTTAGGTTTTATCGGCGGTAAGATGATGTGGGAGTCCTACCGGGGAGAGAAGGCGCATAAAGATGCCAACTGGCGTATCGTACACCTGCTGATTCTGGCGTTTGCTACCAGTATCGACGTGCTGACGACGGGTCTGCTCTTTGCTCCGTACCCCAACTGGCTGTTACCGGCAATCCTGACGATCGGTGGCATCACGGCAGCTTTCTCGTTAGGCGGTTACCTCGTCGGCGTGCAGTTTGGCAAGCATATGACCAAACGCCAGGTGCGTATCGAAGCGATCGGAGGATTGGTACTCTTGCTGTTAGGCCTTAAGATCTGGGCGGAGAACTATTTGAACTGACGATGTTCCTGATACAAAACACATTAGTCTCGCTCGACGTGCTGGAGAAAGAGTTCTGCTGTGACCTCGACACCTGTCACGGTTGCTGCTGCATCGAAGGGGATGCCGGTTGTCCGATCTCAGACGATGAGGTGGTACAACTCCAAGAAGAGCTTCCCCAACTGCTGCCGCAGATGACCAAGGAGGCACGGGAAGTGGTGGAAAAACAAGGTTTGTCCTATCTCGATCCTTCCGGAGAAAGGGTGTTGTCTATCGTCAACGGCAAAGACTGTGTCTTTGCACGTACCGACCATAACGGCTGGTGTTACTGCTTGATTGAGAAGATGGGAATGACCAAACCCATCTCGTGCGCTTTATACCCGATACGATTGACGAAAGTAGGCGAATACACGGGGGTGGAGTACCACCGTTGGGACATCTGTCATTGTGCACGGATTTTGGGAAAGAAAAAACATATCCCTTTGTATCAATTTTTAAAAGCACCGCTGATCCGTCGTTTCGGACAGGAGTGGTACGATGAATTGGAATTAACCGCCAATGAATGGCAAAAGGCGAAAGGTTAATGGCGAATGAGATGTGAGATAATTACCATAGGCGATGAACTGCTAATCGGGCAGGTGGTGGATACGAACTCCGCCTGGATGGCCGAGAAACTGAATGAACACGGCATTGAACTGTACCAGATCACCTCGGTGCACGATGACCGTGCGCATATTATTACTGCACTCGACGAGGCATTCGGTAGAGTCGATATCGTGCTGACCACCGGTGGCTTAGGTCCCACCAAGGATGATATCACCAAGCATGTGCTCTGTGACTATTTCCATACCCGCCTTATTGAAGATACGCGTGTGCGTACGCATGTGGAGGAACTATATAAGGATCGGCCAGACGTGCTCAACCGCCTGACGGCGACGCAGTGGCAAGTGCCGGAAGTGGCAGAGATCCTTGAGAATCGGGTAGGGTCCGCACCGCTCATGGTCTTCCATAAAGACGAGAAGATCCTTGCGTGCATGCCCGGCGTGCCGTATGAGATGAAGATAGCGATGGAGGAACAGATACTGCCGTATATAGTTATGACGTCATTACGTCATGACGACATGACGAAAATTCTTCATCGCACCTTGCAGGTCACCGGCATCGCAGAGAGTTCCTTAGCCATCTTGCTTGAAGATTTCGAGAACACGATGCCGGAGGGTTTGCATTTAGCCTACTTACCAAAGGACGGGATTATCCGTTTGCGGTTGTCGAGTTATGGGGCGTTGACCGAAACGGAGATGGATGACTATTTTGCGCAGTTGAAGACCTTGGTCGCGGATTATATGATCGCGGATACGGATGAACCGATCGAGGTGATAGTCGGCAATTTGCTTAAGATGCGTGGTCAGACGATTGCAACGGCAGAGAGTTGTACCGGCGGTAAGTTAGCGTCATTGCTGAACAAACATGCCGGGTCGTCTGCATTCTATTACGGTTCGGTGATCAGTTACGATAACTCGGTCAAAGAGAACGTTTTGGGAGTACCGGCAGAGATGATAAAAGCGCACGGTGTGGTAAGCGAAGAAGTGGTGTGTGTGATGGCAGACAATGTTCGCAAATTGTTACACACCGATTATGCGGTTGCGACCAGTGGTGTTGCAGGACCAAGCGGTGGAACTAAAGAGAAGCCGGTGGGTACCGTTTGGATGGCCTGGTCCACCCCCGAAGGTACGACAGCGGAACGTTTTCAGTTAGGTAAACTCCGAGAACAGATCACCGACCGTGCCTGCACGAAAGCACTTATCGGATTGCTTAAACGCCTACCGGTGTTGCTGTGTCTGTTGGTTCTTTGTGCGTTCACTACACCGGACACTATCCGGCCGCAGATCTTGCCGCAGACGGTAAACAGTTACGACGGAGAAGAGTACGGACCGACGGTGACAATCGATGACCGGACGATCTATTTTGTAGGTCTGAACCGTGCCGACGGTTCGGCTACCGAAGATATCTATGTCTCTCAACGGGATAGTACCGGTGAATGGACCGCTGCGAAGCGGATACCGGAACTGAGTCACCCGTATCGCAATGAGGCACCGACATCCATCTCAGCAGACGGCGCAACGATGCTGCTGTTTGTGGAAGGAAGGATGTGTTATTCCGTGAAATCGGCTCGTGGATGGTCGGAACCGCAAGCGATGCCGGCACTCTTTCGAATCGGTAACTGGCAGGCCGATGCGATGTTTGCACCCGACGGTTCTGCTATCCTCTTTGCTGCCAATTATCCAACGAAACCGGGTGAACAACCATCTTTGAATATCTTTGTGGCTACCAGGGATGAACAGGGTAGATGGAGTAAACCTTTCTCGATCGGAGAAACAATTAACACGGAAGGCATGGAGCGGTCGCCTTTCCTGCATCCCGACATGCAGACGCTCTATTTCTCTTCTGACCGTCCCGGTACGATGGGGGAATTGGATGTATGGGTGACTCGTCGCCTGTCGGACACTTGCTGGACATGTTGGTCGGAGCCGGAGAACTTAGGACCGCAGATCAATACCACCGGTAGAGATTGCTGGTACAAGATATCGACCGACGGTACGCGTGCCTATTATGCCCGTAAGATCGGTCGAAACCATAACATCTACCAGATTGTGCTGCCGGAAGACAAACGGCCTCGTAAAAAAAGCATGCTCGATTTCTAATACCCATTTTTAGGTATTTTGTTTCCCACGTTTGCTTATGTGGGATTTTTTTTGTAATTTTGCACCGTTTTTTTGAATAAAGTTACGATATACGATGAGAAAAATTATACAAGTATTTATTGTCTTGTTAATTGGAGTGATGACTTCATGGGCGCAGGAAGAGTATGATGCCCACTTGGTAGGACACGTTTTGGATGAGAAAACAGGAGAGCATTTGCCTTATGTGAGTGTACAACTAAAAGGAACGTCGATAGGTACCGTTACAGATGAGTCGGGTCACTATTTTTTGAAGAACTTACCTGTTGGTAAGCAGACGATTATCTTCTCTTTTGTGGGATATGAAACAATAGAACTGCCGGTTGTCATCAAAGAGCGCACTACTACGGAGTTGAAAACCACTATCCGTGAGGTATCGCAAATGCTCAACAGTGTCGTTGTTACCTCCAATCGCTATGCTACCAAACAGCAGGAAGCAGCTACCATCGTTAATGTGCTGTCGCCAAAGTTGTTTGAAACGACGGCGGTCACTTGTGCTGCGGATGCCTTGGATTTTCAACCGGGTCTGCGCGTGGATAACACTTGCTCCAACTGTGGAAAAACAGAACTTCGCATCAATGGACTCCAAGGCCAATACACCCAGATTCTCATGGATAGCCGACCTGTCTTTTCTTCAATGGCGGCGGTTTATGGTTTGGAACAAGTTCCGGCGGCGATGATTGACCGCATAGAGGTCGTTCGCGGTGGTGGATCAGCGATGTACGGAGCCAATGCGATTGGTGGAGTAGTTAATATTATCACCAAGGAACCCGTTCGAAATTTTGTAAACATCTCAAATACCAGCCATATTAACGAACATGCCTGTTATGATATCCATACGGACCTTAACGCATCTGTGATAAGTGAGAACCGCAAGATAGGAGCGTACCTCTTTGCAACCCATCGTACGCGCAGTGAATATGACCGCGATAACGACGGTTTTAGTGAACTGCCTAAACTGCGTTCTACTACTGCCGGCACACGGGTGTTCTTCAAGACCAGCGCTTATAGCAAGATCATCGCGGAATACCATCATACTACGGATTTTCGTAGGGGAGGAAATAACTTGGATCTCGAGCCTCATCAGGCTGATATCGCTGAACAGCTACGCCATAATATCGATGCCGGTTCCTTTGCGTTCGACTGGTTTTCGGAGGATAACAGACACTTTGTGTCTGCCTATTCTGCTTTGCAACATATCGGCAGGGAGAGTTATTTCGGCACAGGCAGAGATACAGCGGCTTACGGTCGCAGTACCGATCTCACTTCTACCACCGGTTTACAGTACCGTTTCTCCTATCCCTGCGGTATCGCTAAAGGCGATTTGAGTGTGGGAACAGAGTACACCTTCAATGCATTGCATGACCGCATGTTAGGCTACCACCGTGACCTCATACAGGATGTACATGTGATTGGTGTGTATGCCCAAAACGAATGGAAAGGTAACCAATGGAGTGTGCTGGTCGGAGCGCGTCTGGAGAAACATAATTTCCTGACCAATCCGATATGTACACCACGTGCTACCTTCCGTTATACACCTGTGGAAGGCCTTGTCCTTCGTGCCGGTTACAGCAGCGGTTACCGTGCACCACAGGCTTACGATGAAGACCTGCATGTGGCTGCGGTAGGAGGAGAAGTGTCTCTCATCACGCTCGATCCCCAACTGCGACCGGAATACTCCCACAGTGCTACCCTCAGTGCTGATTGGTACCGCCAATTCGGTAAATGGGAAATCAACCTCACGGCGGAAGGATTCTACACCTATCTGCAGGACATCTTTATGCTGCGTGAGAACGGAAAAGATGCAGCCGGGAATCTGCTCTTCGTGCGCACTAATGCTGATGCTGCGTGGGTGGGGGGATTGAATATAGAAGGAAAAATCGCCTTTCGTCTTTCGCCTTTTGCCTTTAGCCTATCCGCAGGATATACCTATCAACAGAGTCGTTACACCACTCCTCAACAATGGAGCCCTACCGTATCAGCGAACACTCGTATGTTCCGTACCCCTAATAACTACGGATACCTGCTGATCGATATCCAACCCGTCAAGGACTTTACGATCTCTATCAACGGAAAAGCAACCGGTTCGATGCTTGTGCCGCATCTCGCAGGATTCATTCCCCAAGACGACGAGACGATCACACCGAGTTTCTGGGACTTTGGAATCCGCTTGGCCTATGACGTACACTTGTATAAACAATACTGCCTGGAGATCAGTTGCGGTGTGAAGAACATCCTTGACCAGTACCAACGGGACATCGATAAAGGCCAATTTCGAGATGCCAGTTATATCTATGGTCCTTCCATACCTCGAACCTTTTTTATAGGTTTGAGCCTGAAAATATAAAATAGAAAAATCGCCCGAAAATGAGCGATTTTTTTGTTTTTATTTGCACATATCAAAAATATTTCGTAACTTTGCACGTTTTTTCGTAAAAACTATTATTGAAAATAATAAAAAACACATATTATGGCAAAGAAACAAAACAAATTTGAGAAGCAGGAAGAACAGCTTCAAGAAGTAAACAACGCGCTCACAGGCGCAGGTAAATGGATCGAGAAAAACTCGAAGAAACTCTCATGGTGTGTAACAATCATCGTGCTCCTTATTCTGGGTTTCATGTTCTATCAACAACGTATCGTGCAGCCGAAACACGAGGCAGCTACCGAGGAGAACGGTCAGAACGTATGGGCTTATCTCTACAACCAGTTTGAGGTAGCAGCGCAAGGAGACGAGAACATAGAGGGTTTTGCTGCTACAGCCGATTCGTATTCGAACCAAGAGGGTAAGCTGGCTGCGCTGTTTGCAGGTACCTGCTATTTCCAACTCGGTCAATACGAGGAAGCCGTTAACTACCTTGAGAAATTCTCTTCCGATGACTTGAACTTTAAGGCCGTAGCTAAGCAGTTGCTCGGTGATGCATATGTAGAGTTAGGTGACCTGGAAGCAGCTGTAAATGCTTTCGAAGCTGCTGCTAAGACCGGTAACGAGGTATTCGCTCCGATGAGCCTGAAGAAAGCCGGTATCGCTTACCTGAAACTGGAGGATAACGAGGCTGCCCGCAAAGCTTTCACTTCGATCAAAGAGAATTATCCTGCTTCAGTAGAAGCTCGTGATATCGACAAATACATCGCTATTGCTGAATAATTCGTACATCGTAAATGACTACTGATTTATCGAAATACGATGTGAATCAATTGCCCGGCGCTGACGTCCTTGCACGTCAGCGCTATGCGATTGTGGTAGCGGATTGGAACAGCGAGATCACTTATGCCATGGCGCAGGGTGCAGTCGATACTTTTCTTAAGCATGGTGTGCAAGCCGATAATATCGACCTCATCCATGTGCCCGGTACGGTGGAACTGACCTACGGCGCAGCGCGTATTATGAAAGAGGAGCGCATCGATGCTGTCATTGTTATCGGATGCGTCATCCAAGGCGAGACACCGCATTTTGATTACGTCTGCCAGTCGGTGACTCAAGGTGTTGCCACCTTGAACGCGCAAGGAAAGGTGCCTGTCATCTTCTCCGTGCTTACCGTTTTGAACCAACAGCAGGCATTGGATCGTTGTGGCGGAAAACTCGGCAACAAAGGTGTCGAAGGCGCCTATACGGCTATCCGCATGGCTAACCTGTAACCCGTCTCTATATGAAAGTCTATAAGTTCGGAGGAGCATCCGTGAAGGACGCAGCAGGCGTTCGGAACGTGGAGCACATTGTTCGTTTGACGAACGATGAGCTTATGGTTGTTGTATCCGCTATGGGAAAAACGACCAATGCACTCGAGCGAGTAGTGGAGTTCTGCGATGCCGGAAAAGAAGAAGCAGCGCTGAACCAATGGGTGGATATCATCGATTTCCATGTGGCAATTATGAAGGAACTCGGACTGCAACCCGGTACCGACATTCGGCTCATTGGCGAGATTCCTTACGATCCGGCTTTATCTTACGATGAGAACTACGACCAGATTGTTTCTCTCGGAGAGATTATGTCCACCCAGATCGTAGCCGTCTATCTGCTCAAACAAGGTCTGTCCGTCGAATGGTGGAACATGCCTAAACTTCTGCGTACCGATGCCACTTGGCGGGAAGCCGTTGTGGATGACAACGCCAGTTGTGCTGTGATTCAAGCAGGGTGGGAGAGGTCAAATCGCCCCCGTGTGGTTGTTACCCAAGGATTCATCGGCGGAACAGCAGACGGGAAACGAACCACGCTTGGACGGGAAGGCTCAGATTATACGGCTGCATTGCTCGGTAACTACCTCAATGCGGAATCCGTTACCATCTGGAAAGATGTACCGGGGATACTTAATGCCGATCCACGTATTGAACCCAACACCGTGCTTATCCCTTCTTTGCGTTACAGGGATGCGGTAGAACTGAGTTATTCCGGAGCACAAGTTATTCATCCGAAAACGATTCGACCGCTTGAGAATAAGCATATTCCGTTGTTAGTAAAACCCTTCGGAGACCCCAAGGCGGAGGGATCCCGTATAGCAGATGACGGTATCGGGCCCATCGATGTGCCGGTGTATATATGGAGGAAGAACCAAATCCTCATCACAATGCGTGCGAAAGACTTCGCTTTTGTACTGGAGGAAAGTCTCAGCGAGATCTTCGATATCATTCATACCCATCGGCTCAAAGTGTCCCTCATTCAGTCCTCTGCCGTCACGATCTCTGTTTGTGTCGATAACACCCGTTTCGTACCGGAAGCCATCGAAGCTTTACAAGTTCATTTTAATGTAACCTATAACGATCACTTGTCTTTGCTGACGATCCGTGGCACGACACCGCAGATATTGGAACAAGCCAAACAGGGGAGAACGATTATGTTGAGTCAGACTACCCGCCGTACAGCACGATTGGTGGTCAAAGATAATTAATAAATATCCATGAAATCCTTTTTTCAAAAGTTCTTTACTTGCCAATATTGGCAAGATCAAGCCAAAGCACTGATGCATCTCCTATGCACATGGAAGTTCTGGCGTGAACTGATTTTGATGACCGTCGGTATGAGTATCGGTGCTGCCGCAGTCTATTATTTCTTAATGCCGAGCCACCTCATTGTAGGTACCATCTCCGGTCTCTCTATCGTGATCAACACCATCTTCGGTGGTACGCCGGACACCTTCTCTTACCTGGTAATGAGTATCAATGCCTTCCTCTTGCTGCTGGCCTTCATTCTCATCGGCAATGAGTTTGGTATCAAAACGGTCTATACGGCGATGATCCTGGGTCCGTTGACGCAGGTGTGGGACTGGCTCTACCCGAGTTATAATTTTACCCACCAACTCATCACCGATCCGGAGATTATCAGCCAACTCAATGCCGGTACACTCACCGGCGACGGATATATTTTGAATCATTCCGGCGAGTGGATGGTGCAAGTGCGTGATAGCGTGATGAGCGGCGGTTTAGGTATGGGTGATGTGTGGTTCGACCTCATCTGCTTTGTGCTTATGCTCAGTATCTGTCAGGCTGTTCTCTTCCGCATCAATGCTTCTACCGGCGGATTGGACATCATCGGTAAGATTGTGAACAAATTCATGCATTTCGATATCGGTACTTCCGTGGCAATCGGTGGCGTCATCATCTGCTCTACCGCTTTTCTGATCAATGACTTCCGCATGGTGGTCATCGGTATTATCGGAACCTGGATCAATGGTCTGGCAATCGATTATTTCACGGCTTCGCTTAATAAGCGCAAACGCGTATGTATCATCTCCCCAGACACGGAACGTATCCGGTCGTATATCGTAGATACACTCGTGCGTGGATGTTCCATCTATAAGGTGCAAGGCGGATATAGCGGTGAAGAACATCAAGAGATTCAAGTGCTCCTTACCCAAGATGAGTTCTCATCGTTGATGGCCTTTATCCGGAATAACAAGATTCAGGCATTCATAACTGCCGGTAACTGCTCCGAGGTCTATGGCCTGTGGTTCCGGCATAAAAAGGTACATGGAAAAACTATTGTTGTTAATGAATAAAATGCAAAAAACTGATATGAAACCAACATTATTTATCTTGGCAGCCGGCATGGGAAGCCGTTACGGAGGCCTTAAACAAATGGACGGTCTCGGACCCAATGGCGAAGCTATTTTGGACTACAGCGTCTATGATGCTCTGCGTGCCGGATTCGGCAAAATTGTATTCGTTATCCGTAAGGATTTTGAGGAGGACTTTCGCCGTGTCGTACTCAGCAAATACGAAGGAAAAGTTCAATGTGAGATCTGCTTCCAATCCGTGGATAAAGTGCCTGCAGGCTGTACCTACAACGTAGAACGCACCAAACCTTGGGGTACCAACCATGCCGTTCTCATGGGTAAAGACTTAATCAAAGAACCGTTTGCGGTCATCAATGCTGATGATTTCTATGGAAAAGAGTCCTACCAAGTACTGGCAGATTTCCTCCGTTCGGTGGAAGGCAAACAAGGCCAATACTGCATGGTCGGTTATCGGGTTGCAAACACCCTCAGCGAAAACGGATCCGTCAGCCGCGGTGTATGTACTACCAATGAAGAAGGACTGCTTACAGACGTGGTAGAGCGTACGAAGATAGAGGATAAAAACGGCACCATCGTCTTCACAGAAGAGGGAGTGGATACCCAACTCGATCCGCACACGCCTGTCTCCATGAACATGTGGGGATTCACACCGGAGTACTTCCAATACAGTGAAACGGCTTTCAAAGCTTTCCTTGCTGCACATGGACAGGAACTCAAATCGGAGTTCTATATTCCGACACTTGTTAACCAACTCATCACGGAAGGAAAAGCAACGTGCAAAGTGCTGGACACTCCTTCCAAATGGTTCGGAGTTACCTACTCGGAAGATCGTCCGCAGGTGGTTATGAAAATTCATCAATTAATCAAAGAGGGTGTTTACCCGGAGAAATTGTTCTAATATGGCTCGAATTCTCGTTACCGGTGGTACCGGTTATATTGGTTCGCATACCACGGTGGAACTGATGCAGCAAGGATACGATGTTACTATCGTAGATAATCTCAGCAACTCTTCCATCGACGTGCTGGACGGTATTGCGGCTATCGTAGGAAAAAAACCGGATTTTGCAAATATTGACTGTGGTAATTTCGTCGATCTGGATGCCGTGTTCAAACAGTATCCGGATATCGTAGGTGTAATCCATTTTGCAGCCAGCAAAGCAGTAGGCGAATCGGTAGAAAAACCGCTTCTTTACTACCGTAATAATCTCGGTAGTCTCTGTACCTTGCTGGAAGTAATGCGCTTGCATCAGGTAACAAACCTCGTTTTCTCGTCTTCTTGCACAGTGTACGGTCAGCCAGACGCAGCCCATCTGCCTGTTGATGAAACGGCACCAATCCAGGCTGCACTCTCTCCGTACGGAAACACCAAGCAGATCAATGAGGAGATTATCCGCGATGAGGCACATGCAGATAAAACACTGAATGCGACGATCTTACGATATTTTAACCCCATTGGCGCGCATCCATCCGCACATATCGGAGAACTGCCGAATGGTGTACCGCAGAACCTTCTGCCGTTCATTACCCAAACGGCTGCTGGACTTCGTCCGGAACTTAAAGTGTTCGGTAATGACTATAACACACCGGACGGTTCTTGCATCCGTGACTATATCTATGTGGTAGATCTGGCAAAAGCACACGTCAAAGCCATCGATCGTATGCTGAATGCTGCCGATCGGGAACAAGTGGAAGTCTTTAATCTCGGTACAGGCACCGGACTCAGTGTCCTCACGCTCATCAACGAGTTTGAAGCGGCTACAGGCGTCAAGATCCCATATACCATTGCCGGCCGTCGGGAAGGAGATATCGAACAGGTATGGGCCGCTCCTAAAAAAGCCAACGAGGTGCTCGGATGGAAAGCAGATACACCTATCCGAGACGTGCTGGCATCCGCTTGGAAATGGGAGAAACGAATCCGAAATATTAAATAATGGCATTATATCCGTTTAAATTCAAACCCCAACTGTTCCATAAACTGTGGGGAGGACATACGATTGAGAAATGGTACGACCATATTCCCGCTGACTATGAAAACGTCGGCGAGGCATGGGTCATCTCGGATATTGACAAATACCCGACGGAGGTGGCTAACGGATCCCATGAAGGCGATTCCTTGCAAGATCTATTGGAGGTTTACATGGATGAATTGGTCGGAGAGCATGTGTATGAGGTCTTCGGAAACCAGTTCCCCTTATTGATGAAGTTTATCGATGCTACCGATGACCTCTCTATTCAAGTGCACCCGGGCGATGAATATGCCATTGAGAACGAGAACTCGTTAGGCAAAACGGAGATGTGGTATGTTATGCCGGCGAAAGGTAACTCGGCCATCTATCTGGGATGGAAACAGCAGATGAACGCTTCTCTTATCCATTCCGCCATCGGAGACGGTACGTTGGCTGATTACCTGCGTGAATACAAAGTGCATGAAGGCGATGTAGCTTTTATCCCTGCCGGAACGGTTCATGCCATGCGACGGGATACCATCGTGGCAGAGATTCAGGAGAACTCCGACCTCACTTACCGTCTCTATGATTACAATAGAGTAGGTAACGATGGCAAGAAACGCCCTCTCAAACTGGATAAAGCGCTGCAAGTTATGGACTTCTCCCCGGAGAATGATGCTACGTGCCTGCCCACTACTCCCCATATGGACGGTGCGGTGAACATCAAGAAGACACCGTACTTCACTACCAATCTCCTGGCACTGACCAAAACCGCTCAACGGGATTATGCACCTCTGGATTCATTCGTGGCATACATGTGCGTGGAAGGGGAGTGTACGGTGACTGCCTTAGACTGCGAAAATGAGGAAAACAAAACCGCCTCTCTGCGTTTAGGAGAAGCGGTACTCATTCCTGCGGTACTGAATGACATCGTCATTACCCCAAAAGGACACTGCAAACTACTGGAAATCTACTTGGAAGAATGAGAAATGTACACTTCCGTACGTTCTCGTTTCTACATGATTCGGATGGTTCGTGAAATCGGTATCTTTACCGTGCTCAATAACGAGCCATCCGTTTTCTTTTAATATCTTCTGCCCAAAGATCACGTCAGGCAGGGTAGGTAACTGCTCCAAAGCATAAGGAGGATCGGCAAAGATCAAATCATACTTCGTCCGGCAAGCATTTACAAACTTAAACACATCGCCACGAATCACACTTAAGTTCCGGATCCCTAACTGTCGACAACAAGTAATGATCCAGTTCTGCTGCACATGCGCAATCTCCACCGCCGTCACTTCTCTTGCACCTCTACTCACGCACTCTATACCGATACCACCCGTTCCGGCAAACAGATCCAGCACATCAATCCCCTCAAAATCCATTCGGTTATTGAGCAGATTAAACAAACTCTCTTTGGCAAAGTCTGTCGTTGGCCTTGCTGTGATATTTTTAGGGGGCGACAATCGCCGCCCCCCATATGTACCTGAGATAATTCGCATCCGGTTACTCCCAGTTTCCGTGACCACCGTTAGGACTATCGATGTCACCTACCTTCAAACCGACGGTTACATCTTTCACTTGCAGATGCAGGTAGTCATGCGGATCTTTCCGTTTGATCTCTTTACGAGCCTCTGCATCAATCAGGTTCGCCAACTCCTGCTTATCCAAATCCCACAGATAAGCATCGAACGGAGCCATCATCTCGAACAAAGCAACATCACCTTGCTGCGAAGCATAACTGCTGGTCTTGAAGATAAAGCGTGCCTCGTCTTGGCTGTAAGGGATAATGATCAGATCCTTGATCGTCTCGTTGTCATAACGACCAGCGTATAAGGTATCAATCATGTTCGTCTCCATCGTATCACGGCGGAATCCTTGTAACTCGTTCCGTTTGATCTCCGCGTCGTTCGCCCAGATATACGCATACAAAGCCTCTACATCATTCGGATCAAGATTTAACTTCTTGTTCTTCAATGCTTTCTTCTTGGCATTCTCAATGATCTTAACGGCTTTCTCTTCCGTCAACTTCAAGTTCTCCAACTGGTTATCTGTCAAACTCTTCTCCTTACGAATCGATTTCTTCGGAGTGGTCTGCAGGAAGATAACCAACGAATCTGCATTGTCCGTGTACTTGCCAAACACATGATAGTACTCCGTTTGCGCAGCACGCAAATCAATCAGGTGTTGCTTAATTACTACTTCACGCTCTGCGCGTGTGTCATTAAACTTAATAGGGGTCGTTACACTCTTGATGTTCATCACGATCAGCAGTGCTGATGCAAGACACAGTGCACAAATAAGACCAATTCTTGTTGCTTTCATTATCGGTTAAATTAGATATTTTCAAAAAATCGCTGCAAAGTTACAAAAAAAATTTGATATGTGCAAGAATTTAGAAAAAATTAATCGCATTTATTTGCATAAATAGAAAATTTTTACTAAATTTGCAGCGTTTTTTTGAAAATGACATATGGAAGACAGCAATAAAGTCCTATTTTCAATACTCAATGAGCGTTTGGAACTCTTGCGGCAATTAGATGCCGAGGGAGATTCGGACCGGCGGAGGCATATCGCCAAAGAGACGCAAAATTTGCATGCTCCTATGGCGCATCGACTCGGTTTATATCAGATAAAAACCGAGATGGAGGACCTTGCGCTCAAATTCCTCGATTACGACACCTATAAATATATCGCGCACGCGTTGAACGCAAAAAAAGCCGAACGCGAAGCGTATATCGCCTCGTTCATTGCTCCTTTGGAGAAAAAACTGACGGAAGAAGGGTTTAAGTTTACCATCAAAGGACGCCCTAAATCCATCCATTCTATCTATCATAAGATGCAGGCGCAGCATTGCGATGTCGATAAGATATACGACCTCTTTGCCATCCGTATTATTCTCGATTCACCCCTTGAGAAAGAGAAATCCGATTGTTGGCAGGTCTATTCCCTTATCACCGATGTCTTCCCGCCTAACCCCAAGCGACTTCGTGATTGGCTTTCTGTGCCTAAAGAGAATGGCTATGAATCACTGCACACCACCGTTCTTGGCCCCCAAAACCGTTGGGTCGAAGTGCAGATTCGTACCCGCCGCATGGACGAGGTCGCAGAGCAGGGTGTGGCCGCTCACTGGTCATACAAAGGCGTCAAAGGATCTATCGTACAGAAGTCCGGAGACATCTATGTCTTCACGCCTACCGGTGACTTGCGCCGTCTTCCAGAAGGTGCCACGGTATTGGATTTTGCGTACTCCATTCATAGCGAAGTGGGTGCACACTGCGTAGGCGGTACTATTCGAAATCAAAATGTGTCTATCCGGCAGAAACTGGAGAATGGTGACCAGGTGTCTGTTTTGACGTCGCCGAACCAGCACCCGAATGCCGATTGGCTCAATTTTGTAGCTTCTACCAAAGCGAAAAACAAAATCCGGCAAGCGCTCAAAGAGATCGAATACAAGCAGGCGGCGGAAGGAAAAGAGATCATTGACAGGAAGTTCAAAAACTGGAAGATCTCCTACACCGAAGCGGACATCACCAAGATGGCTATCCGGCTCGGTTACAAAGCCGTTTCCGATATGTATCAGTCTGTGGCAAACGGCAAGGAAGATGTACAGCGACTGCGTGATGTTCTTCTCGAACCCGAAGAAACACCGATTCAACGGGAACACACCGAATATGTGGATCGGTCCGATCTCAAAGGATTGGCGATTGAGGTCGACATGAATGTCAAGAACGTGGATTATAACCTCTCCAAATGTTGTAATCCACAACCCGGTGACCCCATCTTTGCCTTCGTCTCGGTTCTCAAAGGAATTCGTATCCACCGGATCGATTGCCCGAATGCAGAAGATATTCGTGCCCGTTACCCCTATCGTGTACTTCCTGCCCGTTGGGCGAAAAAAGAATGAGTGACTACCCCAGCATAGTATTGGAGCAGGCAGTGAATCAGATGGCATCGCTGCCGGGAGTAGGGCGCAGAACAGCGCTTCGGCTTGTCTTGCATCTCTTGCGTCAGTCCGACGCGGAAGTGGAAGCGTTTTCCAATGCCTTCACCCGACTCAAACACGATGTCGTTTATTGCCGGGAGTGCCATAACATCTCTGACACTGAAATCTGTCCGATATGTGGTTCTACGCGCCGGGATCACTCCACGATCTGCGTGGTGGAGAATGTCCAAGATGTCATGTCCATCGAGAATACAGGTCAATACAACGGTGTCTATCACGTGCTCGGAGGTGTTATTTCCCCCATGGAAGGCATTGGACCGAAAGAGATTGAAATAGACTCCCTTATCGACCGTGTCTCCAAAGGAGATATTGATGAGATCATTCTCGCCTTACCTACCACTATGGAAGGCGATACTACCAATTTCTACATCTACCGCCGGCTCCAAAACGCAGGCCTAAAGGAGATGCCAAAACTTTCCCAGATCGCCCGTGGCGTGGCTGTCGGTAACCAACTCGAATACACCGACGAGATCACCCTTGGTCGCTCTATCGTGAACCGAATCGCATTTAATGGATAATATGGAAAAGAAAATTGTAAAACAACTTAACTGGTATTACTACGGCATCATGGTTTTTTCGGTCATCGTGCTGACCGTCATGTTCCTGCTTCGGGATAAAGAGATCCTGCCGCATATTTACTACCTCTCGCAACGCGGTGTTTTTATCCAGTATTTCGTTATCTTTGACGCCCTGATCACCATCCCTCTGGGCTTGTATCTGGTCAAATGGCGCAAGACAACGGACCTCAACAAGTACCGTAAACTCGCCACTTGGCGCATTCTCTTGGTCGGTAACTCCATGCCCCTGGGTATAGCAGCGCATTATCTGATGGGAACGCCCCAGTACAGAGCGATGTTCTGGGTAGCTGCCGTAGCTGCCGTTGCTTGGTATTTCACCAAGCCTACCGTAGGCAAACTCGAGAAAGAAACCACAATCGAAGACCCCAACACTCCGACCTATTAACGATTTAACGTTTTAACGATTTAACCGTTTAACAATGATTATTGCTTGTGACTTTGATGGTACCATCGTAACCCACGAGTACCCGAAAATCGGTAAACCCATCCCGTTTGCCATTCAGACACTCAAAAAACTGCAGGAAGAAGACCACCATCAGGTCATTCTATGGACCGTTCGTGAAGGAGATCTGCTTCAAGAAGCCATTGACTACTGCAAGTCAAAAGGACTTGAGTTCTACGCGGTAAACTCCAATTATCCGGAAGAAGAACCGGAACACGGAGCAGCACGTAAACTGGTAGCCGACCTGTGGATCGATGACCGCAATCTGGGTGGTTTGCCGGAATGGGGTGTGATCTATAACATGATTCACACCGGTCATCCTTTTGAACCGGCTCCGCAAGGAAACATGGAAGATCTCAGCATCAAAAAGAAAAAAGGATTCTTGGGACTCTTTGGAGGATGATCCGACTGCGCAAAATAGAACCTTCCGATCTGCCGTTCCTCTACCAATGGGAGAATGATGCGACGGCTTGGGCGGACGGGGCGAACCATAACCCTTTGTCCCAACAGGATCTGCGTGCCTATATCGAATCGACGACAGGCGATATCTACAGCGACGGTCAACTCCGTCTCATTATAGAAGATGATGACAAAACGATAGGCTGCATTGATCTCTTTGATTTCGATCCCCGAAATCGCCGTGCAGCTATCGGGATGTACATCGCACCCGAATACCGAGGTCATGGAGTAGGGCATGTGGCCGTCAAACAACTCGAAGCATACGCGTTTGACTTCTTGAAACTTCGTGTGCTTTATGCTGTGATTGCGATAAACAACATCCCTTGTTCCTCTCTTTATCAAAAAGCCGGCTATCACCCTTCGTCACCCTTGAGCGCTTGGACACTTGAATCGGATGCGATTATTTGGGTAAAAAATCAATAAAAATGGCATACACTCTTGTGTATGTCATTATTTTTTTGTAACTTTGCAGCCGATTTGAGAAAAATTTGCAATCATAAATTATAAATCATTAATCATAAATCATTATGAAACCCACACACATTGAACATTTGGGTATAGCAGTAACCTCTATCGAAGAGGCTGCTCCCTTCTTTGAGTTTCTTTCAGGAAACAAGTGCTATTCGATTGAAGTAGTTGAGGATCAGAAAGTTCGCACCGCTTTCTTTAAAGTAGGTGAAGTGAAGATCGAGTTGCTCGAGCCGACGAGTCCGGAATCGACCATCGCTAAGTTCATCGAGAAGAACGGTGGCCGCGGCGGTGTGCACCATGTTGCTTTCAACGTAGAGAACGTAGCAGAAGCGCTTGCTGAATGCGAGGCTGCCGGTATCCAACTCATCGACAAAGCGCCGCGTAAAGGTGCTGAGAACCTCATGATCGCTTTCCTCCACCCGAAATCTACCAAGGGTGTATTAACTGAATTGTGTCAACAGCCGAAATAATTGCATTATGGATTCTGCTAAATTAAATAAGCTGATTGAGAACCGCGAAAAGGCGCAAGCTGGTGGCGGTGAAGCAGCCGTAGAAAAGCATCACGCAAAGGGTAGTTATACCTGCCGTGAGCGTATTAATATGCTGCTGGACGAAGGTTCGTTTGAAGAAGTGAACATGTTCCTCACCCACCGTTGTCATGACTTCGGTATGGAGAAGAAAGTGTTCCTCGGTGATGGTGTAGCAGTAGGATCGGGTACTATTGACGGTCGTCTGGTATTCGTCTTTGCACAAGATGCAACGGTCATTGGCGGTTCGCTTTCGGAGACCATGGCACAGAAAATCTGCAACGTCATGGATCAGGCTATGAAACTCGGCGCTCCGATCATCGGTCTGAACGACTCGGGTGGAGCACGTATTCAAGAAGGTGCATGTGCACTTGCCGGCTACGCCGAGATCTTCGAGCGTAACATCCTGGCTTCGGGTGTCGTACCCCAGATATCTGTCATCTTTGGTCCGTGCGCCGGTGGTGCTGTGTATAGTCCTGCGCTCACCGACTTCATCATGATGACCGAGCAGAACAGTTATATGTTCATCACCGGCCCGAAGGTAGTAAAATCCGTTACGGGCGAGGATGTCACGGTTGAGCAACTCGGTGGTGCACATATCCATGCTACCAAATCAGGCGTTACCCATTTTGTAGCGGCTACCGAAGAAGAGGCGTTGGCAGAAGTGCGTCGTCTCGTTTCCTTCATCCCGCAGAATAACATGGAAGAAGCACCGGTATTTGCTTGCACAGACGACATCACGCGTGTGGATGAGCATCTCAACGACATCGTTCCGGACGATCCGAACAAACCCTACGACATGCATGAGATCATCAATACCATCGTCGATAACGGGGACTTCATGGAGGTACATAAAGACTACGCCAAGAACGTCATTTGTGGTTTCGCTCGTTTCAATGGTCGCTCCACCGGTATCATCGCCAATCAGCCTTCTTGGCTGGCAGGTGTGCTGGACTGTGACGCCAGCCGTAAAGCCGCTCGTTTCGTACGTTTCTGCGATGCCTTCAATATCCAGATCCTTACCCTCGTTGACGTTCCGGGATTCCTTTGCGGAACCGGACAAGAGTACGCAGGTATCATCGATCATGGTGCAAAACTGATGTTTGCTTATGGCGAAGCAACTGTTCCGAAAGTAACCATTACCGTTCGTAAGAGTTATGGTGGCAGCCATATTGTGATGAGTTGTAAGCAACTCAGAGGCGATGTATGCTACGCATGGCCGAATGCGGAGATCGCAGTCATGGGTGCAAGTGGTGCAGTAGGTGTGCTCCAAGCGAAAGCTATCAAGGCCATCGAAGATCCGGCTGAGAAGAAAGCCTTCATCGCAGAGAAAGAAGCTGAGTACAAAGACCTCTTCGCTTCTCCGTATCAGGCAGCTAACCGCGGATATATCGATGACGTCATTGAACCGCGCTACACCCGTAGCCGCATCATCCGTGCCTTCGAGATGTTGCAGACCAAGCGTCTGACCAACCCGCTTAAGAAGCATTCGAACATCCCCCTGTAACCCATAACCCGTAACCCATAACCGTTATGACATTATTAGCAGTTACAGCAGATACTTGGATTGTTACCGGCCTCGGTTTTGGCATCGTGCTGGCGCTCCTCTGCTGCCTCGTCTTCATCCTGAAAGCCTTCGGATGGACGATGCAGAAAGTGACAGCACCTAAGGCTCCGAAAGCAGAGAAGAAAGAGGTGAAGGAGGTGAAGGAAGAGGTGAGCAAATCTCCAATCTCCAATCACCAATCTTCAATAATCGCTTCTCCTGCCGACGATACCGCCGCTGTGGCTTACGCCCTGTATCTGGCTTCTCAAGACGTCAAACATGACGCACCTACTTCCATGATCCCGTCTCAAGTACGCGATACCGCATGGAACACCAAATCAATCGGACTTAACAACATTGGTTTTTAATATGAAAGAATTTGCATTTAAACTTAATGGCGCTGACTACAAGTGCGCTGTAGAACAACTCGAAGCCGGCAAGGCAAAAGTAACCGTTAACGGCAAAGTATATGAAGTAGAAACAGAAGCAGCTGCTCCGGCTAAACCAGTTGCAAAACCTGCTCCGGTGGCTCCGAAAGCAGCTCCGGCTCCTGCCGCTGCACCCAAAGCAGAGGCTAAAGCTAACAGCCAAGAGCCAACAGCTAAAGGCCAGCAAGTAAAGAGCCCGCTGCCCGGTTCGGTAATCAAAGTGCTGGTAAGCGAAGGACAGGCTGTAAAGAAAGGCGATACTCTTCTGACCCTTGAGTCCATGAAGATGGAGAATGCTATCATGGCAGAAGCCGACGGTACGGTAAAACAGATCGCCGTTACTCCGGGACAAAACGTAATGCAGGATGACCTCCTCATCGTTTTAGGATAAGTGCACCATCAATAGCAGACAACAATGAATATTGGTGAATTTTTCCAAGGCATGGGTTTCATGCAGATCAGTTGGCAACAAGGCGTGATGCTCTTGGTGTCCTTCTTCCTGCTGTACCTGGCCATTCATAAGAAATACGAACCCCTTCTGCTCCTGCCGATCGCTTTTGGTATGTTGCTCACCAACCTTCCGGGTGCAGGTATGTTCCATAGTGAGTTATGGGCAGACTTCGTCAATCCCGATAGTCCGCTCTATCACTCCTATGGAGCGGTCATGAAGGAAGGTGGACTGCTCGACGTGCTCTATATCGGTGTCAAAGCAGGTGTTTACCCCTGCCTCATCTTCATCGGTGTAGGTGCGATGACGGATTTCGGACCGCTGATTGCGAACCCCAAGTCCCTCCTTCTCGGAGCAGCTGCGCAGATCGGTATTTTTGCTACCTTCCTCTGCGCCAATGCTATGGGATTCAGTCCTGCAGAAGCCGGTTCGATCGGTATCATCGGTGGTGCAGATGGTCCTACCTCCATCTTCTTAACCTCCAAACTGGCTCCGTCTCTTTTAGGCCCGATCGCGATTGCGGCCTATAGCTACATGGCACTCGTGCCGGTCATCCAACCGCCTATCATGCGTGCGTTGACCACCAAGAAAGAGCGTGCCATTAAGATGGGTCAACTCCGCCCTGTTTCTAAGACAGAGAAGATTGTCTTCCCGATTATCATTACCGCCATCGTAGCCCTCATCCTTCCGGATGCAGCGCCGCTGATCGGATGTCTGATGCTGGGTAACCTGATGAAAGAGTGTGGAGTAGTGGATCGTCTGTCCAAGACCGCGCAGAACGAGTTGATGAACATCGTCGTCATCTTCCTCGGTCTCTCGGTGGGTGCAACCGCTACCGGTGCCAGCTTCCTCAACTGGCAAACGATCATGATCCTCTCCATGGGTATCGTAGCGTTTGGTTTAGGAAGTGCAGGCGGTGTGCTGCTGGCTAAGTTCATGAATCTCTTCCTCAAAGAGAAGATCAACCCGCTCATCGGTTCTGCCGGTGTATCTGCCGTACCTATGGCCGCACGTGTCAGCCAGACAGTGGGACAAGAAGAGAACCCGTCTAACTTCCTGCTCATGCATGCCATGGGTCCGAACGTAGCCGGTGTGATCGGTTCTGCCGTAGCCGCAGGTGTTCTATTAACCATGCTTGGCTAACAGCCAATAGCTAACGGCTAAAGTATGTCTAACCGACAGATAGGAACAATAGTACTGGTAATAGCCATGATCATCGTGGCTATTTCCGTTTTGTTCACCAATAACCTGGCGCGTTCCCTGCAAGCGGAAGAACAGAAGAAAATGGCCATATGGGCGACGGCGGAACAGCAACTGGCGTCAGCGGATGAGAACACGGATATCGAGTTCTGCTGGTCGATCATCGAAGGAAACACCACTATCCCTGTCTGCATTCTTGATGCAGAGGATAAGGTGACGGATTTCCGGAATATCGAGGCCGATCAAGCCGGAAAACTCAAACATGGTCCGATAGAACTGAAGATCGATGAACAAAACACGCTGTTCATCTATTGGGGAGACAGCAATCTGCTCACCCGGTTACGGTACGTTCCCTATGCGCAGTTTGCCCTTATCTTCATCTTCATGACCATCGCTGTCATCACGATGCTTACCGGTCAACGCAGCGAACAGAACCGCCTCTGGGTAGGTTTGTCCAAGGAAACGGCGCACCAGCTCGGTACACCGATCTCGTCGCTCCATGCCTGGCAACAACTGCTGGCAGACAAATATCCGAACGATGAGTATGTACCGCAGATGAAACGGGATATTGACCGGCTCCAGATGATTGCTGATCGTTTTCAGAAGATCGGTTCGGAACCTGCCCTGCAGTCGGAGAACCTCATCCCCGTCATTCAGAATGCCATCACTTACATGCGTGCACGCATATCCAACCGCATCGTGATTGACGACAGTTCGATGAACAACGCCCTCGGACGAAACGTGCAACTCAATGCACCACTCATGCAGTGGGTGATAGAGAACCTGCTTAAAAATGCCGTAGATGCGATATCAGGGAAAGGAGTAATCACCATCCAACTGCATGAGAACGAGCATGATGTGATGCTCGACATCTCCGATACCGGCAAAGGAATGGATAAGAAAACCCAGCGACGAATCTTCGTGCCGGGCTTTACTTCCAAACAGAGAGGATGGGGTTTAGGCCTTCCACTCGCCAAACGTATCGTCGAGCAGTACCATGGAGGCAAACTGATCCTTAAGCATAGCCAACCGGGTGTCGGAACTACCTTCCGCATCGTGCTTAAAAAAGCCGAAAACGGTTGAGCCGCTACCGCTCATACTCGCATAATAAGCGCCTGCGTCCAGCAGACGCTTTTTTATGTCTGCTATAACAGGGTGCTTCGCAAACACCGTCGCCTCGAAATCATTCTTAAATTTATCCAGGTTTCCTAGGATTCCTGGTTTTCTTAGGTCTCCTAACCCGTAACCCATAACCCGTAACCCCTCATAAGCCTCTCGCGTAGAGACACCTTCTTCCGGCTTAATCATGATAATGCGTGTGCCTTTGAGGTCTAAGTCTATCGGCGTCAACTTGTCTCCGATACCCTCAGCAAAACACGGCGTGTTATAGATAAAGAAAGCACAATCCGCTCCTAACGTAGCCACCTCTTTCGCCAGTTCTTCCTTACTCAAACCCAAATCAAACAACTCATTCAACGCAAGCGCCATATGCGCCGCATCGCTGCTTCCGCCACCTAAACCGGCTCCGAAAGGGATATTCTTTTTAAAACGGATAGATACCGGTCCGATCTGCGGATATTTCGCCTTCATCTGCCGGTAGCACTTCACAATCAGATTATCTTCCGGCGCACAATCCACCGCAATGCCTTCCTGAGTGAAAATAATGGGCTGTTGGCTATTAGCTGTTGGCTGTTGGCTTACTTCCAACTCATCATGCAGTCCGTAGATAGGCACGAAAATGGTCTCCAGATCATGGTATCCGTCCGGCCGTTTACGCACCACACGCAAGCCCAGATTGATTTTACAATTCGGATAAAGAATCATTTTTTTTATAATTTGCATGCAAAATTACAGTTTTTTTTTGACATATGCAAATTTTTTTGTACCTTTGCAGCGTAATTGATTTGAATCATTATGAAAAAAACATTCTTTATCTTATTATTGGCGCTGAGTACGGTGTCTATTCAGGCGCAGCACCACCATCATGATGACCGAGGTGGTCACGGTAGGGGACATCATCGCATCGAGTGCGCTACCCATGAGCAAATGGGTATGACGATGCATGTGTTGAACGATCAGTCGTTTGACGACAAAAAACTGGAAATAGCTAAGTTATGCGTCGTGCTGGGACATTTCTGTGTCGAGGATTTGGCACGCATGGCAGAGGTGTTCTCGTTTGACGACAACCGTTTGAAGTTCCTCATCTTTGCGTATGACTACTGTGAAGATCAGCAGAACTACTATGCCTTACGCGATTCCTTCTCGTTCCGCAGCAATTTCGATGCTTTGATGGACGCAGTTATGCCGGGTGTCCGCCATTAATCCATCAAGGATAGTACTGATGCAGACGCGCATGCGTGCCCACATGGGCACAAGTGTAGAACTCGGAGTGGAGTGAATCCCCTTCCGCTTCAGAAGGAGCAACGAACAAACGCAGGAGATAATCCTGCGTTTGCTGTTTTAATGATGTTAATTTCATTTTCATAGTTGTTCAGTTTTTAGTTTAATGGCAAAAGTTGCTTATTCTATCTTTTTCTAAATCGAGTGCAAAGGTACTACATTTTTGTGAATTATGCAAGAGAAAAATCCATTTTTGTGAACAATAAACGTGAACAGTATATCGGTAAATTTTGCACACAAATCTACGCGTCACAAACTGCAGCAAAATACATCTATTCAACTTCCTTTCCATCCGTCATCCCAATAGAGTAGAGTAGCATCCCAAATCAAAATGTTCTATATTTCACCCTCTCACAATCTACGGTATAATTGTTAAAAACATACGTATTTATAACATATAACACATTATATTTCAGTATTTATAGCATTTACTTAAACTTGTACTTTGTTAATTTCTTAACAATCGTATCGTTTTATAGATAAAAGTAATATTGGATGGTCAATAGTATATATAAATAGTTCATAATGTGTATATTAGGTATATTATATAAAGTAAAATAACGATAGCATTTTAAATGCAGTTGTGTAGGTGGCGCTTAAGATCGGTTCGATACCTCCAAATTGTTCCACGCTTAGTGCTCACAGATGACTGTTCACAAGGCAAAACCGTAAGATATTCACAAATAACAAAAATATTTTAAAAATAATCGTGCATATATTTGTGTATTTCGATATTTTTTTGTACCTTTGCACTCGATTTAGAAAAACTACGTCAAACAACCTCAAACAACTTCAAACAATTATGTCCGATAAAGAACGTATAGAAACCTTGATGCAGTCCTTGAATTTCTCTGCACGTCAGTTTGCTGCTGAGATTCATGTGCAGCCGGGAACGATCAGTAATATGATGGCCGGGCGGAATAACCCGAGTCTGGAAGTGATGAAGCGGATTATGGAGCGTTATCCGACGCTTAATCCCGAATGGTTGATTGCCGGTAGAGGGGATATGTGGCGTACGGAACCGGGAAAAGATCCGGGTCTGTTTGACACCCAAGCACCCGATCCCGGAACGAAACCCAGAAGGACGGCACAAAAAGAAGAGCCGCAAATCATTGCGGCTCCTTCTAAACAGATCAAGAATATCGTGGTCTATTTCACAGACGGTACTTATCTGGAGTTTACACCAACGCTATCTTAAGTACTTCGCTGATATCGTGCACATAGTGCAGTTTTAAGCCTTTCAGGTAGATATCGGCAATCTCCATCACGTCTTTGCGGTTTTCCTCGCAGAGGATGATATCCGTGATACCTGCTCGTTTTGCGGCGAGCAGTTTTTCTTTGACACCACCGATAGGCAGCACCTTACCGCGCAGCGTCATCTCACCCGTCATCGCGATTCTCGGTTTGACTAACCGTTTAGTAAACGCACTCACTAATGCCGTGGTCATCGTGATACCGGCACTCGGACCGTCTTTCGGTATCGCTCCTTCCGGCACATGGATATGAACCGCTGTCTTCTCGAACACGTCGGGTTTGATGCCGAGTTCTTTGGCATGCGCCTTCACGTAACCTAACGCTAAGGTCGCCGATTCCTTCATCACGTCGCCTAAGTTACCCGTCAGCGTCAGTGTCGGTGCTTTGGCGGCTGACAGACTGGTCTCGATAAACAAGATCTCACCGCCTACCTGCGTCCAAGCCAAACCGGTCACGACTCCTACGTACTTATTCGTTTCCCAGGCATCACGGCTGAACCGTTTCTGTCCCAGATAATTGCGCAGATCGTCCAGCGTCAACGTCACGTTGTATTCCTCGCCCAATGCCAGTTTGGTATCCACCTTCCGGCAGATGGTAGCGATCTGACGCTCCAGACTGCGCACACCCGATTCACGCGTGTAATCATCAATGATATGAGAAAGAATCTCCTTCTTGAACTTCAACTGACTCGCTTTCAGACCATGGTTCGCCAGCTCCTTCGGAATGAGATGCCGCTTGGCGATCTCTTCTTTCTCTTCCTGCAGGTATCCCGTCATCTCGATCAACTCCATACGATCGAGTAGGGGTCTCGGTACGGTTTCCAGACTGTTGGCGGTTGCAATAAAGAGCACTTTACTCAGGTCATAATCGACGTCCAGATAGTTGTCATGGAACGTGCTGTTCTGTTCCGGATCCAGCACCTCGAGCAATGCTGCCGTCGGATCGCCTTTGTAATCGGCACCGATCTTATCCACCTCATCGAGCACGAAGACGGGATTCGAAGTACCGCATTTCTTGATGCTGTCAATGATACGACCCGGCAGTGCACCGATATACGTTCGACGATGTCCACGGATCTCCGCCTCATCGTGCAAACCGCCTAACGACACCCGTGCATACTTGCGTCCCAAGGCTTCGGCCACACTCTTTCCCAGACTCGTTTTGCCGACACCCGGAGGGCCGAACAAACACAAAATCGGACTTTTCACCGGATGAGATTCTTTGTCCTTTTTGCTACGAAGTGCCAATTGGCGTTGTACCGCCAAGTATTCGACAATCCGTTCTTTCACTTTATCCAATCCGTAGTGATCCCGATCGAGCACCTCTTTGGCGTGCTGCATATCGTAGTTATCCTCGGAATAAATGCCCCAAGGCAGTTCTAAAAACGTGTTCAGATAATCGAGTTGGGTAGAGTAGTCAGGAGAGAAAGCATGCATATGTTCAAGCCTTTTCACCTCCTTCTCAAAGCGTTCTGCCACCGCTTCCGACCATTGTTTCTCCTTGGCACGATCCCGTAAATCCTGGATGGTCTTCTCGTTGTCATCGTTGGTGCCCAAGTCCTTTTTGATGGTCTCCATCTCCTGCTGCAGGAAGTACTCCCGTTGCCGCTGGTCGATCTTCTCTGCCGTACGACGGCGGATATCGGCCTTGATGGTCAGTTCCTCCAAGTCGCGCTGCAGAATAGTCAGTAAGGCTTCGGCACGCTCCATCATCGAGTGGATTTCAAGCAGGCCTTGTTTTTGATCGGAAGGCATATGGTAGATGGAGCACACATAGTTCACCATCATCGAGTCATCCACGATATTCTTGATCGAGGTCTGCAGACCAGCCGGCGCATTCTCACGCTCCTCTAAGATCTTCACGACCGTCTCCCGGATACTCTCGGCGGTCGCTTTGAACTCCTGCCGTTCACTTCTCGGAGGCATATGTTCCTCCATCTCCATCGCTTTCGCCTTGAGACGTCCGTCTTCTTCAATAAAATCGGAAACCTGAATACGGTGAAAACTCTCAAAGATCGTCATCATCGTATCTTTGCCCATTTCCGGAACAGGAATGATCTGCAGCACACGAGCCAAGACACCGGTCGAGTACAGATCCTCAGCCTTCGGTTCCGCCACTTTGCCGTCTTTCTGCGTAAGCAAAATCAATTGTCGGTTCTCCTTTAACACCGCCTTGATAAGTTTCAAACTGCTTTTCTTAGAAACGGCGATAGGGAGCATCACCCCCGGAAACAAAACCGTATTCTTAATAGGTAGTACGTCTGTATAATTGATTTCTTCCATATGCTATTTTACATAATCACGATTAGATTCCTAAACGTATATTTCTTTCATTAGGCATTGTTTAGTCGATGTACGTGACGTATGAACCACGGATACATTTCCAGCGACCGTCATCTAACAGGATCACGCGGTCACCATAGACACCGCTGAGCTTATCGCCGTCTGCATCCACAGCATACCAGTAACTGCCTTGCTTGATCAGGAAACAGCCGTTCCAGTAGATATACGGACCTTCGTACGAGTAACAGTCCACCTTACGGCCCGAACAATGATAGATGTCCCAGTAACCGGAACTGCGCAGAACAGCCACATAACCGAACGGATAATACAACATATCCTTGCCGTAGATGCCGCTTACCAGGTCGCCGTCTGCGTCGGCGAGATACCAGGTGCTACCACGCCGAACGCGGTAATAACCGTTGTACAGCAGGTTGATCTGATCGCCATATAAAATCGAATAGCCGTCGCGATAGATATAAATCGTCTGGCCGGAAGTCTTCACCATGCAGCCGTTCCACAGATCCTGGAAATGGTCCGTGCAGGCCACGGATTTGCGTGTCGTCACCTCATGACCCGTGTCTTCGAACCACAGGTCATACTTGTCCGACACCACATATTGCGCCTGCATCGTCGCGCAAGCCAATAGCGTTACTATGAAGAGACCAATCCGTTTCATATCCCCTACTCTACAATTTCCGTGCCAAACCCCTACCCTTTCAGCGATTCAGCAGCCGTACGATGGCGTTGGCGTCGGAACGGGTGAAACCATTCGCTAAGATCGTGACACCGCCGTTTGTCTCGATGGTGATGTCGCAGAAGATAAGTCCGGCGCTACGGGAAACGGAACCGATGGATGAGAAACGAATGGTCGTCTCGTCATAACCGATCAGTTTTTTCTTGCGAAAAGTCACCTTCTCGGCGCTGTCATCTATGATGATCTCATCCGGGAATACCGCATTCCCCCCGGTCACCCTACTTGCTGAAAATGTATGTTTCATATTCCTACTCTTTTTGCGATTCTATTTTTTCTTTTAATTCATCCAGTGTCTTTTGCATCTCATCCAATTTGACCATCACTTCGTCATTGTTGTCGGCTACCATAGCATCCACAAAAATGGAATTGATGAACGACATGCCGATGATTCCTCCTAAAATGAGAATCGCACAGAAATAAGCACGAACTAACTCCGCCACCACAGACGAGGTGCCATAGAAATCAGCGATCGCGTTCGGTATTTCATACCACCCTTCTACGGTGCATATCTGAAATACCGCGTAGATGGAGCGTAGCGGCGTCTGGAAATGTTCCGGATCCGCTTCCTTGAATAAACTGCAATTGATAAGGCCGAAGATGACGATGATCACCGCAAAACTCAGCAGGATCGCATACGATTGCCGCATGGCTACTCTGAAACCTTGCACCACTTTGCCGAAGTTCGGAAAGAAATGCAGTACTCGGAAGAACCGCAGCACACGTAACAGCCTGAAAATCATCAGCAAAGACAAACCGGAATAGTCATTAGGCACGAACAAAGCCGCCACGGAAGGCATCGAAAGAATCACCAGCGTTCCATCCAGTTTATTCCACCCGTCTTTCCAATAACCACGAAAACCGTACTCCTTATGTTTGACGATCATCTCAATAAGGAAGACAAACGTGCAGATGGTGTCAAACACCAGAATCGTCGTGTTCTCATACCCAGCTACCTGCGCATAGATAAGCACCGAATTAAGCAATATCACCGACAAGATAAACTTGTCATTGAGAAATATTTTCCTTATCCACTGTTTCACGCTGCAAAGGTACTGCTTTTTTTCGAAATATGCAAATTTCTTTTCAGTCCACTTGCATTTTTTCTCAATTTATATAATCCGACATGCCGAAATCGTTTCCGATACGACGCTTGAGCATCTCAGGCGGCAGTTGTTTCTCGATTTCCGGTTCAAAAGCATGGTTAAAGGAATCGGCAATTTGTTTTGTAAAGGCCAAGAAGGTATTCTCAAACACAAACAAGCGGCTCTCTACGCGCAATGTAAAGATATTGTCTGCATTCAGGTGATGGGCGATATTTTGTGCGTTTACCGCATACCATTTATTCTTATCCAGATGATAATCAAATTTTTCCGCCATCACGTTTTCCATTTCCCGATACATTTTGTCAAACGTGGCATAATCCCGGATATGACTCTTTGGATCATCATAGGATTCATCCCCTTTCGTGGAATTATAGCAGAAATGCAGCTGTTCCGGGCGATTTTTGAGACCTGTAGCGCCGAGAATCGGAATCACCCAACTATCCGGTTTTTCGGTCAGACGGTTGATATCATCGAGGAATAGACGCAAGTTCGGACAAGCGCTCTCATCTGCGATATTATAATACGTAACAGGATTATCGGGATCAAGTTCCACCTCTTTGGCTACATAATTAAAACCGCCTAATTTGGCAATATGATAGGCAAACCAACTGGTCATAGGTTCTGCAAAGCCTGATGTGCTAACGATAGTCACTTTGGACCCACGGTCTATACATGTGCCGTAAGGAGTATTCCGCAGATAGTTTACCACCACCAACTTATCCACCGGTTCATCTGCCGTATTAACGGCACTTGCCAGGTTATACAAATGCAAGCAATCGGACAACTCTACAGCCTTGATAATCTGTTCCTCCGTTAGGAATTTACGTGTTGTGATAGTCGAAATCGGTTGATAACGAGGCACGTAAAATAAGTTCGTGTGCTGTTGGTCTTTATCGAACTTAAATGAATGGACGATACGATCAATGTGATTCTTAGACTTCTCATTCTGCTCATCTTTCTCCATCACTTCGGAGAAGGCAGAACCGATTAGACCGGCAGGAACGGCAAAGATAGCGATACCAAGCACACCGATGATACAGGCGATAATACGACCGGTGACGGTAATAGGCGGTGTATCGGCAAAACCACCCGGATCACCGATATACTGCGCAAACGCCCATAGAACTGAGGTCCAACCGTTGCCATAAACCTCCGGCTGCGCCTCATGTTCTACAAAGAAGAGGACAAAAGATAGCAGCAGAGTGATGATGACGAGGAACTGCAGCGACACCCACATCTCGTCTTTCTTTGCTTTCATAGCCCTTGAAAGCACATTGAATGCTTTCAAATAGCGGAAAACTCGTAACAGACGAGCGATTCGCAGCGCTTTGAGTGCCACGTAAGGCATGGGGAAAATGAAATGCAGGTAGAAGGGATAGGTAGAGAGGATGTCAATCAGTCCATAGAACGAGAAGCAATACCGTACCCTACCCCAGAAGCCTTTGTATTTGTCGTCAATGAGGTCGGCGCACCAGATACGCAATGTCACTTCGACGGTAAAGAATGCGATGGTAAAATAGTCCACCACTTTGAGCCAAAGACCGTATTTCTCAACGATGCCGTCGTAGGTAGAAAGGAATACCTCAACCGTAGATAGGATGATAAGACCAATAATGGCATAATCGACGTAGTTATGCCATTGTTTGGTATGCAGGTTGTCATCAAAGACGCGTGATAGTTCGCGTTTGAAAGATTGTATTTTGTCCGACATCACTTTTCGCGTTTGAGCGATTCTTTTGCGCTTTCTATTTGGCGTTTGAGGGATTCGATGTGACTGTCGTGACGAGCAGCAGCATCAACTTTCTGTTTCCGATACGAAGCTTTACTGGAAGGAGTAGATGCACTCTTTACTAAACCAGCATAACGCTCATTGTCGCGTTTTTTAGATTCTTTCTCTCTTTCCAAACTTGCGCGCAAGTCAATGATACGCTTGCGATAATACTCTTTACTCATAATTATTCGTTTAATTTACGTTTGTCCATTACATGTTTACGCCATTTTTCGCTGATGGCAGGGTTTCCGTCCACATTAAGCGGATATTTGCCAAGTGCGATACAGATACCTTCTACACACTCGACCAGATTATCTTCTCCTTTGAAAGAAGTCCACTCGAAATAACATTGCCGCAGGATTTCGGATATCTGCTCCTCTTTGGCTTTGTTATAGTCCTCTCCCATACACAGTCCATACACCGTGTGACGAATCGTGGAAAGGTGCACGTTTCCGGTAGAATGCTGGCAATAACGCCGATATCCGTTGTTGCTCTTACCAAAGTACAGCGCATAGTAGGTTTTGCCTTCGATCATGCATGTATCTACCTGTTTGAGCAACGCTGCCAGTTCCTTGTCTTTCTTGGCAAAATCAGCAAGTACTCTCATTACCGGTGAGTTTTCCGGAAACCACCATCGGTATAGAATCGCCTCATGTGGTACAACACCCGGCTTCGTAGTACCGACATGAAACCGATTCTTTTGCATCTGTTCCAAGACATATTGAGCGATACCGCCGCATTGCTCGGAGATCAATTGCACATATGACGTTTGCTTTTTCATATTGGGAAGCAAGAGAGCGATCAAACTCCCCTGCCTAAATTTAGAAGATGGAACCTCTGCAGATTTGTGCAATCTCAGTAGCGCCCACTTTCTTACAACCAGCATTCTTTGCCCACTCGTTTGCTGCAGTCAAAGTTAAGCCGTTGAATGTTCCAATGGGGAAATAATGTGCGTGACCATTATAGTTGCAGATGCCGATTTGGCAAGCAATACCGAGTTCGTCCCAGAAATATTTCTCAATATTCTGTACTTTGGTACGACCATGCAGAGATATCTCTTCATTAGAGAATTTCTTACGTACTTCTGAAAGACGTTTGTTTGTATTGATACCACGTACATTTACGCATTTTTCGCGGTCTTCGTCCACGATAAAGCAAAGCGTTAGGTACTCGAATTTCTTTGAAAACTCTGTTTGCAGCGTCTTCATGATTTTGTTACCGTTTACGGTAATCTCACCGCCTAATTTTGGAGCCGGAGCTGCCTTTGCAGTTGTTTTCTTTGCTGCAGGTTTAGCGGCAGCTTTCTTAGCCGGAGCGACTTTAGCTGCGGTTTTTGCCGTTGTTTTCTTTGCTGCAGGTTTCGCAGCGGGTTTCTTCGGTGCTGCTTTCTTTGCAGCCGGTTTCTTTGTTACTGCCATAATGAATTGATTTAAAGTTAGTAATAAAATTAGTAAGCAAGGGAGCGATCAAACTCCCTTGCCAGGTTTTTGCATGATTATGCGCGACCAGCTGCAGAGATAGTGATGCTATTATCTGCGAGTTTGCTGTCGTCAGCGTTAGCTACTTGAACACCGATACCATACATCTCAGCAATCTTCTTCTCAAAGTTACCTACCTGCATGTTACCAACGATCTTCAGTTCACCACCCTTTGCACCTTCGGCACGTACAGATGCGAGCGTTGCATTAGGATCAGCAAAAGCGCCTTTGCAACTCTGGCTCTTGTAAACACGCAACGTGCTACCGAAAGCCTCTTTGAACTCTTTGCATAATGTGCCGATTTTCTTGTTACCGGTTAATTTAATTTCTGCCATAACAGTAAAAAATTTAAGTATAAATGATCATTTATGCCTGCAACTTGAGGACTGCAGGCTCTATCCTTATTTTCCTTCACCACGTGCGGCTTGACCGATCGTCAGTTTGTTATCCACACATTTCTTTCCTTCCGGATCCTTGATCTGTACGGTAAGGCCAAATGTCTTATCAAAGAGTTTCTCGGCTTCTCCGACTTTCATAGAGGCTTTGATTTTCAACTCGTCATAACTCTTGGTTGTGACATCCTTGGTGGTTTTCTTGTTCAATGCAGCCAAAGTCATCTCCGGATCAGCGAGAACGGATCCTTTGTAGATGGCTAATGTGCAGCCAAAAGTCTTCTTAAAGTCAGCGCAAACGGTTTTAACTTTTTTGTTCGGAGCCACGGAGAACTCAGCGTTCGTGAAGTGGTCTTTAATGTTGTTTAAAAGTCCCATAATGGTTCAATTTTTAATAAGGTTAATATTGTGTGTTATCTACTTTGTGTCAATTCGGGTACAAAGGTACTGCTTTTCGAGCAATAATACAAAGTCCTTTTTGGTCCTTTTGTGTTTGACATTTGCGTATGTCCATATTTTGTAGTACTTTTGCAGCACTTTTCTGCAAGTGTCCACGCACAAAAAAGCACGAACGGTTCTTGTTCATGCTCTGAGGTCCTAGGAAAACCCGTAAATACCAACAAGAAACGCCCGTGCTATGCAAGGACGCTTGCTTTATTTGTTCTCAGTATTTACACGTTTCGAAATTTCCTAGGTTTCAGAGTCGTGTCGAACAAATAGCAAACGCTATCAATATGTCGTGCAAAAGGAATCACACCTTTGCGGGTGCAAAATTACAAAAAAAATCTGAAATATGCAAATAAATTATAGAAATATTCGCATTTTTATGGTTCCGATAGCAATTTATTGACTAAATCGGTCGTTTGTTGGGTCCAAATGGTGTATATTTGGGTGCGCCGAAGTTCATCATCGGGGTATAGGTTCATCAGAGAGTCCCGGATAACAAAGCCTTTCTGGGCCTCATCTGAGACAGCTGACAGTTTATCCATAAAATCCTTCGATTGATCAGCCGCTTGACGGATAGCCGCATGGTGTTGTTCCAAAGCGGTATTTACACGTTCCAGCATAAACTGTTCTTCTTGTTGTTCCGCTTGGCGCTCGTTGTGAGCAGCTAAATATAGCCCTGCTGCGAGTGCTAACAAACAAACAGAAAGAAAAATAGGGATTATGCGTGCTGTTTTGCGAATAACCGCTTTGCGATGTGGAAAGATCTCTTCGATTATTTCTTTTGCGCGCGTATCCTCATTATAGAGATCTTCTTTTGACGCGTAGATGCTGTCATCGGTATGACTAAGACCGAAATCAATCAACTTGACATTACTGCCATTTTGGGTAATCAGGATATTGTCGCCTTTGAGGTCACGGTGGATCAATTGGTGTGCATGAAGATATTCTATTGCTTCTTGCAGTTGTTTGGCCACACGCGCACGATTGGTCCATGAAGGTTTCGTTATTAACCATTGAGAAAGTGTTTGACCTTCTATGTACTCTTGTACAATACACTCCCCTAACCCATCTACAGGTTCTAATGAATAGGTCGTTGATATATGAGGATGAGATAAGGCAATACCGATACGGAACTCCCGTTGCTGCATCTGGCGGTATTCCGTGAGTGTACGATGTTCAGGTCGCAAAGCCTTTATCAAGAAACGCCTGGCGTAACGTACTCCGCTATAGATAAGGCAGTTCTTGCGCTCCTGAAGAAGCGTAAGATCGGACCATTCATTATTCCACGCATCAGAAATAATAAAGCCGGAAGAACTGGATGTATCAGAGTTTGCGGACATAAGTAAGGCCGTGCCGTTTACCGGCTACATAGGTTTTGGGTAATTGATTAACCTGAATTAAGTTATCCAGATACATAGGACGGTTGACCTGAAAACAAACAGCACTACAAGTATCGCCGATATGTAACTTGCTATTTTCGGCTTCTATAACCGTAAATCGGTTATTGCCCTCATAACGTAAAACGGCACGTCTGTTCGGACGCCAAGCAATTTCAATACAATCGCCAGGATGCAATTGATCTGCACGAATGCCTTCTCCGCTAAATGTCTCACTTTCTGCTTCTTGGCGTGCAGAAAGCGATTCTATGTACTCTTCCCATGAAGTGTATCCTAATAGTTTGCTTAGTATAGTTAGTGTTGTGTGCCGAGGGGCCTCTGCTCCATCAATATAGCCCCATAAACGCTTCAATGTGGTAGGAGAAAGATATTCGTGACATGCCTCCCAAATACGCAAATTGAGCCAGTCAAAATCAGCAGGTGTACACATTGTCCGCCCCATAACGCGTTCAATTTCTGCACGAAGTGATACTATTTCGGGAGATTGTTTTGTCAAGGGTATTTTATTTTTTGCGAGTGCAAAGGTACTGCTTTTTTCTGACATATGCAAATATTTTCAATAAAAAAATAATAGGTGGGGCAAAAAAAAGGTACCTTTTTCTTGCACATGTCAAAAATTTGTTGTACCTTTGCAGCCGGCAAAGGTTTTTGGGGTATTAGCTCATCGAATTTCCCTTTCGAGTCCGCTATACTCCACAAAAACGAATCACACCATGAATCAGATACAGCAACAGAAAGCAGCAAAGTAATCCAGATGGGTAGATGGATATAAAAGCAAAAATAGAGCGACTGAATAAGGAAGAGGAGCGGCGATAATGATATCGCCGAAGTGCACATGGAGAAGGAGAAACAATAATGAGCGAATTGGAATACACGGAGAACGGTTGGCGCTATACTACGGATACAAAGCGACATCATCGAGAACGTCATTGGGACTATAAAGGACGTGGCATCTATCACTTCACTTTAACTGCCCATGAACGTTATCCTATATTTGGCCAATTAGTTTATGAGAAACCGGAAGATGCTTACGTTCAACTGAACCCATTTGGAAAGCAAGTATTGGATATCATAGAGCGGACTCCGAATATTTATGCTCCCAAAGGTTACTCTCTCAAGATCCTAGCTTTACAAATAATGCCGGATCATATCCATCTTTTGCTACAAGTAATAGATCCTCTACCCAGAAGTATCGGATTCGTTATCCGCGGTATCAAAAGTACATGTACCTCTGCTTTTAGGCGCACCTATGTTAACAACGGCGATAATGATATCGCCGAAGTGCACATGAATAACAATGTGCATTTTGCTCGCATCATTGCGAGCATTAATAGTATATGGGAGATAACACCATCGCGCTATCACGAGCGTATTCTTCATGCGGATGGTCAGCTGCAAAAGATGATAGATTACATCCACGACAACCCCCGTCGCCTTGCTATCAAGCGCCTTAACCCGGATCTGTTCCGTATCAAACAGAACTACCACCTCGGCAAGACCCCATGCGTAGTCCTCGGGAATATCTTCCTCGCCGATAATCCACAGCGCGCCGTGCTCAAATGTTCTCGCAAACTCACCCAGGAACAGATCGACACCCTCCGCAAAGAATGCCTCGCAGAGGCTGCTAACGGAACGGTTTATATCAGCGGAGCCATCTCGGAGGGAGAGAAACAGATATGCAGTGCTTTACGGGAAGCCGGGTATCCGCTTATCATCATCCTCACAGAAGGATTCCCGGAGCCCGATAGTCCGCATTACAAATATTTCAAACCGCAGGGGGTCTATTTCGAGGCTTGCGCAGAAGGGAATTTGCTCCTCGTCCAGCCGGATAAGGAGATCCTCGAATGTCCCGATATAATAGCGCGCGTTTCTGCAAAGGTCGGGGATATCCCCCACGAGAGCCAACGGTATCGGTTCGTGGCGATGAATGCCATCGCTGAGGATATTGCATCTTAAACCGTAATATCATCCGTTTGTTGCATTTTTTGAGGGTCATTTTTTGCGTACGTGACTCTTTTTGTATCTTTGCACCGGATTCTGTCAAATCAGGTCCGATGCAAAATGCAACAAAACTTAGAACACATCATGTTGGAGGCAGCGAGAAACTACCTCAACGCGCTCACCAATGAGCAGTTTTTAGCACATTCGTGCGATCTTTCCTCACTTCATGGGGGTATTATCCGTTTAGTACACAATCAATCGCTTCGTCGCAATTTTCGTGCGCCCAAGCAGGTAACAGCCGATTTTTTCTTACGATCCAAGAAGCAAATCGGGCGGATTTTAAAGAAAAATTAAGTAAAATCACAAAAGGGGACGCAAATGTCCCCTTGTTTTATTTTAAAAGCAGTACCTTTGCAGCCGAAATCGATTTACAGCTAACAAACGGCTGGCGCCAGCCATAATTTTTAACCATCAAAACAAACAAAAATTATGGCAAAGAAAAAGTACCAAGCAATCGAGGAGATGATTGCGTTTAAGAAAACAGAACGTCTGACAACGGCTAACATCAAAGCACTGCGTGAGCAGTTTGTGAACGACATGCAAGCGCTCTACAAAGAG
>CADCDS010000009.1 GCA_902800215.1 uncultured Bacteroidales bacterium | reverse complement strand
TGCCCTTGCAGACCCCACCGAACGCGCTACACTCGAAGCGGGTTTTGCGGCACAGAAGAAGTACAAATCCCTCTTCTCGTACACCGTAGCACAAAAGTACGTTAAACCAAATTTTAATTAATCTCTATGGCACATGTAGAATGGAGCGCCGGTATTGATTCCGTGTCCGGCGCATTGAGCAAACCGGGAAACAATCCCCAACATAGTTGTAACAAAATGCTGCTTGGCACCCACCGCGTAGCACCGACGGAGAACAACCAATGCAACCGTTTGTATCTCCGCAAGAAAGTGAAACGTACCACCCCGATCACGGCGGATGAGGCTGCAGCACGTCTGCGTTTCAGCACCGTGGCAGCGATGGTGAAGCAGCGTAAAGGTGACCTCACCAAGATCGCAGCCGACCAGGCAGCCTTCCTGGATCAAAAGGACCTCGCAGGCGGTAAGAAGACCCTCAAGGCCTATTACTGGAAGATCTGCGGTGACCAGTACGACGAGAGTCTCGCTAACGGCTAATGGAGAAAGGGACCCGATGGGGTCTCTTTTTTTAGGTAAATGCTACAAAATCAACAAAAAATGCATTTTTTTGCAGAAAAATTTGGTCAATCCAAAAAATTGTTGTACCTTTGCACGCTTTTTTGCGGATTAGGCTCGAATAAGTGTCTTTTCGAATAAAGACCGCCGCACCGCCCTAACATTAATTACAACAGTACACATGTACGCAATTGTAGAAATGAAAGGCCAGCAGTTTAAGGTAGAAGCTGGCAAGAAACTGTTCATCAACCGTATGAACGAACTCGAGAAAGGTGCAACCGTTGAGTTTGAAAACGTGCTGCTCCTGGACAACGAGGGTAAAGTAAAAGTGGGTGCTCCTTATGTAAAGGGTGCAAAAGTAGTTTGCGAAGTACTCGACAACGAGTGCCGTGGCGACAAAGTGTTGGTTTTCCACAAGAAACGTCGTAAAGGTTTCCGCAAACTGAACGGTCACCGTCAGGACCTCACTAACGTAGTAGTTAAAGAAATTGTTATTGCTTAAAAGAAAGGACAACCAGTATGGCTCACAAGAAAGGTGTCGGTAGTTCTAAGAACGGCCGTGAATCAGAAAGCAAACGTCTTGGCGTGAAGATCTTCGGTGGTCAATTCGCAAAGGCAGGTAACATCATCGTACGTCAACGTGGTACCGTGCACAACCCGGGTGAAAACATGGGTATGGGTAGCGACCACACATTGTTCGCTCTCTGCGACGGAATCGTAAGCTTCCGCAAGAAACGCGACAACAAATCGTACGTAAGTATTCAACCGGTAGAGGCGTAAATATGCTTACACTTAAACAAATTTACGACGACAAGGCGAAAGTCATTGCCGGTCTCAACAAGAAGCACTTCTCAGGCGCCGCAGAGGCAATCGACGAAGTGCTTCGTCTTGATGGAGAGCGCAAGTCGGCTCAGCAACTCAAAGATGCGGCTGCTGCGCAGATGAACCAGATCAGCAAATCCATCGGTATGCTCATGGCCAAAGGTCAGCGTGCGGAAGCCGAAGAGGCGAAAGCACAGACCGGTGCCCTCAAAGCACAGATCGCTGAGTACGACGAGAAGATGGCAGCCGCAGAAGAGGCACAGACCAAACTGCTGCTCACCATACCTAACGTACCCTACGACATCGTACCCGAAGGCTCTTGCGCAGAGGATAACCTGGTAGTTAAATCCAACGTACCCCACCATGGTGGTGACACCGTCGGTACCTGGGTAGGTGAGGTGAATAACGACGAAGCAAAACTTCCTCACTGGGAACTCGCCAAGAAGTACAACCTCATCGATTTTGACCTCGGTGTCAAGATCAGCGGTGCAGGTTTCCCCGTCTATATCGGTCAAGGCGCACGTCTGCAACGGGCCCTCATCAATTTCTTCCTTGCGGAAGCGAACAAAGCCGGTTACACGGAGATCATGCCGCCTACCGTTGTCAACGCCGCGTCGGGTTACGGAACAGGTCAGTTGCCGGATAAAGAGGGTCAGATGTACCACTGCGAAGTGGATGATCTCTACCTCATCCCGACCGCCGAAGTGCCTGTTACCAACCTCTACCGCGATGTGATCATCGACGAGGACAAGTTGCCGATCAAGAACTGCGCTTACACGGAGTGTTTCCGTCGCGAAGCCGGTAGTTACGGTAAGGATGTACGCGGACTCAACCGCCTGCACGAGTTCTCGAAGATCGAGATCGTTCGTATCGACACGCCCGAACATTCGGATGCATCCCACAAAGAGATGCTCGACCACGTAGAGGGTCTGCTCCAGAAACTGGAACTCCCCTACCGTATCCTCCGCCTCTCCGGCGGCGATATGTCGTTCACGGCTGCGCTCTGCTATGACTTTGAGGTCTATTCCGAAGCACAACACCGTTGGCTCGAGGTTTCCTCCACGTCTAACTTCGACACCTATCAGGCGAACCGCCTCAAGTGCCGTTACCGCCGTGCCGAGGATAAGAAAGTGCAACTCTGCCACACCCTCAACGGTTCTGCTTTGGCATTACCGCGTATCGTGGCGGCGCTCCTCGAAAACAACCAATGCGAAGAAGGAATTCGTATCCCGAAGGCATTGCAACCGTATTTCGGAGACGACATGATCCGCTAATTTACAGGAAAATTTAAAAATTTTGGCATACACTCTTGTGTATGTCAATTTTTTTTTGTAACTTTGCAGCCAAATTGAAAATTAACCGATAATAAATCATAAATCAACATTAAATATGTCATTTCCACTTTTTATTCTTACCGGAGTTGTACTCCTTTTGTTACTTTTCGTGTACATCGCAGCGCGTGTGCGAATGAGTAAAGAAAAACTGGTGCTGACCGCAGGTCGGGCCGATGTTACGTTTTTGATGATCACCCCGTTGTTTGCCGTGATCGGTACGCTCGTTTATTACCTGTTACCGCTCTCCTCCTTGGCTTGGATCCTCTGGATCATTGCCTTCGCTTGTGCGGCTTTGTCGGTGATGTACTCCATCATCGAGAACAAAGACTCCGGCTGGGACATGGCGCTCTCTATCGGTGCCAAGGGTTTTATCATCACCACAACCCTCTTCATTATCGTGCTCTCGCTGGTGTATTACTTGGGTTACCTGATCTTCTTCCTTATTAAGGAGCATAACAAGTCCGACGAAGAGACTAAGGATGCGAACAAAGTGACGCTGCCGAACTACCGTAAGTTCATGAACGCGTACGTAGGTCTCAAAGACCCGAAGAAAGAAGATCCGAAGAAGGACGAGAAGAAAGACGAGAAGAAGGGCGACAAGAAGGGCAAGAAGAAAGACGAACCCAAAGAGATCGAGGGTAAGAAGTAAATTATTACGATGATAACGGTTGTACCCTACATATTACTTGTAGTAGTGATGTTCCTCGGTTTCTGGGCATTGCTGCACTTGTTGTACCGCAACGAGCAGAAGAAACGGCAGTGGGAACTCAAAAAAGAATCGCAGAAAGCGATCTCTCCCATTCGCCTGCGTGCCTACGAGCGTCTGGCGTTACTCATGGAGCGCACCAAACCCGAACATATGCTCATGGAGTTACGCGGCAAACAGCCGGAAGCGTTCACCACTTGGAACGTGGCACAGATGCAACAGTACCTGCTGCAGACGATCCGTTTGGAGTTTGATCATAACCAAAGCCAGCAAGTCTATGTGAGCGATGAGGTATGGGATGCCATCATCAGTTCCCGTGACCAGACCGGTTCGTTCATCATCTCCATTGCCGGACAACTGCCGCCGGAAGCCAATGCACAGATGTACGCCGCCGCACTCATCACGGCCTATAACGAGAACGGTACTACCCCTACCGACAAAGCCCTTGAGATGCTCAAAGATGAAGCGAAGTCGCTTATGTAACATAGTACTCGCCATCGCGTTGCTAATAGCCGACTGCCAACTGCTAAGCGCTAACAGCAACGACAGTATCTACATGGGCACGCAGGTGAAGTTGGACATTGCCTCTCCCATTCTCGTACCGGCCACACACCACTGGACGATGCAGCATTATGAGGTAGCCGTGAACGTACGGTTAGCCCAACGCTTCTACCCTACTGCCGAACTCGGTTACGCCGGAGGACAAACCGCTAAAGACACCCTTACCTACAACGGTCACGGAGGATTCTTACGTTTAGGCTGCGACATCAATCCGCTCAAACGGCATCCCGAAGCACCGCATGCCTTACTGGTAGGTGTACGACTCGGTACCGCCGTACAGACGAAAGGCGAGACCGACTGCTGGGGAGAGATCGTAGCCGGCTGCCAAGTGGAGATTGCCAAAGTCAAAAACACGGCGTTTTATATGGGGTGGATGGGACGATTCAAGTGCCTCTTCACACGCGATAACTCCGGACTGAATGTGCGCCCTATCTACATTCCCGGTTTCGGAAATCGCGATAATATCGGATGGGGATTGAACTATTATTTAGGCTGGAAGTTATAGAAGACCAGTAGACCAGTAGACCAGTAGACCAGAAAGACTAGAAAAAAAATAGAAAAACTACCATATTATGAACAAGACACAGTTATTAAACCGTGCAGCGGATAACATTCGTATCCTGGCTGCCGCTGCAGTAGAGAAAGCAAAGAGTGGTCACCCGGGTGGTGCCATGGGTGGCGCTGATTTCATCAACGTACTCTTCAGTGAGTTCCTCGAATATGATCCGGAGAATCCGGGTTGGGAAGCGCGTGACCGTTTCTTCCTCGATCCGGGTCACATGGCCCCGATGCTCTACGGCCAATTGTGCCTCGCAGGTAAGTTTACGCTCGAAGACCTGCAGAACCTCCGTCAATGGGGTTCGGTCACACCGGGTCACCCAGAACGTGAGATCGAGCGAATGATCGAGAACACCTCCGGTCCGCTCGGTCAAGGTCATACGTTTGCTGTCGGAGCAGCCATCGCTGCCAAATGGTTCAACACCCGTTACGGTGCGATCCATAACCCGACGATCTATGCCTTCATCTCTGACGGTGGTGTACAGGAAGAGATCTCGCAGGGTGCAGGTCGTCTGGCCGGTCACCTCGGACTCGATAACCTCGTCATGTTCTATGACTCCAACACCATCCAGCTCTCCACCGGTTGCGGTGAGGTGACCTCGGAAGATGTAGCAGCCAAATATGCCGCTTGGGGTTGGTACGTACAGGAGATCCCGGGTAATGATCCCGACGCTATTCGTGAAGCAATCATCAAAGCCAAAGCCCATAAAGGTCAACCGTCTATCATCATCGGTCATACCACCATGGGTAAAGGCTGTGTCACCGCAGAAGGTGCTAACTGGGAAGGTAAGTGTTCCACCCACGGTGCTCCGCTCAGTAAAGCCGGTGCATCCTTCGAGAAGACGATCGAACACCTCGGTGGTGATCCTACCAACCCGTTTGTCATCTTCCCGGAAGTACAGAAACTGTACGAAGAACGTGCCATCGAGTTGCGTGAACTGTGCAACAAACGCTATGCCGCTTACTACGACTGGGCACAAGCTAACCCGTTGGCAGCAAAAGAATACGAGACCTTCATGAGCGGAGAAGTACCGTGTATCGACTGGAGCCTCATTGAGCAGAAAGCCGGTGATGCCACCCGTAATGCCAGTGGAAAGGTGCTGTCCTTCTTGGCAGAACACGTAGGCAACATGATCGTTTCGTCTGCTGACCTCTCGAACTCCGATAAGACCGACGGGTTCCTCAAGAAGACCCATGCGCTGACCAAGAATGACTTCAGCGGTCAGTTCCTCCAGGCAGGTGTATCCGAACTCACCATGGCGTGCGTCATGATCGGTATGAGTCTGCACGGTGGTATCATCCCGGCTTGCGGAACATTCTTTGTCTTCAGCGATTATATGAAACCCGCCGTTCGTATGGCTGCACTCATGGAACTGCCTGTCAAATTCATCTGGTCGCACGATGCGTTCCGTGTAGGTGAAGACGGTCCGACCCATGAGCCGGTAGAACAGGAAGCACAGATCCGTCTGATGGAGAAACTGCATAACCATCATGGCAAACCGTCCATGCTCGTTCTCCGTCCGGCGGATGCCGAGGAGACCACCCTCGCATGGCGTTGCGCTATCGAGAACACCGAGACACCGACGGCACTTATTCTCAGCCGTCAGGACATCGCGCCGGTACCCAATGTCAACCTCGAAGGTTTCCGCAAAGGTGCATATATCGTATCCAAAGATGAGAACCCGCAGGTTGTTCTTTTGGCTTCGGGTTCAGAGGTATCTACCCTCCTCGCCGGTGCTGAACTGCTGCGTGCAGAAGGTATCCGTCTGCAGATCGTCAGTGTACCGTCGGAAGGACTCTTCCGTCAACAAGACAAAGCATACCAAGACGAAGTGCTGCCGAAGGGCATCAAGCGTTTCGGTATGACTGCCGGTCTGCCGTGCACCCTCGAATCCCTCGTGGGCGAAAATGGCACTATCTGGGGTCTGGAGAGTTTCGGATTCTCTGCACCGTATAAAGTGCTGGACGAGAAACTCGGTTTCACCGCACAAAATGTATATGAGCAAGTAAAAAAACTCTTATAATTAATGGAATATAATTTTAGTGACATAGAGCAAAAATGGCAAAAGGCCTGGGATGAGAACGGCGTTTATACCGTTTCCAATGAGTCCGACAAGCCGCACTACTATGTGTTGGATATGTTCCCTTATCCTTCGGGAGCGGGTCTGCATGTCGGTCACCCATTAGGCTATATTGCCAGCGATATTTACAGCCGTTACAAACGTCTCAAAGGCTTTAACGTGCTTCACCCGATGGGCTTTGACAGTTACGGTCTGCCGGCAGAGCAGTACGCTATTCAGACAGGCCAACACCCCGAGAAGACGACCTTCGAGAATATCGACCGCTATATCTCGCAGCTCAAGAAAATCGGTTTCTGCTACGACTGGAACCGCGAAGTGCGCACCTGCGATCCGAAGTTCTACAAGTGGACCCAATGGGCGTTCATTCAGATGTTCAACTCCTACTTCGATCCCAAGACGCAGAAGGCACAACCGATCAGCAAACTCATTGCCGAATGGGAAGCCAACGACCCGAGATGGGCCAACCTCTCGGAGAAAGAGCAGCAGGAACGCCTGATGAACTACCGCATCGCCTACCTCGCTGACACCAAGGTTAACTGGTGTCCGAAACTCGGAACCGTGCTCGCGAACGACGAGGTGTCCGAAGGTCTTTCCGTTCGTGGCGGTTATCCGGTAGAGCAACGTGTGATGCGGCAGTGGTGTCTGCGCGTAAGCGCTTATGCAGGTCGTCTGTTGGAGGGCTTGGACCGCATCGACTGGACAGAATCCCTCAAAGAGACGCAACGTAACTGGATAGGCCGCAGCGAAGGAGCAGAAATGCAATTCAGCATCAAAGGACAAGACGAGCCGTTCACCATCTTCACCACGCGTGCGGATACCATCTACGGTGTCACCTTTATGGTGCTGGCACCGGAATCGGAATATGTACAACGCGTCGTGACCGATGAACATAAAGCCGAAGTGGAGGAATACCTCGCATGGGTGAAGCACCGCACGGAACGGGAACGAATAGCGGATCGCCGTGTAACGGGTGTGTTCACCGGCTCGTATGCCATCAATCCGTTGACACAAGGTGAGATACCTATTTATATATCGGACTATGTACTGGCAGGTTACGGTACCGGTGCCATCATGGCCGTACCGGCACACGACAGCCGCGACTATGCCTTCGCCAAACATTTCAACTTACCGATCATCCCGTTGATCGAAGGTGCAGACGTGAGCGAAGAATCATTTGACGCCAAGGAAGGTAAGATGATTAACTCCGGTTTCCTGAACGGTCTCGAAGTGAAAGAAGCCATCCAGGCCATGAAGGAGTATATCACCAATACCGGAATAGGTCGTGTGAAGGTGAACTATCGTCTGCGTGACGCCATCTTTAGTCGTCAGCGTTATTGGGGCGAACCTTTCCCCATTTACTACAAAGACGGTATGCCGTACACGGTGGACGAGAAAGATCTGCCGTTGCAATTACCGGAGGTGTCGGATTTCAAACCCACCTCTGACGGTCGTCCGCCTTTAGGCAATGCCAAGAACTGGGAGTACAACGGTTATCCGTTGGAGCTCTGCACCATGCCCGGTTTTGCCGGTAGTTCGGCGTATTATCTCCGTTACATGGATAACACGAACGAGGAAGCGCTGGTAGGCAAAGAAGCCAACGAATATTGGCGGCAGGTAGATCTGTACTTAGGTGGTTCGGAACATGCCACGGGACACTTGATCTACTCCCGTTTCTGGAATAAGTTCCTCTATGATCTCGGATATATCTGCGAAGATGAACCGTTCAAGAAACTGATCAACCAGGGAATGATCCAGGGTCGCTCGAACTTCGTGTACCGCTATATCGGCGAAGGTGCAACGGGCAACCTGTATATCAGTTATGACCTGATCAACCAACCGGAATACAAGGATAAAGTGCAACCGATTCACGTCAATGTGAACATCGTTTCCAATGACGTCTTGGACATCGAAGCCTTCCGTCATTGGATGCCGGAATACAAGAACGCCGAGTTCGTCCTCTCCAACGGTCAGTATATCTGCGGTTGGGCGGTAGAGAAGATGAGTAAATCCATGTTCAACGTGGTTAACCCCGATGATGTGATTGCCAAATTCGGTGCCGACACGCTTCGTCTGTACGAGATGTTCCTCGGTCCGTTGGAGATGTCCAAACCCTGGGATACCAACGGTATCGACGGAGTACACCGTTTCCTCAAGAAACTGTGGAATATGTACGAGACGATCACCAACGACGAGCCGACAAAAGAGGAACTGAAGTCGCTGCATAAACTGATCAAGAAGATCACATGGGATATTGAGAACTTCTCGTTCAACACCTCCATCCCGGCCTTCATGATCGCGCAGAATGAACTCTCCGCACTCAAGTGCAACAAACGCGCTATCTTGGAGCAGTTTGCTGTACTTCTCGCACCGTACGCACCGCACATCGCCGAAGAAATGTGGCATCGCTGCGGTAACGAGTCGTTTGTCGTCAATGCGGCATGGCCGGAATGCAACGAGGCCTACCTCGTGGAGGATACCCAGAAGTACCCGGTACAGTTCAACGGCAAAGTGCGTTTCACCTTCGAGTGCCCCAAAGACACCCCGAAAGAGGAAGTGGAGAAACAAGTGATGGCGTCCGAAGAGACCGCTAAGTACCTCAATGGAGGTCAACCCAAGCGCGTCATCGTAGTACCCGGACGTATTGTGAACATCGTAGTGTAAAACAGAAAGAGGAGAGCGTGTGCTCTCCTCTCTGTGAACCAGCTGGGGCTCGAACCCAGGACCCCATCCTTAAAAGGGATGTGCTCTACCTGCTGAGCTACTGATTCAGTGCTTTTTTTCAAAAGCGGCTGCAAAGGTACTACATTTTTTTGAATTGTGCAAATAATTTTGTAAAAAAATGCATTTTTATGCAAATAAAATTAGAAAATAAGCGAAGAAAGACCATAAATGTGCAAGTCGGGAACATTTTTTTGGGTTCCGACTACCCCATTCGGGTTCAGACAATGGCGAACTCCGACACGAACGATATCGATGCTTCGGTAGATCAGGCACGCCGTTGTATTGAAGCCGGAACGGAGTTATTACGTTTCACCACGCAGGGTATCCGGGAGGTAGAATCGCTGCGTGAGATCCATGCGCAGGTACTGACGGCCGTGCCATTGGTAGCCGACGTACATTTCAATGCCGAAGTGGCTGACGCGGCTGCACAGGTAGTGGAAGCCGTGCGTATCAACCCGGGTAACTACAGCAAAGATCCTTCTAAACTCGAAGAACGCTTTGTGCATTTGCTCGATATCTGCCGCGAACATGAGACCGCTATCCGGATCGGAGTCAACCATGGTTCGTTATCCGAACGGATGATGGACAAATACGGTGACACCCCCGAAGGAATGGTGGAGTCTGTCATGGAGTTTCTCCGCATTGCGGTTGATCATGACTTCCATGATATTGTCATCTCCGTCAAAGCCTCCAACACCCGTGTGATGGTGGAAACGGTCCGTCTGCTCGTGAAGACCATGCATAAAGAGCACATGGCTTTCCCGCTCCACCTCGGTGTGACCGAAGCCGGAGAAGGCGAAGACGGACGCATCAAATCAGCTGTCGGAATAGGTGCCCTGCTCGCAGATGGCATCGGAGACACCATCCGCGTCAGCCTCTCCGAAGCGCCGGAGAACGAAATCCCGGTTGCCAAAGACCTCGTGGACTACTTCACAGACGAAGACTCCATCCGTTATGATGGTTCGGTGACGGCGGAAGTGCTGGATAACATCGGTGGCAATGCCGAGATCCGCTACACGTCCTTGGAAGAGGACTGGAACCTATTCTGCCTGCAGGCTGCAGCAGAGTGCGGACGACTCCTTTGGGACTACAAAGCTTCCGAACTAACGCTCATCAACCCGAATTTCTCGGAGACGAAGTTGAATTTCTTAAGCAAAGACATTCTGCAAGCCGCGCGCGTGCGTATATATAAAACGGAGTATATCTCCTGCCCGGGTTGCGGAAGAACGATGTTCGACTTACAAAAAACCGTGGCAGAAGTGAAAGCCGCTACAGCTCATCTGACCGGTCTCAAGATCGCCGTCATGGGATGTATCGTGAATGGTCCCGGTGAGATGGCCGATGCCGATTACGGATACGTAGGTGCCGGTCGGGATCGCATCTCCCTTTACCGCGGCAAGGAATGTGTGCTAAAAAACATCCCGCAAGAAGAAGCCGTAGAACAACTATTGAAACTTATTAACCAACAAAATAATTAATCTTATGCAAAAAAGTCCATTACAAATTGCGCGCCAGGCTTACCAGCCGAAGATGCCGGTAGCATTACAGGGCGCAGTACGCCTTGTTGAAGGCGAGAAGACACAGTCTGTTGCAGATCAGGAAGAAATCCAAAAACTCTTCCCAAATACCTATGGTCTGCCGATTATTACGATGGAGCCCACTACGGGAAAGAATGTTTGTGCAGAACCGTTTAACGTAGGTGTTATCCTCTCGGGTGGTCAAGCCCCCGGTGGTCACAACGTGATCTCCGGTCTCTTTGACGGACTCAAAGCCCTCAACCCGAAGAACAAACTGTACGGTTTCTTAGGCGGTCCTTCCGGTCTGATCGACGGTAAGTACCAGGAACTGACAGCAGAGATCATCGACGAGTACCGTAACACCGGTGGTTTCGATATCATCGGTTCCGGTCGTACCAAACTGGAGGAGACCTGGCAGTTCGACAACGGTATCGAGATCTGCAAACAGCTTGGTATCAAGGCAGTGGTTATCATCGGTGGTGATGACTCCAACACCAACGCTTGCGTACTGGCGGAGTATTACCTGCAGAAACAATGCGGTATTCAAGTCATCGGTTGCCCAAAGACCATTGACGGTGACCTCAAGAATGAGATGATCGAGACTTCTTTCGGTTTCGACACCGCTTGTAAGACATACGCCGAGCTCATCGGTAACATCCAGCGCGATGCCAACTCCGCAAAGAAATACTGGCACTTCATCCGCCTCATGGGCCGTTCGGCTTCGCATATCGCACTCGAGTGCGCTCTGCAGAGCCAACCGAATATCTGCTTGATTTCGGAGGAGGTTGAGGAGAAGAAGATGACGCTGAACGAGATCGTAGAGGACATCGTTAAGGTCATCGTAGCTCGCGCGAATGCGGGTCTGAACTTCGGTACGATTCTTATTCCGGAAGGTCTGATCGAGTTCATTCCGGCAATGCGTGTACTGATCCAGGAATTGAACGACATGCTCGCTAACAACGAGGAGTTCACCGGCTTGGATGGCGACGACGCTAAACGCGAATACGTAAAGAGCAAATTGACTCCGGCATCCTGCGAACTGTTCCGTTCGCTGCCGAAGGGTATTGCCAAACAACTCACACTCGACCGCGACCCGCACGGAAACGTGATGGTATCGCAGATCGAGACCGAGAAACTGCTCATCGAGATGGTACAGAAACGTCTGGCTGTACTCAAAGCAAACGGCGAGTACAAAGGTAAATTCGCTGCATTGAACCACTTCTTCGGTTACGAAGGCCGTTGTGCGATGCCGTCTAACTTCGATGCCGACTACTGCTACTCGATCGGAGTGAACGCAACCCACCTCATCGCTGCCGGTAAAACCGGTTACATGTCGCTCGTTCGCAACCTCACCAAACCTGCAGAGGCATGGATCGCCGGTGGTGTACCTATCACGATGATGATGAACATGGAGAAACGTAACGGTAAGATGAAACCGGTTATCCAGAAAGCATTGGTGGACCTCAACGGTGCTCCGTTCAAATACCTGCAAGATCACCGTGCCGAATGGGCAGATGCCAACACTAGTTACATCTATCCGGGTCCGATTCAGTACTACGGACCGAGTGAAGTTTGTGACCAACCGACACGCACTTTGTTGCTTGAAAGAGGCAAATAAGCCGTAAAGATAGGGTCAAAAGTACAAAAATGCACTTTTTTCTGCATTTTTTTGCAAAAATATTAAAAAAGCAGTACTTTTGCACCCGCTTTTGCCTAATGGTGTAATGGTAGCACTACAGATTCTGGTTCTGTCTGTCTGGGTTCGAGTCCTGGTTAGGCAACAAAAGAGATAAGAGAGAGACCGTGAAAGGTCTCTTTTTTTGAGAAAAAACGAATAACAAACAAATCTCTATGCAATACAACATTAAAGATGTCTTTGCTCCGAAGTTGTTTCACACGCTTCGCCATTATAGTCTTGGTCAGTTGGGTCAAGATGCCTTGGCAGGCGTGATCGTGGGCATTGTCGCTATACCGCTGGCCATTGCCTTCGGTATCTCATCGGGTGTAGGTCCTACGGAAGGTCTGATCACCGCCATCATCGCCGGTCTGTTGATCTCAGTGTTCGGTGGCAGCAAAGTGCAGATTGGTGGTCCAACCGGAGCCTTCATCGTCGTCATCTACGGCATTATTCAGCAGTTTGGCGTGTCCGGTCTGGCCATTGCTACCATCATGGCTGGTATCTTACTGATCCTGATGGGTCTGGCGCATTTAGGATCGGTCATCAAGTTCGTTCCCTACCCTGTCATCGTCGGTTTTACCGCGGGTATCGCCTTAACGATCTTCTCCACCCAGATGAATGATTTCTTCGGGATGGGACTGGAGAATATACCGGCTAACTTTGTGGATAAATGGGCTTATTATGCCCAGCATTTCCATGTGAATGGTTGGGCATTAGGTATCGGAGCGTTCTCGTTATTGATCTGTATCTTCATGCCGAAACTCACCAAGCGTGTACCGGGCAGTCTGGCGGCCATTGTGTTTGCCACGATAGCTGTTTGGCTTCTTAAGGACTATGCACCGGAATCATGGGGAGTAAGCATCACCACCATCGGTGACCAGTTCGCTTTACCGAACGGTATCCCGGCTCCTTCGTTACCGGACATGAGCATTCCTGAAGGAGAGACGTTCTTTACGATGGTGCAGAAACTCTTCCCTGCGGCCTTCACGATTGCGATGTTAGGTGCTATCGAATCCTTACTGTCTGCCATCGTGGCTGACGGTGTGATCGGTGACAAGCATAACTCCAACACCGAACTTATTGCGCAGGGTATAGCGAACGTGGCAGTGCCTTTCTTTGGCGGTATTCCTGCTACCGGCGCCATCGCTCGTACAATGACCAATATCAATAACGGCGGTCGTACCCCTGTTGCCGGTATCATCCATGCGATAGTACTGATGCTGGTACTGCTGTTCTTAGGTTCGTTAGTGAGCATGATCCCGATGGCATGTCTTGCTGCGGTACTGATCATGGTAGCGTATTCGATGTCGGGCTGGAAGACCATTCGGGGACTGATCAAGCATCCGAACAGAGACCTGTGGGTGCTGCTGATCACGTTCTTCCTGACGGTGATCTTTGACCTGACGGTAGCGATCGAAGTAGGTATCCTGTTAGCCATGGTGCTCTTCCTTATGCGAACCAACGAGCAGACCCATATTCGCACCTTGCATAAGGAAATTGACCCGAATGAGGACACCGAGGTGCAGTATAACTTAGAGCACTTGACCATCCCGGAAGGAGTCGAAGTATATGAAATCGATGGTCCGTATTTCTTCGGTATTGCCAACCGTTTCGATGACATCATGACGCATGTGCCGGGAGACAAGTACCCGATCCGTATTATCCGTATGCGTAAGGTGCCGTTCGTCGATTCGACAGCGATGCATAACCTGAGTATGCTCATCCAGCGGTCGCATAAAGAGGGAATGACCATCATTCTGTCCGGTGTCAAAGAACACGTACATAAACAGTTAGTGAAAGGTGGCATTGAGGAGCAGATGAATCCCAAGAATATCTGTCCGAACATTCATGTAGCACTAAAAAGAGCACAAGAAATACTGGATCAGAAAAAATAATCAAAAAAAAATGACATATATTTGCGTATGTCATTTTTTTTATGTACCTTTGCATCGTGAATTGAATCTTTTTATTAATCCTAAAATCACTACAACAATGACAAAGAAATTTATTTGCCCAATCTGCGGTTATGTACACGAAGGCGCAGAGGCTCCGGAGCGTTGTCCGCAATGTAAACAAATCGTAGAGTGGAAGGTAGCTTCCGACGACAAACTCAATTTCGTTTGCGAGCATGTCTTAGGTGTAGCAAAAGACGTGAAGGATCCGATTATTGCTGAAGGTCTGCGTGCTCACTTCATGGGTGAGTGCTCTGAGGTAGGTCAATACCTGGCTATGGCTCGTCAAGCGGATCGTGAAGGTTATCCGGAGATAGCAGAGGCTTTCCGTCGTTATGCGTTCGAAGAGGCGGATCATGCTTCCCGTTTTGCAGAGTTGCTCGGTGAGATCGTATGGGACACCAAGACCAACTTGGAGAAACGTATGATGGCTGAGGCAGGTGCATGCGAAGATAAGTTCAAGATCGCGAAACGTGCGAAAGAACTCGACCTCGATCCGATTCATGACACGGTACATGAGATGGCACGCGACGAAGCACGCCACGGTAAAGGCTTTGAAGGTCTGTACAAACGTTATTTCGGTAAATAAAGGTGAAAGGTTATAGGTGAGAGGTTATAGGATTATTCCTCCGCCCACAACCAAATCATCCGAATAGATCACTACTGACTGACCGGGAGTGATACCCCAGACGGGAGTTGCAAATTCCATGCAATTCCCGTCTATCTTTTTCACGGGAACGGCTTGCGAACGGTAACGGACTTTGGCGGTTAAAGAAGATGACGACATGACGTCATGACGTAATGACGACATAAATTTTAATTCCGTCGCCAACATATCGTCATTGGTGCCTAAGGTGATACGATTCGTGGCGGCATCGATATGCGTGATATAGGCCGGATGACCGAGCGCAATGCCTAAACCTTTGCGTTGTCCGATGGTGTAGTTGACATAACCTTCGTGCATACCCAGTACATTGCCTTGCGCATCGACATATTCGCCCGCATGCACGCGTTCGTTATAATCAGGCACGTGCGTGCGCAGGAAGGCACGGTAGTCATCGTTGGGAATGAAACAGATCTCCTGACTCTCTTTCTTCACCGCCAATTGCTCATAACCATGTTGCCGAGCAATCTCACGCACTTGATCCTTTGTGTACTCACCTAAGGGGAAGATCGTCCGTTTCAATTGCTCTTCGGTCAGCATCCACAGGAAATAGGTCTGATCTTTCTTCGTATCCGCCCCCATGCGCAAGTACACATGTCCGTCACGTTCTGCGATGCGGGCGTAATGACCGGTAGCAATATAGTCGCACCCCATCTCATCGGCTAAATGTAACATCTCGCCCCATTTGATGGTACTGTTACACAGCACGCAGGGGTTGGGTGTCCGACCGGCCATGTACTCGTCAATGAAGTTCTGTATCACACTACGATGGAAGGTCTCCCGGAAGTCCACGATATGATGCTCAAAACCCATCTTCTCGGCGTTATGCTTTGCCTCCATGATGGATTCGATCGTACAACAACCTTTCTCCTTAGCGATGCACGACTCTTTCATCGAGTCATAGGTACGGAAGGTGACACCTACCACTTCATAGCCCTGCTCAAGAAGAAGCATGGCACTGACGGTGGAGTCAATTCCGCCGGACATTCCGAGTAAAACACGCTTTTTCATTGTTGCATATCAACCAGTTTGGTGTAATAGCCTTTCTTGGCGTACAGTTCGTCATGTGTACCCTGTTCCACGATGCGTCCTTCGTGAACCACGCAGATGAGATCCGCATGTTTGATGGTGGAAAGACGATGGGCCACCACCAGCGTCGTACGGTCTTTCATCAAGTGCTCCAAGGCTTCCTGCACTAATTTCTCCGATTCACTATCCAAAGCCGAAGTCGCCTCATCCAGGATCAGGATCGGCGGGTTCTTCAAGATCGCACGAGCAATGGAGAGTCGTTGACGTTGTCCTCCCGACAGACGGGATCCACGGTCACCTATCACGGTCTGATACCCCTCAGGCATACGATCAATGAACTCTGTGGCATTGGCGATACGGGCGGCTTGTTCCACTGCCTGTTGCCAGGTCATGCCCTTCGGTGCCGGTTGGGTGGTATCCACACCAAAAGTAATATTGTTATAGATGGTGTCGTTAAAGAGGATCGGTTCCTGACTGACGATACCCATCTGTTCCCGCAGATCATGGGTGCTGAACTGCCGGATATCCGTACCGTCGATAGTGACCTTACCGCTCACCGGGTCATAGAACCGCGGCACGAGATCGGTGAGCGTCGTCTTACCGCCACCGGATTGACCCACCAATGCCACTGTCTGCCCTTTAGGGATCACTAAATTAATATCCGTCAGTACTTCTCTATCCTGTTGGTAGGCAAAATGCACGTGGTCAAAAGCCACCTCTTTCTCAAACTTCACCGGTTGCGGTTGTGCCGGTTCTTCGATGTTCGACTGTGTATTGAGGATGGTATCGATACGTTCGAGTGATGCCATTCCTCGCCGGATACCGTAAGACGCTTTGCTCAGGTCCTTGGCCGGGTTGATGATCGAATAGAAGATGACGAGGTAATAGATGAACGTGGACGCATCGATGGTGGCGTTATGCTGCAGGATGAGTGTTCCGCCAAACCACAGGATGACGGCAATCAGCGTGGTGCCCAAGAACTCTGACAAAGGATGCGCAAGGTAATACCGGCGGTTGATGCGGTTAAACGTCGCCCGAGTGGCATTGATCAGTTTAGTAAACCGTGTCCGTTGCTTGTCCTGTGCATTAAAACCTTTCACCACGCGCAGACCTAACAAGGTCTCATCGATAGAGGAAAGGATCTCGGCATTCTGTTCCTGTCCTTTGGTGGACGCCCGTTTGAGCGACCGACCGATCCGTCCGATGCAGAAGATAGCGATGGGCAATAAAGCCATCACGAAAAGCGTCAACTGCCAGGAGATGATGAACATCGTCAACAGGTAGAAGAAGATCATGATGGGGTTTTTGAACAGAATATCAAGTGCCGACATGATGGATGCCTCCACCTCATTCACGTCATTGGTCATTCTTGAGATCACATCGCCACGACGTGCCTCAGTGAAATAACCCATCGGTAAAGAGAGCACTTTGTTATACAACTGCTGCCTCAGATCCCGTAAGACACCCGTGCGTATGGGCACCATGAAGTAATTGGCCAACCAAGCGGTGAGGCATTTCAGTCCCGTCATGAAGACCAAGAAGATGCCTAACCACATCAGCACATACCCGGGTCCTTCGACGATGATGAGGTTATTGAGGATGCAGTAGAGGTTTCCGCGAATAGCTGCCAAGGTCTCCTGTATACCGCTTACCTCACTCAGTTCGGTCCAGATGGACTCGTTGGCGGTAAGGCCAAAAAGGATCCGCAGCACCGGAATGATAGCGGCGAAGGAGAAAAGGGACAGAATGGTGGAGAGAATATTAAAGAAGATATTCAACGCCATGTATCCCTTGTACGGCGGCACGAATCGTTTTATGAGTTGAATAAAATGCATATTATCGTTTTTTGTTTTCTCGTACGTAAGTCAATATCTGCCGGTCAAAATTCTCATGCGGCGTATAGAACCGGGTGCGTATCGGTAGTGCTATCAAGCGCTTTCCTTGCGCTTGCAGTCGTTCCACCAATGCCGTCGTGCGTAACCGTTGCAGGTCTTTCTCGGTAGTAAGCACAAAGTCAAAATTCTTTGCCGCCTCCAGGATACGGTCGATATCCTTGGCATTATACCGGTGATGATCCGGATAGGCCATGAGTTCCGCATTGGGGTACTGTTGGCGCACATGATCCATCATATATTCCGGATGCGCAATGCCGCAGAGCACTAAGGGTACACCTTCCTGCTCCATCGGCGCATAAGCTATTCCGGCAAAATGCAGTTGCTGGTAAGAAGGCAGATGCAACCGGTTATCCACCACCCGCATATCGATCGGCTGGATCCCTTCCGGACACTTGGTCACCACCACCGTCTCCACTTTGAGTGCCCTCGACGGCAGGTCACGCAGTCGTCCCCAAGGCAGCATATGATCGTCGATATAGAGCCGGTCATACGGCGTCAGCAGCACATGAAAACCACAACGAATAGCACGGTGCTGAAGGGCATCGTCCAGCACGATCACATCAATGTTATCGAACTGCCGCTTCAACTGCTTCACACCTCTCACCCGGTTCTCACACACCGCCACCGGTACATCCGGAAACGCCCGATGCATCTGCATCGCCTCGTCACCGATAGTGTTCACAGTCGAGTAACTGTCTGCCATCACAAAACCGCGTGTCTTGCGTTTGTACCCCCGGGAGAGCACCGCCGGGTGGTAACCGTTGTCCAGCAGCAACTGCACGATATACGCGGTCATCGGTGTCTTTCCCGTTCCTCCCACAGCCAGGTTACCCACACAGATCGTCGGCACCTCCACCGCATGGGAAAGGAGCAAGTGTTGGTCATACAGCACATGGCGCAGGTAAACGCCTGTTTTGTATAACCCGCTAAGCGGTATGGTGAATAGTTTGTTCATCTAACTTCAGATTAAATGTTAACCGGTGATAAGGGGTAACGCCGTACCGACGCAAGGCCGCATAATGTTCCGCCGTCGGATAGCCTTTGTTAGTATCCCAACCGTACTGCGGATATTCGGCGTGCAGCCGCAGCATATATTCATCCCGATAGGTTTTGGCTAGCACACTGGCCGCCGCTATCGACATATACGTGGCATCACCGTGCACCACCGTGTCTGCCGGAATCTCCAATAACTCCCCCTCCGGCACGTAGGGTTTCCATTTATTTCCGTCCACCAAAATATGTTGCGGTCGAACGGTCAGTTGATCCAATGCTCGTTGCATCCCGAGGATAGAGCATTGTAAGATATTTCGTTCATCGATCTCCCGGGCACTCACTTCCACCACCGCCCAACTGACGGCTTCCCGTTCAATGACCGGTCGTAAGGCTTCCCGTTGCTTCTCCGTCAACTGCTTGGAGTCATTGAGCCATGCAAACTCAGGTACCTGCTCCACTCTCGCCGGATCCAGTATCACCGCCGCACAAAACACACTGCCTGCCAACGGTCCTCTTCCCGCCTCATCACAACCGGCTTCCACCAGGCCTTTTATCATCTGCGCCTTCAGCATACTCAGAAAGGATATCCTATTGCGAAATGCAGCGTCATATCGTCCTTCCAACCCAAACCGTTGGGAACGGTACGCCATTGTTTGTTCTCCCAAATACGCGACGGGTCATGGAGTTTGACACCGAAGTCAATACGGAAAATGAGCAACGACAGGTCAAAACGGACACCGATACCGTAACTCCAGGCGATCTGCTTGTAGAACGTATCGAAATGGAAAGTGCCATCCGGCTGTTTGTCATAGTCCCGTATGGTCCATATATTTCCCGCATCGAGGAACGCCGCCAGTTCCAGGAATGATAGCACCTTGTAGCGGTATTCGAGGTTGAGGTCCAACTTGATATCCCCCACCTGCAGGTCATACAGCATCGCCGTCTCATTGGAATGGAAGGCACCCGGACCCAAGGTTCGTGCCTGCCATCCACGAATACTGTTCGATCCGCCGGCAAAATAGCGTTTCTCAAACGGCAGCACGTCGGCATTGAGGTACGGCACCGCCACACCGAGACCGATGTGTCCCACCAGATGATGCTCCGGTTCAATGATTCCGTGGTAGGTGAAGTTAATATCGCCTTTGGCATACTGCGCAAACGAGATCTTACCCATCGTGTAATGGCCGTAGTCGTCGGTGGGGAAGTTGGTCAGTTTGGCCAGTCCGTAAAGGAAATTACCGGCGGTCTCTACACGCACGCCGAACTGCAAAAACGACTTATTGGGATTACGGGCGCTGTAGGTCGAATAAGAGCCGAAATAACTCCAGTCCATGATGAAATGGTCCTCATAACTGGACAGCAGCACCGAAGACTTATCCAAAAACTCCTTTCTGAACTTATCGGACATCCACGGCACGTAGATATAATTGAAGTCTACTAAGTTAAACACATGCGTCCATCTCGAACCGGGTTTACGCGGCACGGCATAACCGAGACTGGCATTGGCGATGGTACGGGTATATTCATCAGGTCGCTGCTGGTAGTTATACGCCACGTTGACACGCACCTGCGACGCAAAGAGGATACCGGCCTCGGCACGTGCCTCTATCGCCCGTCCACCGTTGGCACGCCATTCGTACGACGCACGTGTACCTACGTTCAGCACTTCGGCACCGCGGAAGATATTCTTGTTGGAATAGTTCAACTCTGCCGCCAGTCCCCAGTCTCCGGCACTATACGTACCCTCCACTTCCGCTGAGATAGAGTTCAGTTTACCACGGGAGATGGTGATGTCGCAGTCCAGCAACGAGTCCGCCACCGGCGTAAAGGCGATATCGACGTATTTCACCGGCGGTAACGCGTTCATGCGTGCATAGGTGCGTTCGACGCGCCAGTCGGCGTAACGGCTGCCTTCCTGAATACGGCAGGCACGTTTGAGTTGTCCTTGCCGCAGGAAATGTTTCTTATCCAGATGAAACGCCACGTTCCGAATGGAGTACTGGGTATGCAACTGTTTGAGTGCCGCCGAATCGAGATAATCGACGTACTTCGCCATGTGGATCTTCACATCCACTTCCTTGGTATTGAAAGCACTGTCAGCGGTGAACTCCAGCATCGATTTCTCGAAATGGAAATAACCCCGGTTACGCATGACGGTAGAGATCCGTTCCCGTTCCGCATCCAGGTCCGCCGTGGAGAACTGATCCCCCTCATGGATCTGGCAGTGACCGTCTTCAGCAATCTTCCGCACATCCTCCCAAGGGATGTCCACTTCGTAATGCCACAGATGATACGGTGCATGCGCGGTAACGAGATAGGTGAGGTTGATCTTACGACCTTTGATCTCCTTAACCGTGTCCACTTCGGCCTGGAAATAACCCATGTTATTCATCTGCTGCTTGAGTTGCTGCATACTGACGCGTGTCAGGTCCTCATCATAGATGACGGGCGCTTCACCCATCTTATGGGCATTTTCAGCCAAGCGTTTCTTGGACTTGGTCGTCGTATCTGCCGGAGCGGTGTTATACACATCCAACTGTAATTTCCAGAAACCGAAGATCTCGGTGTTCTGCCGTTGCCGCAGGTAACTGCGTAACTCAATACCGGACACGTTCTTGTCATCCACACATTTCACTCGTGCCTTGTTGAGCAGATACTGCCCTTCCGGCACGAATTTCGTGGCGTTGCATGACACGAACATCACCACCGCCACGAACCATAATCCGTATGTGCATAACCGATTCCGCATTATCAGCGTGCAATCTCAACTTGGTCTAATAGTTCCTCTACGTGGCTGACACGTTGGGCTTGAAAATAGGTAAGTTGTGCGTCACTCTGTTTGATTTCATCGATGAGACGGCGTACTTCGTCCCAATTACCGGCACGAGTTTCAATCTCAAGATTGAGAACAAAACGTTCAGAATCTGCTAATTCATCAAAGAACGAATCAGCATCGCGATCTTCCGGACAATAGATCTCCTCACGCATCTTGTTATAGGTAAAAAGGATATCTTCTGCCGTAACATCTGCTACAAGGTTCTCATTAGACAATTGACCTTGGAAGGTGAAGACAAAGCGATAAGGGTCTTCCTGTAATGCCTGAATCTCATCCGAATGGGCAATACGGACTGCAAAATCCAGAAACTCCTGACGTTCGGCATTCACCATTTTCTCATACTCCCCCATCTCTTTGAGTTCAGCAAAAGTATAACTCATCTGTTCCTCATCCACAAGGAAAGTGAACTCGATATCCTGTCCTTTGATAGTCATACCCATGTATTGCGTGAAAGGAGCCGTAGCATTCATGTTATGTTTCTCATTTTCAGCGAGAAAACTCTGCATCGGTTTGGACAGTTGGTCCAACGATTTCTCTTTCGGACCGCAAGCGGTCAAGATCATGGCAACGAATGTTGCAACTACAAATAAGTGCTTTTTCATATGCGTAAATTTTTTAGTGTTTCCACGGGTTACACGTGATACAGAAATCCTTCCACGGTTTACCGATCAGCACCGTTAACTTGATACCGGCATAGAGGTTTCGCAGCCAATAGGGTTTGGCATCAACGGTGGAGAATACATGATCCATGCGATAGGTAGGGAAGTCATATATCGTCTCTTCGGGGATACCGTAGAGAACATTATTGGAGCGTGGGGATATGTTAACCATACCGAACTCCACGAAAGCAGCTACACGGAAACGGATATCAGTGCGATTAGTCGGTGTAATACGGTAGTTATGCGGTCCATTGTAGGTTGTCCACTCATATCCGATCTCTCCGTGTGCCAACACATCCATACGCAGTTTCAGCCGCTCGCCTTTGCGTTCGATCGGCACATCCTTGCGGTAACCGTGGTTATCCATCTCATGCCAAACGCCGAGGTAAGGTTCATAAAGGGCTGTAGTAGAACCGAGCATGGTCTGCTTAGTGGATCCTCGAAAGGCATAACTGGCCTTAACACCCACAAGCCAATATCCTACACCGGTAGGTCCAAGGATATAATTACCGATATACAAAGGCACCTGCACATACAGATTTCGTGATACATCCTGTCGCTCGTAGAACGCATGCTTGAGTGTATATTCCGCCGGTTCAATCGGATCCCACAAGTCGGTCATATGCTCATGATAAATCGCTGTGTCCAGCAGGGCATTACAGGTCTTCTGGTAGTTGATTCCGATACCCGTTTGGAACAACAAACCGCTGGACTGCAGTTCATATACAAAATGTCCGCCTATTGCTTCTCCGCCAGGGGTGATCTTCACCTTTGGCATCGGAGAGACGAACGATGTCCATGAGCCTTCGACATCAAAGCCGAAGAGATGATGGATACCGACGTACTGGTTCGCATGCAGTCCCCAGAACACATCCGGATCATTACTCAGTTCATGACCCTTAAAACCCTGCAAAAGGGAGATCTGGTGTTCCATGCGTTCCTGAAGCATGTACCGCCTTTGCGCTTGCGTGTTATGCACGCAAACGATCCATAATACTATTAGAATGGCATATCGTAGTTTGGACATGATTCACTTACAATTACTTTGATGGCACGATAGGGTTCTTCCGGAGTCTGAGGAGACCATAATTGGAAGATATACATTCCGTCCACGGAAGGCAGGATGACTTCAGTAACATCCGCATGGAACTCACCGGAAGTCACCAGACGACCATTCGGATCGGATACACGATAAGTTCCGTCTTTTCGAGACAAGATATACGCATGAGGATAATCCACATCGATACAGGTAGGCACGACAGATAGATAACCCATGGTAGGCGCAAAATCATCATACACCGGATCAGCAATAATGGTAATAGGACAAGTCTGGAAATCCTGTGTCTCCCCGGTACGTGTCAACCGTACGTGGTAGCGGTCACCCACAATCAAACCGGTAGGCACATAGAGGTACTCATGCGTCTCACCGATCAACTCCTCACCGTTGTGATACCACTGGTAATGATCCCATTGATACCCACCGTTATAATCTTCGTTATACAATGCGATGACGTCACCAAAACGCTGACGGGTGATCCAGGATGGATAACTGAGCACGATCGCCGTGTCTGTGGCACATAGGTCCGGATTGGTACATATACCATTATCCAGCACCAGACGGATATCATAGAAATCCGGTTTGGGATAGTTCTTCCTATCCTCATCCACACGCGGCATCGGCAGCGTCAACGGATAGAGTTCCCTTACATCATAGATGGTACTATCCACAATATCCTCAAAGCCGTAGAAATGCGCTTCGTTGGAGTAGTACAAGGAGAACCCGATAGGATCACGACCGGTGTACGTACAATAGAGCTCATACGCATTATCATCCGCACAGATCGAATCCGCCCAAGCCGTCGGAATGGTTGGTTCAATTACTTCCAGATAGAGGTAAGTGAAATGGTTACAACCCCTCTCGTTCAGCGTCGTATCTTTATAATATCCCGGTTCGGAGATCTCGACGCCGTGCAAGTCATATACCTCTGAGCGGCAGACGGTGTCATGACGCACCTCGTACGTTGTATCCAGCACGGTGATATAGAGATGGTAAACCGAGTCACAACCAAAGCCAATCGTTGTCAGACTATCCGGGATGAAATGGTCTCCTGCCGGCAGATGATCCAGATTGAACGACCGCCAGGTCAAAGTGTCATCTGCGCACTTGGTGAGACTGTCCACAAACAGATACGTCGGTTGTACCATCAGATGCAGTTCGTATATCGAGTCGCAGTCAAGCACTGTCTGGAACGAATCACGAACGATATGTTCTCCTGCCGGATAACCGTCACCAAGCACGTCGCCGAACATACTGCCTCGCAACGTATGGTCTCTCCATGTTACCTCTCCGTCATCACAGACCACAAGCGTGTCTATATGCCGGTATGCCGGATACATCGTCGCATGGAGGTGATAAATAGAATCACATCCGTGAATAGACTGATAGACATCAGTTATGAGCGTGTCGAACGGCAAGATATAGCGGTCGGTATCAAACTCCACCTCATGACCGGAGAAGGTATGCTCTCCGGAAGTATACGTATTGTTGGAACAGAGCGTCGCCGTGTCATGCACTACGTACGTCGGGTTAATCGTCAAGAAATAACGATAGATGATACTGTCGCAACCGTCAGCTCCTTTGAAGATCACATCCGTGTACGACTGCGGAATAGTCATACCGGGTTTCCACACCATCGTCTCCACATACGTATGCGTACCATTGGTGTACCACATCGTGTCCACATGCTGGTAAGTAACATCGTCGCATATCGTGTCATAAATCGGTACCAGAGAAACGGGTTTTTTGTATAACTCCAGCACATAGACGGAGTCACACCCCCAATAGTCGGTACCGCCGGCAATAGAATCATAATAGACACCGGCAGAGAAATAGCTGTTTCCTCTCCATTCGTAGGTATCTTCCCAGCAGACTTTGGCTCGAGTAACAAACTCATAGGACGGGTGAACCGTGAGGTGGAAATGGATCGTGCTGTCGCAACCTCCATTCACAGCCGTCAGACGGCGTTCTACCTCAAAGAACATCGTATCCCGCTGCGTCTCATTAATCATACGGGTGGTGCGGTCAAAGAAGACTGTATCCGTATGCTCTCCATAAGCGTCGCTGGAGTAGAAAACATGGAACTTATCGTTGTCACACGCCAGTTCTTCCTGCAGATAATGACCTGCCGGATGAACAGTCAGTTGCATGTAGAAAATACTGTCACACCCTTCTACCGTCGTGTAATGCGCTGTGTCATAATAAATACCCGGTGTTAAGATCGAGTCTCCCAATACATAATGATAATAAACGGAGTCACGGTGCGTATCGTACCTGTCACCGTTCAGTCGTTCAAAGCCCCAACCGTACTTGTCACCCGAGTACCCACGGCCTTGCCACGTCACCCGTTCATCTTCACAGATGACATAAGTGGAGTCAAACCGGTAGATCGGGGACACATGGATGCGGATACCGAAGACGGAATCGCAACCGTGGATAGTTGGTAACGTGTCACCAAAGATATAATCACCCGCCTCAGCAATCGAGATATCCAAGTCATGCACACCGCCAAACTCATCCGTCCAGGTCCATGCTACGTTCACTGTATCCTGACATACCAGCGTATCTTGCAGATACGAATACGTCGGATAGACGGTCAGATAGAGATGAATCAGACTGTCGCAACCATGTATCGTCGGCAGGATGGAGTCAAAGCGATAAGGCACATCTTGTGCGGTCATATGTTCAAAAACATGTCCGTGGAAGTCAAAAAACTCATTGTCGCAGATATACTCATACTGGTCATGCTCATAGGTCGGCCAAACTTGGAAATGCAGTTCCAAAATACTGTCGCAACCGGACAGATGGGAGATGATAGTGTCATAATAGATACCCGTCTCCGTCAAATTGACCAAACGAATGTTCTCCGTCGGGTGGTTATAAGGCAACTCATTATCGCATCGCTCTACAAAGAGCGGTGTGATCAGTTTCTCCAGCACCGTCAGATCCACCGTCAGCACACTGTCGCAACCGTACAGAAGACTCGTCAGCGTATCGTTGTAGATGCCGGAAGTATAAGCCTCCTTGCCATTCGGATTGGATTTGTACGGCAGCGATTCCGGACAAACAACCGGATGAATAGTCTGCCTGAGAATCGGTTTAACTACCAGATGCCTATGTACAATACTATCGCATCGTGCCGGACAAGCCGTGTGCAGCGTGTCTGTCAGCATCGTGTCTAACGGTACTTGTTGCAGATCCCGTATTGGCACGTTCACTGTATAACTGCCATACGTATCCGATATATGCCATGACCAGTCGGTCTCCGTTTCGCAGATGATATACTCCTCCGCCGGGATGTTAAACGTGTCGCAACGGATCACATGCGTCGTCACGATACTGTCGCAGAGTACAGCATTCGTTAGCGTCTTAACGTACGTCGTATCGTGGTCATGCGACTCATGCGTATCCGGATCGGCATAGGCATCACCGGCACAGATATAGATTGTCGTGTCATTGAGCGTGTGATACCGCACCTCCAGATGCAGTTCCAAGATACTGTCGCAGACTCCTGCATGACGAATCGTGTCATAGTAAATACCCGTTTCCGTTAGACCCATGAAATGGTTGTTTTCCGTCGGGTGATTATACGGCCGTTCGTTGTCGCAGACAAATGTATCGATTACAGTACGAATCTCTTCGCTCACGAAGATATCGTACGTCGTGATACTGTCGCAACCGTACTGCACGCTGGTTGTGGTGTCATTATAGATGCCAGTCTCCGAAGCAGTCTTGCCATGTACACCATATGAATACGGCGTCATCTCAGGACAAAGATTGAGTGTCAAGGTTTTGCGTAAGACAGACTTGATCACCAGATGCTGATGAACTACACTGTCGCATCGTGCCGGACAGGCCGTATGTAAGGTGTACGTCAGCATCGTATCTAACGGCACTTGATGCAGATCCCGTATCGGCACATCTACAGTATAACTGCCGTACGTATCGGATATATGCCATGACCAATCCGGATCCGTCTCGCATTTCACTTCCTCCACCGCCGGAATGTTAAACGTGTCACAACGGAGCACATGCGTCGTCACGATACTGTCACAGAGTGCGGCATTCGTTAGCGTCTTGACGTACGTAGTATCGTGGTCATGCGACTCATGCGTATCCGGATCGGCATATGCATCGCCGGCACAGATATAGATTGTCGTGTCATTGAGCGTGTGATACCTTACTTCAAGATGCAATTCCAATATACTGTCGCAGATACCGCTGTGACGAATGGTATCATAGTAAACACCCGTTTCCGTCAGGCCCATGAAGTGGTTGTTCTCCGTCGGGTGGTTATACGGCCGTTCGTTGTCGCAGACAAAGGTGTCAATCACGGTACGGATCTCTTCGCTCACGAAGATATCGTACGTTGTGATACTGTCGCAACCGTACTGCACGCTGGTCGTAGTGTCCTTATAAATTCCCGTCTCTGAAGCCGTCTTGCCATGTACCCCATAGGTGTAAGGCGTCATCTCCGGACAGAGGTTGATCTGCTTTGTCTGTCGCAGAATCGGTTTAACCACCAAATGACGGTGCACAATACTATCGCATCGTGCCGGACAAGCAGTATGCAGCGTGTCTGTCAGCATCGTGTCTAACGGTACTTGTTGCAGATCCCGTATTGGCACGTTCACTGTATAACTGCCATACGTATCCGACACATGCCAGGACCAGTCAGTCTCCGTCTCACAGATAATATGATCCTCCGCCGGGATGTTAAACGTGTCGCAACGGAGCACATGCGTCGTCACGATACTGTCGCAGAGTGCCGCGTTAATCAGCGTCTTAACGTACGTGGTATCGTGGTCATGCGACTCATGCGTATCCGGATCAAGATACGCATCACCGGCACAAACATAGATCGTCGTGTCATTCAACGTATGCATACGAACACTCAAGTCCACGTATAAGTACCGCTTGCATCCTTCCGTCGTAATGAAGATCTGCTCATACAACCCGGCTTCGGTCAAGTTTTGCAGATTCGGTGCATCCTCCGCTGTATACGAATAGGCCGGACCGTTATCGCACCGATAGACATGCAGCGTGTCCCGTATCTCATCATGCACAGAGAGCACCAAGGTAATCAGACTATCGCAACCGTAACGCACAGACGTCATCGTATCCCGGTACGTTCCTGCCGCATGCGCTTCCTTGCCGCTACCGAAGATCACCGGTAACTCTTCATAACATACCGTACGCACAATAGTGGTGTCCATTGTCGGTTTGACTTTCAAATCCAACCGTACCACACTGTCGCAACCGGCAACGGAAGACAAGGTCTCCTGCGCCGTGTAATGCCATACTGTGCCTTTCTTATCGAGCGGTAAGCTGATCGACTTACTATGATCACCATCCTTATCCTGCAGCACCCACAGATACGGCATATCTTCTTCACAAGCCGAATCCACCACCAGCGTATCATACGTCGGATGAATAGTGATCGGCAAACGAAGCACACTGTCGCAGGCCAAACCGGCCATAGTACTCAACGTAGCCTCATAAACGGTATCAAACGGGTAATGATCTTTCACAGGGAAAACGATGTCTTGAATCAACTGTCCGTTATCCTGCCGTGTCCATTGGAAACCCGTCTCCGTCTGGCAGAATGACCGCCTTGCCAAGGTCTTGTTATACGTCGGATACTGGGTAATCGCTAACATATAGACGGAGTCGCGTTGCGGTAACTCGATCGTCAACAGACTGTCAAAGATATCCGTCGTGCGCTGAGTGCCTAACCGGACGTCAAACGGATCGGTACCGTTCCATTTCCTACCAACGATCACTCTGCCGCGCCAATGAGCCGAATCGTTATCGCAGATGTCTTTCGTCTCCCTAAACAGATAGGTATTGGCAATATGCAACTCCAATTCATACACTTCCTGGCATCCGTGACTGTCGGTCCGAATATCGTAGTAATAGAAGACCGTGTCATTTTCTATATCCAGATACGGACCATAGGTCGTACCACGCCAAGTATAGGTCTGGTTATTCGGTATCGTGGTGCGTGTAGTCTCAAAAAGCGGCTCATGGTAAATGAGCGTCAGATGGTAAATCGAGTCACAACCATACCGCGTCTGTAAAGAGTCGTAGTATTCACCGGCATCCGGCAGTTCCACGTAGCTGGCACCATTCCGGTGGTGCTCCCACTTATAAACATTAGGTGTCTTAACCCGTGCCACCGGGTCAAACGTCCAAGCGCACAACTCTGCTTCCTCTTCAAAATAATACGCATTCGGAATGATTAGTTTGAGCACTTGTATCGAGTCGCATCCGTTACCGTTGTTACACTCCGGACAGGAAGTCGTTCGTAGCGTGTCGGAGAAATAACCGATCCATGCCTGCAAACCGGAATCATACTCCATTCCGGGAGTATTCATGGTAATCAACTTCTGCTGCGTGTTATTCTGAATCGGCCAGATATACATCGAATCCGGATTACGATTGTAACACATCGTGTCCACCAGCGTGTCGCGGTAGATCTGATGCAGGAAAATATGAAGTTCAAACAACGAGTCGCAACCTTCAAACGGCGGATAACGGGGATCTAACTGACACGGACAGAAACGGGTCTTGGTCTCTATCACATCCACCGTGTCTTGCGTTACCAACTTACCATCTCCTGTTGCCTCGATTCCCTTGTACGTCGTCTGGAAAGATGCTCCGGCAGAATAGGACACTTTCTCATTCACGCACAAGTGTACCGTATCGATAATACGGAAAGTGTCGCAGACAAAGAGGAAGAGCGTGAACGAGGAGTCACAACCGTACCGTGTCTGATAATCACGATGGTAGATATTCTCTCCCGGTCGTGCCTTCCATGTCCATTCATCGGAACTCTCGCCATCCGTCTTATCCGCAATAAACAACGTCGAATCGGCATGTGTGCCTCTGATATTCAGATTGCCCTGATTCGGCAGGCTGTCAAAGAAGAAAGGCAGCGTGTCACCCATACAGATGTTCTTGAAAATCGTATCGTGATAAACACGTGTCACGCGTACCACGGTACGGATCGTATCCATTTCATCAGGCAACTCACAAATCTCATGCTGTTTGTGCAGCACCGCATGTATCTCATAATCCATAAACGGCGTACGCATCTCCGGCTCCAAGTCTGACTCGTCTGGCAAATTGAACACATGCGACCAGTGATACAACCAATCTGACTCCGTAGCACCATCGTGATTAGCACCCATATGCGTTTCCTCCGGATTCTCATATGGTTTGAAGATCGTCGGTTCCGTACCTGTTACATCATAGATGTACCAATCCACCGGTTCCGCATTCTTCACAATCGGCGTCTGCACCATCCATTTCACTTCTGTTCCGTCGCAGACAATAGCCGTATCCAGACGCTCATGACTCGGCATCCACTCATCCCACTGCCGTTGGTACCAGCCTTGGCTAATACGCGGCAGGTCATACGAATCCGGAGACATGATATGCTCTGAGTTCGTCACAAACAACGAATCCCGGAACGGATCCGGCGTATAACCCAAGGTGTAGAAATAACCCTGTGCATCCGTCACAGCATACACCATACCGGCAAATCCTTCTCCGGAAGACTCCACCGTATGATAATCCGTAGCCAGCGGTGACGGCATCAGATACGAGACATAACTCATGGACGGATCATTCTGAAAATCCGTATAGTCAGCGGCAGGAATGGTTACTCCATCCACAGAAATATTGCCTTTGTTCGCTTTGGATGTAACCAGGTAAACCAGATATTTCTTAGGCGGTTCCTGCTTTCCGGGCGCTACATACGGATCCATGTCGTGGGTAAAGAAATTCATCGACCGTGCCCGGTGTGCCCAAGACGGCATCAAGGCATTGGCCGGATCACCGTAGTTGATATAATTCGGACTGAAAGGAGTACCGATATTCTCCCGGTTTTGTCCACCACTGGTCGTGTAGTAATAGCACATGATCGGCAGATCGCTGTGAATCACCATCTGCTCGATACCGTCAGACTCCAGCATAGCTAACGGCTCTGTACTTTCTCCTGCATGTAGGGTGTCTTTACGCACTCCGGTTCCTACTCCCGGCATATAATACTCAATCTCCACATGCGTGTCATTATACGCTGCTGTCAGAATGGTATAATTCAACTTGGTACTACCGAGTTTCGCTAAATAAAAGTCCTTACCCCACTGTGTAATAGGTAAGATCTGTTCTCCCAGATAGTCCACGGAGTTGGACTCATGGAACGGAATACTCGTCTCTTGGTTTCCGTTAAAAACCGCTACCGGCTTATCGGCACAGATCTTACTACCGGACAAATCCACTTTGATATTGTTTCCTTGGTGCAGCGCCGATGCCACCAGATAAGCATCACCGGCTTTCTCCAAAGTTACAGGAATCTGCTGATTCGCTGCATGGCCTCCTAAGGTCTGATAACTCGGAGTGATGAACACCTCCGTATTATCTTCCGTGGCAACTACGGCAAACTCCGACGAGTAAGCATCCTCATAGTATGTCTGCACATAATACTCCTTACCCATATACTTGGTCGGGATAATCAGCGATGCGTCACGGGAGGAAACACCCGCTTCACCGAAACGGCTGTAGTTGAAGCAACTGAACGCATGACCATCTTCTTCCGTATAGACGTGGACACCTTTGTACACACCATCCATCTCGCTCTCCATCAGGTAAATCTGAGCATACTGGTCACTCACGTCATAGACGTAGGTCTCACCGGCCTGAAGAGCGTGCGTATGAACATCCGTATTACCGATGGCAAAATGAACAGTCGTAGCCTGACGTGCTGAAACGGCGATCTTCAATTCGAAAATGATATTCGGAGACGTTTCCGGAGAGAAGTTTCCTCCGTTGCGCATAAACGTCAACCAGAAATCGGTATCTTCTGTCGTTCCGTAGGTCGCATCATTGCCAATCCAATAGGGGTCATTGCTTGTCAACACCACAGCATGCATCGTCGTAAACGATGCCATCAACAGCACTATGTAAGCAAACCATCTTCTCATTTGGTCTTGTACTTATACGGTTGGGTAAAATAAATCTGTGCGCCGATATAGAAACCGGCAGACGTGTACGTTCCTGCAGAACGCGTATACACCGGACGACGGTATTCCATCTTCACTTCCATCGGCACATGACGAGCAGCGGTCAGATGCAATGCCAAACCACCTATCGCATTGATATAAAACTGACTATCTGCATCGTACTGGTAGTTCTTGTCGATATACCATCCTAAACGGGATGCATCGATCTCGGCACCGCCGTACGGCACTAAACTCAGATTCTTGATGATCGGCAGGTACAAACGCACCTGCGGTTTATAAGCAAAGCGTTTCGTAAACGGACTGACCGACATCTCTACGTTCAGCAGCGACATACCAAACAAAGTCGTACGGAAATCCAACAAGGCCGCATTCACCAGATGATAACCGTCCATAAACGAATACGTATATCCCACACTCAGCACACTTAACGAATGACGACCGGAATGATCAAAGAACGGCGTTAACCACTTGCTCGCACGCGATTCCTGCTTCTGCTGCGTCACCGTCTCCGCCGGTTTCTGTACCGGTTGTTCCTGCACATGCTTCTTCTCCGTCACCGTCTCCGTCGTCTTCTTCACAACGACCACCTCCGTCGGTTCACCTACCGTCTTATATACCGGTTTAGAAACCTGATTAGACACGGGATTGGACACAGGCTTATACACCGGATCTGTCATACCGGCATCGTCCACCACATCATCCATCGGATAGAACGAACCCTCGTTGATATTGAAATCCTGTACACTGCAGTACCGGTATTTCGTATGCGTGTAGCACCCTACTCCTATACTGCGATAATCCTTATCCAAACCGTTACGACGGTGACCCAGATGCGAACCCATATTCGTATCGTCTTCGTCCACCAACAGGTCGATCACAATATCTCTACCCGTAGCAACACCAAAACTCAAGTTCTCTGCAAAATTACCGTCCGGACAATCCACACGGGTGTGCGAAGTGATACCGCGCTGACCGCTCACCGTTGCCCAGCACTGCGCAAACTCCGTCAACTCATCGTCGATCAGAAAAGCAGGAAGCGGTTTCATCGCATTCAATTCATTGATCAAAGACTCCACAAAAGGCGTCTTCTTCTCCTTTGACAACTCCACCTGCGCAAACTTCTGCGGATACAGCCGCGCTAAGTTATAATACAGCACTACCTCTTTCTCTACGTCCGTCATCAACGGATACGAAGCTGCTGTATTCGTATGGTAAATCTCATCATACGTCCAAGCCGGATCGATCTTTGCTGTCATGGTCATCGCCATCCACAGCATTCCTATCATTACATATACGCGCAGGCACCTCATATATACACGCAATAAATTAGGGCGCAAAGTTACAATTTTTTTTTCAGTTGCACAAATTTTTTTGATTTTTTTCGCCAAATAACGCTAAAATCACCCTAAAATACAATAATTTTGATTTTTTTTGCCCAAAAATTTGCATATGTCATAAAAAAGCAGTAATTTTGCAGTCCCATTTGAAAAAATGGTGTATATCGCGGAGTAGAGCAGTGGTAGCTCGTCAGGCTCATAACCTGAAGGTCGGTGGTTCGATCCCATCCTCCGCAACACTATGAGAAAAGCAGTGTATATCTTTTTTCTGCTCTTTAGCACGCTCTCCGTTTCGGCGGTGGAGCGTGTTTCGTTAGCACAGTTACAGTCCGATTGGACCAAGTATGAGAACCGCACCGTGGTCATCACTACCCCACTCCTCGTATGCGGCAGTTTTTATGACAGTCTGGTCCTGGCGCCGGAACGGCTCTTCTGTCCCGACGAACGCGCCGTCGGCCTGGCGGATGGAGACAGCACGATGTACTACTCCCTGGTGGAACATAACCGACAAGCATCGGTATGCCTGCATTGCCGCAATCAATACTATAAGGTGCGCACAGGCGATATCGTTCGCGGTCTCAAAGCACGCGTCACAGGAGAAAGGCAACTGCTCACCGGCCGTTCTATCCGCACACGCCATATGGCCCAAGACCGGTTACCGAAACCGCAAAAAGGTCATTTGCGCATCGTGGGAGCGAACATAGAAAACTACTTCGCAGACTTAGGCGGTTATGCCCATAAACGCACCACGCCGGCGCAGTTGAATCTCAAGACCCGTAAGTTATGCCGCGCTTTGCGCGCCATGCATGCCGACATCATCGCTTGCTGTGAGATGCAGGTGGGAAACAAAGCACCGCAGTTACTGATCAACGCACTGAACAAAGGCGGACACCACTATGCCTTCATCGCCATGCCGATGGAGAACATCGACCGTATCGGCGGATGTTTCCTCTATGACTCCACACGCGTACGCCCGTACGCCGAACCCATATCTGCCTACCGCGACACTGCCAGTCATTACCACGCCCGTATGTTCGCAGTCGGGTTTGAAGAGATTGCTACCGGCCAACGGCTCATCATCGGCCTCAACCATTTCAAGTCCAAACGGCCCGGCCGCACCCAGTATGACACCAACCTCAAGCGCATGCAGAACACCGACTCCCTGCTCGTCCTCTTACCCAAAGCCGTAGAGACCTTCGGAGATGAAGACGTCCTACTGCTTGGCGATTATAACTGCTACACGCAGGAGCAACCGATCCAAACCATCGTACGTTCCGGATATGCCGACATGCTGCCACTCGGTCATAGCAAGGATTACTCCTACTCTTTCAAAGGAGAAGCCGGTTACCTTGACCGCTGTTTTGCCTCCCCATCAATGGCAACCCAAATCATCCGCGTACGACCCTGGCACATCAATGCCGATTGGTACTACCAGCACGGCGCATTCAAAATGAAAGATAAGTCTATGCACCGCTATGCCGACCACGATCCCATCATCGTAGATATAAAAATGAGCAGCCGTTAAGCTGCTCATTTTCGTGACCCCGCTGGGGCTCAAACCCAGAACCTTCAGAACCGGAATCTGACACTCTATTCAATTGAGCTACGGGGCCGGATGCGCACGCAAGATCACTCACGTCTGCGCATAAAAATCATAATATAATACAGCAGGGTGGCCAATGCACTCAGCGCTGCAATCACATACGTGTAAGCCGCTGAACGCAAGGCCGACACGGCCATCTCTTTCTTCTCTCTGTCCACTACGCCGGACTCCTCCAGCCAATTTACCGCACGCTGGCTGGCGTTGATCTCCACCGGCAGGGTAATGAACGTAAACAACGTGATCGCTCCATACAAACAGATACCCACCAGCAGAAGCGTCGTGCCTAACTGATTCACCATCAGCAAACCGGCTAAGATCACCCAGGTCACAATACTGCTGCTAAACGATACCACCGGCACCAATGCCGAACGCATCTTTAGCGGTGCATATGCCTGCTGGTGCTGCACGGCATGTCCGCACTCATGCGCAGCCACAGCTGCCGCTGCCACAGTCGCTTTGTTATATACGTCTTCTGACAAATTGACAGTCTTCGTAAGCGGATTATAGTGGTCCGTTAACTGACCGGCAATACAGGTCACCTTTACGTCATCAATACCATGCTCGTGTAACATCTTCTCCGCAACCTCTTTACCGGTATACCGGATCGGCTCCTCCGAGTATTTCGCAAACTTGCGCTTCAGAGAATAGGACACCGCCCAACTGGCGATAGCGATACCGATGAAGATCGCGAAATAGATCACCGTCGGGTCATCCCACCACGAACGGGTTTCTACCGGCTGTTCTGCGCTTGCGTAAAGCAATATATTCGCTAAATTAATCATGCTTCGTCTTTATTTTTTTGCTTGCGGCATAACTTGCATTCTCCGTACACAAACAAGGATACATGCTGCAAGTTAAAATTCGCATATTTTCGTTCTTTTATCAGTCGTTCAATGGCCTTGTCATGCATCTCAGTCACTCGACCGCATTTGGTACATACCACCTGCATGCGCATCGCCGATCCTACAATCAACTCATATTCCGATGCCATTCGGCCACGCTGTCTGTCATGCAACTGCAAAATCTGTGCCAAAACAAACAGGTTCAACGCATTATATACCGTTCCTACCGATATTCGCTCCTCCCGACAAGCCGTCACTAACTGTTCTGCCGTAAACGGTTGCGGTAAATTGCATATCTGCGCCAGTACCATGTCGCGCACCTTGGACGGTCGCATCTCGTGCGCCCTGAGATACGCATTCAACTGCTTCAACGCCGCATTATGTGTTTTGGGACTAACGGCTTTCACAGTTAAATCTCCTTGATATACGCACGACGACGCTTATGCTGCTTATGGTCGAACTGCGTGAAGTTGGCGATGTTCTTCGTGTTGGTCTCCAAGATCGACGTCGTCTCCATGCGCTTGATCTGGTACTTAGCAATGTACGGAATCCAATCCTGGAAGAACAATGCCGTCACACCCTTGTCCTGATAATCCGGCCGTACGGCAATCAGCAGCATGTTAAACGCTTCTATCTTCTTCGCTTTCAAGGCCTTCAGGATATGATACCATCCGAACGGGAACAGCTTTCCGCCGCACTTACGCAACGCTTCCGAGATATCCGGCATACCGACTCCGGCTGCAATCACCTCGTCTTTCTCGTTCACGATCACCGTCACGAAATCGAAGTTCAGCATCGGGAAGTACATCTTTTTGTAGTAGTTCTTCTGCTTCTCCGTCATCGGCTGGAAGTTATACAGTTTCTGGTACGCCTCGTCGATCACATCCATGTACTGGATACCGTACTTCCGCTCCAACTCCCGTGCGTTCTTCACTTTGTCCACACGAATATGCGAACGCTGTTTTACCAACTCCGCTATGCGGTTCAAACGCTCCGGAATCTCATACGGCGGGTACACCTGTATCTCAATCCAATCCGCCTCCTTCACCAATCCGTAGGCATCCACATGCTTCACGTAATACGGATAGTTATACAGCGATGCCATCGGCGCCAGGTACTCATAACCCTCTAACAACAAACCCTCATGGTCAAAATCCGTAAATCCTACCGGACCGTTCAAACCCGTCATACCGCGCTCCTTACCCCAGGCAGCAACCGTATCCAGCAGCGCTTTGCTCACCTCCATATCATCGATAAAATCGAACCAACCGAAACGAACATGCTTCACGTTCCATTTCTCGTTCGCACGATGGTTGATGATACCTGCTATACGGCCTACCGGCTTACCGTCACGGTACGCCATCCATAACTGATAATCACTCACCTCCAATGCCGGGTTTTTCTCCACATTGAAGCAGTTGATCTCGTCGAACATCAACGGAGGACAGTAATACGGACAGTCCTTGTATAAATCATTCGCAAACTCAATAAAGCGCTTAATCTCTTTCTTGGTGCGAATAGCACGGATTTCTATTGCCATAACTCTGTTGTTTTTTGTGGAGCACAGGGGACTCGAACCCCTTACCTTAACATTGCGAACGTTACGCTCTACCAGATGAGCTAGTGCCCCTTGCTTAAGTGGAGCTAACGGGATTCGAACCCGTGTCCAAACAAGGAATACTTATGCTTTCTACACGCTTATCTTGGCCTCGATTTTCGTCCGGCGGCAAGACCCAAGCCACCAACCTCCGGCTTATCTGCTAAATCTTCGGTAACCTATCGCAGCCTAAGCTACCTATTCTGTGTATTCCTGCGCCACTATATCCTTTCAGCCCACAGACTCGGCTTGGAGTGACGTCCCGTTCAGGCACCTGGTGCCCAAATACGCCGATCTACTATACTTCGATCAAGCAGCGAGAGCATAAGTTCTTTCGCCAGTTATAGTTTGAAGCGAGATTAAAGAGCATTGCCTCATTGCTCTGCGTGCTTACACAACCATTCTACCTGCTGTCAAAACCAAATAGCCCCGAATTAGCGTGCAAAATTACTGCTTTTTTTTCACATATGCAAATATATTTGAATTTTTTTTCAAAAATCTTTGCATGCACGCGCTACCGCACGAAGAATCGGTTCAATCGACGGAGGCGTGCCTACCGCCTGAATCATCCAGTGTTTCGGTGTCAAACGGCCTAACCGATAGATCCGCATATACTCCTGCGCAAACTCCCGCTGCGTCTTGTATTGCGCTAAGTGTTCCTCCAATTGATACTGCACGATATGGCCCAACGGATAGTTCGGCAGATACATCGGCGCATTCACCATATGGCTGTACACGCCTAACAGGATACAGTCATGTTCACCCAACACCGGCTCGTAATACGCATTCCACACGTCCTTCGCAATCTGCATCGTCGCTTCGCATAACTCCTTCGGCGTCGCTTCCGGATGGGCGTAGATCCACTGCCACATCGCCATATCCACCAGACTCACACCCATGATCTCGTACATCGACCAGAACTGGTCAAACACCGCATCTCTTTCGCCATTCGCCTTTCGCCTTTCGCCATTACCAGGAAGCAACTGCAGATCCCGCTGTTGCCACAGGAAAGCTGACGCCTCCGTATAAGCCGTGTTCGGCACACCGCTCAGCATATAATGATCGATCATGTACATATCCAGCACTTGCTCCACGCAATGACCGAACTCATGTACCGCGATGTTATACCCTTTATAATCCATACCCGCCGCCGGTATCCGCGTCCGCAGACGAGCCTCTTCCTTCCTACCCAGACATGGCCAGGCGTGACCCGATCCTCGTGCCGGTTCTACCACGATATGCCGGGCAATATTCCGTGCGTCTTCGCTATAGAAACCCATCTGCTGCAACAGTCGCGGCATATCCGCCGCAAACGCATTCGCATCCGGATACAAGGCACGCGTCTTGGCCGTTAACGCATCCTCATCCATCGACGCACGCGCCTTAAATCCGTCGTACCAGATATCGTACGGTCGTAACTCTCTACCCAGCCGTTCTCGAATGATAGCGGCCACTTGCTGCACCTGCTCCGAACCTACCAAGGCCCGGAACAAACTGTCTAACTCAGCCGCCGGCATCTCCATTCCGTCTTCAAAATTACGGATAATCGCCGTCGGTGCCGAAGGACAATACTGATCCTGCTCAAAATACGCATGCGCGATACTTAATATACGCGCATAACGCGTGTACGGCTCTGCGGTATCCCGTAACCCGTCACCGCTAACCGCTGAATACGGTTTCCACACATACTCCTTCCCGTTCACCGCCTCCGCCGGAATAGACTGATCCACAATCCGCTGCATCACCCGGTAAATCATCTCCTGCTTCTCGTTCCGCTCACCGCTAACCGCTAACCGCTCTCCGTATAAGGCTTTCAACTCATCGCGCAAGTTCCAGTGACTCAGCAGCACCTTGTCTTCCGGCCATAACTGCCGGCCATCCTCCGTGCGCAGGTTACCCATATAGATGTTATAATCGGCGATATAGTTCTCCGCATCCGCCAAAGCTTGCGCTATACGTGCATTCGTGGCTGCCGGCACACGCTCTGTGAACACATCGCCCATACGGGCGAAAGCCCATTCCTGCCGCGTCCATGCCCCACCCAGCGCATTCTTCTCCTCTAACGTATAATGGGGGAAATTCAGCATCGTGATAAACGCCAACTGATTGGCGAACATATCGTCGGAGAAATGCGCTAACGGACTGTAACCGGACATGATCCAATCCGGTGTCTGCGGTGCTGCCGCATTCGTCAACTGCGTCGGACGCAGTAACTCCACCGTCAGCATATCTGCCGACTGGTAGCAGTTCTCAATGATCCTACTCAAGGACTCAAAAAGCACGGTCCGTTCGCTGTCTGACGCGCATGTATAGTCCTTCACCAGCGCCTCAAACGCCGCTTGATCACCGTCCTCCGCCGTCCATAACGACGCCGCTTGCTGCACTCCTAACGGAGCATCGGGATTCACTTGCATAGTCTGCTCATCATTGGAAGTACACGCGCATAACAACAGCGCGGCACATAAATACGGAAAATATCTCATAGAAGTACGATTTCAACTCGCCTATTCATCTGGCGGTGTTCTTCGGAGTCATTCGGCACAATCGGATCTTTCTCGCCCCTACCCTCAATCTCAATGCGTTCCGGTGCGATACCACGACTCACCATCTCTTGTTTCACCTCGTGGCATCGTCCTTCGGACAGCACCTGGTTCGATCGGTCCGAACCGATATCGTCCGTATGACCCACAATCCGGATCCGTTGTTCCGGACGGATTCTCAAAAACTGATATAACTCCTGCAAGGCCTGCTCCGAGGTATCCAAAATCCGTGTCTTACCGTTCGCAAAATAAATGTTATGCAGCACGAAGGACTTCACCTCCCTCGGTGACATGACTACACCCGGATAACCCGTGAAATCGGCGATCGTGTCATGGAACGGGAAATAACGCGGCGAGGTAGCATCGATCGTATAGAACGGAATCCGGTCGTCTAACAGCACCGCCAGTAACGAATGCACCGAATCAGACGTTGTCTGCATCACCTTTCTGCCCTGCGGATTACGCACCACAATATTCGCCGAAACCGGTCGTGAGGTCAACGAATCCGTCACGGTGAACGTCAACCGCGTCTCCGGATACAGATATAACTTCACCGTATCCTCATCTTCCTTATGGTTAAAGAAAAGCGTGTCGGAACCAAAGAATCCCGTCTTAGCTGCTGCCGCCCAGTACATACCTGTCGGGAGACCTTTGGAGACACGTGCCCGCTTGGCATCGGTGTCCTTGCTCAGCTTCGGTTTCTTGTTCGGCCGGGCATTCTTGTCCTGCACGGTCACATGCGTGGCCGAAAGCGGCTCATTGGTCTTCATATTAAACGCATAGACGTACAGCAGCGGTTTGCCGTCCTTGATCCGTTTGCGCTTCGCCGCCTTCGCCTTCGCTGCTTTCTTCTTCTCCGCCTTCTTCTTCGCCGCCTCCCGCTTCTTCTGCGCAGGAGTGAGTTTCTTCTGCGTACTCTGATTACTCCGATTATTCTGAGCAGCATAAACCGGCTCTCCTGCCAAGGAAAGCAGCACCAACGATACTATGAGCCACAGATGTTTCATTTCTTTTTTAATAGAACAGGAGGGTAGTCACGGGACTATCCTCCTGTCGTGGTCCCACTTGGGCTTGAACCAAGGACCCCCTGATTATGAGTCAGGTGCTACTAACCAACTGAGCTATGGGACCCCGCCTACTCTTATTTCAAGTGGCGTAAACCATAGAGAGAGAGGCTCTCTTCTTTGGTAATCTTCAGTTCTTCTTCCGTCAACTCCGGAATCAGAATCTCTGCACCCTCCGGAACTGAGTTCGGATTATTGATCGCATCTTTGTTTGCTAAGTAGATATATACCCAGCAGTAGATGTTATCGTAGTTCTGACGCGCCAGACGGGTTAGCGACATACCCTTCTCCACCACCTTCTTCTCTCCGTCACGGTGCTTGTACTCGTTAATCTTCTCTTTGCGTGCGCTCTCCGACAGCGGTACATAACGCGGCTGGTGCATCGGCTGGTTGTTCTCGTACGTCGGAACAGCAGATGCGTCACGATTCTCACTCTTACCGTTCAATTCCAGCTTCATTAACTCGAACGTCTCTTCGTCAACCAGGTGAATCGATGCACGACGATTCGGGCCATAGGCGTTCTTGCTGCGACGACCTACTAACTTACCGCTACCCTTACCGTACAAGTGACTTGACGGAATAGCGTACTCCTGCATCAACTCATCCACTACATTGTTCGCACGGTTGTCACCTAACTCGAAGTTATGCGTATTCGTACCGGTATTGTCGCAGTAACCGATAACGATGGCATACAACTCCGGATCCGACTCCATGCGATCTGCCACCTGCTGGATGGTTACTAAAGCATCCTGACGCAAAACAGATTGGTCGTTGTCGAAATAAACGTTGAACACCTCCGGACGACGCTCTTCTTGACGGATAATCTCACGTACTACGATCGAGTCATGACGATGGATGATAACCGTGTCGTGCGGTATCGGTTTCTCTTCTGCCTTAGCAATGATCTTGTCGAACATATCGAAGGACGGCATATTGCGCGGGTGCGACTTGGATACAGCCTCCAGTTTGAAGCGCAGATACATCGTGATATCAAATATACCATCGTTGTTCTTGGATGCATAAGACGAAGCACTCTGCTTGTGGTAACCACGACCATCCACATAGTCGCGCGTGAAATACGTATAGTTCGCGCGCAGACCTAACGCAAGCGTACGGTTGAGGTTGAAATCCAGCGAAGCACCCATCTGCAGGTATCCGATCATACGGTAGTCCTTGTCCGAATCACCGACTCCTATCTCGCCGTTCGCATTCTCATAATTCAGCGTATTACCGCGACCATGGGTCGGATTCACCCATTTCGCATGCTCTGCATCATACCACTTATCGTCCATGAAATAGTGCGAACGCTTGTACCATGCTCCTCCGGCACCTACATACGGATGGAGAGAGAAGATTTTCTTCTGTACCCTCGGGAAGAAGAGGTTGATAATATCGAAAGCTACGTATGCACCCGCTTTGTGCATATGTCCGTTCAGAAGAGTATCTACACTGATCTCACCGCCTTTACCTGTTACGGTGTACATATCATACATATACTCTACGCCTACGCTCCACACCGGCGTGAAGTTATACTCCACCGCCAAACCGGCTGAAGGAACAGCCACAGTATGCTTCATCTCGCTGGTGAAGTCGCCGTCAAACGAACTGAATCCGATATGAGGGATAATAGACCAATGAGCTATCTCAGGAACAATACCCTTCTCATTCTCAGCAATCTTATACGGATGAACACCCTTGATCTTCACGGAGTCCTCTGCCTGCTGCACTTCTTGCGCCGCTTCCTGCGCCATAACCATACCGGAAAGGCAAAGCGACAAAAGTATAAGTAATCCTTTTTTCATATAAAAAGAGACTGTTGATTTACAAAAATTCACAATTCGGCTGCAAAGTTACTACTTTTTTTTGACATACACAAATATTTTCGCAAAAAAAAATATTTTTTGTAATCAGTATTGCATATATGGATTTTTTTTTGTACCTTTGCAGTCGAAAATAAATCCGAATACCCGGATTACTCCGATTAATCAGAATAATCAGAATTAAAACACTATATTATGGACATTTTAGAACAAATGATCGCGCGTGCGAAAGCAAATCCGCAGCGCATTGTATTGCCGGAAGGCGATGAACCCCGTACCTTGGAAGCTGCTAACATCTTGCTCAAAGACAAGCTTGCGCAGCTTATTTTGATTGGTGACCCCGACAAGATCCGCAGCATGGCTGCCGAGAAGGGTTTTGAGTTCATCAAAGAGGCGAAGATCGTAGATCCGATCCATGACCCCAAGATGCCGGAGTATGCCAACCTGCTCTTCGAACTCCGTAAGGCCAAAGGTATGACGGAAGAGGAAGCGAAGAAGAAAGCGCAAGACCCGCTGTACCTCGGTTGCCTCATGATCAAGGCCGGCGATGCAGACGGTGAATTAGCCGGCGCACGTGGTACGACGGCAGACACCATCCGCCCTGCCTTCCAGATCCTCAAAACCAAACCCGGTTGCTCTATCGTCAGCGGTGCATTCCTTATGTTCACCCCGGCGAAACACCTGGGCGAAAACGGATTCCTGCTCTTTGCTGACTGCGCGGTTAACCCCAACCCGGATGCGAAACAACTCGCTGAGATCGCTGTTTCCACCGCCGAGACCGCTCGCGCTATCGCCGGTATCGAACCGCGTGTAGCGATGTTGTCCTTCTCTACTAAAGGCAGTGCGAAACATGAACTGGTGGACAAAGTAGCCGAAGCAACCCGTCTCGCCAAAGAGATGGCACCGGAACTCCAACTCGACGGTGAACTGCAAGCCGATGCTGCACTCATCGAGTCTGTCGCTAAGACCAAAGCGCCGGGCAGCCCCGTGGCAGGTAAAGCCAACGTGCTCGTCTTCCCGGATCTCCAGGCAGGAAATATCGGATACAAACTCGTGGAGCGTTTCAGCGGTGCTGACGCCGTAGGTCCGATCCTCCAGGGTATCGCTGCGCCGGTGAATGACCTGAGCCGCGGCTGCAAAGTACAAGACATCGTTCAAATGGTAGTAATCACCGCCAACCAGGCGATTAAATAATATATGAAGGTTCGTGCAAGTCGAGTGTAAGCTTGCTTACGCAACTCGACGAAGCCGAAGCTCCAAAATTTAAATTTATTTAAATTATGAAAATTCTGGTTCTTAACTGCGGTAGCAGCAGTATTAAATACAAGCTCTTCGACATGGAGAGCAAGTCGGTCATGGCACAAGGCGGCATCGAGAAGATCGGTCTTCCCGACTCCTTCCTGCAAGTGAAGTTACCCAACGGCGAAAAGGTTAAATTCGAGAAATCGATGCCGGAACATACCGTCGGTATCGAGCTTATCCTCGAGAAACTCGTCGATCCGGAGGTAGGTTGCATCAAGGACCTCAAAGAGATCAACGCCGTAGGTCACCGCGTAGTCCACGGAGGAGAGAAATTCAACAAGTCCGTGCTCATCACGCCGGAGGTAAAAGAGATGATCATCAAGTGCGTGGAACTTGCTCCGCTGCATAACCCCGCTAACCTCAAGGGTATCGATGCCATCGAGAAGATCCTGCCGGGTGTTCCGCAGGTAGCTGTCTTCGACACCGCGTTCCATCAGACCATGCCGGACTATGCGTACATGTACGCCCTGCCGTACGAACTCTATGAGAAATATGCCATCCGTCGTTACGGTTTCCACGGCACCAGCCATCGTTACGTATCCGCTCGCGTCTGCGAGTTCCTCGGTATCCAACCCGAAGGCAAGAAGATCGTCACCTGCCATATCGGCGGCGGCGGCAGTTGTACCGCTGTGCTCGACGGTAAGAGTGTGGACACGTCCATGGGTCTCACGCCGGTAGAAGGTCTCGTCATGGGTACCCGTGCCGGTGACCTCGACCTCGGTGCCGCAACCTTCATCATGGATAAAGAGCACCTCGACACCGCAGCGTTCAACAACCTTGTCAATAAGAAATCCGGCCTCCTTGGTGTATCCGGCGTGTCCAGCGACTGCCGTGACATCGAAGCAGCCATCAATGCAGGTAACAAACGCGCTGACCTGGCTCGTAAGATGTTCATCTATCGTACCATCAAATACATCGGTGCCTACGCCGCAGCGATGAACGGTCTCGATATCCTCGTCTTCACCGCCGGTATCGGTGAGAACGATCCGTATATCCGTGCCCAGATCATGAAAGGCCTCAGCTTCCTCGGCATCGAAGTCGATGAAGAAGCGAACAAAGTACGCGGCGAAGAACGTATCATCTCCAAGCCGGGTTCGAAAGTAACCGTTTGCCTCATCCCCACCGACGAGGAACTCATGATCGCCTCCGACACCGCTGCCCTCGTTTAAAAGAAATACCGGGATACCGGGATTCCGAGATTACGGGATACCGAAAAAATCTTATCGTTAAAAACACATAATGAACAATAAACCGATTATTTATCAACTCTTCCCTCGTCTGTTTGCTAACTACAACGAGACACGCAAACATAACGGCACGAAGGAAGAAAACGGTTGCGGTAGGTTTGTGGATATCAACGAGCGTGCACTTAAGGCCATCTCGGACTTAGGTGCTACGCACGTTTGGTACACAGGCATCATTCGCCACGCAACCGCACAATATAACAACCCTGCCATCACCAAAGGCTTAGCCGGATCGCCGTACGCAATCACCGATTACTACGATGTCGATCCGGATCTGGCGAAGAACGAAGCCAAGCGCATGCTGGAGTTTGAATCGCTCGTACAGCGCACACATGATGCCAAACTCGGGGTCATCATCGATTTTGTTCCCAACCACGTGGCGCGGCAGTACAAGAGCCTTTGCAAACCCGCCGAAGTCAAAGACTTAGGCGAGACCGATAACCCCGACTGGGCGTTCTCGCCGCTCAATAACTTCTATTACCTCCCCGGTCAGAAGTTCACCATGGACAAAGACCTGCAGGGATACGAAGAGTTCCCCGCTAAAGTGACGGGAAACGACTGTTTCACGTCACACCCGTCCGAGAACGATTGGTATGAGACGGTCAAACTGAACTACGGCGTCTTTTATCAAGGCGGCTGGGAGAAGCAGTTCGATCCTATCCCCAACACCTGGATCAAGATGCGGGATATCCTGCTCTTCTGGGCGGATAAAGGCATCGACGGTGTCCGTGTCGATATGGCGGAGATGGTTCCCGTCGAGTTCTTCGCTTGGGCGATTAGCGCCGTACGTAAGAAGCATAAGAAATTCCTCTTTATCGGCGAGTGCTATGATCCCAACCGCTACGACGCTTACCTCGCCGCGGGTTTTGACTACCTCTACGATAAAGTAGGCATGTACGATTACCTCCGTGGTGTGACGTCCAAAGGCTGGCCTGCCGAAGGCATCACCGCCCAATGGATGCAGCATGGCGATGAGCGAATCAAGCATATGCTCTATTTCCTCGAGAACCACGACGAGCAGCGAATCGCATCCGGTTTCTGGTGCGGTAGCGGCCGTTGTGCCGAACCGGCGATGATCGTCGCGGCGACGCTGAACCAGTGTCCGCTTATGATCTACTTCGGTCAGGAACTCGGTGAACGAGGTATGGATATGGAAGGCTTCAGCGGCATCGACGGTCGTACGACTATCTTCGACTACTGGGGCATCAAGAGTATCCAGACTTGGGCGAACAAAGGCAAGTTCGATGGCGCCAAACTGACCGACGCACAGAAGGAGTTACAGGATTTCTACCGACACCTTTTAATATGCGCGCGCGATAGTAAGGCGATCCAGAAAGGTCTGATGTACGATATCACTTACGCGCAAGGCGACCAGTTCGACAAGCGCCAGCATTTTGCTTTTATCCGGCATATCAAAGGAGAGACTCTGCTCGTCATCGTCAATTTCCATGACAGGGAACAGCATATCCACGTCCGTATCCCCAACGATGCGTTCGTCTATCTGGGGCTCGAAGGAAAAACAAAGGTGAATGCAACCGATATCCTAACCGGTGACAGCAGACCCATCTCCTTCGTGCCCGATGGTATCGTCGAAGTAACCCTCGCCGCATGGAAAGGAGTCATCTTAAGGATAAAATAGTCGGGATAACGGTATAACGGGATTCCGGGATAACGAAAAAGAATGGAACAGATCAAAGACATCTTCCGCCTCGTGCGCTGGAGCAACCTGCTTTTCCTCGCCATCCTCGTATGGCTGATGGAGAAGTGGGTTGCTGTACCGGTACTGAACAACGCCGCGTATGGCGAACAACTGCCGGCATATATCCTCTTGTTGCTCACTTTAGCCGTCGTGCTCATCGCTGCAGGAGGATACGTCATCAATGATTATTTCGATATCAAGATCGACCGTATCAACCGTCCCGACGGTGTCATCGTCACGCGCACGATCAGTAAGCCGGCTGCCATGCGGCTCAGCATCGCGCTCAGCGGCATCGGTATCGTCTGTGGTCTGCTTGCAGCCTTCCTGCTGCGCTCGATGACGATCGGCATCATTATGATCATCGTGCCGGGTCTGCTCTGGTTCTATTCCAGCAGTTACAAGCGCCTGCTCATCATCGGCAACCTCACGATCGCCCTGTTGGCGGCCACGACGCCGTTGTTAGTCGCTTTCGCCAATGAGGCGCAACTGAAGATCGTCCATGCGGCAACACCCGAAGTGCTGCCTTTCACGCCTCTCCACACGCTCTATGCGTGGTTAGGCGGTTTTGCACTCTTCGCCTTCCTGCTGACCTGGATCCGGGAGATCGTCAAAGACCTGCAGGATCAGATGGGTGACCGGGAACTGGAATGCCACACCATGCCTGTCGTCTGGGGAGAGAAATGGACGAAGGTCTTTGTGACCGCCCTCGTGGTTGCCACGATCGCCATCATCGGTCATCTGTGGTATCACGTGCTCCCCTTCCCTACTGCTTGGAACAGCCTCAGCACGCGGTATATCGCTTTCGGCATCATCGTTCCGCTCTTAGGCTCCCTCTGGCTTCTCTGGGCCGCGAAGATACCCTCGGATTACAAAACCTGCCAGCGCTTGGTCAAGTTCACCATGTTCCTCGGCATGCTCTACTCCATCTGCCTCGTCAGAGGATTATAGATGTGATTTTATTCCTTCACTAACCACATCTCAAGGAACTTATCATACACTTGATAAACTCCTTTATCGTTTGTGATTAGCCCTTTATCTAATAGCGCCGGAACAGCAGATTTTACCGATATTTTTTCCACTTTATGGAAATTATTTTATGGAAAAATAGTTTTTTCTCCCTTTCCTCCCTATTTACACAACAACCCCGCCAAACGGCAGGGTTGTTGAGAAGTTTTATTTTAGCATTGCTAAATATTCGGATGCTGTCATCACCGGAATCTTAGACAGAATGAAATCTTGACCATTACGAGTAATGATAAAATCCGCCTTAGCTTTCACTGCGGAATAATATTGCAGTGCATCTTCGAAGTCAGAAAAACCGGATATAATTGCATCATCCACAACCCTTTCGTCAGTTGCTGCTACTCGAACTAATTGGCGTAAGTTTGCCAACAAACCATGAACCGCTTCGGGGCTGTTATGCTTACCTAACAAATAGGAAGCCGTCGCAAAAGTAATTGGTGAAACGTACAATTGTACCCGCTTATGATAAGCCTCTGCGAACAATAAAGCAGCATCTTTACAAAAAGGCTGGCGCTCCTCGAGAAGATCTATGACTATATTGGCATCCAAGAACAAACGGCTCATTGATATTTCTCCTCTAAATGTTTATGATATGCCTTTCGCCCATTAAGGTCGTCTTCTCTCAATTGCCCACCTGTAGAGCCAAGTAAACTAACAACTATATCAGGCAACTCTTGCTCTTTTGCTTTAGCCTTTTCCTTATTGATGAATCGCTCGAGGTAATTCTCTATCATCAATGTCAAATTGAGACCTCTCTGCTCAGCATAAGACTGAGCAGTTCCATATAAACTCGGGTTGATTGCTACCTGCATAAATACCTCCTTTTTCAATTTTGCTCGCAAAATTACAGCTTTTTTTCGATATTCGCAAATTTTGTGAACACTTTTTGCAAAATATCTTTATTTTTGAACTATTTTGGGCCATTTTGGGCCTATCAAACACAACAAATGGAGCGCCGAAACGCTCCATCTATTCTCTATCGACTATCGACTATAACCTTTCGCCCATTCGTCCATTCGCCCATTATCACAGCATCGCTGCTACACGTCTATCCAATGTATGACTGATAAAAGCATTGATAGATTCGCCTGTCTGCTTTGCAAGTGCAGCAATGCGGCTGTGCGTCTCCGGCTTAATACGGATATTCAGTTGCCCGGAATAACTCTTGTGCGGTTCTATACCGGCTTCTACACAATAAGCTACATAGTCATCTACGGCCTCATGAAAAGCTTCCGTCAATTCGTGAACACTCTCTCCTTCGAAATTGACGAGCCCGTCAATGCCTTCGATCTTGCCGTAGAAGCAAGCATCTTTCTCCGAAAAGTTTACGGTTCCTAAATAACCATTATATGATAACGTATTCATATGTCCCTCCTATTTTAAATATCCTTTTGATTGTAATTCTTCTAATACTTGTCGCAGTGCATACATCTTAACGATGTTTCCCGGATGCGGTTTATGGAGCATTATAGGATGCCCTTCCTTGTCTTTAAAGATAACGCGTGATCCGGACGTTTTTCCTTTGTTCGATTTCGTATAACCGAATAGGGTCAGCAGCCTCTCCAACTCATCAAATGTGAAGTTGGAAGGAAGTGTCAGGAACCGCTCTACTAACTTGTCTTTTGTACTCATGTTCAAAATTTTGTGCAAAGGTAACTATTTTTTAGTTACAATCCAAATATTTTTGCAAAAAAATGTAGATTATTTTCATTTTTTTCTTTTTGGGGCCATTTTGGGCCTATCAAACACAACAAATGGAGCGCCGGAACGCTCCATTTGATAATCTACTTACGCATTACACGCACGAACCATTCTTCATTGGGACGATAACCATAATAGCGTTTCCCGTCTCCTCCTAAGTCATACTGATTCGTTAACTCAAATTGGCGAAGCGGTAACAAAATCTCCTTACCGGATAACAATACCATCTTCTCACACCTGCGAAAACGTCTATGACTAACCTGTTTTCCTTTCTTTTGTGACTTGCAGCAACACCATGTGCCTGCCGGAGTCTTTTTCCTACTTTTACTCATATTGTCTCTAATGTTACGAGTCGCACCGCATGCAACTCTATTAAACATTATGAGACCGTAGGATTTTGGTTAAACTCTGCGTAGAATTTATCAATATGTACTTTAAAGTGCGGAATATCTTGTGTAATAGTTATCCATAAGATATCTTTGCTGATATGTATATAGTCGTGAACCAGCACATTACGCATAGCAACAATCGGTCGCCAATCTACTTCTGTGTGCGCATCGCGAAACTCGTGCGTCAGCATATTAGCTGCTTCGCCAATTATCTCTATCTGTTTTACCAAACCATAATACAGCAAACGATTATTGAGCAACTCCTCTTTTGAGTAAGTTTCCAATCCATTCTCAATAACGTCAATCGCAGCCAAAATATGCTCCAGACGCTCTTTGTCTCTACTATGCTCTCTCATAGATTAAGAATTTATCTCTGTTTGCTGACTCCTGCGCAAAAGGTAACAACTCGTCGCGTTCAACCAAATCTACCTCACGATGCAACAAATCCTGCAAATCCAATTTCATCGTTACATACTGAAACAAACCCATCGGTTTGGATTTGTCCAAATCGATCATTATATCCACATCGCTATCCTTCGTCTCCTCACCACGCGAACACGAGCCAAACAGATAAGCTCTGTTGACCGGTTGTTTAGCGAAGAAATGCTGCATCTGCGGAATCATATTTGCTACTTCAGCACTTGGCATAACTATTTTCCTTTTACCTTTGACGCTGCAAAGGTACAATAAAAAATTGATATATGCAAGAGAAAAGATGTTTTTTTCTCATTTTGGGCCATTTTGGACCTATCAAACACAACAAACGGAGCGCCGAAACGCTCCATTTATTCTTCTATCGACTATCCTCGTTTGATTATTTCAGTAAAGTCGGACATATTTTCGACTCTAAATGCCTTTACTTCTTGAACTTTTTCTGCAAACCATGGAATGGCTTTTAATGCATTTATAGCCAAGAAAAAGCCAACCATATCCTTACTCTCGCTTAGGAACATTCCTCCTATTGCTGGAAAAAATCCAAAGCGGCCCAACACATCGTGCAAATCTTCCATCTGCTTCTGTGTTACTTCGATATCAATACTTATCGCAAACATTTTATCAATAGTTATTAATTATCACAACATCTCTGCGATGCGTTTCAGGAACATAACACCAAATGTAAGCCTACTCTAGCAGATTGTTTATATCCTCAATAACAATCCTTAAGTTTGGATTATCTCTATTGACGTCTTCATACACATTATGTTGACGCCCTCCTACAAACTGAGCAACAACCTCATTCATATTACATTTGTTCGTTCCCATCAAGACTGTCATATAAACCGTGCTTCTTTTTTCAGGGTTGTTAACCATGAACATTTTCGCCGATTTCAGTTCTGGAAACTGCAATCTTACGGATTGCAAAGCCATCTCTATCTGATCTTTCTTACTTAACATTTTTTCTCAATTTAAGGTTCATTGCTTTCTAATACACAACAACCCCGCCAAGACCGGCAGGGTTGTTGTATTTTTTCGTTAGAACACTGGTGTGCGGCGTTTGGGTGCATCCGCTTCCATGTCGTTTTGCGGCGTATTATCCACAAATGTACTTACGCATAAAACCTGTACCGGTATTAATTCCGAAACCTTATTCAAAGGCTGTATGTATGTACGTTTTGTCATAATCATTCCAAATTCTGTGCAAAGGTACGGCAAATTTTTGACATATGCAAATTTTTGCCGTACTTTTTGCAACTTTTCTATTATTTTACCAATTTTCCCGTTACATCATACATCTTATCACCACGGAGGATGTAAATCTGTCCGTCATAGAAGATCTTCTGTACATTCTCCAATGTCCAATCTCCATTGTCCAATTGGTCCACTCCTGTCGCTACCGGACGAGCATCTCCGTTGAGCAGAGACATCTGACGACGACCTGGAGCAGATGCCGGTTGTTCATTTTCTGCCGGAACTTCTTCCATCATGATATATGCTTTGTTCGCTCCTACCGTACAGTTCGTACCACAACGACGAATCGTATTGTTATTCAAAATGTAGATAATCTCGTTGGTACCATCCTTCACTACTTGTGTGAATGTACCGTATAGACCATGGTTCTCAGTATCATTTACCGCACTATTAGCTACTGCTTCCTTATCGCGATAAACGGCTCTAAGTACAGAGGTATTCTCTCGATCATCGGGAACGAAGATGTACGGACGACCTGCTTCCAGAGCACCAACTTCTTCTAACTGAACGTAGTTCGGAGCATCCGGATCACCCTTCTTGTACATTACGCGATAGAAGGTTGCACCGAAGTAGTCTCCTTCTTCTACACGGTTAGGCAAGCAGATCGTTCCGATGTTTCCGGAGATAGGACGCGTGTACGTCTTCGGAGTATAGAGCTTAATATCCGCTTGAGTTGTTGTATTGGTTGTGTAGCAAGCAAACAATGTATTACTGCTATTGAACTGCATCATCTTGCGAGTATAGTTTCCATCTGCAACTGCACTAGTAACAGACATCGCCCATGTAGCATTGCCATCGTTATCAATCGATTCGCGAGTCTTCAAGTGATTAGCAGTAGAAGATGCAGCATAGAGGTACTTGCCGTCAGTAGTCTTAATTGCATATTTATTATGCTCGGCATCTATAACTTCCAGCGTGAACTGCTTCGTTCCTTCACCCGGAGTGAGAACACCTTGAGCATTAACAGATGCCAGAATTGCTGCACGGTTGTTGTTTCCTTGTGCGCCCATTGCGTATGTATCAGATTCTTTCATACCGGTAATCAAGATCGGCATGCCGTCGTAGAGTTCCTCTGCCTCAACCCATTCTGCGTTCCATGCAGGAGCCTCATCAGACTCAACTGTCAGCGTCAGAGCAACTGTCTGCGAAGTTGCATCGTGTGCATTGTCGCTTACGGTAATCGTTGCAATGAATGTACCAGCGACATCGGTATTTGCCGAAACGGTGATAGTTCCATTAGCGGTGAGACCTGTCTCGTCAATGCTGAACACAGCGTCGCCTTCAAGTACAACCGTAGCGGCAGCTACGCTCTTCAATGTTACATCGAATGTCTTAGCCTCAATCGGACTATATTGCTTACCGCTAAATGCCAATTCACTTTCCGAAAGGATGATTTCCGGCTCCGGAACAACTACAGCATTAATCTCACATGCCAGAGTATTAGTCTTATCCTCATAGGTAGCAGTAACATCAACAGATGTCTGATCGCCAATAAGCGGATCATAACTCCAGTCTACATCTTCTGTGACATCAACATTATGATGAGGCTCGCCTGCCAGAGTATAGTAAGCCGTTACGGTCAAACCTGCTGTATTCAGTTTATCACCAAGTTCATAGTCCTTGTTATTCAACTCGCCAGTAATCTCGATATGATCCAGTTCCGGAACAACACCGCCTTCTTGGTTAACACCAAAGAGAACGAACCGGTTACCTCCTGTTGCGGTAAACTTAATTTCACTATTCTCCGTAATGGTATAGGAACTTAAATCGATACAATAGTACTCATCTAACGGAGTGGCAATAATATATGTTTTCCCATTGCCTTGCACATTAGCTTCTCTAACCAAAACTCCGAATGTATTAGGATAATCAGCATTATTAACCTTTACGCTCAAAGTAATATCCTCATTATTCCAACCTGCTGCATGGAAGTGAAGTTTCTGAGTGCCCTGGGGTACATAGATCGTTGCCTCGCCAACCGTACTTCCAGCTCCATAACGCTGACCTTCGAATTCGTCATATTCCGTTGTAGAACCGGATTTCAAAATCTTAATGGTATATTCTTCCGCTCCAACAGTTACATTACTTGTATATGTATGTACCCAAACAGGGATTTCTGCCCATTGCGCTTGGATAGTTACATTAAATGCCGGCATAGCAAATGCATTCGCTGTAATAGTAACTTCATGTACTACCTCGTCTCCATCTACATAAGTTACTTTCCAACCGTCGAAGTTATAACCGGTCTTCGTCCATGAGTTATCTGGCAGGGTTACATTAGCACCTTCAGCCTTATCAGCGATAGGCGTAGGAGCAGCACCGCCGTCTGCATCATTACTGTCGAACGAGATGGCGTATTTCGTTTGCTCCGGAACTACGTGTACATTGAAGGTCGCGTTTTTTGCCTTGTAGTTGATAGAACCGGTGTTGTCGGTTGCTGCACGCGAAGCGGTAATAATCGCATCACCTTCTGCAACGGCATGGAGTTTACCTGCCACGATTGTCACAGCATCCGGGTTTCCGCTTGACAAGGTGAAGTCTGCATCACCCTCATTCGATGTCGGAACAACGGTCATGTCTGCCGAAACTCCAGCCTCAAACTCATCGTCCGCAGTAATATCTGCAAATGCAAATGCCGGATCACGGAGTTGGTATGTAACTTGCGAACCTGTTAACTCTGGCGTATTGCCTTGATAGTTCACAATTGTAGCCTTCACAATAACTTCGTCACCAACAGGCAGTTTCGTATCTGCAGTGAATGACTCATTATTGAAGTACTTACCGCTATATACATACAACTGACCGGTAGTAGTACCATTATCAGAGATGTAGTATGAACTATTGTACTGAGTTTGACTGCTTACGATACCGCGTACCCACATGTAATCCGTTGAAGAAGTAGTGCTCTGATATGCACTCGCAATAATCAGTTCTGTCGCATCAGCTACATTATGCGGAGCGTCTTCGTTGTCGAAGATCTTTCTTACCTGTACTGTGTACTCTGCATTGAACGTTTCGTATGCCACATTGATGGTATAACTACCCGGAGTATTCTTGTTATAAGCACTCTCGGTGTCATAGCCGCTAGCTGCTTCTACAAGGTCTGTAATCTCATCATCAGCAATTGACTCTACATACTTAGCATATACCTTCGGTTTCGGCAGATCGTAGCCCTTGAACGTATAGGTGCTTTCATATTCCAGATAAATCGACTTAACCGTCTTGCTGGTATAAGTTACAACAACTGTTTCCTCATCATATTGTCCACCGAATGTAGCCCTTACGGTCACATCTCCTGTTGCCGCAACTGTGTACGGATTTACACTATTCGCCGTCCAAGTAGCCTCAGCCGTTACATCTTTTACATAACCGGTATTGTAGGTTGCCGTTGCTGTCAAACCTGCAAAACTGAATGTATTGTCTGACGGCGAATAAGCAGTCTTCTCTGCACTACCACCGATAGCTACCGATGCAACAGAAAGCGTTTGGTGATAGTACAACTTACTATCTTGAGCAATATCGGTATGGCTGTTATCCCAAGCGCCATAAACTCTAACACGTTCACCTACATTCAAGTCGGTTGCTGCACTAAAGCTTGCGTCATTGAGACCTAAGCCCTTATAAATCTTCAATGTAGTACCTGAGTTAACACCATTGTCGGAAATATGATAAGTAATATACTTGCTGTTCGAATAACTCTCTACATTGCAGATGAGACCTTCGATGACATATTTGTCTCCATCTGTTTTGCTCAAAGCATCAAACTCACTAACGCTGTAAATCTTATCGAAGTAAGCCACAGCAACAAGGTTCTTATCCGGCATCAAGAACGAAGCCTCCTGCTCAAGATATTCATCCTCATACACACCGGTGAAGATTTCTTCGTAGATGTCGTTCTCTTTCTCGGTATCTTCTGCGTCATAGATATACCAACCGCCGAACAAGTAACCCGTAGGCTCGTCCGTAGAAATAGTCTGTTCAACGCCGTACTTAGCCGTTGAAGTAGCACCTCCTAATGTAGCTCCGATATTTTCCGGATTAGTCTCAACTGCAATGCTGTAGTTCTTCTGCGAGAACGTAGCCGTTGCGGTTAATGCACCCTCTGCGTCTGCGTCAATAGTAATAACACCTGCATCATAACTTGCATGACTTGCTGCAGTTCCGCTCAAAGCAACACCCGTTAACTCATAACCCGTTGCAGGATCCGGTACTACATCAACTTCTACATCTTCTCCGCCATCCGTGCGAACATTCGTCACAGCCGAACCGCTTTGTTCAAACGAGATAGAACCGTTCGATACACTAGGTGCACTTAGCGTTACTCTCGCAACATGCGGACAGGTAGTGTACCACTTGGTCCAAACAGGAGATGATGTCTGCGAAATAACCACATCATCCAAGAAGAAACGTCCTTTAGATGCAGCACCTCCGGTGAACGTAATCGTAATCGAACCTGCTGCATCCTCAATATCTACGGTATAATTATTCCATTCTCCCTTGGTGATTTCAACAGAAGACTCACTTAAATCAGCGCCTGTCGCCGATAAATTCAACGTTGTGCTTTCTGTATCGCTAATCCATGCACCGGATTTAAATGTCAATGTTGCATTACCGGTAACAGAGATAGAAGGAGTTGTCGCAACACCTAACTTATTACTCGAACCACCAAATTTAGCACTTCCACCATTACCGTTTCCATTTTGTGCGGTCCATCCGTTGTTATCATAAACAATGGTTCCTGCTGCCGCATTCCCTTCCCAACCGGCTGTACCTGTGGATTCAGCAAACGTTTCTTCGAATACCTTTGTCGTGCTACCCAGCGTACCCTCTGCAAATACTGCATGGTAGTTCTTGTTGCCTATAATCTTGGTGCCAACAATCGCAAGACTCGGTGCTGAAGTTGTTGATCCACCGTCTATAGCGCCTTCCTTCCATCCTAAGAATGTGAATTCAGAACAATCCGTAAACTCCGAGAAATCACTCGGAATTTCATCATAGTCTGTATTATACACACCTGTCTGGTCATGAACCTTTGTCCCATTCACATACCAATTAACCGTATAGTTAGTTGCTGCAATAGTAAATGCAACTGAGATATTGTCCGTAAATCCACCCTGCGGTGCACTAACCGTCAACGAACTCTGATCAAAAGTAGTCTCAAGTTCTTCCTCACCCATCGTAACTGCAACACTACTCAATGTGTAATGATCTTCCAAGGTGAACGCTACAGAGAATTCCTCATCATTCAAAATATCTACCGTTGTCGGCTTGGACGAATAAGAAGCAATATGTGAGTCTCCGCTATATGCTACAGATCTTGTGTTGCTTGCAACCCAAATTGCATATAGATTAACATCATCCTCAACATTTAAAGTATATTCCACGCCATCATTAGCTGCAACTGTTCCTGCTGTCGCATTTGCTTCAGAAGTTGCCCAACCACCGAAGTTGTAATTCGTACGGCTCCAACCAAGATTCTCGATACTCGTCAAGTTTTGTGCATCTCCATAAGTAAACTCCTGTGTTTCCTTCTCGTCTTCACCACCATCGTTCTTGTGGAATACCACATTATGATGTTGTTTAGAGAACGTTGCGTTTACCGTTACAGCCTCAGCTGGCATGGTAAATTGGTTGCTCGTAACTGAAACCGCTGCACCTCCGTTTGTCTTCGTTACACTCCAACTCGTGAAACTATATCCAGTAGTCGGCGTTGCTGCCAAAGTAATTGTAGCGTCACCACAAGCTTCCGTTACTGTGTTTTGACCAATCTTTGTGATAAATGTTCCACCGGTTACGGTTCCTGCTGGATTACCGGACTTAGTAATCGCATATTTACCGGAATTGTAACCTTGGTTGTTATTATTCAATTCTTCTTGGTTATCGCAGTAACCATTTACAGGATTTGCAATGATCAAGAAATCATACAGTGTACCACATGAAGTAGGAATAGTACATTTGCACTTGTTGTTGGTACCACCGTCACTATAAACTGTAATAGAGGCATCAGAAGTAGTTTTCGCATTAATGTAAGTCTGCCATTCATTAGCGTCGTGAGTCTTATACTTCACGGTCCAACTGCTTACACCCGTTGTTACGTTATTCCAATTCAACTCCATTCCTGTCGGTGTTGAGTTGGTCACATTAACCGACCCATTTATCGATCCCAGTGGTTGACAGCAAGTGGTGGTATAATTTGAGTATATAATAGTGGCTGCACTTTTATAGATTTGGAAGGCAGATTGGTCACTATTTCCATAACAAGCCCATCGAGGACTGCCTGAATTATACTGTAATATTCGAGAAGTGGTTCCTACATTAGCAAACTTAAAATTACCATCCGTAGATGAACTTATTGTCCAAGTAGAAGCATTTGTTTTACTGCCAGATGTCGTCAAACTATTTCCCGAACTCCAAGACAAATAATTATTACTACTATTCTTGAAGGCGTATTTTGTCACATTATTACTAGTAGTTGCTTCAACCGTTAATGTATATGACGCTGCCACACTTGTTGATACATCTGTGGCTGTTCCTATTGTAGTTCCGGAAGTGGTTACTCCTGTTAATTCCTTAATTGGTGCGGCTGGAGTTCCACTCTCGTATACAAAAATCACGACATCATTATTTGCTATAGATGTTGTTTTTTGCCAAGTAGGATCTCCCTCTTCTGCATCTGCAAAAACAGCTTCGTAAGTAGTCTCAGCACTTATGGCTGTGCCTGCCTGCGTGGTAAATAAATCAGAAGGACGAGAGCCATCGTTTGTGGGATTGGCGGTCCAACCGACAAATACTTTACCATTACACGTTTCGTCTGCTGCCAAATCTGCAACATCTTCTGGGACGGTTGGCTTTCCATTAGTGTTCTCCGTGTCTATAATTACACCTTTTATACTCCAATTAACATCATAAGTGGGGATAGGAGCACCTTCTGTTAAAGTAATAGAGTTCTTATAGAAAGTGCCCTTCCCTGTTCCACTTCCACTATTATTCGTAAAAGTGATAATTATTGTACCAGAAGCTGACTCTCCTGAGAAGGTCATATCCTTTGTAGTGTTGCTCGTGATGTTTTGGTTGCCCCAATCAGTATCTCCGACTCTCACTGCGATATTAACCTTACTAGCAGATTGTGTTGTACGATAATTAATGACTAGTTTTTTTATTGGATAACTAACCTCAATAGTACACGATGGAATAGTTGCACTATTATTTAATAGTGTACTTGTAGTTGTTGTTCCCATTCCATCCGTCCCCGTCAACTGGTAAGTATCTCCTTCCGTTCCCCACACATTCCCAACTCCAAATGTCAGAACAAGCACTAAAACAGAGAGGAGTTTTAGCATAGTGGACCGACGGTGAGCCGACGGTGAACCGACAGTCGAAGCCAAGGTCACGCTACTGTGACCACAAGACCGACCGCCTGATTTTGATAAAAAGTTTAAATGTTTCATAATGTATATGTTTTTGTTAATAATATTCTCATTGTCAATAACTACATAGCAAGAATAAAATTTGTACATATAGTAAACTAAAATATAAACATTTTAAAATCACAAAAATTATGAGATTAAAACATTTTCTCTCAGTATTTTTAACCCTTCTCACCCTGTCCGTCGGGCAGATGTGGGGTGACATCGCCTACGGTACTTACGTGCTGTGTACAGCAAGTACAGACCTAAACGCAACTTCGCATTACATTATTACCAGTGGAACTTCAAGCACGGTACAATGTATCAAAAACGAAAACAATGACAATAACCGCAAAATTGTTTCTGCAACAGTCTCAAATGGAGCAATTTCTGTTGCGAGCAATAGTACTATTATGACGTTTACTCTTGGCGGTTCTAGTAATGCATGGACATTCAGTTGTGATAATTATCGAAATGCTGCGAACACTGACTATGTTAGTGGTTATTTGACAGCAGGAAATACAAAAAGCAAGAACTACCTAAAAGTTTCAACTGGGGGTACTAATGATACACAAAAATGGACAATCAGTGTTAGTACATCTAGCAACACAACCACTACCACCATTACTGCAAATGCAGGTGTTAGCCCTTACCTCAAATATAATAGTAACTCCTCCATTTTTAGCGGCTATCAAACAAATTCGCAAAATCCTGTGTATTTATTTCGCAAGGCTGTACAAGGAGCCTCTAACAACACCAACTACGGAACAGTGTCTGTAGCAGGAGATGTTATTACGGCAACACCAGTGTCGGGTTATCGTGTTTCGACGAGTAATCCTTATACGATTAGTCCAACAGGAAAAGCAACCGTTTCTCAATCAGGTAACGTATTTACACTTACTAATGTTAGTGCTGTTGTAACTTTAACTGTTAACTTTGAAGCTATTCCGGTATCAACTCCAACACTAATCCTCACAGGAAGCGGGGCATTTGGCAATGTAGATGTTGATGCTACAAAAGACCTCAACTTTACTCTTACAGGTTCAAACTTGACTGCTAATGCTACTGTTTCTGTAAGCGGTGATGGTTTTTCACTTGTAACGCCTAACACCGGAACGCTTATGCAAACCGCCGGAAGTATTACAGGCTCGAATAACATCACTGTTCGTTTTGCGCCTACCGCAGGTGGAGCACATAACGGAACATTGACAGTTTCCAGTACTGGAGCCTCAAATGCTTCTGTTTCGCTTTCCGGTACAGGACAATTGTCCGATACATTTATTGACGAATTACATAGCACTTCAGGCTACACTTCCGCAAGTCCGCATGTAGAAAAAGGTTCTTATGGAACTACTCCTACAATTACGGATAAGGCAACTGCAACGTCTGGTACATGTGCTCAGCAACACTACCATTTTGTAGGTTGGATTACTTCAGCAAAATATACTGCAGGCACTGCAATTACTGCAGATGATCTCCAAAATCCAACTTCCGCAACAGGAGCTACCTATTATGCCGTTTGGGCGAAACAAGGTAGCGCAGGTAGCAGTACGACTAAATCTTGGAGTTGGTCTGCACCTAGTAGCAATCTAGCATATAATACAGATACGAGCGATCCTCAAGATGGTGTAGATTGGGCATATGGAGGTTATTATTCCACATCTGCTAATCCTGCACAAACGGGTATACAATTGAACACATGCAACAATAGTAGACATCCTTATTTTGCAATACCTGCATATAATAACCAAGATATTTCATCTATCTCTATTACCTCTAGCAGCAGTACCGTCACTTTCTATTTAGTTAGTAACAAACCTGCAAATAGTGATTCTCAAACAGCACTTGCATCAGGAACTAGTAGTATTGATTGCTCAGCATTATCACCAGCAGTTAAATCAGGTTATCTTAAAGTTAGCGGAAATGTTCAGGTAAGTGGAGTAAGTGTAACATATGGAGCTGCTACAACTTACACAGATTACAAAGCAGTATGTTGCACTGAACTGGGTCAAATAAATGGGTCCTTTTTCTGGACCACCCATTTTTGCCCTGTTTGGCCTGCAAAACACAGATCATAGGGATATTAAATGAACCTCGGTATTACATCGGGGTAATATCGTATCCCACCTCTCCTTATATATACTATGTATATATCCCGTGATTTTGAATAAGTGCTTTTTTCGCTTTCTTTGTTTTTTGTTAATTTTATTCTCACTATGTCAAAGGTCGTTTCCATCCTATTTTAGTGCTGATGGATCGCACTATTTTATATTGTTTGTTGTTTTCAATTATTTTCTCTCTTAGTTGGTGCTTTTAATATTGAAAAAGACTGAATAAAAATCTGACACAGAACTTTGTTCTTATTTCGCGACAAAGTCGCTCGAACGATTATTTCCATGTCAGACTGATAAAGTATATGTGAGAGGCTTACTCTATGCTTCTAAGCCAAATGGCCATAAAACGGTCGTAAACAATGTAGCCTTCTTCGGTAGGATAGAGGTATTCCTCTTCTATCAATGAAGCTAATGCTCGTTGCACGCTGCTTGCTGAACGCAGATGATATTTTTTGACAAATAGCCCCGATGTCGGTTGTTTGACTTCTCCTTCTGCAGCTACAGCACGCAATAAAGTCGATTGTACTTGTGTTAGATGATGATATTGCTTCTTGTAATCATCTTCTTCGGATCGAATAATAGCAACTACCGCTTGCTTCACAACAGCTTCTGTCACCTCTATATCTGACAGCCGATATAAACGATGCAAGATAGCTTGGATATACCAAGTTACCCCATCTACCATCGTATAAACGTGGTGGAACATCTCCCGAGAGAGTCGGACGTTTTTCTGCTGCAGATGATACTGAGCAAAGCAATAATATTTATCTTCATCCAAAGAACCGAGTTGCATTCGCTCTGTACTGCGATAGAACGGGTGTTTCGGAGAAGAGAACATCACATCCATTACATGTTGCTTACTGCCGGAAAAAATAATATGCACATTGTGTACTCGCTCCAAAAGCGAACGCAAGATGGCTTCTACATTGTCTTCCGGATACTCTCCTACCTGTTGAAACTCATCCAATGCGATGTAGCAATTTACATTGGATTGAGCAATATAAGCAAATATTTCCTCTAATGTCTGCTGTGAGTTTTGAGGCGCATAGGATAAACTAACCTGAGGCAGATTGGTGTAAGGGTCAACTCCGAATGTTAATTGGGCACTTCGGAAAAACTTCATCACAAAACCTTCCGCCTTTTGGATTGGCGTGTCCAACTTTCCGATGATGGCCTTGCCTAACAGGTTGACAAAATCAGACAAGGAGCGAGTCGGGTACAAGTCAATATAGAAACATCGGAAATCACTATTATGTTCCTTTATATGTTGGAACGTGTGATGAATCAATCCTGACTTACCCATTCGTCGAGGGCTGATTAACGTTAAGTTGGTACCATTTTGCATGGATTCGACTAATTGGCGAGTCTCATCCTCACGATCGCAGAAATATTCTGGACCTTCGTAGCCGTACAAAAGAAAAGGATTGTCAATCATATCTATTACTTTTTCAATTGGTTACAACAATGCGCAATCTGCATAACGCAACTTGCGTAATTTGTTTTCGGCTGCAAAAGTACTGCTTTTTTTTGATATATGCAAGCATTTTCAAAGAAAAAAGCAAATTATCAGTCTTTTTTCAATATGTCAATGTTCATCTCCATCCTGTTTTTAGTGCTGATGGCTGGCACTATTATTTGTTATTTCAATTATTTTCTCTCTTAGTTGGTGCTTTTTTGTCAATATCCAATGATGTAAATAAAAAAAGCAAGACACGAGATTTCTCTCATGTCCGGCAAAAAGTAGAAAAATATACTTGAGGTTATAAACGTACAATCGTTGGCGGTTGTTGGCGAGTATCCCACATGTCAACAATATAAACCGTGTCACCATCAACGCGATAAAGCATTATACTTAACCCGTTAATGACAGTATAGAGGTACTTATGCTCATTGTTCGATAAGTTCAGTTCTTCGGAACCGATACCAGGGTCTTCTGCTAAGAGTCTTTTAGTTCGTATATACTCTTTGCGAAAATCCAACAATGCCTTTTCGCCAAACTTGCGCAATATATAATCGGCTATTTTATTGCGATTATATTTGGCTCGTTCTGATACCTTAACCGTCATATAGCAACGCCCAATTCGTTTTTCAAATACTCATCAAACATACGATCATCTTCCTCTCCGGAATAAACTTCACCACGAGCTATTTGCTCTTCAGCCTCATGGACCTCAGCGCGTAGTTCATCCCAAGTGTATCGATGAAGGCCTTCCTCATCTACGGGAATGCGATTTACGTGACTTTGCATATCGCGAATGAGCCGCTTTTGATCGACTAAGGGTAACATAAATGCCAAGTCGAGTACGTCGGAATACGATTGAGTTTGTACCATATCTGTCAGTTGTTTATTGTCCTTTTGCGTTTTGCGACGCAAAATTACAACTTTTTTCTGACATACGCAAGTTTTTTGACACTTTTTTCCTTTTTTTGCCTTCTTTTTATTTATTTACATCATGTCAATGTTCATCTCCATCTTTCTTTTAGTACCGATGGATAGCACTATATCTCTCATTAAAATTGTTGATCCATTGTTGTCAATTGTTGACCGATCAATCTTTTTTGGACCATTTTTGGTCATTTTGGACGAACCAACAACAAAAAAAGAAACAAAACCGTACAATGGTCCTGTTTCTAAAGTGCGCTATATCCCTACCACGGACGTGAGTCCGGAGGCAAAATGCTGATATAGAGTTGTTTGTTTCATACAAAAGTAGTGTCTTAACCGTTGGTACTTCTGTTGTTTTCAAAATCGAGTGCAAAGGTACAAAAAAAAATCGATATATGCAAGTAAAAAATGAAATTTTTACGTATTGTCTATTAAATCTTACAAACAATCGATTTCGGTGGCGATTTACAGCATAAAATAATTATTTTCTCCGTTCTCTTGTGCAGGTCAAAAAAAGTTCGTACCTTTGCATCAAAAATGAACTACGGGTATATTCGGGTGAGCAGCGACAAGCAGACAGTGGAAAACCAACGGTACGAGATCAGCCAGTTTTGCAGGCGGCAAGGATTACATATCGACGGTTGGATAGAAGAAACCGTTTCCGGCACCATCGCCTACCGCAAACGGCGTTTAGGCAAGCTGATCAAGCACGTCAAAAAGAACGATCTTATCATCTGCAGCGAGTTAAGCCGCTTAGGCCGTAACCTGCTGATGATCATGGAGATCCTCAGTTTCTGCATGCAGAAGGGATGTAAGGTATGGACGATCAAAGACGGGTATCGTTTGGGCGATGATATCCAATCCAAAGTGCTGGCCTTCGCCTTCGGCATCTCCGCTGAGATCGAACGCAACCTCATCAGCGCACGCACACGCGAAGCCTTAAAACGCGTGCGCGCTGAAGGGAAACGAATCGGCCGACCGCCCGGAAAGAGAAGCCGACCGGAACTCCATCCTCTCTTCGGCAAAGAAGCCTATATCCGCCGGGCACTCAAAGCCGGTGTTTCGCAGCATACCTTAGCCAAACGACTGCATTGCAGCCGCACTACCCTACGCCGTTTTTTGACCCAGATGGAGGAGATGGAAGGATTTTAGCAGGTCTAATTAACAAAAAAAATTTTTCTCCCAAAACGCTTGCATATATCAAAATTTTTTCGTACCTTTGCACTCGATTTTGAAACACACCATAAGTACCAACGGTTAAGACACTACTTTATGATGAATCAAACTGCAACATATCAGTATTTTACCACCGGACTCACGTCCGCTGTAGGGATATGACGCTCTAAAGAAACAGAACCACTATACGGTTTTGTTTCTTTTTTTGATTGGAAAGGATGGCAGAAGAAAACCAAATACAATTATTCGAAGGACAGCAAGTACGCTACGTCTGGGATAGCGAGAAGGAGAAATACTTCTTCTCTGTAGTTGACGTGATCAAGGTTTTGACGGATAGCGAGAATCCGCAAACGTATTGGCGAGTATTAAAAAAGAGACTTTCTGATGAGGGAAATGAAACCGTTACAAATTGTAACGCTTTGAAAATGCCTGCAGCAGACGGCAAGATGCGTCTCACCGATGTCGCTGATACTGAGCAGGTTTTCCGGTTCGCCGCCTGAGGAATTACCTTTTGAGGAAGAGAAGTAAAAAGGCAAGTAACGGTGAGAGGTTATAGGTTATAGGTGAGAGTTAAAGGAATGAAGATGACGCTATGTCGCTTTGACAATTTGACAATTTGACAATTTGACAAAGTTAAGGGAAATTATAAAACGCTACAAATCAATTGATTACTACGGATTTTGCCATTTTGCCATTTTGCCATGACAATTTTTGAGAGCGACAAAGCGTCAAAGCAACACGGAGAATTTGTAAAGGTTATGGGTTACGGGTTACAGGCTACGGGAAGGATGAGGTTAGGGTGTGATTAGGAGAATGGAGTGACTAAAGTCTAGGATGATAAGGTAACGACCAGGTAGTTGATAGGTAATAGATAGGATTCAAAAAAAAGGATCAAGCGGAGGGTTGTCGTAATGATACGACAAAAATGCACGGAGAATACATTTCGTCCAAAATGACCCAAAATGATCCAAAAAAAGGATCAAGCGGAGAGTTGTCGTAATGATACGACAAAAATGCACGGAGAATACATTTCGTCCAAAATGACCAAAAATGATCCAAAAAAGAAAGACAACATATAAAACAAACCATATTTATTAACTTAAAATCTCAAACATTATGAGAAAATTAAAACTATTTTTAACCCTCTTGTTCGCCGCGGTCCTCTCCGCCGGACAAATGTGGGGTGACAAGTCTACGTTGACCTTTACTGCTGCTTGCGGAGGTTCCGGAACAGCAGATAATGGCGCAGTCTGGACAGTGACATCTGATGGAACCGAAAGTTCCCATGACGCGACAAAGGGTATTCACTATGGGACCTCTTCTGCTCAGGTTAAGTACATTCAATTATCCACGGGTGACATTACAGGAACTATTACGCAGGTTAAGGTAAATGCAAGTACTGCATCTGGAGTTTCTGCCACCGTAGGTGTTACAATTGACGGATCTGCTTTTGGAGGAGACCCACAGTCTTTATCGACTACTGCAACACCGTATACTTTTACAGGTGAGGCGAGTGGTGATATTGTAGTTTTAATCACTAAGCCATCAAAAGCAGCCAAAGCAATTTATTGCAAATCAATTGAAGTTACTTATACTACAAGCAGTGTTGTAAACGTTACAAGTGTAGGACTGAATAAAAATGTCATAAATCTAAATGAGGATGATCAAGAGACGTTGACCGCAACTGTTCTGCCTGCTGATGCAACAAACAAGAATGTAACATGGACTTCAGATGATGAAGATGTTGCTACTGTTGTTGATGGTGTTGTTACCGCAGTAGGCGCAGGTGATGCTGTTATTACATGTAAATCTGTTGCTGATAACACAAAGTCTGCAACTTGTAATGTACATGTTAATTCTCCTTATACTAAGTCTAAGTTGATTTTTACTGCAGCATGTGGCGGTTCTGGCACTGCTGATGATGACGCAGAATGGACGGTAACTTCTGATGGAACAGAGTCTGTATATGATGGAACGTCGGGTATCCACTATGGAACTAACTCTGCGAATGTTACGTATGTACGACTCGCGACTTCAGACATAACTGGAGAAGTTGCTAAAGTTGTCGTAAACGCTCGTGATGCTCAAGCAACTGCAACTATTTCTGTAACAGTTGGCGGAACAGCATTTACTTGTGCAAGCGCAACGGCAACGAATACCTCTGCGGATTATGTCTTTACCGGTACAGGCAGTGGTGAAATTGTAGTACGCGTTGATCGTGGTTCAAGTATGGCAAAGGCGATTTATGTTAAATCAGTAGTTGTTTCTTATACCCCTGCTGCTATCGAAGTTAAGAAACCGACATTCTCTGTAGAGGCAGGTCCTTATCTTGGAGCACAAAGCATTGAGATTAGTTGTGCAACATCTGGAGCTGCTATTTACTACACCTTAGACGGTAATGATCCAACGAGTGGTTCTACTCCTTATACTGATGCAATCGATATCAACGAAACAACGACGCTTAAAGCTATCGCTATTCTGGGTACAACCTCTAGCCCAATTGCTACAGCTGCATATACAATCATCAATACAGCGCATGCCGGTACTGCTGAAGACCCATACTTTGTAGCAGATGCAAAAGCTGTAATTGATGGAATTGGCACTAAAGCAGATGCATACGTATCGGGCAAAATTAGCCAAGTTGATAGCTATGATGGTACGCACAAATCCATTACATATTGGATCTCTGCTGATGGTAAAACCACCGGTCAACAACTTCAAGTGTATAGCGGTAAAGGACTTAGTGGCGCAGACTTCTCTAGTGTTGATGATGTAGTTGCTAAAGCTACCGTTGTTGTGAAGGGAACATTGAAAAAGTACAATGACGTATATGAGTTTGACTATAACAATCAACTTGTATCCTATGAGGCACCTGCTGAACCAATTGTTACTTTGAGTCCGTCAAGTTTGAATTTGGAGGCCGAAGGTAATGGTACGCAAGAAATCACATTGACGGCTACAAATTTCGAAAATGAGGTAAATGAAATAACATGTGCTTTCTATAATACGGCTGCGTGTGATGGTGAAGCTATTTCTCAGCCTGCATGGATTACTAATCTGACAGATAATAACTCCAATCAAGTTTCTTTCGACGTCGAAGACAATGATGGTGATGCTCGTCAAGTTTGGATGAAAGTAACGGCTAGTGATGGTACCAATGAGGCTTATGCTGTTTTGGCTATCTCGCAAGCTAAGTACACCGTAGATTATGCTGAATTGCCGTTTGAATTTGATGGTGGTAGAGCAGATATAGAGAATACAAATGGTATGACTCAAAGTGGTTTGGATTCAGATTATGGATCTTCCCCGAAACTCAAATTTAATAGTACGGGCGATGTTGTTATCATAAAAATCAATGCAAATCCTGGAACATTGACTTACGACATTAAGGGTAATAGTTTCAGCGGTAGTACCTTTACTGTACAAAAATCTGAGGATGGCACAAACTATACCGATATTAAAACTTATACAGCATTAGGTGACAAACAAAGCGAGAGTATAGATAATATAGGACAAGCTATCCGTTATGTTAAATTCATCTATACCGAAAAGGTACAGAATGGTGGTAATGTAGCACTTGGAAACATCACTATTTCAGAGTATGTAGCTCCTGTTGTTAAACCGACGATTACTACTCAACCGGAAGGTGCAGAATACACAATAAATGATCCCGCTGCTGCATTAACTATAGTGGCCGAGGCTGGAAATGGCGGTACTTTACATTATCAATGGTACAGCAATACAACACAGAGTACGGAAGGAGCATCAACTATAGGAACTGATGCCGCTACTTATACTCCTTCTACGGACGCTCTTGGTACGATTTATTACTATTGCGTTGTAGCCGAAGATGGTGCAGATGAAGAGACCACTTCTGACATCGTTGCTGTCGTAGTAAGTGAATCTACGCCTGCTACAGTTACATATGAACTCTTCTCCGGAGACTTGGTTGCGGGTGATTATGTAATTTGTTCCGGAACAACGGCTCTGAAGAATGCTCTCGCTACGAATACTAATTATATTGGTTATGAGACAGTAACAGTTAGTGAAGGCGCAATATCGAATCCATCAGAAGATCTTGTTTGGCATGTTGCAGCAAGTGGTGATTATTGGACAATATATAATGTTGCAGCTACCAATTACGCAGCAAGTACTGGAGCGAAGAATAAAGGACAAGTCTTAACTGACATTTCAGGAGATAATGCAGATAAGGCTTTGTGGGCCACTTCCGGTTCTAGCTCTTATGAATTTGTTAACAAGGCAAATACTGCGGCTAGTGTAAATGCCAATCTGCGTTACAATGATACTTATGGTTTTGCATGTTATAGCACAAGCACCGGTACGGCTCTTACTTTGTATAAGAAAAAAATTGAGGGTCAGCCCGCAACTCCGACATTCTCGCCTGCTGGTGGTACATACACATCAACTCAAAATGTAGAAATCGCTTGTGCTACGGAAGAAGTTACTATTCACTATACTTTGGATGGAACGGCTCCGGATGAAAATAGTACACTTTATGAAGGAGCAATTTCCGTAAGTACAAATACTACAATTAAGGCTATCGCTATCAAGAATAACATACCTAGCGATGTAGCATCTTCGACTTACACATTTGTTACAATAGATAATGAGGGTACCGCGGAAGATCCTTATACTGTTGCTGATGCTCATAATGCAATCCTTGTTGGCGGAGATCTTTCCAGCAAGTATGTAGCAGGTATTATCAGTCATGTTGATAGTTATAATAGCACCTATCATTCGATTACCTATTGGATTTCGGATGATGGTACAACTGCTAACCAATTAAAAGTATATAGCGGCAAAGGAATAGATGGCGCAAACTTCAATAGTGTTAATGATTTGGCTGTTAATGACATTGTTGTTGTTAAGGGAACATTGATGGACTATCAAAATGTTCATGAGTTTGATAAAAACAATGAACTTGTATCCCTTGATAAACCTGCTGAGCCGACAGTTACTTTGAAACAATCTGGTTCTGTTGTAACAACCTTGAATTTTGATGCCACAAGCGTTGCAAATCAAGCCATTAACGTAGAATGTACTCATTTTGCAGATGCTATCTCTTCTGTAACTGCAAAACTGTACGAGGAAAGCACTTGCGAAACAGAAATTACTTCCGGTGCATGGGTAACGGATATTACTGTAAGTGATAATAAAGACCAAGTAACATTCGCTGTTACTGACAATGCTGGTGATGCTCGTCAAGTTTGGATGAAGGTAATGGCAAGTGATAATACCCATGAAGCTTTTGCTACTTTGACCATCTCACAGGTTAAGTCGGCTTCTGCGTCGTTGCCGTTTGCATTTGACGGAGGAAAGGCTGATCTTGCAAATAAGTCTGGTATGTCACAAACAGGCTTAGGCTCTGATTATTCTGCTAGTCCGAAACTCAAATTTGACGGCACAGGCGATTATCTGATTATCAGCATTAACGAAGCTCCTGGCAAGTTGACTTATGACATTAAAAACAACACTTTCGCCGATGGAACATTTACCGTTCAAGAGTCGGCTGATGGTGAAACTTATACAGAAGTTGCAAGTCATACTGACATAGTGGACACTCAGAACGAGGAAGTAGATTTGAATCAAGCCACACGATTTGTAAAATTCATCTATACAGAGAAAGTTTCCGGTAATGTAGGTCTGGGTAATATCACTATTTCTCAGTATGTGGAACCACAATACGAGCCCGTACGTAACGGTCTGACTGCAGGCAACTACTATACCATCTGTATGGAGAAGAACATTACGGCAGTTAAGAATGCAACGTTCTGGAACTTGCGTTACAAGAATGCAGAGCCGGCTACAGAGGTTTATCTCGAAGAGGCTACCACTATCGAGGCCGGCAAACCGTATATCTTCCAAGCAGGTGCTACGACACTTGACGTGATCTACGGCACAGACTCAGAGGACGATCCTATTAATAACGGTGCCCTCCGTGGTACGTTTGAAAACTTAACAGTTTCTCAACTGGCAGCAAAAGATGGCGATATTTACCTCTTGATCCAAAACGCTATTCGTCCGAATGACAACAACTACCTCAATGCACACCGTGCATACATCGATTATAGCGCGTTAACCGTTGAAACTCCGGTACCGGCTCCCGGTCGTCGCGTACGTGCTATCCCGATGCAGAGCAATGTAGTTACCGGTTGCGAAGAGATCAACGCTTCTGAGACTCCGGTTAAGATGATGATCGACGGTCAGTTGTTCATTATCCGCGGCGAGAAGATGTATGATACTACCGGTAGATTAGTAAAATAATATAAATTTGGCACAAAGTTGCGGCAAAATTTGCATATGTCAAAAATTTGCCGTACCTTTGCAGCCGATTTGAGAGAAAGTTATGAAAAAGAATTATAATCAACCAGTCGTTGAGACGGCAAAAGTACTAGCTACGTCTTTAATGAACGTAGTAAGCCCAACAGGTCTTCCGGTAGAGACTCCAATACCGGGAGCTGGAGGCGATTAACCCTACGCCATTCGGCGAACAAAGATCAAAGGCAGCTACACGGCTGCCTTTGGTCGTAATATGGCCCAAAATGACGAAAATGAGGCAAAAAAGAAGAATTATGACCGAAACACTTGCATATATCAAAAAAAAACTGTACCTTTGCAGCGTCAAAGGTAAAAGGAAAGGGAATAGAGCTATGAAAGAAGTTGTTTATAAAACAGAAGAGGAGCGCATGGAAGCTCTGCGTAAGATGGTTGGCATGAGGAAAATTTTTGAAGCGCGCGCCAGAGAGATTTATGAAAAAAAATATGGAATCTCTTTAGCTCAATGATAAACCTCTCCGTAGATTCAATTAACCTGCGTGCTCCGTATAAGGTGGAGCAGACGGGAGATACTTCTTTCATGTTTGAAACGAAACATGGAGTGGTATATTCTGTTGGGTTTATGCAGGATGTTTCCTTTTATAGAGAAGGAGTGTATCAGTTTTATCTGATTAATTTATCCAGTAAAACTATCGGTGTAGATAAAAATATTTCAGAGACAGTACGGGTCGTAATTGAAGAATTCTTTACCCACAAAGAAGTGGTAATGCTCTATATTTGCGACACAACCGATTTGCGTCAGGAATCTCGCGATAGGTTATTTAAGATTTGGTTTAATACATACGAGAAGAGTGATTCCTATTCATTGTATACAGAAGGTATGACGATAGATAATGTGCGCTATCTTTCTAGTGTCCTCTTGCGTAAAGATCACCCCTTGCATAATCAAGTGCTTAATAAGTTCCATGACTTTATAGTAAAACATAGTCAAGATTAAATATGTGCAAGATGGCGAACAAAGATCAAAGGCAGCTTAACGGCTGCCTTTGTTTATAGAATATGGAGAGATTTGAGATGCTGATAGACGAGATGGACGGGGAAGCCCATGACGTTGAAATAAGAGCCGTGCATGCCTGTGCAGGCGATGTAACCGATCCACTCCTGGACACCATACGCGCCGGCTTTGTCAAAAGGACGATAGTGAGAGACGTAGTAGTCGATTTCTGCGTCACTTAGCTCCGCAAAAGTTACGTCGGTACGATCGACTAAGGTCTCTAATTGGAGATTGGAGATTGGAGATTGGAGATTTTTCAGGGCAAAGGTGACGGCGGTATAGACCTGATGGGTTTTGCCGCTGAGGGAACGAAGCATGGCTTTGGCTTCGTCGGCATCGTGGGGTTTGCCCAACATATGACCGTCTAACCAGACGATGGTATCCGCCGTAATAAGAAGTTGATCCGGTTGGAGTTGGTTCTCATACGCACGCGCCTTCGCACGCGAGATATAATAAGGTATATCACCCGCCTGCAATTCGGCAGGATAGGACTCATCCGCATTGATGTTGATAGCCGTAAACGGCAGGTCTAAACCTGCGAGTAGCGCTCTTCTACGCGGAGAAGCGCTACCGAGCAGTATTTGATATTGGATATTGGACATTGGACATTTAGAACAGATCCAATTGGGTGTCTTTGGGGGACTCGATCGTCATGGGGACGCCTTCTACATCGATCGAGTTAGCTATTGGCTGTTGGCTGTTAGCTGTTGGCTTATCGACGGGAGATTCTTCGGGAGACTCTTCCTCTTCCGGTTCGGGCTCGGGAAGAGCGGGAGTTATGTCTTCGAAGGATGCGACATCGAGGGTGGTGACGCGTTTGCCTTTGGCCTTAGCAGATTTCTCATCGATGAAATCGGACATAAGGATCTCGAGCGGTGCCTTATTCTCATCGCTAAAGAGGACCCGGAAGGTCGCTTCTTCGCGATCGGAGAGGAGGGCTATGCGAGAGTCCTTATCTTCGCCTAAGATGGATTGGATCTTCGCATTCGCATCGTCCAGTTTGAAACGCTTACCGTAATAGTATTTGAGTTCCCCATTCCATTGGATGAGACTCCATACTTTCTCCGGTTTCCATTTCTCAATGCGGAGGATGTTATCGTCAAAATGGGCAGTGAGGTCATAGGACGTGGTATAATAGGTACCATCGTTATTGATGACGAGGATACGCTCTTCGTCGAAGAACTCACCCAGATAAACACCATGCTCGTCATAATTGATACGCAGCACATCGGCATCGAACCACACTTTGCGTCCACCGATCGTCGAATGACCTTTCTCCTTGAGGGTAATGGACTTGACGTCAAATTTCGTAAGCACGTTTCCACGAGCCGTACGCGACTTAACAGCCAATTCAGAGAGATCTTTGCATACCTCAAGTTTCTTGAGGTGCAAAGCGGGTTTGAGGGTGACCTTGATGACTTCCGCTTCGCCGTTGGGGTTCGCGGTGAAATAGACAATACGTGAACCGGGTTTGCCTTGCGTCAGGTCATATTCCTTATCTTTCGCCACACCGGTGACGTTGAACCGCTTCATGTAATAGATGCCCTTCTTGCCGTCGCGGTAAACGACGTTATAGACCGTGCGGTCATCACCGCGCTGGAAGACAGCGATATGCAGGATGTCGGTGCCGACAAACAATTTCTCGGCTACCTTCATGATCTTGTATTTACCGTCCTTATGGAAGACGATGATATCGTCGATGTCGGAGCAATTGAAGAGGAACTCATCTTTCTTGAGACCCGTTCCGACGAAGCCTTCTTCGCGGTTGATATAGAGTTTCTCGTTGTTCTCCACGACCGCCTTGACGTTGATGGCACCGAAGTTACGGACTTCGGTACGACGCGGATAGGCCTCTCCGTATTTGGACTTGAGCATCTCGAACCACGAGATGGTATAATCCGTCAGATGGTTGAGGTTCTTGATGCAGGCTTTGATCTTCTTCTCCAGATCCTTCATCAGTTCGTCGGCTTTCTTGGAGTCGAACTTCGTGATACGGATCATTCGGATCTCGAAGAGTTTTTCGATATCTTCGGGTTTCACTTCCCGGATGAGGAGATGTTTGAAGGGCGTAAGGGCGTTATCGACAAACTCAATGAGTTTCTCTTTATTCGGCGCATTCTCATAGCCTTCCTGCTTATAGATACGGTTCTCGATGAAGATTTTCTCCAGCGAGGTATAGAAGTATTTCTCTTCCAATTCGCCTTTCTCGATCTCGAGTTCCCATTTGAGCAGCGCTTTCGTGTTCTCGCAGGAGAGCTTAAGCAGGTTACTGACGGTAGTGAAGATCGGTTTCCGGTTCTCTACTACGCAGCAGTTAGGCGATATGTTGACCTCACAATCCGTGAAAGCATAGAGAGCATCGATGGCTTTGTCGGACGACGAACCCGGCGCCAGCTGCACGACGATACGTGCCTGGTCCGCCGTGAAGTCATCGATCTTCTTGATCTTGATCTTGCCTTTCTGGTTGGCTTTGAGGATCGTCTCGATGATCTTGGAGGTAGTGGTACCAAACGGAATCTCGGTGATGATGAGTGTCTTGTTATCATCGGCCTTCTGGATACGCGCACGAATCTTTACCGACCCGCCGCGTTCACCGTCGTTGTACTTAGTGACATCGATCACACCGCCGGTAGGAAAATCCGGATAGAGCGCAAACTCCTGACCACGGAGATAGGCCAGCGATGCGTCGCAGAGCTCGTTGAAGTTATGCGGCAGGATCTTAGAATTCAGTCCCACCGCTATACCCTCGACACCCTGAGCGAGGAGTAAGGGGAATTTGACGGGTAAGTGAATCGGTTCATTCTTACGACCGTCGTAGGATTTCATCCACTCGGTGGTCTTAGGGTTAAAGACCGCTTCGAGTGCAAATTTGGAAAGCCGTGCCTCGATATAACGGGGAGCAGCCGCACCATCACCGGTGAGGATGTTTCCCCAGTTACCCTGGCAGTCAATGAGCAGATCTTTCTGACCGAGTTGCACAAGCGCGTCTCCGATGGAGGCGTCACCGTGCGGGTGGTACTGCATGGTCTGACCAACGATATTGGCGACCTTGTTGTACTTCCCGTCATCCACGGTCTTCATGGCGTGCAATATACGACGTTGCACCGGCTTGAGGCCATCCTCAATAGCCGGCACAGCACGCTCGAGTATCACATACGAAGCATAGTCCAGGAACCAGTCCTGGTACATGCCTGTCAAATGATACTTCACTGCATCATTGAAACCCTGAGTAGCCATGAATTAGTCGCGGCGGCGGTTAATCACGATATAGGAGATGATACCTGCGATTTCCAGCGCAATGCTGACGATAAGCAATGCGTTCGACGGGCATGCGAACTTATAAATCACGAGGCAAACCACACCTAAAAGAAGGATAATAATTCCCAAATTCTTCAATAAAGTTTCCATAAATAAACGCGTTCTTTCAATTGCGGGTGCAAAGTTACAAAAAATTTTGCACATGTGCAAATAAAAAATGATTTTTTAACGCGCAAAGCGATAAATTCCGCCGGGAAGGGAGCGAACGAGACCTTGCATCTCGAGCAAAACGAGTTCCGAAGAGACATCGCTATAGGGGATCTGGGTCTCCATGACGATGAGGTTGATGTGGATACCATCTTCGGCTTCCTGGAGCTTGTTGAGGATGGTTTGCTGGGTATCCGTAAGGTCGGCTAAGAGACCGACCATAGTCGTTTGAAGGTTTGAAGTTGTTTGAGAGTTTGATTTGGTTTTCCACTGCATGGCATTGATAAGATCATCGGCACCATTGATGAGCTGTGCTTTACTGGAACGGATGAGGTTATTACAGCCAATGGATGAGAGGTCCGTGGGTCGACCGGAGAAAGCGAACAGTTCCCGGTTATAATCGCAAGCCATCTGGGCAGTAACCAGACTACCTCCTTTTTCCCGGGATTCTACTACGACGACGGCATCGGCCAAACCGGCGATGATGCGGTTGCGTTGCAGGAAATACGGCGGCATCGGTTCGGTACCGGAAGGAAACTCGGTGAGTAAACCTCCTCTGCCGAGCGCACCGACAGCATCGAGACGATGTGCATAAGGATAGATGCGATCGAGGCCATGCGCCGGGATGATGATAGTAGGGATACCGACACGGTTGGCGGTGCGGTGCGCCGTTATGTCGATGCCGTAAGCACCTCCGCTGACGATGGTGACGGAGTCCAAGCGATCGGCCAAGTCAGAGACGAGCCGTTCGGTCAGTTGACATCCCCGATCCGTAGGTTGACGGGTACCGACGATGGAGACGATATGACCGTCCGAAGGGTGCACATTGCCTTTGCTATAGAGGAGAAGGGGTTTGTCAGGACACTGGCGAAGGCGATAAGGATAATCCTCATCGGAGAGTGTCCACACACGGATACCATGTGCGTCGATCCATTCCAATTCCTTTTGCGCACGCTCGTACGCTTCCTTCATACCGGGTTAATGGTCGAAGAGGGCAAGGGATTTTCGCAAACGAGTACGAAAAAGCAAACTTAACGCAATATCGTAGAGAGGCGAACTCATTGACGAGTGGACGATTTACGAGTGGACGATTGATTGACGATTGTAATAATTGCTATTATCATCACACCAATAAGGGCACCGACGAAGTCAGCTAAGAGATCGAGCCATTCGCCGGAACGGGTGAGGGTGCAGAAATGCTGCAATAACTCTAAAAAAGCTCCGTAGGCCGTTACGCCTAAGACTACATAGATTGGAAATTGGATATTGGAGATTGGAGATTTTAAAGGCAACAACCATGCAATAGCCAGCACGGTGTAGAACGCAGCGTGAAGGAACTTATCACTAAGCGCTACGGAGGGCGCTTGTGCACTCTCCGTAAGGCTCAGATAAGCAACTGCTGCCGTGAAGAGCACAGCAGGCAGAAAAGTCCAATATTTCTTGCAATTAGCGATCGGACAGATGGATTTTAACACCGTAACAGAGATCACCGGCATCACCGAGTCCCGGTACGATATATTTCTTCTCATTGAGGATCGGATCAATCGCTGCGCACCAGAGGGTGACATCATCGCGATCGTTGAGTGCCTGACGCATGTAGTCGAT
>CADCDS010000008.1 GCA_902800215.1 uncultured Bacteroidales bacterium | reverse complement strand
AATTCATAAAAGGTCTTCCTCCTCTTCTTCCTCTTCCTCGTGTAAAGGAGGAGGAACTTTTTCTTTATTCTTTTTTGGTACTTTTTTCTGTTTTCTTTTCTCGCATTTGCTCGAATGATTATTTTAACCGGCATCCCGAAGGGGTTCGACAAAGCCGATGAAGTTGCGGATGTCGAAAGAGCGCCAGGCGCAGCGGACGAGATCGTAATAGGGGAAGACGGATTCAGACTTCGGCCTGACGTCCGAAGCACCCGACAAAGGGATTTTATCGGAGGGGATAAGGTCGAAGTTAAGGGTACCGAGGGCTTCACGGACGGAGCCGTCGCGTTTGAAATAGGAGAAACGGACGGGTTGTGAGGAGAGTAGACGGCGGAAATCGCGTTCGAAGTACCAGGCATAATAGAGCATGGAGCCGAAGGTGTGGTCGGGGCGGTGTTTGTGGAGGATGTGCGCCCGGGTCATGATGCGTTTTTTGTTGTACATGATAATGTTGTTTTAATGATAAAACAAAAATGCAAATTGATTTGTCGGATGGTATCCGACGCGGATGGTATCCGACGATAATTAACAATGTTAATTTTGCGGTATCCCGGAATAGCGGTATAGCGGTATCACGACGGGGTACCAAGTAAAAAGGACCAAGCTAAGGTTAGTCATCGCGTTCGACGAAGATGTCGAAGTCACGGGCGGGTTCCTCGGCGGCAGCGGCGAGGGGGTCGGTGAGGGTGAAGCGGTCGAAGGCACGAAGGAGATCGACGGCAGGGATGTGGAGGGGTTGGCGATGGGCTTGCTCGTAACAACGGAAGAGGGCGAACCACTTGTCCATCTGAGAACCGGTGTAGGTGGTAGGGTCGATGCCTTTGACACGGAGGACCTTGAGGACATGGTTGGACCGCCAACGATTCTCCTGACGGGATACCCATTCGAGATTTTCGTTGGAATAGTCAGTAACGTCACCATTTTTGTGGTCGGCTTCGAAGAACTGTCCGTCATTCCCGATTGGTCGGGGACCTTTATAGGTAAGAAGGACGATGATATGGCAATACCATGCGCCATAATCACGCATTTGCGGATAGTCGTTTCCTCGTTTGCCGTTATGGCAATGCATGCCGGGTGTTCTCCAGCAGATACCGAAGTTATCGAAGACCTCGGTGAGTTTACCGCGGCAAAGCGAGAAGAAATGCTTTTTTCCATCCGAATAGAGAAGCGATTTGACTCGCCGCTTGTCGGGGATGACGCATTTGGTGAGGGTGAGTTGTTTGCCATCCGCCGAACAGGCGTGTATGACGCGAGGGTCATAAAGATCGCGGGCAAACCACACGATTTTGATTTTGGGATTTCTAATACGCATAGGCATCGGATCTCGGAGGGATGTTAACTCCGAAAAGCGGTGCAAAGGTAGAGGTTTTAAAAAGGAGTGCCTATTATTCCTATTGTTCTTAATTAATTAGGAATAAACAAAAAACGGGCAGTCCTTTCGAAGAGCCCGTTAATACAGGGGAAACGCAGAATTAAAAAAATGAATTAATTCCTATTATTCTTATTTAATTCCGGGAAATAGGAATAAAGATTGTCATAAATCTCAGAGTCTTTCTTGCCGGAATTGATGATCTTACAGATGACGGTTGCAAAGGCTTTTTGCATAACGCTGCACTCCAAGCCGCATTGGTTGGTGAAGAAGCGATATATCGCTGCGCCTTGCGGATCTTCATCGACCATATCGAGTTCGTACCAACGATACCAGAAACATGCAACCATGAGGTTAAGCTTGCTTGAGGTCTTGCTATCGAGTTGGTACTGCCCCATCTTGTGGTCAGCGATATATTTGCGTACGCGCTCGGCTTCGTAGGCGGAGCGTTGGGTATCTTCATTGCCGCGCGCATCGGAGAAGAGGTATTGGATTTTGGGACCGCGTTGGGGGCGGGATTCCGACTGACAGTCGGAGCAATTCGAAGAAAAGTCATCCTTCAGACGGTTGTCCGAAGCAGGGGACGAAGAAGAATGGACATCAACTGTTTGTTGTCCATTGGATTGATGTATAGTAACGGGATCACCGTTGATGAAATTTATGATACCCCCAGGTTGATTATTTATTGAAAGTTGCATTAGGGATGATATTTGTGGTTCCTTTGTTGTCAACGTATATATCTGATTTTTTATTAATGGAATCTATCTTCTTGATTATGGAAGCAGATAGCCATCCTTCTTTATGTGTCGCAGCCCATAAGAGCATTGCTTGAATGGATTGCGCTCCATCAGAATTGACTTTTTGTACATATTCAATCATCTCGTCTAAAGAAAGAGAGAGTTCGGGTTTCTCGCGTTTTGTTTTCTTGCGTTCCTCAGCAGCTTGTTTAGCCAGCTCTTCTTTTCGGGCTTTTATTTCTGCTTTATAGGTATCCCGCCAATTTTTCCATTTAGGAAGGCTATTGCGCCTATCAAGATAAGCGACATTATTAATCAGATGGTTCAGTATATCCAAACATGTCTGCGGTTCATAAATGTTGCTCAAGAATGTATTCAGACGATTCGGATCAATGTAATTGAAATTAAAAAGGTATCTCCAATCGACGTTAGTGGGAGATTTGAGCCAGCCATCGTTAAACATTTTTGCCAAACCCTCATAAGCACAATAATAATCATCTGTATAATCTGTATCTGAGTTGATCGACAGCCACGCTAACTTTTTAATATCATAATCAACTTTGAAATATTTTGCGCACTCTTCAACACCTACAGGATTGGTTACATCGTATCCGCAATTATATTCTAAGTACTCTGTTCTTTCTTCTTCATCTTCCCATTTGATGAGACAATCTTTTAAATACCGAGGTCTATCGTTTTCCATTATGTACAAATTCTTATTTAGTCAATTTTTGATATAGTTCAAAGAGTTTAGCGACGCACTCGGATTCGGACATTTTGGTAGAGAAGCCGTATGCAGCCATGACAGCACGGTCGTTCTCTTGGTGGGCACGGCGGAGCTCCGGTGGCATGGTCACTTCATCGTAGAGGTCGGCAAGACTGCTGTCAGGGTATTTGGCGCGAGCGTCTAAGATGGCTTGGGCTGTTTGCTCGATCTTAACCTTCTGTTCATCCGTCGGTGTCGGCCATGGGAAATTGTTATAGACGATGTCTTTGGAATAGCGATAACGCATTTCTAGACGCCCACAGACAACTCGCATCCACGCCATGTGAACGTTTGAGGTGAGGACGCCGAAGTGATATAGGGAAGCGTTGGGGATGATAAATACGAGGTCACTGGATAACATATCCGGCGACATAAAGCCTAATGGCACGTAGCGACGTTTCTCGGAAGACACTTTAGGAACGAGCAGATAGTTGCCTTTGGGCATGTTCTCCACATGGAAATGTGTTGGTGTGTCGGCTAATTTTACTGTACCGGCACTTGGACTTTTTAAGCGATACTCACGTACATTCATTACGCGCTCATAGCAATGCGGCATAGCACGTAATTCAGCAGGAGAACAATCTCCAAGCCATAAACAGAAACGTTTCTTGTTGTTGATAAACTCTTCTGATCCGAACCAAGGACGGAAGTAGGCAGCGGACTTGGGTTCTTTGGCGATAAAGTCCTGCATCTCCGGTTCGGTAAAGAGATAGAATCCGCCATCAATAGGCTTGTTGCCAATACCTATCTCGGGCACATCACAAAGCGGTTTATTGCGGCTCTCTATCCACACATTATCGCCATCCAAGAGATAGCCGTTGATATTGGACGCGTCGATGGTTTGCGCGTCGGAGAGGTAGATCTTTTTGAGCGGCGATTGACAATCGCCTGCAACAGAAGAAAATCCTATGATGACACAATGGACGTGGGCTTTGATGTCGGCTTCGGAATCCCAACGGAAAGTACGGTAGGCAAAGTCGAAACGGATATTATATTGTTCAAAGAGAGGCTTCCAAAGATTAGCGACCTGCTCACCTTGTGTGATAGAGTTCGTAGAAACGAGAGCAGCACGGATAGCAGGATTGGCGGCTATCATCTGCGCGGCTTTCAAATACCAACCGCAGACGTAATCCATGTTGCCGAGGTTCTTCCATTTCTTACCAAAAATCTCCAATAGGTCATCCTTTTGTTCCTGTGCCATTAAGCGCGCACCTACAAACGGCGGGTTACCCATGATATAGTTGAGACGGTCGGGGGCGATTACCTCTGACCAATCGAGACGGAGGGCATTGCCTTCGAGGATGTTATGGTAGGCTTTGAGTGGAAGCGGATTGACGTTAAACGATACAATCTTCTGTGTCTCCTGAAGCATTTGTTGCTCGGCGATCCAAAGAGCGGTTGTGGCAACGGAGACAGCGAAGTCGTTGATCTCGATGCCGTAGAACTGGTGGATATCGACCTTGATGGGATTGGCTATATCACCGAACGTGCCCTGTCCTTTGTTGCGCAGAAGGATGAGTTGGTTTTCGAGCCGACGGAGCGAGACGTAACTTTCCGTGAGGAAGTTACCGGAACCGCAGGCAGGGTCGAAGAACGTGAGGGATGCCAGTTTGTCTTGGAAGGCATCGAGACGCTGACGCTGCTGTTTGTCGTTCGTGATAGCTTTGATAGCCTCGAACTCTGCTTTGAGATCGTCGAGGAAAAGCGGGTCAATGACCTTGTGGATGTTGGCGATCGAGGTATAGTGCATACCACCGGAACGGCGTGTCTCAGGGTTGAGGGTTGATTCGAAGATCGCGCCGAAGATGGTAGGACTAATCTCTGACCAATCGAAGTCATCGGAGGCTTTAGCGAGGATGAGTTCTTTGAGTTCGTCCGTGAATTGCGGAATCTCCAGTCGTGTGTCGTTGCTGAACAGACCACCGTTGACATAGGGGAAGGCTTTGAGCACATCTTCCAGATATGGGTCGCGCTGATCTTCAGGCGTGTCGAGTATCTCGAACAGGTCTTTCAAGGCACGACGTATGTCTTTGGCAGGATACTGGGCGAGGAAATCATGGAAGGCGGTACGGCTGCTGAACAGACCGGCATCCTCGGCATAGAGACAGAACACGAGGCGCACACAGAGGATGTTAAGGCTGCGGAGCGTTTCGGGGTTCTCCGGCTCGTGGTATTGCGCCAATAAAGCATCATAGATGAGGCCTACCAGTTTGCCGGCTTCTTCGGACACTTTCTGTTCCTGCTTGATATGCTCGTTGCCTTCGTCCACAAGGAACTGGAGACGGTAGTATTCTTTTTCGAGGTTTTCGAGAAGGATCTTTTGGGGCTCGCCGTTTGGCTGCTCCATGTCATAGACCCAGAACTCGCGGAAGTTGCATGTGACGATCCAACGCGGACGTTGGCTGTACGGCAATTCTGCGGCATAGCGTTTTGCCTGTTGGAAAGGATTGAGGGAAGTACCGTCGGACTGTTTGATAGGCGCACCAAGGTCTTTGTTGAGCGATTTTTGCTCGATCATCACTTTTGTGGACGGGATGAAACCGTCGATGAAGGACGTATGATCGAGATGTACTTGCTGCTCGTAGAGCAAGAAGGCATCCACATGCTCAACGCCGAATACCTCGGTCAGAAGCGTACTCCAAAAGATCTGGCTCTCGCCTTTCTCGTAGCCTTTATCTTTCCATCTCTGTGCAAAGTCGCGCGCGGCTTTCTGTTGCTGTATCTGGGTCATAGTATTTTGAATTTTCTTAGTATTTCTCCCGACTGTCAGTCGGGGCAATGGAAGAAAGGGAACATATTTCTTCCGCCATCTGATTCATCGCGACGCATTCAGCGCGCGTGATGCCCCGCTTTTTGGGGTCGTACGGCCACGGACTCAGGATGAGAACCTGCTTATTCGCGACCGCATCAAAGAGACTGTCCGAGGGTTTGTAATAGTCGCCGAAACCGTTATCGGCGAGATAGATAGCCTTGCCTCCTTCGGCCAGGACACTATAGAGCACCTCGCGTTCTTTCTTGTGAATGAACGGCGATACGAGCACCGCACCTTTCTCAGCCGCAGCGATGCAGCTATCCATATAAGCGTTGAGGCGATTGTCATCGCCATGTGCCGCCTCGTCGAGCATAGTGTGCCGCACATGGACAGGCATATGGTGCGCTGCCTGTAACAAGTTCGTATTACCTACACCGCAATATATCCGCCCGGCAATCTCAATATTGTCCTGTACACGGAAATATTTCGGCATGAGACGCTTGGTAGCCAGGCGCTGCGGATTCATGTCGATATAGCGAAGCGTAGCGGGCAATTGGCGCCGCTGTCCCATGGGACGGATATGCGGCATCTCGGTGAAGATAGGCGGGAGGGCATAGTACGCATCATTGCCCAGTTGCTTGCGTAAGGTATTTTCTTGGTATTTCTCCCGACTGACAGTCGGGGCAACAGAAGAAAAGGTAGCCTCGTCATAATACGAAAACGCGCGACCGAGCTTTTGAGCGGCAGAACGAAAACCGGACACTACCATGCGGATGCTTCTCGGCATCGCCTGCCGCACATACCAGATCATGTGCAAATGGTCGGGCATAAGGCAATAATGCAACACTTGTATCTCGGGATGATAATTGGGGAACTCACGGAGACATAACAAAAGTGCATCGCCAAGGGGCAAATGCTTGATGTAGGCTTGCGTGGGGTCGTTATCGGGGATGACCAGATCGCCGAGCAAGGGTTCACACGTAGGAATCTTGAGCGTGATATGGTATAACCCGGAGCCTTTCCATGCTTTGCCGGGTTCCTGCCATTGCCATGTGTCGTGATCTTGGGTCATGCAATTTGGGACGTTAACTGAATTTCTGATTGGTGCATGACGGTCTGGAAGTCGTTCCATTTTGGAACTTGTTGGGGTATGGGAAGACCGTAGAGGGATATCGAACCGCCGTAACCGTTGAGGGAAGCGGTTGGGATGATTGTATCCGTAGAGGTACAAGGATAGACGAGACCTCCACGAGACGCCTGCTGGATATACATATAGGCGATGAGTTGATGAAGATCGTCTCGGTCCACTTCGGAGACACGTTTGTCGGTATAGCCTTTGTACTTGGCATCGAGGATAAAGTCCGGTTTGTGAAAATCGGGGTAACGCGGTGCAGACATTGGGTGATGGAAGAGGTGAATAGCACCGACGTTGTCTTTATTGCGCGGGTGCAAGAAGCCTGCAGGTGCAAGGAGCGTATTGAGGTATTCTTCCCAAAGCCAAGCACCATCGAAGAGGATGCCGTAAATCTCGTTGTCAGACGTGCCATATTTGAGTTCTTCGTGACGAAGAATCTGGAGGCAGAGCTGTTGGAGATAGCGGTATTCGGAATAATAAGGATGGTGCACAGGGCGCAGGTTGCGATTGATGATCTTGGCGCGCTCCTGACGATTATAGGTCGGCGTTGCTTGCTCAATCGCTTTGACCGCATCCTTGGTGTCGGCATCGTTTTGCAGAATTCCGCCTGCGTAGGGGTGTTGACGGATATACTCGATGGTATGGCGAATGAGTTGGGTGAGGTCATTGTTATAAGCGTACTCACGCGTTTGGTAAGCCACATTGCCGGAGAACGGCAGGTTGAGGCGGATATGCTGCGCGATGTCTATTCGACCGCGTATGTGGGTATCGTTGTAGCGGTGGGTTTGGTACTCTTTGTAGAGACCTTGCCGGTACGCACGTTTGAGATACGCGGGGAAGAGATAGATGAGGAAATCGAAGATGTCCTCGTTGGTTGCACCATACTGGAGATCGAAGAGATTGATGGAGAACACACGCTGAAGCATGTAATGGAGGAAATAATCCTGTTCGTCGGGTTTGGTAAAACGCGAGTAGATGCGCAGACGTGTGTTCTTGTATCCCACAAAGCCCATGATGTTGCCGGTGACGAGGGTGTTGTCGCCTTCGATGGTGAAGATTGGCGTGTCTTGGATCTTGTCGGGGCAGTCGCTGAGGCTATGCGGGAAGACGAGCAAATGGGGATTGCCATCCAATTGTATATCTCGGATGGGCACTCCAGCAATCGCTCTGAGTTGTTCGAGTTGTTGGGGCTCGAACTTGGCTTTGCTGTTATCTGATATATGAATCAGATTATCCATTAATGAAGATACCGTGCAGTTCTTCTACTTTCTGTTCTGCATCTCTTTCGCCACGAAAGTACTCGAACAATAGTCCTTCGAGATGGGTCTTCCAGAGGGCTTCGAAGTCATCGTTTTTGAGTTCGAGGAAGTAAGCGGCACCGATTTGGTAGGCTTGACCTAAACTTTCTTTGATCTTGGCATTGAGACGAACCATGCGTGCCTCTACTTCGGCTTTGTTACCTTTGAAAGCGGCGTTGTTAGCGATGATGGTATCGTAACTCTCAGCAGCCGTTACTTCTTTCCACGAGAAGCGGCGACGCATTGCGAAGTCCATGCTTTCGACGGAGCGGTCGATATCGTTCATCGTGCCGATGATATAGACGTTTTCGGGAACGAAGAAACCATCTTTGAACGGGTCGCCTTCCGCAATCATATTCTGGTACTGCGTACGGACACGACCTTTCTCGCCGCGATAGCCTTTCTCGATAGCGCCGAATAGTTCACCGAAGATCTTGCTGAGTTCACCACGGTTGATCTCATCGATGATGAAGACGAAAGGTTTGTTGGTAGGAGCGGTCGTCGGCATGCTATTTCTCTTGGCAACTTCTAATGCATCAGCCGGTTTGATATTGGAGAGATATACCGTTGACAACGTAAACCGCTTACCTCCATTGATATCGATGATGTTCTCGCGGATATTCTTGGCGAGCCATTTGACCGTACGATAACGAGGATAGTCCCCACCTTCTTCGCGGTACTCATAATCGCCGGTGACGATACCGATTGCATCGGTCTCTTTCTCGGAATAGCAGGAAACGATGATATCGCCGACTTGCATGGTTGATTGGAAAGCGCGGAGGACATTCTTACCGCCATGCGCGAACTGATCGAACTCCGAGAAGTCCTCATCGCCGTACTGCACCCAACCAATACGGATATAACCGTTCTCCAGACAGTCGCGACGAACCTCGTTGTCGCCAGTACCCATAAGCGATACTTTCCACACCTTGGGGTCGTTGTTCAGTTCAGCGAGCATGTCTGAATCGGTAGATTGAGCGAGGAGTGCTCGTTTGCAGAACTCTTTGAACTCACCATCGACGCGACGGAAAGTGCCATCGAGTTGCGGACGAATACCTTCGACAAAGTCGGTGTAGTCGTACGAGGGATGGAATTGTACTTTGCGGATTGTGGACTCGTCTGCACCAAGTGCGAGAGCGAGTTCTTTCGCTAAGTGGGTTTTACCTGTTCCAGGTGCGCCTGTGAGCACGAGGTTCTTGTTGGATTTGAGCAACGCGACGATGTCGCTGTGATTGGTTGCCATAGTGGTATCGGAAATGTGTAAAAGTTTACGAATGTTATATGCTTCAAGGCCTTCTACCTTGTGGATGTAAAGGGCGTTTTGCGTTTTATATTCCGCAACGGGTGCGGTTAGGAACGGACGATGCCATTGCACTTCACGGTGCAGCGGGTTTTCGTTCTGAGGATTTACCGTGTAACTGCTGGAGATGGTTCCGTAGCCGTAGAGCAGATGGTATTGCTTTTTGTTTTCCTTCTTAGTATCGAAAACCACGATGGTGTCACCTTCTTTCATTTCGGAGATGAACTGCCAGTACATCGAGGGGATGCTATTGTCCTTGTTCTTAACAAAGGTCTGGTACGATTGAATCATCTGCTCTTTGGATTTGATATCAGCGAACGGGATCATGGGAGCAGATGAACCGCACTCAATGAAAGCCTGTTGCAGGTCGTCGAAGTTGCCGTGCCACATCCATAGACCTTTGTCAAACGATTTCTCATAGGCATCATGGGAGAGTTCGGAGAAGGAATTATATGGAAGGGTACCATCTTGCATAGCCTGCTTTACTTTATCAAGCAGTGCAAAATAGTCATCGGCGGTCTTGACCTTTTCGGTATTAAAACCAAAAGTATGCAAAAATGCGCGGTTTCTGCTGTCCAGCGCTAAGAAGGAATCAGCATCAATCCAGTAGAGAGCCATCGTTAGCATACCAGGATACCAACCCAGTTGAAGGATATTATCCAATTCCTTTTGGTAGGGCTGACCTGTTACAACTCGCTCAAACAAATCCCAAAGAAGATCCACAGTGGGCCAATCGTTCCAATCGAAGAAGAAAGAACGCATAGGATTGACCACGGGAATGCCATCGAAATCGGTCGGCACTTCGCTTTCTATAGAAAGGAATTGCTTAAATTCCTGACACATCTTGCTGCGATTCTCCCATCTGGAGTTACGATTGAAGATGGCAATGACAGAGAACGGGTCAATCGTCGGAACCCTATTCCCTTTACTATCGTGGATATACGAGGTCTGCGACTTCCCGTTTTTATCCTTGAGGGAATAAATAAAATCGAGCAAAGGTTGGATGTTATGCCGGTAGGGCAAAAGTTTCTGAGCCAACTCTTTGTAGAAAGCAATCCAAGTGAATTGTGTTTCCATATTGTGGTGTTGTTTTTAGCGTTTGTTAGTGCCTTTGCACACAAAAAGTGCGCAAAGTTACAAATTTTTTCGCATATATGCAAGAAAAAAGTGCAGATTTCTGGAAAAACGGTTATAAATGACCCAGGATACAATCTCTGGAAATGGACAAAGAGGTGGGCAGGTGGGCAGATATGCGCTCATAGAAATCGCGCGCACTGAACACGCCACGGAGCCCACATCCGCATTGAGACCGAGCGGGCAGGGCGGCGCGCTTGCGCTAAGGCTCGCGTGATTCGCAGCACCGCTGCTCAATTACGCTATGCCTTGCGCTACGCTTTCCCAAAAAATTGTAAATTATTTGGGGACCCCAATTCACGAAAAGCGGCGGACGCGAGGGTCGAATAACGTCCTATCGCGGAGATAGGACACGGATAAGCTAATCTGCCTAATGGTTATCCGCTCTTAGGCGCAAAAGGATGAGAGAAAAGAATAAAAAAAGCCCCCAAATAAAAAAAAGCCCCCAAATTCTTGCATATATCAGAAAAAAGCAGTATCTTTGCAGCAAATTTGGATTTTAAATCGCGAGTATCATGAACAATTTTAGTGCACAAGACCTTGAGCAATTAGCGGCTCGGGGCATTTCTGTGGAAAAAGCAGAGGCACAGTTGGAGTGCTTCAAGAACGGTTTTCCTGAGTTAGACATCGTAGCACCGGCTTCGACGAAGCAGGGTATCTTAGCACCGAAACGTGCGGAGCAGGAAGAGTATATCGCTGCATGGCAGCAGTATCTGGAAGAGGGACATAAGATCCTCAAGTTCGTTCCGGCATCGGGTGCTGCCAGCCGTATGTTCAAGAACCTGTTCCAGTACCTGGAGGACGGTATTGAGACGCCGTTCATCGAGGAGTTCCTGGCGCACAAGGATTGTTTTGCTTTTGGTCCGGAGTTAGCCGGTAAGGAAGGTCAGGAAGCGGTTCGTTACCTGCTGAACGATATGCATTACGGTGAACTACCGAAGGGTTTGCTGCTGTTCCATAAATACCGTGACGGCGCACGTACGCCGGCGTTGGAGCACCTTGTAGAGGGTGCCTTGTATTGCAAAGGCGAAGAGAAGAATGGCGAAAAGCCGGTTGTTTATCTGCATTTCACGGTCAGTCATGATCATCTGCCGCTGTTCCGTCATCATATCGCAGAGAACCTGAAGAAGTTCGAAGAGAAATACAACGTGAAGTATGACGTTACTTTCTCGGAGCAGTTACCGAGCACCGATACGATCGCCGCTAATCCAGACGGTACGCCGTTTAGAACGAAGGACGGTAAGTTGCTCTTCCGTCCGGGTGGTCACGGTGCGCTGATCGAGAACCTGAACCAACAGGACGCAGACATCGTCTTCATCAAGAACATTGATAACGTGGTACCGGATCGTCTCAAGAAAGACACGGTGCGTTACAAACAGATCCTTGCCGGTGTATTAGTGACTGAGCAGAAACGGGTGTTTGAGGCACTGAAGAATCCGAATCTGAGTGACGAAGAACGTGCGAAACTGAACCGTCCTATCCGTGTATGCGGTGTGGTTAAGAACACAGGAGAACCCGGTGGTGGTCCGTTCTTGGTTCGTGAAGCAGACGGCAGTATCAGTTATCAGATTCTGGAGAGTACGCAGATCAGTGATCCGGCTTTGATGGCGCAGAGTACCCACTTCAATCCGGTGGACCTCGTTTGTGCAATCAAGGACTATGAGGGTAAACCGTTTGATCTGCCGCAGTACGTAGATCCGCAGACGGGCTTTATCTCGAATAAGAGTAAGGACGGTAAGGAACTGCTGGCACTCGAGTTACCGGGTCTGTGGAACGGCGCGATGAGCAAATGGAACACGATCTTCGTGGAAGTACCGGTATCGACCTTCAATCCGGTGAAGACGGTGAATGATCTGCTTAGAGAGCAGCATCAGTAAAGGTTTGAAGGTTTGAGTCCTTCGGACTTTGTTTGAAAGTTTGAAAAGGGCTGTCCGGTTGGGCAGCCCTTTTTGTTTTAGTCAAAGTTCCATTTGATACCCAAACACGGGTTCACCATAAATCCCGAACCCGAGAAATTATAGCTGAACTCGATCTCGGTGCCGATGTTCAGGTTCGGACACTTAAACCAGCGTCCGACGTTGTACCATAATTGGGGTTCGGAGATCATCACGAAGGACTGACCACCGGCGTTTTTTTGTCCCCAAATATCGAGGAAACCGGAGAAACGTAAACCGGGAGCGGTACAGAAATCGTCGCATCCCCATACGAAGGTGAACTGCAGCGGCACGGAGTTATGAATGCCGTTAAAGTCATCGACGATATATTTGTACAGCAGTTCGAGATTAAAGATATTCTTGTAATCGGGTGTATGGAGACAGTAGTTGAGACCGACAAGCGCCGCATGGTTGATACCGTACCCTCTTAGGTCTCCAGCACCGTCTTTGTAGATACCGAGTCCACCGTTGTACTCGACCTGGATGCTGAGGTCTTTGGCTGCCGTTTTCTGCCAGAAGTTAAGACACCGAGCGACCTCCATATACGCCATGAACGGTGTGTTCTTGGGGTCGTTGGGATGGATGGCATAGTCGAGATCGACGAACATGAAGGTGTTACCCCAGGAGTCCGGGTAGAAGAGTTCCAACGTCGTGGTGACACGCGGTGAGCGCTGATTCGCACACGCCGTACCCAACGACCCGAAGTCGTAATAGATCTGCAAGTTCGTGCCTGCCTGCGCATTAAGCGCAAGCAAGCATAAACCTACTATTATGTATTTGACTTTAGCCATTAGCCTTTAGCTGTTAGCCTTTATTCCTCTTCCGGTTCGTTTACAAGGATGTTCTTTACCTCCCAGGTCGGACAGGTCTGACCGGCTTCGGTCTTGTAGCAGAAACCGATGTAGATCGTCTGGTTGTTCCATGCACTCAGATCCATGCGGCCGGAGTTGTAATAGGTCCAGCTGTTGGCATCGGGCACACCGGTCTCACCGTTCCATTCGTTCCACGGCAGTTGGGTCCAGGTAGCGGAATGTACGTCATCGGTGAAGTCGGTAGAAACCCAAACGGTGACTTGCTGTTCACGGGTCTCATCGAGCGGACCATAGTTGAGTGCATGGTCGAAGGAGAGAGCCGGAGCCGTAGCGTTCTTCAGTTTGATCTTCGGCGTGACGAACCATCCTTCGCCGTAGTGAGGACCGCCTACATACGCTGAACCACGCATACCGTAGAGGTTGTCGAAACGCCAGATATAGGATATACCGTCTTCGAGGTCATAATGGAAGAGTTGGATCTTACCCATGTTTCCTTCGCCTGCTACTGCCTGTTTGTAGTAGGTAGAGAGGTTAGCGGCCCAACCTTCACCGAGCATGAAGGACATGGTCTCTTCGATGATACCGGTGGTAGCGTTCCATGTCTCACCGTTGAAGGTATATTCGGTAGCAACATAGAACTTGGTTTTGCTATCATAGGTCATGAGGACCACTACCTGATCGGTAACGGCATAGGGGTAGGTGTTAGCGAGCCATTTCTCCGCCTGACCGTTCGCTGCGGCCGGAAGGATCTGTGCGTTCACATCAGCCGAGGAATAAACCTGCCAAACGACACCGTCTTTGTAGATGTAAAGCACTTCCTTGACGGAAACGGGACCTCCTACCACTTCGGCGAAGTTATACTTCGCACCGCAGAGGTAGTCATCGTCCACCATCGGCAGGAAATTCGTCACCAGATCCTCGTTGTCCGGGGTCAGGTAATTGGTCTCATCGCCGTAGATGGACTTATAGTCTTTGGCCTTGAGTTCGTACTGGATAGTCTGGTTAAAGAGCTCCAGATAGAGCGGTTGACCTTCATCGGTGAGATAAGTGATGTTACAAGTCGAACCGGCATCAAACTGCGGATACTTATTGTAGATATACGCCGGCACGTACATATCAGCCGAAGCCATGTCGTTGAAGCAGCGTTTCTCTCCTACAGCAGCCAGCGAGGTGGAGTAGATCTCGGTCTCGTTGATCGAGTCGAGGTTCGCCGCATATTTCTTATTGACCTTGTTATCGGCGATCGTCTTGTAATCATCGGAAGTGAGGGTGTAATCGATCGTCTTCACCACCGAGATCTGCGGATCCCCGTTATCGAGGTACTTATCGTCGAAATAATTATCGCATGCCGTCAGTCCTAACGTTAAAGCGGCAAGGCTGAATAAATATATCTTTTTCATAATGGTTGTTTTTTTCGTTATGACGTTATTACGTTATGACGTTATTACGAATCAGAATTGCAATTTGAGACTGATGTTCCACTGCCGTCCTTTGTTATAGAAGAAATAGATGTTATCCTTCGTATTCTCGGAAACGGTTTGTGTTGCGGTATTCGCCGACCATGCTTTCTCGATGTAGTACTGGTTAAGCACGTTGGTGACGTTACCCCGGATGGTAGCACGAAGCGGACCCATGTCGAAGGAGTAGCTGGCACGGAGGTCGAGGGAACCACCCAGACCGCAGCGGTACGGTTCTACGATGTTCATCTTCTTACCGAGGTTGAGGTTCGAACCCGAGAAAGAGTAGTAACTGTAGTTACGATCGTACAGCGTATATTCACCGCCGATGCGGAAGCCTTTGAACGGTTTGAAGAGGATACCGAAGTTAGCGGTCGTCTGCGCCTGACCGCCGACGTGGATACCCTTCATGTTGATGATGGCCCAAGCGTGGTCATCGGCACCGATCTCGGTACGCTGACCGTCAGCCGTCATGGCAAAACCGTGTTCGTCGTAAGCACGACCGATAACGGAGTCGCTGTCCCATTTCCAGTCACCAAGCGATACCATGGCACTTAATTCGAGCCATTTGGTAGGACGTGCTTTGGCTTCAAACTCAAGACCCATGTGACGGGCACTGACACCGGTCATGTTCATGTAATACTGGGTCTGATCAGGATCGGAGAGGTTACCGTACTTGGTCATGGTCTTATCCATCCATTCGGTGAAATAACCGTTGACGTGGATGGAAGCGTACTGGTTCTCAAAGCCGTAACCGAGTTCGACGGAAGCGATCTTCTCGTTCTTGGCCTCGTTGTTGATGGCATTCGAGGTGCTGACAGACATGTAGATCGCCTGGTATTTCGGTGCCCGGCTGATGAAACCGGCATTGAGGAAGACGTTATGATACTTAGCGAACTTGTAGTTCACACCGGCTTTGACCGTTCCACCGATGCGCACTACGGAGTCACGGGCGGTGACGTTGTCGTAGTAATAGCGGTCGGTACGCCAGTTATGATTGAAACTCAGCGATCCGTTGATGAACGCAGAGAGGTTATTCTTGCTGTACTCGAGGCTACCGAACACACCTTCCTGCACGATCGTTCCGGTGTAGTCACGGTAAGCGATGTCACCTACACCCAGTTTCTCGTACACCCATGCGTCATCGTTGCGTTTGGGGTTGTTCTCCGCCAACACACTCTGACGGGTAGCATCCACATAGTAACTGCCGCCGAAGAGGTCAGATATCACGGCCTGGTGAATACCCTGGTACCAGCGTACATCGACACCGGCGGTCATCTCCAGGCAGTCAAACCATTTCTTGTCATAGGTGGAGACGAGTCCTACCCAGTTATGATAGTTCCGGTTCTCGCAGATGACGAGTTCCGATCCGTATTCGGATGCAGCGTTGATGTCCTGCACCATGCCGTAGTCGAACATACCGGTGGTCTCATCACGGAAGGTAGTGGTTACAACACCGTTGTACGCACCACGGGTGAGGTCACTGTAACTATAAGTTGAGTTGAGACCGTTCTCGGCAGTACGACCGAAACCACGACCGATGGAGACGTAGGCGGTGGTGGAGAGAGAACTGTTATCATCGATCTGCCAAATATGGTTGAGGCTGATCTGCGGTTTGTGGTACTGGTTGTAGTTGGTACCCGCCTGATCACCGCGTTTGTCGATACCGTAAGACGGGTTGTATTGGCGACGATCCATGCCGCTGGGCATGTACTGTGCTACGCGGTTCCACTCAGCGAGTGTCAACGCACCCGACGAACCCGAAGGACGGGTCCAGTGGTGCTGCGGCGCACCGAAACCGGAGAGACTGAGCTGATGGTTCTCGTTGATACGCTTGGAGATATTGGCGAAATAACTGTATCCGACGAATCCGGTTCCCTGGATGTAACCGTCACCCCAGGTGCGGCTACCGAGGACCGTGATCGCCCAACCGTTCTTCATGAGACCGGTGCTGACGGAGAAGGCCACTTTGTTATAACCGTTGTTACCCATGGCGTAACTGAGGAATCCGCCTTTCTTGGCGTCGATACCACGGGTGACGATGTTGATCGTACCACCGACAGAGGGAGCGGACAGTTTGGATGCACCCATGCCACGTTGGGTCTGGATGACGGAGGTGACGTCGCTGAGGCCTTGCCAGTTGGACCAATAGACGGTTCCGCCTTCCATATCGTTCATCGGCACACCGTTGATCATCGTCGCTACATTGGTGTTATCAAAACCACGCATCCAGATCTCGGAGTCACCCCAACCGCCACCTTGACCGTTGGCATGTACACCCGGGGTGTTCTTCAGTACTTCCGGAAACTCCTGGCCTGCCAGACGCTCTTCGATCTCGAGGGCAGTCACTTGACTGACAGCCACCGGCGTCTGCTGCGTACGAGCCATCTGACCCGTGATCGTTACGTCTTCCAATGCAATCGCTTCCGGCTCCATCGGAATGATACCGTAGTTACTTTTACTCGCTAAGATCTCCAGCGGGTGGTAACCGACATACGTCAACTGTAACTTCGCATTCGGTTGCACCGAGAGGGTGAAGTTACCGTCAATGTCCGTGACAATACCATTGGTGGTACCGAGTTCCAAGATCGTCACACCGATGAGGGGTTCCTGGGTCTTGGCATCGATGACCATACCTGTCACTTTTTGTGCCTGGGCGAACAGACTAACCGCCGCAAAAAGACACAAGCTCAAAGTAAGAACTTTTCTCATAAAGAAGTTAATAGAGTTTGTTTGTTATTTGTAAATGCTGTTTAACAGCTTTGCAAGTCGTATTCCGGCGACGTAGAGTTGGTACTCCATGGGTTGCCGCCAATGATAGATATAATGGTAGGTGTTCCCGTCCCAGGTGGATTGGTAAGTGTATATATCCTCCGTGACGTGGTAACTCATGAGCAGCAGTTCGGTGTCCGAAGCCTGCTCAATGGCTTTCTTTTTCCATGCGTACTCGCGTTCCAGTTTATCGGCATACTCGGTGTAGGAGTAACCCTGCGACTCGATGAGCTTGGTGTCCCAAACGGAGTGGAGGTTGGTTTCCCGACCGAACCATTTCATCTTCACGGCATTACCGCCTTTGTCATCCATGTGCGCCATGTGCATCGGACAGTACCGATCACCGCTCAGATGGATCACAAAACGAAGCACATGTTCGGTATCCCGGTATCCCGAGATTGCGGTATTCCGTAAAATTGCCGTCAAACTATCCAGCGCTCGGTATAAATTTCCGCCTTCGGCGGGATAATGGATAAGGGCGTCAGCAACGAGACTATCGGACATACCACCGGCAAAATCCTGATAATGCCAGCCTTCTTTGATACTCTGCGGATAGATGGTGTCGGATTTGATCTCATCCGGCCAGTTAGCCCAATAGATCATCCCATGGTCACCCATGATCTTATCCACTTGTTTCCGTGCTTTCTTACTGAGGTTGTCGTACGCGATCTTAGCGATGATGCGGTGTCCTTCTTGTCCCCAAGAAAGGGCAGGCAGACTATACGCGCATGCGCATAAAAGAATAAGGAAAATAGAAATGGTTCGTTTCATAATGCTCGAATCAAAAATCCGCTGCAAAGATACAAAAAAATTTTTATATATGCAAATTAATTTGCACAATTCATTTTTTTTTTGTACCTTTGCACCGTAAAATCGGAAGTATGGAAAAAATCAGTAAGGCGCAAATAAAGACCGTTCGGAGTCTGCAAGTGAAGAAATTCCGCGATGAGTCGGGACTTTTTGTGGCGGAAGGCGATAAGTGTGTTTCGGAACTGACGAAGGCGTTTGAGTTGGTTCACCTCTATCGGGAAGGGGAGAATGCTACACGCACCGAGATCGAACAGATGAGCGGATTGCGGACACCGCAGGGGGTGGTGGGCGTGTTTAAGAAACGCCCGATTGGAGATTGGAAATTGGAAATTGGAAATTTAATCCTTGCCTTAGACGGCGTGCAGGATCCGGGGAATTTGGGAACGATTATTCGTACCTGTGACTGGTTCGGTGTGCACGATATCGTTTGTTCGCTCGACACGGCGGATTGTTATAATCCGAAGGTGGTTCAGGCCACGATGGGTGCGCTGGCAAGAGTGCGCGTCCACTATGTGGATCTGCCGAAATGGTTAAAAGAATACAGAGCACAGAATACAGAAGACAGACCTATTTACGGAACGTTGCTGGAAGGGAAGGATATGTACGACGTCATGTCGTCATGTCGTCATGACGAGACGCCGGCTATCATCATTATGGGCAACGAAGGAAATGGCATTTCGCAAGAAGTGCGTCAACTCATCACCTCTCCTATTCGGATTCCGAGTTATCCAAAAAACGCTGAGACTTCGGAAAGCCTCAACGTTTCTATTGCAACCGCTATTGTGTTAGCGGAGTTTAGAAGGCACTCATCTGCGCTTTAACATTCTCGTTGATGAAGTCAGCGAACTGCTGGATCGTCATCGAACCGTCTCCTTCGGGTGCCGGTTGACCACTTGCTTCTCCTCCTTGACGGCGCACACTCACCTTACCCTCTTCGGCTTCTTTCTCACCGACGATGAGCATGTACGGGATACGTTTGAGTTCGTTATCACGGATCTTACGGCCTAACTTCTCATTACGGTCATCTACGATGACACGTACGTCTTGTGCTTCCAGCATCTCTTTCACTTTCCATGCGTAGTCATTGGATTTCTCCGAGATCGGCAGTACAACAGCCTGATCCGGTGTCAACCACAACGGGAACTTACCGGCTGTATGCTCAATCAGCACGGCTACGAAACGCTCCATCGAACCGAACGGCGCACGGTGGATCATCACAGGACGGTGTTTCTGGTTATCCTCACCGGTATATTCGAGTTCGAAACGTTCCGGCAGGTTATAGTCCACCTGGATGGTACCCAACTGCCAACGACGACCGAGGGCATCTTTCACCATGAAGTCGAGTTTCGGACCATAGAAAGCGGCTTCACCGGTCTCCTCACGTGCCGGCAGGTTCATCTCCTTGCAGGCTTCCCGGATGGCATTCTCTGCGTGCTCCCATACTTCGTCTGAACCCACGTATTTCTCGTGGTTATTGGGGTCACGAAGCGAGATCTGTGCCTCGTAGTTCTCGAAGTTCAACGCCTTGAAGATGATGTTGATGATCTCCATGACGCGGATGAACTCCTGCTTCACTTGGTCCTGGCGGCAGAAAATATGGGCATCGTCCTGGGTGAACGAACGTACACGGGTGAGACCGTGCAGCTCACCGGACTGCTCGTACCTATAAACGGTTCCGAACTCAGCACAGCGGAACGGCAGGTCTTTGTACGAACGGGGACTGTTCTTGAAGATCGCACAGTGGTGCGGACAGTTCATCGGCTTGAGCAGATAGACCTCCCCTTCTTCCGGCGTGGTGATCGGTTGGAACGAGTCCTTGCCGTAGTGATCCCAGTGACCGGAGGTCATATACAGCTGTTTGGAACCGATATGCGGGGTGATGACCTGCTGATAACCGTAACGTTTTTGGATCTTCTTAAGGAAGTCCTCCAGACGCAGACGGAGGGCGGTACCCTTCGGTAACCAGATCGGCAGACCTTTACCGACCATGTCGCTGAACATGAACAACTCCAGATCCTTACCGATCTTACGGTGGTCACGTTTCTTTGCTTCCTCGAGCAATGCTAAGTACTCGTCCAGCATCGAACGTTTCGGGAACGAGATGGCGTAGATACGCGTCATCATCGGACGTTTCTCGTCACCGCGCCAGTAAGCAGCGGAACAACTGAGTACCTTCACGGCCTTGATATCGCCGGTACTCAGCAAATGCGGACCCTTACACAGGTCAGTGAAATCACCTTGCGTGTAGGTGGTGATCGAACCGTCTTCCAGTTCCGAAATCAACTCACATTTGTAACTCTGGCCCTTGTCACCGAAGGCCTTGAGTGCATCGGCTTTCGAGATCTCGGCACGTACCACCGATTCTTTCTTGGCACGCAGCTCCATCATCTTATCCTCGATGGCTGCGAAGCAGGTGTCGTTGATGACCACACCCTCGGGCGGCATTACGTCATAGTAAAAACCGTTTTCGATCGCCGGACCGATACCGAACTGGATACCCGGATACAACTCCTGCAAGGCTTCTGCCATGAGGTGGGAACTCGTATGCCAGAAAGCATGCTTGGCTTGTTCATCTTCCCATTCAAACGACTGTACACTGCCGTCTTGATACTGTACTTTAATCATATCTATGTGTTCTTTTTTTGCAAATCGGCTGCAAAGGTAGTAAAAAAAAATGAATTGTGCAAATTTATTTGCATATATCAAAAAAAAATCGTACCTTTGCACCCAAATTGATTCAAGTATGGCAAAAAAATACATCATCATGGCCGAAGAAGGGGAGCTCAGTCTGCTGGAGAAAGCACGGCTCACCTTGGGGCTTGATTTATCCGATGCCGAACTCGTGTACACGGGTGTGGGCGCGATAAATGTTATAAGGTCTCTGCAACATTTGGATCGGGATGCGGAATTATACAATATCGGTTATGCCGGCAGCGCCAATTTTGATTTGGGCACATGGGTGGAAGTGACGGAAGTACGGTTGAACCATCCGAATGTGACGTATCCGGAGCCGCGTTTGGAATTGGAGTCTCTTCGTGATTCCGGTATCCCGGTATCCCGGTATCCCGATAAATCTGCCATTTGTTTCACCGGTACCGACTTTGTGTTAGCCTCGGAGTATAAGGACTGCGTGTTCGACATGGAGTTAGCGTTCATTGCGGCGCTGGGATTCAAGCACCTGCACAGTTTCAAGTATGTGAGCGATAACCTGTCGCTGCATGCCTATCACGAATTATCCAACGGAGTGGAATGACGACGATATATTTAAAATCCCATAAAGAAGAGTCGCTCAAGCGTTTTCACCCTTGGGTGTTCTCCGGTGCCATTTCAAAGGTGGTGCTGGATGCCAAGCATCAAGGTGACGCACCGGTGGAAGGAGAACTGGTGACTGTTCGTTCGGCAGCGAATGAAGTGCTGGGTGTCGGTCATTGGCAGGTAGGTTCAATTGCCGTCCGAATCTTGGCGTTCGGTGTGGAAACACTGCCCGAAGGATTCTGGTCAGAGCGCATCCGTGCAGCCTATCACGTCCGTGAGTCCTTAGGGCTAATAGCTAACAGCCAAGAGCCAACAGCCAACAACACGTTCCGCTTGATTCACGGAGAAGGGGATTTTCTGCCGGGCCTGATTGTGGATGTCTATGCCGACACGGCGGTGGTGCAGGCGCATTCGGTGGGTATGCACGTGTGTCGGAAAGAGATTGCTGAGGCGCTGGTAAAGGAAGTACCGCAGGTGGAGAACGTGTACTATAAATCCGATGACACCCTACCGTTTAAAGCTCCTGTCGAAGGAGAGAAGACAGGCTGGCTAATAGCTAAGAGCCAAGAGCCAACAGCCGACGAATACTGGTCCTTTGAGAACGGTCTGCAGTTTAGGATTGATTGGTTGAGAGGACAGAAGACGGGTTTCTTTGTGGATCAACGGGAGAACAGGGCGTTGGTGGAGCGGTATGCGGCCAATAAAGACGTGCTGAATATGTTCTGTTACACGGGTGGATTCTCGTTATATGCCTTGCGTGGTGGAGCCAAGACGGTGGATTCGGTGGATGTGAGTCAGAAAGCGATTGATCTGGTGAATATCAACGTGGCGCGTAACTTCCCGGATGCTAAGAACCATCAGGCGGTAGCAGCCGATGCGTTTGAGTATCTGACGGCGCAGAAGAATGCCGGTAAGACCTACGATCTGATTATTTTGGACCCACCGGCTTTTGCCAAGCACCGGGATGCGGTGAAGAATGCGTTACGGGGGTATCAGCGTATTAATGCGAAGGCGATTGAGATGATTCGTCCGGGTGGTATCCTGTTTACGTTCTCCTGCTCGCAAGCTGTGGATAAAGAGGCCTTCCGGTTGGCGGTGTTCAGTGCTGCGGCGTCCGTAGGACGAAAGGTGCGAATCCTGCACCAACTGCATCAACCGCAGGATCATCCGATTAACATCTATCACCCCGAAGGCGAATACCTCAAAGGCTTAGTCCTCTACGTGGAATAAACCCTATTGAAGATTGAAAATTGAAGATTTATGAATTTAGTTTGTTTTGATACCGAGACGACCGGATTGGACGTGCAGAAAGAGCATATTATCCAGTTATCGTTAGTGAAATTTGACACGGACAATTGGTCGATTATCGACCAGCGTGACTGGTATATCTTACCCGAAGGGGAGTTTTCGATTCCGGCGGAAGCGGAAGCGGTGCATCATATTTCCAAGGAGTTTTTGTTGGAGCACGGTGTTTCGTTACGCAGCGTGTACGATGACCTGGTGGCATTCACCAAAGGGTGTAACATGCTGTCTTACAATGGTAACGGCTACGATGCACCGATCTTGCATTATAACCTCAAACGGATTGGTAAGGACTTTGATTTTGACGGCAGAACCTGGTTCGATGCCCTGCTGCTGGAGCGCATTCATACCGAAGGAAAGGTGGATGAGAACGGGGAACGGTTACGGAATAACTTAACGTCAGCCTACACCCGGTATTACGGTCATCCTTTTGAGGGTGCGCATAACTCCTTGGATGACGTGCTGGCGACGATCGAGGTGTTCAAAGCCCAGATTGCTAATCACGGTTGGGAATGGGCATGCCGGGATGAGTTCGGTTTCATCTGTTTTGACCGTTGGTTAACCAAACGCGGTAATTATTATTACCTCACCCAGGGGGCACATAAGAACGAATCCATTGAGTCCATGGTGCGCATCGACCGCTCGTATCTCGAATGGATCGTGGATAAATGTCCCAACACCGATGAGCAGACACGAGACATTATCGGTCCTTATATCGGACGCAAAAAGCCAATAGCCAAAAGCCAAGAGCCAATAGCCCCCAAATCCCCTTCACGAGGCAAAAAACGTCCAAAAGGTACACTTTCTGATGCCGATTTGAGCCTTTTTTAACAAAAAAGTGCAAAAAAGTGCGCAAATATTTGCGTATGTCAAATTTTTGTAGTACCTTTGCACCCGCTTTTGACGAAACGGCCGGTTGGATGAGCGACTTAGTCAGCGGTCTGCAAAACCGTTTAGAGCGGTTTGACTCCGCTACCGGCCTCCAAGCCGCCTTGAAGAAGGGCGGCATTTTTTTATGGAAGAGATCATCAAGGACATAACGGAACAGGAGTACAAGTACGGGTTTACGACAGACGTCGAAACGGATATCGTACCTGCCGGACTGAATGAGGACATCATTCGGTTGATCTCGGCGAAGAAGCACGAACCGGAATGGTTGCTGGAGTTCCGTCTCAAAGCCTACCGCAAATGGTTGACGATGCCGGTGCCTACCTGGGCACACCTTGATATTCCCGAGATCGATTTCCAAGCTATTTCCTATTATGCCGCGCCGAAAAGCCAAAAGCCAATAGCTAACAGCCAACAGCAAGAGATCGACCCCGAGATCATGAAGACCTTCGATAAACTCGGTATTCCGTTGGAGGAACGGGCGGCGTTAGCGGGAAACATGGCCGTCGATGCGGTGATGGATTCGGTGAGTGTTAAGACCACCTTCCGGGAGACTTTGGCGGAGAAAGGGATCATCTTCTGTTCGATTTCTGAAGCCGTGCAGCATTATCCGGAACTGGTGCAACAATATCTGGGTTCGGTGGTGCCGTCTTCCGATAATTTCTATGCGGCATTGAACTCAGCGGTCTTCACCGACGGATCGTTCGTCTATGTGCCGAAGGGAGTCCGTTGTCCGATGGAACTAAGCACCTATTTCCGCATTAATGCGGGTAACACGGGTCAGTTTGAACGCACGTTGCTGATCGCTGATGAAGGTGCGTACCTGAGTTATCTGGAGGGATGTACGGCGCCGATGCGGGATGAGAACCAGTTGCATGCCGCCATTGTGGAGATCGTGGTGCATAAGGATGCCGAGGTCAAGTATTCGACGGTGCAGAACTGGTATCCGGGTGATAAGAACGGTAAAGGCGGAATCTATAATTTCGTGACGAAACGCGGCATCACCCATGAGAACGCACGGTTGAGTTGGACGCAGGTGGAGACCGGTTCTGCGATCACCTGGAAATATCCGTCTTGTATCCTCAAAGGCGATAACTCCACAGCCGAGTTCTATTCCGTGGCTGTCACCAATAACTACCAGCAGGCCGACACCGGAACGAAGATGATTCATATCGGTAAGAACACGAGGTCACGGATTATTTCCAAAGGTATCTCCGCCGGGCATAGTCAGAATGCGTACCGGGGATTGGTGAAGATGGGTGCTAAAGCCGAAAACGCCCGGAATTTCAGTCAGTGTGATTCGTTGTTGCTGGGCGATAAATGCGGTGCGCATACTTTCCCCGACATGATCATTATGAATCCTACGGCGACGGTGGAGCATGAGGCCACGACGAGTAAGATCAATGAGGACCAACTCTTCTACTGCCAGCAACGCGGTATTGGTCTGGAAGATGCCGTGGGACTGATCGTGAACGGTTACGCCAAAGAGGTGATGGACAAACTGCCGATGGAGTTTGCCGTCGAAGCCCAAAAACTCCTCCAAGTCTCCTTGGAGGGTTCAATCGGATAAAAAGCCAATAGCTAACAGCTAAAAGCTAATGTGTTCCGCTTGAATAGCGGAACCTAGGAACTGCGATGCGGATTGTGCAAAACGATCCGCATTTTCTGTAGTCAGATAGGTGCAGGTACCGTTGGTGGACAGTTGTTCCCGGTACTCCGGATGACGGGTCAGATAGTCGGCTAACGATTTGGCTTCCAATTCTCCCTGCGCAATGATCTGAATCTTTTGACTTTCGACTTTCGACTTTAGACTCTTTTCTATCTTTTCGATGAGTAGCGGATAGTGGGTGCAACCGAGTACGAGTGTATCGATCTGCGGATCTTTGGCAAGAATCTCACGGATATATTTCTCCACGAAATAATCGGCACCTTCCTGCGTATGTTCTCCGGCTTCAATCAGCGGTACCCACATCGGGCACGCTTGTTGCGTAACGACTAAGCTTTTAGCTCTTAGCTCTTGGCTCTTGGCTATCTTCTCTAACTCCAGCACATAGCTCTCCGAACTCACGGTCGCCGGTGTGGCAAGGATACCTACGTGTCCGGTTTTGGTCATCTCCGGCACGGCTTCCACGGTCGGCCTTATCACTCCGAGTACATTCACTCTTCGGGATTCCGGGATACCGATATTCCGGGATATCAAATAAGTCTGCTGAATCGTTCGTAGCGCCTTCGCACTTGCTGTGTTACAGGCGAGAATGATGAGTGCACAGTCCTGCTCGATCAGGTAGTTAACGGCCTGCAGGGTGTAGCGGTAGATCACGTCAAAAGAGTGGGTGCCATAGGGAGCACGGGCGTTATCGCCTAAGTACAGATAGTCGTACTCAGGAATCTCTTTCCGGATTGCTTCCAATATCGTCAGTCCTCCGTATCCGCTGTCAAAAACACCGATCTTTGCCATAATCGGCTGCAAAGGTACGAAAAATTTTGCATATATGCAAATAATTCTTGCACATTTCATTTTTTTTTTGTAATTTTGCAGCCGCAAACAATTTCTATACGTATGGTACAAGACTTATACATCTTAATGATCACGGCCGGCGTGGTGAGTTTGTTGTTCAAACTGCTCAAGCAGCCGGTCGTTTTGGGTTACATTGTGGCCGGTATCTTAGTGGGGCCAAATCTCTTCGGAGAGAACCTGGTGAGCCACGAGAACGTAGAGGCCTGGGGAAATATCGGTGTGCTCTTTGTGCTGTTCTGCATCGGTCTGGAGTTCCGCATCAAGAACCTGTTAGAGAGTGGAAAAACCGCCCTTATCGGTGCCGCCACCATCATCGGCGGTATGCTGCTCTTAGGTTACGGTGTCGGTCGTTTTGCCCAACTGGATAACATGAACTCCCTCTTCTTAGCCGCGATGCTCTGTATGTCCAGCACGACGATCGTGATGAAAGCGGTGGATGAAGCCGGACTGGGTAAAGCGCGTTTCGTGAAGGGTGCTACGAGTATCCTGATTTTGGAAGATATCGTGGCGGTGGTGCTGTTGGTGCTGCTGTCCGGAATCGCAGAGAAAGGTAGTTTTGAAGGCGTGGTGATGCTGAAAACCATCGGTGTCTTAGCCGCCACCTTGGCCGTCTGGTTCATCGTCGGTATATTGATCATCCCGACGCTGTTCCGCAAGGTGCGCAAGCACCTGAACGATGAGATCCTCATCATTCTGGCCTTGGGTCTGTGTTTAGGTATGGCGCTGACGGCGGAAGAAGCCGGATTCAGTAGCGCACTGGGTGCGTTTGTAATGGGTATGGTGTTAGCCGAGACCTTGGAGTCCCACCGGATAGAGAAACTCATGGCGCCGCTGAAGTATGTCTTCTCCGCCATCTTCTTCGTCTCCGTCGGTATGATGATCGACCCGGCGTCGTTAGCCGAATACTGGTCATCGATCCTCTTTGTCTCTGTTGTCATCATTGTCGGTATGATCACCTTCGGTACCCTTGGTTGCTGGTGGGGCGGTCAGACGCTCAAAGATGCGATGCAGACGGGATTCTCCTTCGTGCAGATCGGTGAGTTCTCTTTCATCATCGCGGCACTGGGATCCAAACTGCAGGTGACCGATCCGGCGATCTATCCGATCATCGTGGCCGCATCGGTGCTGACGACCTTCCTGACTCCTTATATCATGAAGGGCACCATGCCGTGTTATAACTTTATTTATAAGCATGCACCTGAGCGCATGCGCGATAAGATCGACCGTCGGGAGGAAGAAGTGGCACGCAAGGAACAGATGACAACCACCGCTTCGGAAGAAAAACTGCAAACGCATTCCGGACGGGTACAGAAACTGCTCAGTCATACGATCATCACCAAACGGGTGGTGAATCTGTTCTTCAAAAATATGACGGAGAATGATCATAAAGGTTAATGGCTAATGGCGAAAGGCGAATGGTTATGAAGAAAATTTATATATCTATTTTGGCAGCGGTGTTAGGTATGCTGCCGATGATGGCGCAGGATCCGATCTCGGAAGGTGTGATGGGTGTAGCGACGGTAGCCGGTGAGACGCAGACGGCGACGGACAGTGTGGCGGTGGAAGTACCGGTGCAGGAGATCCCGCTGTGGAAGCAGAAGTTGTACTACGGGTATAACTTCGACATCTATTTCCATCATGACTCCAAGACGGATAAGAAGGAGAACGGTTGGTCGATCGCTTTCACACCGGAGATCGGATGGAAACTGAAGGAACGCATCTATCTGGGTTTGCGTTTCGGTGGTGCTTATTCGGATACGTACACCACGACGAACTACATCAAAGATGACGGCACCAAATACGAGGAGAGCATCCGGGTGATGCACGGTTCTTGGGAAGCGGCGCCGTATGTGCGTTACCGTATGAAGACGCTGTTTAACGACAAAGTGGGCATCTGGTTGGAAGCGCACCTGTATGCAGGTATGGAGTTTCCGCGTGTCAAAGACGGTGCGGTGATCGGCACCGACTACGATGGTTTACGGCACAGCGTCACTTACGGATGCCAGGTGTCGCCGGTGATCACCTACCGGTTTAACCGCAAGAGCACGTTCCAGATCTTCTTTTCCATCATGAGTTTCGGTTATAGCGGAACGACACGGTTCTATGAGGATGCCGTTACCGGTGACCGTCATAATGAGTACAGCAACGATATCATCATCTTCTCCGGTAAATTGAAGAACTTGTTAGCCAGTCAGTTTACTCCCGGAATGTATGGATTGAAGTTTGGTGTTCAGAAGAATTTCTAATATATTCTGCGCCTTCTTGGGTGTGCTGTTCGGTATCGTGTTCTGGGTACTGACTACCGTCGTGTGCGTACTGTATGTACCTACGGTGCGGCAAGCCGTGCTGGATATCGGAATAGCGGTCGCCCGGGAACAGACGGGTTTGGATATTGACTTAGGGCATATTTATCTCTCGCCTTTCCATCATTCGCCTTTAACCTTTTATCGGGCGTACAAAGGCGATGTGGACTTACCCATCGACGTGCAGATCGACAGTCTCTTCATCGGTCACCGCGGTCAAGACACCTTGCTGTACACCCGTTCCTTACGGTTCAAAGCCACCGCACAAACAGCCAATATCCAATCTCCAATATCCGATCTCCAATTTCCTATTATTCTGGAACAACTGCTATTGGATTCCGCTGTCATCCATTCTGACAGCCTGATTGAAGCAGTAGGCATCGACGGTATGTTAGGTCTGTTGACGCTAAACAGTCCTCAGATCATCATAGCGGATGGCCAATATCCCATCCGTGACCTGTGTCTGTATGATGCGGATGTAGCGATCGATTTGCGGCCAACGCAGGACAGTCCGGAAGTGGATACCCTACCCAAGGACACCACACCGCTGCTGATGGCTTTTGACGTACCGAATGCCGATATCCGCAATGTGCGGTTTCGCCTCAACCCCATGGGTATCGATGTCCGTACACGGAGTATCGCTACCAATGCCTTGGCGGATGTAGGTGCGAATCGGTACGAAGCCCGACGGTTGGAAGTGGGACAACTAACCTTTGTCATGAACGACCTGCGTATCCCTGTTGACACCGTGCGTACCGAGGCCTGTGTCGATCTGGAAAAGAACCTCATCACCAGTGACGGTATCTATGTGCGTTCCGATGAGATGGGTGCTGAAGCCGATCTGTCGGAAGCGCAGATGGATTTAGCTACCATGCAGGTTTCCACTGTCGGTGCCGTGACCTATCAAGGGAACCAAGCCCGACTCAAAGCATCCTATGCCATCGATGAGGAAGTCTATGATGCGACGGTTCATATCGGTCATGTGGATCTGTCTCCTTTTGTGACCGACCTGCCTTTGCGCACCTTGACCGGTGACATCGAGGCATCGGGTAGGGGAATTACAACGACATCTCCGGATGACAGCACTTCGGTGGCCATCACCATGCCTTCGCTTCAACTCGATGTGCGTACTCCGATGTCGCTCTTTACCTTCCTGGACAGCCTTTCACCACTGTTGGAAGCCATTCAGGATAGCGATTTGTATCAACCGGAACGGATCCGGCATCTGATACCTGCTATTCAGACCGATCTGCATATCGCCAGGAACAGTCCGGCACAGGCGATCTTAGACAGTCTCGGCGTGGATTTTGACCAACTCTCCTTGGCCATCCGTTCCGATGCGGACTCTTCGACCGTTCATCTTTCGCCGATCGCCGTTACCCTTCCTCCTTCTCTTCGCCTGCCGACTGCAGAAGCGGCCTTGGACGTGACGATGACGGACAGCACGACGGATGCGTTTGTGACGACCAATACCTTCCTTACCGACGGTGCCTCGGATTTCTATGGCCTCTGTACGGATGCCGCCTTCCGCATGGATGTACATAAGGTCGGTCAACAGATCAGCGGTACCGGACTACTGATGCTGGATAGTCTCGCATACGGTGATAAGGAGTTCGGAAACAGGGCGGTGGATATCCGTCTCTCCTCCTCAGACACCTATACGAATGCCCTCCGGGTGGAGGTGCATCCGGATGAACTGCCTTTGGAACTCATGGACGGTTTTGTCACCCTCCCCGACATCGATCTGCACGGAGCCGTTCGTGCTTCCGCTTCCGTGGACGGTTTACCGTTTGTCACCGACATCTCTGCGCAAGTGCAACCCGTCGGGATTAAGGCACAATACATACCTTATGCGGTCGATGTCCGTTTAGGCGAGACACCGATTATTATGCAGCATAACCATGTGGACCTCAACGGTCTGCCGATATACATGGTGGATAGCACCTTTATCGCTTTGAACGGTGGATTGGACCTGGATAGCATGCGTCTGAACATCCGCTTGGATGCAGACAGTCTGGTGCCGGTGTCTCTACCTGCCGGTGGACCGCTACCGGTGCATGGCGCTTTGGCTACCGATCTGCATGGAACCGTCTCCGGTGCGCTGGACAGTATCATTGCTGACGTCGAAGTGGCACTCTTACCATCCACCGACATCACCTATCCGATTGATAAGAAGAACTTAGCGCAAGTCAAACCGCACGGTGCGGTTACGGTGCATTGTCCGGTGGCTTCCATCGACTCGCTTGCCCTGCATGGACGGATCCACGTCGATGACGGCAAAGTGCTTTATTCGCCGAAGATATACCCCATCATGCCGTTCCGGTTGGATTCCGGCAGTCATGTGGTCTTTAACGGACCGATTGGTCAGACGCAACTGAATATCTCCGCTTCGCAGAAAGTGAAAGCCGATGTGGAATCGGAAGAAGAAGAGACACGACGGGTGGATTTTGTTACCGGTGTACGGGTACACGGTGCACTGGATACCATCGGTCTGAAGAGCATTGCTTTCTTCCTCGAAGCACCGGATGATGAGGCTATAACACGAGAACTGGCTACTGTCGATGAAGGTACCCGGGAAGGTCTGGCGGCTACGCTCTTGGCTACCGGTATGTACGTCGGGGAGAGTAACGTAGCGGCACAACGGAGCGGCTATGCCTTGTCCTCCATCATCAACAGTCGTATCAATGCCGCATTAGCCAACTCCAAAGTGGGTAAGGTGATCGATATTGATGTCAGCAGTGCGCAGAGTACCCATGCCGGCGGCACCACCAACGACATGAATATCTCCATCAGTAAGTCCTTCTTCAAAGAACGTCTGCGGCTGACTTTAGGGTCTACCCTTACCGACAACCCTGAGATCAACTCCACCAGTGGTCTGCTCAATTCCTTTTCTGCCGATTATAAACTGACCAAGGACGGCAACGTGCAGCTGCGGCTCTTCTCCCAACGCGATTATAACAATGTGCTGGAAGGAGAACTGTACAAATCCGGTTTGGCGGTGCGTGCCACCAAGGACTGGAAACGAAAGGAATGGTACCGGTCGGACAGTATCATCCGCACCTACGGTCTGACAGCCGATGCAGGTGTCGCCTATCGGTCGAATAACAGTATCGGACCGGATCTGACGCTCAAGTCCTCCATCAAGAATATCCTCGGTCACGGCGAGACGTTCACGCTCAAAGGTAACGGTGCCTATTACTGGGCATTGCGAAACCGTCACCCGGGGGATCCCCGTAAGACGGATACCTACAAACTGGGTCTGAATGCATCTCTTATCTTCCCTTATCTGCATTGGAAGGGTGATAACAACCCGCAAGGGGACACCCGATACATGCTCGGTTATCAGTACGAGAACATCGCCGGTGGATACGGGGTACATAAGATCACCGGCTCCTTCTCCTATTTCATCCGTTCTGCCAACAGTCCTTATATCACGCATGCGTTCACTCCTTTCTCGCTCTCCGTGGTGCGCATGAAAGCGGAGTCGGACAGTCTGCTGGATAAGGCGGCGGAATATCCGCAACTCATCAAGGTGATCGCCGGAGATGAGTTTGTGCCCTCTATCGCGTATAACTTCGTCTATAATGACTACCGTGCCAAAAGGCATGTGAACACCTTCCTTAACCTCGGTATCAAGGAGTCGGGAAACATCCTCAACGCCCTCTATTGTGCGTTAGGATACAAATGGGAGGATATGGAAAAACCGTTCGGCAAGATCACGTTTAATCAGTTTGTCAAACTGCAGGCGGAACTGAGGAATAAATTCAATTTCACGGATAAGGTCTCGATCGCTACCCGTCTCTTTGCCGGAGCGAATATACCGGTGGGTAACTCGAATTTCACACCGCTCTCGGAAGCGTTCTACACCGGTGGACCGAACAGTCTCCGTGCTGCAACAGCCTATGCTTACGGACCGGGTAACTTCTATTCCGCCAAGTATAACCAGAACTTCTTCCACTCGGGCGATGTGAAGTTGGAAGCGAATTTCGAACTGCGTTTCCCTATCGTGTGGAAACTATACGGTGCGGCCTTTGTAGATGCCGGAAACGTATGGAACTGGTTATCTCTCACGGATATGCTCAAAGCCGCCGGAATGGAGGAGTATATCGCTAAACTGGAGATCCCGGAGACCTTACGGGATGGTATTCTCAATAACCCGGAATGGGCGAAACAGATTGCTCTCGGTACCGGTGCCGGTCTGCGACTGGATATCGACGGACTCGTTGTGCGGCTGGATATCGGTGTGGCTATCCATGCGCCTTACCAGACCTACCGGTATGACAAGGAAGGAAAACCCGATTACAACGCACCGATCACCACCTATTTTAATATCCCGTCGGCACTCGATGCCATCCGTATCAACTTCGGCATCGGCTATCCGTTCTGATCAAAGGGTTCATTTTTCGTAACATTACGAAAGGTGCGGAGATAAGGAAAAGATATTGCCTCGCGAATGCGAAAGAAAAGTTTTATTGAATAGGTTTGCACATTTGCAAAAAAAGCAGTACCTTTGCAGCGGTTTAACTTAAACACGAAACGATCATGAAGAAACTTTTCTCTGTTTTGATGCTCACAATGGGCTTGATGACTGCCTATGCCACGAATGTGACCTACACGGCAGACAACACCACTATTTTCCCGAATCCGGAACGTGGTTTTACGGAAGAGTTGGGTGGAGAAACGATGCTGTCGAACTCCAGCAATCATGTTATTCAGCCGGAGGCCAGCTGGTATTTTACTTCCAGTGACCGTGCTAACCAGACGCTGGTGGTCGCTATTTACTACTTAGGCAACTATCGTTCCCAGGACCTCTCCTCGCAGATCCTGCAGGGTTTTAACGAAGACATGCAGATCCTGCGTAACAAGGGATTTAAATGCGTTTTGCGTTTTGCCTATGACTGGAACAGCAACAACGATGCTACCGTCGCATGGACCAAACGGCATATCGAACAATTGAAACCGTACCTGGCAGCCAATGCCGATGTGATCTATGTGTTACAAACGGGTTTTGTCGGCCAATGGGGTGAGTGGTATTATTCCTCGCATCACGGCAACGAGACCCAGAACTTGACGGCCAACCGTCGTCAGATACTGGAAGCGATGATCGATGCCTGTCCGTCGGACCGTTTCCTCTTAGTCCGTTATCCGATGATCAAGACCGAGTATCTGGGTGACGAAACCGCACTTACGTCTTCGCAGGCATTCACCACGGCTACCCGTGCCCGCATCGGCCATCATAATGATGCGTTCCTCAATTCCTACGGTAATGACGGCACGTATGCCAGCACCAATAAAAGCGATGATCCTGCCGTAAGACAGTATATTGCTGACGAGACACTTTATGTGCCCAACGGCGGCGAGACCAACGTGGAGAGTAATTCGAAAGCCAACAGCGTCTATACTCAGGCGGAGAGCGAGATGAGTACCTATCACTGGTCATTCTGCGGTTCGACGTACGCAGAAGCGGTGACCGATAAATGGCGCAGCAGCGGTATCTATGATAACCTGGACCGTAAGATGGGTTACCGTTACCAACTGGTGAGCGGTACCTATAGTGACCAAGTCGCACCGGGTGGTAAGTTATCCGTGAACATGCAGATTCGCAACACGGGTTATGCGCCTTTGTATAACGAGCGCCATGCGTATATCGTGCTTAAGAACGGCAATAACGTCTATTCGCTGAAACTCAACTCCGATCCCCGTCGGTGGTTGCCGAACGATGCGGTGACGACGATCAATGAGCAGTTAACCGTGCCGACCAATATACCGGCAGGCACTTACCAACTCTACCTGCATATGCCCGATAAATACGCTTCGCTGGCTTCGAATCCGAAGTATGCCATCCGTTTTGCGAACCAAGGCAACCTGTGGGATTCGTCCACGGGTATGAACAAACTGAATGCTTCGGTCACCGTTTCCGGCAATGCCGTTACCCCTGATCCGGATCCTGATCCAGACCCGGATCCCGATCCTCAACCGCAAGAGGGAGCTGTCCAATTGCCTGCAACGCTCAACAAGGCCAATGTAACGACCTATAGCAGCGACATGACCTGGTATAACACCGATTACTTCGATTTCGGTCCGACCGATGCAACTAATACCGATCGCTGGGCAGAGTGGACCGTCTATCTCAAATATCCGAAAGCGTATGATGTATCGGAGGTTAGTTACTGCACGAATGGTCATACCTTCTCCTTGAAGCTGATGAACGGCACGACCGAAGTGGCATCTTACACCACGACGGATGACCATTGGGGAGCCGGCGACCAGAGTTACACACAAAGCACCAAATGGGATCTGAGTGCTGTTCCGGTAGGTACTTATACCTTGCGCATTCAGAATGCGACTGCTTGGGGACAACCTAAGATGAAATCCATCACCTTGTTTGCAGAAGTGCCGGCTGATCCTGACCCAGACCCGGACCCGGATCCGGATCCCGATCCCGATCCTCAACCGACTACCGGCAGTTCCGTTATCTTCCATTGGCAGAACAACACTACGACCGTACCTACGGAAGGCACCGTTCTGACAACCAATGCCGGTACGCTGACCTGCCATAAGACGGATGCTACCAAGAACTTCACCGTGGAGAGTGCCGCTTATACTTCGGCCGTGCCGGACGATCTGAAAGCGACCAACAACAAGGGTATTAAGTTCGGTGCCAACGCGCTGTATTTCACCATCGAACCGATAGCAGAAGCAGGCGGCTTCAAGACCGGCGATACCATCTATATCTGTGCCTACAACACGTTCAAAGCCTCTACGGCAGGAACACATTCCGGTGACGTAGCAAGCAGTATGGCGGGTGGTGCAGACAAGAGCAATTATGCTGTTACGTATGCTGTGATAGGCGAAGGCGTCTCCAGTGCTTCCTTGAACATCGAGCGTGCCGTAGGCAGCGGTTCCGGTCTGACGGCTATCAAAGTGGTTCGTCCCGGTTCGTCGCAAGGCGGTCAGGTGGATCCGGATCCCGATCCTCAACCGCAGGAAGGTGCCATCCAACTGCCGGCTACGCTCGATAAGTCCAACGTGACGGCATACAGCGATGATATGACCTGGTATAACACCGACTACTTTGATTTTGGTCCGACCGATGCAACGAATACCGACCGCTGGGCAGAATGGACCGTCTATCTCAAGCACCCGAAGGCGTATGATGTATCGGAGGTAAGTTATTGCGAGAACGGTCATACCTTCTCGTTGAAACTGATGGACGGCACGACCGAAGTGGCATCATACACTACTACAGATGACCACTGGGGATCCGGCGACCAGAGCTATACACAAAGCACAAAATGGGATCTGAGTGCTGTTCCTGCAGGCACCTATACCTTGCGTATCCAGAATGCGACTGCATGGGGACAGCCGAAGATGAAATCCATCACTTTGTTCGCAGACGTGCCGACGGGAATAGAGAGCATTCAGCCGTCAGCAATCAGCGTTCAGAAGGTCATCCGTGACGGTCAGATCTTCATCCTCCGCGACGGAAAAGTTTATACCGTCACCGGACAGGAGGTAAAATAACGGCGAATGGCTAACGGCTAATGGTCGAATGGCGAAAGTAGAAAAAAGTGTCCTTCGGGGCACTTTTTTTGTGTTTCTCTTGTATATATGCAAAAAAAGCAGTAATTTTGCAGCGAATTTGGGAGAGTGTGCCAATGAATTCTATCTTTATTGTATTACCGATATTGACATTGCTGATGTTCGACTTGGGTTTAACCCTCAAGCCGAAGGATTTTAAACTGATTGCACAACGGCCGAAACCGGTTATTGTGGGATTGGTGGGTCAGATCATCTTATTGCCTTTAATTGCCTGGGCAATTATCCATTTGCCCTTCGCCAATAACCTTTCGCCTTTATTCATCATCGGTATCATGCTTGTTGCCTGCAGTCCCGGTGGTAGTTCCAGCAACGTGTTCTCGATGCTGGCGAAGGGGGATGTGGCGCTATCGGTGACGCTCACTGCCTGCAGCAGTATCATCACGCTCTTTACCTTACCGCTGATCATGGCGTGGGTGATGAAGAGTGTGCAGTTTTCTGATGTCAGCATCCACTTGCCAATAGGCAAACTGCTGATGCAGAACCTGGTGCTGATGGTGGTGCCGATTGCTATCGGATTCATCGTCAATATCTTTAAAGAACAAGCGGCAGCGAAGATCCATAATGTGCTCAAACGCATCGCTATGCCGGCATTGGTGCTGCTGGTGACGATCTTCTTCATTCAGCATAAGCAAACCATCATCGCTGAGTTTGCATCGCTCGGTCTGAGCATGACCGCCCTCATCCTGGCTACCACCGGTAGCGGCGCACTGCTTGCATGGCTGCTCAAACTGACCACCAAAGAGCGGCGTACACTCGTCATCGAGATCGGTATGCAGAATGCCGCACAAGCCATCACCATCGCTTGCAGTCCCCTGATCTTTAACAACGAGATCATAGCTATCCCGGCGATCATCTACGCCCTGATGATGAACCTCATCCTGCTGGCGTATGTTGGAATAACGAAAATAAAATCCTAAGAGCGACTTCGGTCGCTTTTTTTTATGCAATTTATTCATTTTTATAAAAAAAATGGCATAAAATTTGCATAATTCAAAAAAAAGTAGTATCTTTGCACGCTTAAATGTTTACATTTAAAGAGACGGAAATAAATTATTAAAAAATATACGTATATGAAATTCAATGTTTCGAGTTCAAAACTCTTTTCGCAGTTACAGGCTGTAAGCCGTGTGATTAACAACAAAAATGCGCTTCCGATTCTGGATGACGTGCTCTTTGACCTGCAGGGTAATGAGTTGCGTTTAACCGCTTCGGACGGTGAGACCACCATCCGTACGAGTGTGGAGGTAGAGGGTGCTGAAGGTGCCGGTAAAGTGGCATCGGCAGCCAAGTTGCTGTTGGAGACCCTTAAGGAGTTCAGTGAGCAGCCGCTGGTGTTCACCATCGACGAGAACAACTTCGCCGTGAACATGGTCAGCCAGAACGGTACCTATTCGTTTGTAGGTGTAAACGGTAACGAGTATCCGGAGATGCCGGCAGTTGAGGCTGAGGCACAGCAGATCCTGTTGCCGGCGAACGTGCTGCAGGCAGCGATCGAGAAGACGATCTTCTGCACGGCAGACGATGACCTGCGTCCGGTGATGAACGGTATCTATTTCGATATCACGGCGGACAAAGTGACGATGGTGGCTACCGACGCACACCGTCTGGTTCGTTACATGAACAGCGGTGTTCAGTCCGGCGTAACCGCTAACTTCATCTTACCGAAGAAACCGGCAGGTCTGTTGAAGAACCTGTTGGCGAAAGAGGAAGCGGAAGTGAAAGTGATTTTCGGAGCGAAGAACGCTCGTTTTGAGTTCGGCAGCACGATTCTGGTTTGTCGTCAGATCGAAGGCCGTTTCCCGAATTACAATGCTGTTATTCCGCAGGGCAACCAGAACGTAGTTACGATCGACCGTCAAACGATCATCAACGCCTGCAAGCGTGTAGCGGTGTTCGCTAACAACGGTACGGCTCAGTTGCGTCTGGCTTTGAGTGAGAACCAGATCAAGATAAGTGCACAGGATATCGATTTCTCGACGAGTGCAGAAGAGACGATTGGTTGCAGTTACAACGGTATGCCGATGGCTATCGGTTTCAAGGCTCCGTTCCTGATCGACCTGCTTTCGTCTATCGAGAGTGCAGACGTACAACTCAAACTCGCTGATCCGGCACGTGCAGGTCTGATCCTGCCGGCTGAGAATGCAGAGAACGAGGATGTGCTGATGTTGTTGATGCCGATGCTGTTGAATGATTAATTAAAAATTAAAAATTAAGAATTGATGAACTACCGTTCATTAACAGCACAAGAGATAGCGCAACTGGAGGCACAGGGTTGTAGAGCGCAGGACTGGAAAGAGGTGAAAGTGGCAGAGGCGTTTGATGCGCAGTTTGTCCGTAACACCGTCTTCTCCGGTCATAACCAATTAGGCGTGTTTGGAGAGGAGATCACCTTACCGGGTGGTCTGACGATCCATACGGGTATCTACAACGCGACCTTGCATAACTGCGAGGTGGGTGATCAGGCGCATCTGTATAATATCCATAACTATATTGCGAACTACCACATCGGCGCGCATACCTGCATCGAGAACGTCAATGCCATCTTAGTGGACGGCAAGACGACGTTCGGTAACGGAGTGCGTGTACCGGTGATGAACGAAGGCGGTGGTCGTGAGATCCCTATCTTCAATGAGTTGAGTGCCAGTCTGGCGTATATCCTGACGTTGTACCGTCACCGTCCTCAGATGATTAAGCAGTTGGAAGACCTCATTGACGCGTATGCAGAGGCACATGCTTCCGATCATGGCTACATCGGTGACCACGTACGTATCCTCAACTGCGGTTCGATCAAAAACGTGTGGATAGGCGATTATGCCGAGTTATGCGGTGTGAGTCGTTTGAAGAACGGCACGATCAACTCCAACGAAGCGGCACCGGTGCGTCTGACGAGTGGTGTCAAGTGCACGGATTTCATTATTGCTTCGGGCGTGGAGATCGGGGACAGTACCTTGGTGGACAAGTGCTTTGTGGGTCAAGGGTGTATCTTCGACAAGCACTATTCAGCCGGGGAGAGTCTGTTCTTCTCGAACTGCCAGGGTATGCACGGAGAGGCCTGTGCGATCTTCGCCGGTCCTTATACCGTGACGCACCATAAGAGTACGTTGCTGATCGCCGGTATGTTCTCGTTCCTCAACGCAGGATCGGGTAGTAACCAGAGTAACCATATGTACAAACTCGGTCCGATTCATCAGGGTATCGCTGAACGCGGTGCGAAGACCACCAGTGACAGTTACCTGTTATGGCCGAGCAAGGTAGGTGCGTTCAGTCTCGTGATGGGGCGTCATACCCACCATGCGGACACGTCGGATCTGCCGTTCTCGTACCTGATTGAGAATAACTCGGAGAGTTACCTGGTACCGGGTGCGAACCTGCGTACAGTAGGTACGATCCGTGATGCGCAGAAATGGCCGAAACGTGACAACCGAAAGGATCCGCATAAGATCGACCAGATCAATTTCAACCTGTTAAGTCCCTATACGGTGCAGAAAATGTGGACGGGTCGCGAAGTGCTGAATGAACTGCAGACACTGAGCGGAGAGAACACGGAGGTGTACGGTTACCGGAACTGCAAGATCCGGAACAGTTCATTGAAACACGGTCGGGAGTTATATACCATCGGTATTCAGAAGTTCTTAGGTAACAGTCTGATCAGCCGTCTGGAGAAAGCCCAATGGCACACGATGGACGAGGTGCGTAAGGCACTGCGACCGGACAGTGCTGCCGGTGCCGGAGACTGGGTGGATATGGCCGGACTGATCGCGCCGAAGGGTGAAGTGAAACGGCTGCTGGACGATATCCAAGCCGGTGCGCTGAGTCTGGAGGCTATTCAGACGCGTATGGAGACCATGCATGCCAATTACTACTCGTACGAGTGGACCTGGGCCTTGCAGCACCTGGAGCAGGTGTGGGGTTGCAACCTAGAGGAAGTGAGTCTGGAGCAGCTGTGCAAGACCGTGCAGGAATGGCAGGAAGCGGTGGTGAAACTGGATAGAATGGTGTACGACGATGCACGCAAGGAGTTTGACCTGAACAGTCAGACGGGCTTCGGTGTGGACGGTGACCGTAACCAGGCACAAGCGGACTTCGAAGAAGTACGTGGCAGTTTTGAATCCAACTCGTTCGTGAAAGCGGTTCTCGAACATATTGAGAAGAAATCGAAGTTAGGAGAGCAGATGCTCGAAAAACTGAATCATGTCAGAGGCTAAGGTAACCATATTAGGATGCGGGAGTGCGAAGCCGACGAAGACCACGTCGCCTTCGGCGCAGTTGGTGGATATAGGCGACAAGCGGTTTTTGGTGGACTGCGGAGAGGGAGTGATCCTGACAATGCAGAAATTAGGCATCAAAACCGGTCGTCTGTATAACATCTTCATTTCGCATCTGCATGGGGACCATTGTTTCGGTCTGATTGGTTTGCTGACGACGCTGGGTATGTTGAAACGTACGCAGCCGATGCATATATACGCCCAACCGGATCTGGAGAAGTTACTGCAACCGCTGCTGGACTACCATGCCAATGACCGGCAGTATGACATCATCTTCCATCCTATCAATCCGCGGAAACACGAGGTGATCTTTGAAGACCGGACGGTGAGTGTGGAGACCATTCCGTTGAAACACGGGGTACCTACTTGCGGTTTCCTGTTTAAAGAGACCAAGCGGCAGAAGAAAGAAGACGGTTCGTTTGAGTATGTGACCACCAAACGCTACGCCTATTGTTCCGACACGCAGTACAGCGAGAAGATCGTGCCGATCATCGAAGGGGTGGAAGCGCTATATCATGAGTCCACGTTCTTGAACGAACATGGTGCACGGAGTAAAGAGGTCAAACACTCCACGGCGGCTGAGGCGGCTACCATCGCCAAGAAGGCGCATGTGGGAAAGTTAATCTTAGGACATTATAGCGCACGGGTGGAGGACCATAACCTCTTCTTGCAAGAAGCACAACCTATCTTCGATAATTGTGTTCTTGCCGAAGAGCATTTGACATTTGAGATTGGAGATTGAAGAATTAATGGCAAAAACAACAATTCAATATGTATGTTCGTCCTGTGGAGCAAAAGCACCACAGTTGTTAGGTCGTTGTCCGGTGTGCGGCGAATGGGGGACGTATGAAGAGGAAGTTGAGGTAAAGGCAAAAGGCGAAAGGCGAATGGCGAAAGGCTCTTTACCGCAGCGCTTACAAGACGTTCAGGCAACGGAGGAGATGCGGATTGACATGCATAACGGGGAGTTCAACCGCGTGTTAGGTGGAGGTCTCGTGCCGGGTAGTTTAGTATTGTTAGGTGGCGAACCGGGTATCGGTAAATCTACACTTGCTCTGCAAGTGCTGATGCAACAAGGCGAACGCAAGACGTTCTATGCGTCCGGTGAGGAGAGTGCACGGCAGATCAAGTTACGTGCCGAACGCATCGCCGGAAATGCTGAGAACCTGTATATATCCTCTGAGACCTCCTTGGAGCGGATCTTAGAGCAAGTGAAGGAGTTAGAACCGGAGATTGTGGTGATTGATTCGATTCAGACCATTGGTACGGAAGCGATTGAGGCTACTATCGGTAGTTTGAGTCAAGTGCGGGAATGTGCCGCACGGATCATGGAGTTCGCCAAAACCCGTAACATCCCGTTCATCATTATTGGTCATATCAATAAAGAGGGTTCGTTGGCCGGACCGAAAGTGCTGGAACATATCGTGGACACGGTGTTGCAGTTTGAAGGTGACCAGCAATATATGTACCGCATCCTGCGTGCGCAGAAGAACCGTTTCGGTTCGACGTCGGAGATCGGAATCTACGAGATGCAGCAGAACGGTTTAAGGGAAGTGACGAATCCGTCGGAGTTGTTGTTAAGCACCGCTCGTGAAGGACTGAGCGGAATCGCCATCGCTGCGGCGGTGGAGGGTGTGCGGCCGTTTCTGATTGAAGTACAGGCACTGGTTTCAAGTGCTGCTTACGGAACACCGCAACGTTCATCGACGGGTTTTGACGGCAGACGCCTGAACATGTTACTGGCCGTGCTGGAGAAACGGGTAGGGTTTAAGTTACTGCAGAAAGATGTGTTCCTTAATATAGCCGGTGGCTTGAAAGTGCAGGATCCGGCGATCGATTTGGCGGTGCTGGCCGCGGTGCTGAGCAGTAACATGGATATCGCACTCGATGCCGGAACCTGTCTGTGCGGTGAAGTGGGCTTGGCCGGAGAGATTCGACCGGTGAACCGCATCGAGCAACGGATTGCAGAAGCACAGAAATTAGGATTCAAACGGATATTGATTCCGGCGGAACAAAAGATCGATGCAAAACGATACAGCATCGAAGTGGTAGGCGTAAAGAAAGTGACAGACGCATTTAGATTATTGATTAAAGGGTGAAAAAACTACTATACATAATAATGTTTGCCCTGCTGGGCACGACGATGCAGGCGCAAGAGGTGCCGTACTTGTGTGAGATCGGTTTGCAAGGTGGTTGTGGTTATTATGTCGGTGACGCAACACCGCATATCTTCATGAACGTACGGGAAGCGTACGGTGCGCATTTCCGGTATAAGTTCACCAAGCGCTGGGCGCTGCAGGCGAAGTTCTCCGGTCAACGGATCGTAGGAAACGAATATACGATGCGTGGAGAAAAACTGGACAGCCAATGGTCGAACCGTTTGTATAACGTGGACCTGATGGCGGAGTTTAACTTCTTCCGTTTTGGAGAAGCAGGGAAGTACGACAAGCGCATCAAACCCTATACACCGTATATCTTCATCGGCCTCGGTGCCGGAATGTATAACGACAAGAGCACGGATGGTAAATCAAAGATCACGGCCACCGGGTATGTGCCGTTAGGTATCGGCTTTAAATGGAAATTCGCTTCGTGTGTGGGTTTGAACATCGCTTGGCAGCATAACATCTATTTCTCCGATAATCTGGAGGCACAGAACACCTTGGACAACAAGCATGATCTGAACGGATGGAACTGGATGAACTGCGATGTAACCGGAATGCTTACAGCCGGTATCGTCTTTGAGTTTGCCAAGGCGCCTAAACCTTGTCGCATCTGTAATTGGTAAGAAAATGGATTATAAAACACAAATAGACAAAGAGCGCTTGCCGCGGCATATCGCCATCATCATGGATGGGAATGGCCGGTGGGCAAAGAAACAGGGTTTGGCACGTATGTTCGGTCACAAACAGGGTGTGGAGACCGTGCATAACATCACCGTGGCAGCTACCAAACTGGGTGTGGAGTATCTGACGCTTTATACGTTCAGTACCGAGAACTGGAACAGACCCAAAGAGGAAGTGGATGCGTTGATGACGCTGCTGGTGGATACGATTGTGAAAGAGACGCCGACGCTGATGAACAACAACGTCCGTCTGCAGACCATCGGGGATATCGACCGTTTACCGGAAGGAACGCGTCAGAAATTCTTAGGTTGCATCGAGCAGACAAGTGTGAACACCGGTCTGACGATGGTGATAGCACTCAGTTATTCCGCCCGATGGGAGATCACCGAAGCGGTGCGTCAAGCGGTGCGTGAAGCACAGAAAGGTGCGTTACGTCCGGAAGATGTGAATGAACAGTTGGTGTCTTCCTTAATGACAACCCGTGAGATGCCGGATCCGGATCTGCTGATTCGTACCAGCGGTGAATACCGGATCAGTAACTTCCTGTTATGGCAGTTGGCGTACAGCGAGTTGTACTTCACCGATTGTCTGTGGCCGGAGTTTACGGAAGAGGAGTTTTATAAGGCCATCGTAGATTATCAGAAAAGAGAACGTAGATTTGGAAAGACAAGTGAACAGATTCAGTAAGATACTATTATTGTTGCTATTCAGTGTCGGTGCGTTTGCGCAGGAGATTGAATATAGCATGACGCGTAACACCTACGAGATCGCAGGCATTGAGGTGGAAGGAGCGGACAGTTACGAAGACTTCGTGCTGATCGGTTTCTCCGGTCTGGCAGTGGGGGATAAGATCGATGTGCCGGGTGACCAGATCACCAAGGCCATCAAACGGTTCTGGAAACAGGGTCTATTCTCGTCCGTGAAGATCAAAGCCAAGAAGATCGAAGGCAATAAGATCTGGCTGGTCATTGCGCTGGAGCAACGGCCGCGTATCAGTGAAGTGCGTTACGAAGGCATCAAGAAGAGTGAGAAAGAAGATATCGAGGTGAAGGCCGGCATCCGGCAAGGTTCGCAGATGACGCCGAACTTGGAGGACCATGCCAAGACCGTAATCAAGAAATACTTCGCCGAGAAAGGTTTCCATAACGCAGAGGTGCATGTGATCCAGCAGAACGATCCGGATCATCCGGGCTATGTGCGTGTGCTGATCGGTATCGATAAGAAAGCCAAGACGAAAGTGGGTAAGATCTATATCACCGGCAATGAGGCTTTGACCGACCGGCAGATCAATAAGGCGATGAAGAAGACGAACGATAACGATATCGTCAATCTCTTCCGGACCAAGAAATTCGTGACGGAAGAATACGAGAAAGACAAGCAGGCGGTGATCGAGAAATACAATGAGTACGGTTATCGCGATGCGTATATCGTGTCGGACAGTGTGGTGCCGAATCCGGAAGACCCGACGCGTGTGGATGTGTACATGACCATCAGTGAAGGTGATAAGTACTATGTCCGTTCCGTCAAATGGGTGGGAAACACTGTCTATCCGTACGAGTACTTGGATGCGACGCTGGGTGTCAAACCCGGTGACGTCTATAACCTCAAGACGCTCAATGACCGTCTGACGGGTGACGACGATGCTGTAAGCAAACTCTATACGGACCGTGGTTATTTGTTCTTTAACGTAGAACCCGTAGAGGTGAACGTGGAGAACGACTCGATTGACTTCGAGATGCGCATGTATGAAGGAAAACCGGCTACCATCAATGATATCAAGATCGTCGGCAACACCCGTGTCTATGAGCATGTGGTTCGGCGTGAGTTATATACCAAACCGGGACAACTGTACTCGCAGTCGGATATCATGCGTTCGTTGCGTGAGTTGGCGCAGATGGGACACTTCGATCAGGAGAAGTTAGTGCCGGATATCCAGCCGAACCCGGAAGAGGGAACGGTGGATATCACCTATCAGTTGGAGACCAAGTCATCGGACCAGATTGAGTTCTCTCTCGGTTGGGGTGCTACGGGTCTGGTAGGTTCGTTGGGACTCAAGTTTACCAACTTCGCTATTCAGAACCTGTTCAACAAGAAAGCTTATCGTATCGTGCCGCAGGGTGAAGGTCAGACCTTTTCTATTAACGCACGTACGAACGGTATCTATTATACTTCGGCAAGTATCTCATTCCTCGAACCGTGGTTAGGCGGTAAACGACCGAACAGTTTGAGCGCAAGTATCTATTTTGCCAACCAGACCGGTTATTCGAGTCGTTACCAGAAAGCGTATCAGAACCTGTATAACACCTATTCGAGTTATTACTATTACTCCGGAAATAGCAATTACTACCAGCAATTGGCGGAGTCGGAAGCGGATAAGGACAAGTACTTGCGCACCTTGGGTGTGTCGATCGGTTACGGTAAGCGTCTGCGTTGGCCGGATGATTACTTCACGTTCTACGGTGAACTCAGTTACCAGATGTACATGATGAAAGACTGGCCGTACCTATTGATTTCGGACGGTACGAGTCATAACTTGTCACTCAACCTGCAGATCAGTCGTTCGTCTATCGATAACCCGATTTACACCCGTCGAGGCAGTCAGTTTACCTTGGGCTTGAAGATCACTCCGCCTTGGTCGCTCTTTGGCGGAAAAGACTATTCGCAGATGACGGTGTCTGAGAAATACCATCTGATTGAATACCATAAATGGAAATTCACCGGAAAAGTGTTCACTCCGTTAACCAAGGACAGTAAGTTGGTGCTTATGACCCGTGCTGAGTTTGGTTATCTGGGTCATTACAACCAGGATGCCAAATCGCCGTTTGAGACCTATTACATGGGAGGTGACGGAATGTCGGCATATACCAGTTACTCGACGGAGTATGTCTCCATGCGTGGTTACTCATCCGGTTCATTGACGCCGTATGATGTCACGACGGGACGTAACATGGGTTATCTGTACAATAAGTTCACCATGGAATTGCGTTACCCGATTTCGTTGGAACAGAATGCAACCATCTGGGCACATGCGTTCCTGGAGGCCGGAAACTGTTTCTCGGATATCAAAGAGTATAATCCGTTTAACCTCAAACGTTCCGCCGGTGTCGGTGTTCGTATCTTCCTGCCGATGTTCGGTTTGTTAGGTATCGACTGGGGTTGGGGCTTCGATGAGATCAACGGATCCAAGCAGTATGGCGGAAGTCAGTTCCACTTTGTCTTAGGACAAGAATTGTAGTTTACTCGACATAACGTCATGACGTCATGACGACATAACGAAAAATGCATATGAAGAGAATCATTATACTATTATTTGCAGCCGTGATGGCTTTTGGCACGGCTTTTGCTAAAGATCAGTCGATAGCGTATATCGACATGCAGTATATCCTGAAGAACCTGCCGCAGTACGAGCAGGCGAATGAGCAGTTGACGATGCTCTCCAAACGTTGGCAGAAAGAGATTGATGCCGCTCAACAAGAGGCACGTGTCATGGCAACGAACTATCAAACGGAGCAGATCTTCCTCAGTGAGACCATGCGTGCGCAACGCGAACAGGAGATTGTGAAGAAAGAACAGGAAGTGCTGGAACTCAAACGCAAGTATTTCGGTCAGGAAGGTGAACTGTACAAGAAACGGGAAGCACTCATCAAGCCGATTCAGGATGAAATATACAATGCGATCCAGGATCTGGCGAATGAGAAACGGATCGATATCATCAAAGATCGTTCTGCAGATCCGTCCCTGATTTATATGTCCTCCAAACTGGATATATCCGATCAGGTGTTACGTAAATTAGGAGCTAAATAGAGTGCGTATAGGGAGCGCATCGGGGGAATATCGTATCCTACCCATACTTATAATATACATAGTATATTATCCCGTGATTTTGAAAAACAAATAAAATATATATTTAAAATGAAAAATTTACAAATTAATCGTGCCTTTATGGCTAAGAAAAAGATTATTATTGCAATGATGCTGGCATTACCGATGATTGCCAGCGCACAGAAATTCGGTCACATCAACACACAAGAGCTTTTTGCGCAGATGCCGGAAGTAAATCAAATCAAGTTGAAGATGGATACCATCCAGAATCAGTACGAGATGCAACTGGCATCGATGAACGAAGAGATCCAACGCAAGGCGCAGGATTATCAGGCACAAGAAGCTACGATGCCGGATGCGGTGAAGCAGATTCGTCAACAGGAACTCCAAGAGATGCAGCAACGTATCCAACTCTTCTATCAGACGGCTGAGCAAGACATCCAAAAGAAACAGCAAGAGTTGTTGTTGCCGGTTCATGAGAAGATGACGAAGGCTATCCAGAAGGTAGGTGAGCGTGAGGGTTACACCTATATCTTTGACTCTGCCGCTATGGTACACATCGGCGCTGATGCTATCGATGCTACTCCGGCTGTCAAGAAAGAACTCGGCATTAAGTAAATCGTCATTCGTCCAATCGTAAATATGGCTGACGGTTATCTGGAAAGTCACTATGCGGAATATGAAAAAAAGAAAGCAGAGTGGCTGAAACGTAAATCAAAATACAGTTACAATTATGGGAGAAAAAATACAAAAGACGCTACGCGATAGTGTAACCGCAAGATGGATCGTGCTCATCTTAGTGGCATCGATGATGTTTTTTGCATATATGTTCGTGGATATCCTTTCTCCATTGGCATCGCTTTTGGAGACATCCCACGGATGGGATCAAGGTGCCTTCGGAACATATGCGGCCGGTGAATACATGCTCAATGTGTTCGGCTTCCTTATTTTAGCCGGCATCATCCTGGATAAGATTGGTGTCCGTCGAACCGGTCTGCTTTCCGCAGCGTTAATGGTGATCGGTGCAGGTATCAAGTTCTTCGGTATCTCATGGGCGGAAGCGGATACGGTATCCTGGTTAAACAGCTGGTGGCCTTCTATGCCGGGTTCGGCTAAGATCGCCATGTTCGGTTTCATGATCTTCGGCTGCGGTGCCGAGATGGCAGGTACCACGGTTAGCCGTATTCTCGCCAAATGGTTTAAAGGCAAAGAGATGGCTTTGGCAATGGGTCTGGAGATGGCGATTGCTCGTCTGGGTGTGTTTGCTGCGATGTGGTTATCTCCGAAACTCAGTGCACATTTTGCGGTGGACGGAATCAATTCCGTAACGGCACCGCTGATTTTTGCATCGGCTCTCCTTGTGATCGGATTGGTTAACTTCTTCGTGTTTACCGTCATGGATCGCAAGTTTGATAACCAGTTAATCGCCAATGGCGAGATGACCGCGGAGAAAGATCCGGAAGAAGAGTTCCATCTTAGTGACCTCAAGCAGATCTTTACATCGAAGATGTTCTGGATCATCGCTTTGTTATGCGTCATGTATTATTCGGCTATCTTCCCGTTCCAGCGTTTCGCTACGAACTTCCTGGAAGAGTCGCTGAGTTTGAGCAACGACGCTGCAGCCGGTTTGATTCAGTGGTTCCCGATCCTGGCAATGGTGTTAACACCGATACTGGGTGCCTATATCGATTACAAAGGCAAAGGTGCCACGATGATGGTAATAGGATCTATCATCATGATTATCTGTCATTGTGTGTTCGCTTTTGTACTGCCGTATTACCCCAGCAAGACGATTGCTATTATCACCATTCTGGTGTTGGGCGTCAGCTTCTCTTTCGTGCCGGCGGCGATGTGGCCGTCTGTGCCCAAGATCATCAATGAGAAAGTGTTAGGCTCTGCTTATTGTTTGATTTTCTGGGTTCAGAATATAGGTTTGTGCCTGGTGCCGATGTTAATCGGTAAGTTACGTGTGGCAACGAACGGATATGTTGTGCCGATGGCTGTGTTTGCATCATTCGGCGTGATCGCGTTGTTACTGAGCTTGGCTCTGAAGGTGGAGGATAAACGCAAAGGGTATGGATTGGAACTTCCTAATAAAAAATAAGGAATCTATTCATGTCACGACAGATAGCCGGAAGGTGACTTCCGGCTCTGTCTTTGTGGCATTGAAGGGAGAGCACTTCGATGGCAATGATTTTGTCGATCAGGCTCGTCGGGATGGAGCTGAATATGTCATCTGTGGAGAGAACGCTTTGGCGGAACTGCAGGATCTGGCTCGTGCTTGGCGGCGTGAACTCGGTTTACCCATCTTAGGTATAACCGGTACGAATGGGAAGACCACGACCAAAGAGTTGTGTGCAGCGGTGCTCAGTACGAAGTACAACCTGTACTATACGCAGGGTAACCTCAATAACCAGATCGGTGTTCCGCTTACCTTATTAAATATCACGCGCGCGCATGAGATGGCGATCGTCGAAATGGGTGCTTCGCATCCCGGTGATATCAAGGAGTTAGTGGATATCGCTGAACCGAACTACGGTTTAATCACCAATGTGGGTAAAGCACATTTGCAGGGTTTCGGATCTTTCGAAGGCGTGATGCGTACCAAAGCGGAGTTGTATGACTTCTTGCGTGCACATGACGGTTTGTGTTTCCGCAATGCAGACAACCCCTATCTGGCGCAGATGGCAGGTGATCTGAAAACCATACCATATACTACCGGTTCTATGCCGGAAGGTACGCATTTGGTAGGAAACTACAATGCGGAGAATGTTTCTGCTGCAATGTGTGTGGGCGAATATTTCGGTGTGCGTCCGGAGGATGCCTTGGCGGCTATCCGTGCGTATATACCAAGTAACAACCGCTCACAACTGATACAAACGGAACATAACACCGTGGTAGCCGATTCGTATAATGCCAATCCGACGTCTATGACCGCAGCGATCAATGCCTTTAAGGGGGACTGCTATATCCTCGGTGCAATGCGTGAACTGGGTGAATATTCCCATCTGGAGCACCAGAATATCGTTAACATGTTGCTGGAACGCAAGGCGGATATCGTACTGCTGGTGGGCGAGGAATATAAAGATACGACAACGCCCTATCCGGTTTTGGACAGTGTGGAAGCGCTCTGCGCCTATTTGCAGAAAGCACCGCTGCAGGGTCATACCATCCTGCTCAAAGGGAGTCGTAGTAATCAATTGGAAAAAGTATTGCCGTTATTATAAAGAAATAGAATGGAAAAGAAAAATAAAAAAACGCAAACCATCATATGGGTGGTGGGATCTATTATGGCACTCATCATTGCAGCTCTGCTTACTTTGTATTTCCTTCAGCGCAAGGAGATGAACGAGATGGTGGACTTGATGACGATCGAGAAAGAGGAACTGGAAGAACAATATGAAGACCTCTATGTGCAGTTTGACGGTTATCAGCAGTTAGATATCCGCAATGACTCGTTGCAGGATCAGTTGGCGCGTGAACAGCAACGTGTACAAGATTTGCTGGAAGAACTGCGTCAGACTAAAGCTTCTAACGCTCGTAAGATTACGGAACTGAAAAATGAACTGGCTACCCTGCGTGCAATATCGCAGGATCTGGTTCGCCAGATAGATAGTCTGAATGTGACCAATGCACGTTTGACGGCAGAGAACCAGCAGGTGAAACTGGAGAATAAGCAAGTAAAACAAGAGAATACCCAACTGACGAATCAGAACAAGGAGCTGAAGGAGACGGTAGATCGTGCCGCTATGTTGGAAATCAAATCATTAACGATGACCATGTTGGATAAGAAAGATCATCGGACATCCTTGTTGCGCAAACTCCGTAAGTTGCAATTTGACTTTGAAATAGCGAAGAATGTCACCTGCAAACCCGGTTTGAAGGATCTGTATGCACGAATCATGGATCCGGAAGGTAATCTGCTTGGCGAAACCGAAGAGAAGATATTCCATTTTGAAGACAGCGATATCTCTTATACGCTGATGCAGCAATTGGAATATGCCGGTGAAGAGTACAAAGGCGTTTGCTATTACGCGTTGGAAGAGGACGTTGAGATTCAAAAAGGAATTTACAACATCGATTTCTTCTGTGACGGAAACATGATCGGATCATACCCCTTCCAATTAAAGAAATAAAAATGAGAGGGATTCGAAAATTGCGTAGCAATAATCGACAGAGCGAAGCGGCGGAGAACTCCCGACCGATGGCGTGAGAAGACCCTGTCTTCTCAATAAAATTAGTAGGAGCACCTACTAAGGATGCTCCTACTGATTTTAGCGGAAAGAGAGGGATTCGAACCCCCGGTACCTTTCAGTACTTCGGTTTTCAAGACCGACGCAATAGACCACTCTGCCATCTTTCCTCGAAAGCGGGTGCAAAGGTACTACAAAAAATCGACATGACCAAATATTTTGACAAAAAAATGAAGCAACAGGCTACTTTTTTGATGTTGGCCAAGACATTTAAGGGCCTTGAAGAGGTGTTGGCACAGGAATTAATCGAGTTAGGTGTCAATGATGTACAACTCGAACGTCGTGCTGTTTCTTTTCGAGGAGACAAGGCTTTACTTTATCGCGCTAACTTCTGTCTGCGCACCGCTATTCGTATTCTGGTACCTATCGCTTCGTTCAAAGCCAAAGATACCGATGCACTGTATGAGCAACTGAAGAAGATCAACTGGTCGCAGTACATGACAGTGGACTCGTCCTTTGCTATCGATGCAATCGTCTATAGCGAGTCGTTCCGAAACAGCCGCTTTGTTACTTATCGTGTAAAAGATGCGATCGTCGATTATTGGCAGGAACGTGCCGGCAAACGGCCGAATGTGCAGGTGAATAATCCCGATTTGCTTATCAATATTCACATTGCTAACGAGCAGGTGACGCTTTCGTTGGATAGTAGCGGCGAAAGTTTACATAAACGCGGTTACCGTGTCGCAACGACCGAAGCTCCCATCAGTGAGGTGCTGGCTGCCGGGATGTTACTGATGGCAGGGTGGAAAGGCCAATCGGATTTCTATGACCCCATGTGCGGTTCCGGAACCCTTCTTATTGAAGCAGCGCTCATCGCTCGTAACATCGCGCCGGGTGTTTTCCGGCAAGCATATGCTTTTGAGAAATGGCCCGATTTCGATGCCGACCTTTGGAACGATATCTATAACGATGATTCGCACGAACGGGAATTTGAACACCGTATTTACGGTTCCGATGCTTCATTCTACGCCATCCAACAAGCTGCCAAAAACATCAAGTCAGCCGGTGTGCAGAAGGATATCGAACTCAAGCAAGTACGTATGGAGGAACTGAAACTTTCGTCCATTCGTCCATTCGACCATTCGCCATTAGTCATGATGAACCCTCCCTATGGAGAACGCCTCAAGAGTAATAAAGAGATGGAAGATCTCTATAGTGCCATCGGTACTACGCTCAAACATCAGTTCACCGGCGCAACGGCATGGATCATATCATCGAACGTAGAAGCGATGAAGTGTATCGGACTCAAGCCCTCCAAGAAAGTTCATCTGCTTAACGGAGAACTCGACTGCCAATTTAATAAATATGACCTTTTTCAAGGGAAAAGAAATGAAGCCTATCTACATAGCTGATTACAATTATCCTTTACCGGACGAACGCATCGCCAAATATCCTTTGGCGGAACGGGATCATAGTAAGCTGCTGGTCTATCGGGACGGTAAGGTGACTGAAGACCGATTTTATAATGTGGGCGATTACATCGCACCGCATTCTCTCCTTATATATAATAACACGCGTGTGATTCAAGCGCGTTTGGAATTCCATAAACCTACCGGTGCACGTATTGAGGTTTTCTGTTTGGAGCCGCTTGCTCCCCATGACTATCAACTTTCGTTGGGCTCTACTACCGGATGCACATGGAAATGTATGGTGGGAAATGTGAAGAAATGGCATGACGAACCGATAGAACTGAAGGCTGGTAACTTTATTCTCCGTGCCTACAAAGAACAAACATTAGGTAATACATTTGCTGTCCGTTTTGCATGGGATGAACCGAATGTGTCGTTTGCGGAGATCTTGGATGCAGCCGGTGAACTGCCTATTCCTCCGTACTTGAATCGTAAAACCGAAGCGTCTGATTTGAAAACCTACCAGACGGTTTATTCCCGTATCAAAGGTTCTGTGGCCGCACCTACTGCCGGTCTGCATTTCACAGACGCTGTTCTCAATGACCTCCGTTCGCGTGGAATTGAAACCGATGAGGTAACTTTGCATGTCGGTGCCGGCACTTTCCTTCCGGTCAAGACTGCCGATGCCAATGAGCATACCATGCATACCGAAATCATAGCGGTGCCGCGTGAAACCATTGCACATATCCAAACCCAACTCGGACATATTGTGGCGGTGGGTACCACCTCTATGCGTACCTTGGAAAGCCTTTATTTTATCGGTTGTCATCCGGATCAGGCGACGGTGGGACAGTTCGAACCTTACGAAAATGACTATACTTTATCTGTATATGACGCGCTTCAGGCAATCTTGGATTATTTGGATGCAACGAAACAAACTACACTGCATGCAGAAACCCAAATTATGATTAAGCCTGGCTACCAATTCCGTCTTGTGGATCAACTGATCACCAATTTCCATCAACCGCAATCCACCTTGCTGCTATTGGTAAGTGCCTTCGTAGGAGGGGATTGGCATACCATTTATGACTACGCCTTGAGTCATGACTTCCGCTTTTTGAGTTATGGCGACAGTAGTATTCTTAATCGTCAATCGTCAATCGTCAAATCGTAAATATGATCGATACCCATTGCCATATAGACGAAGAAGCTTTTGATGCCGACCGTGAAGAAGTGATCGCACGTCAGCAGCAGAGTGGAGTAGAAGCGATGATCGTTCCGGGAGTCAATGCGGCTTCCATCAAGACGGTCTTGGATGTTTGTCATGCCCATCCCGGTTACTGCTATCCGGCTTTGGGACTGCATCCGGAAGATGTGAAAGCAGATTGGCAGGAACAACTTGCCATCGTGGAACAGGCTATTCGTGCCCACAAGGATGAATTAGTTGCTATCGGCGAAATAGGACTCGATTACTATTGGGACAAAACGTACAAAACGGAGCAACAAGAGGTACTTCGCAGACAACTCCTTTTAGCACGAGAATTAGACTTACCGGTCATCTTGCACAACCGTGAAGCGACGGAGGATATTCTCTCCATAGTAAAAGAAATAGTAAATCGTCCATCGTCAAATCGTCAATTAAAAGGTGTTTTCCATTGTTTTAACGGAAGTCGGGAAACGGTGGAGGAAATTCTCAAGATGGGTTTCTATATCGGCATTGGTGGTGTGCTGACTTTTAAAAACAGCAAATTGGCGGAGAAATTAGACGTCGTACCGATGGATCGTCTTCTGCTGGAGACGGATGCACCTTATATGGCTCCTGTTCCGCATCGGGGAGAGAGGAATGAAAGTCGGTTTATGATTCATGTCGCCGAACGATTGGCACAAGTCTATAATTGTACCTTGGAAACGGTCATAATGGCAACAAATTCGAACGCAAAACAACTTTTTAAAATAAAATAACGAAAAAAATGCTCAAAAACTTGCGTATGTCAAAAAAAAGCAGTAATTTTGTAGCCGATATTGAAAATAACGCCTAAAAAGCGAAGGAGAGATGCTCGAGTGGTTGAAGAGGCACGCCTGGAAAGCGTGTAAACTCCAAAAGGGTTTCCGGGGTTCGAATCCCCGTCTCTCCGCAAACTTTAAATTAGAATACAAAATTAACTTAATTAACATTTTATCTCATGAAAAAAGTATTTGCAACCCTTACAGTGCTGGCAATGCTGACTTTCGGCAGCGCCGCAGTAATGGCACAAGATGCAGCTGCTCCCGCAGAAGCTGCTGTTGAACAAGTAGATGAAAATGCTGCTGACGAGGCTCTCGTAGTAGAAGAAGATGTAACGGACGAAGACATCCAGGAAATCGCTGCTGCTGACAAAGAACCCGGTGGTTTGGCTGCACTTCACAAAACATTGAAGACGAAGTTTATCGAGGGTGGTGCTCCGTTTATGGCACTGACGCTTGTAACCTTAATCTTTGGTTTGGCTCTCTGTATCGAGCGTATTATCTATCTGTCGCTCAGCAAGACGAACACTAAAGCGCTTCTCGAGAAAATTGAGTTGGCATTGAAAGAGGGTGGCATCGAGGCTGCTTTGGAAGTATGCCGTAATACTCGTGGACCGGTAGCTGCTATTTTCTTCCAGGGTCTTAGCCGCTATGACGAGGGTATCGAAGTTGTAGAGAAGACCGTTTCCAGCTATGGTGGCGTTCAGCTCGGTCTTTTGGAGAAGAACCTCTCTTGGATCTCCCTCTTCATCTCTATCGCTCCGTCTCTCGGTTTCTTGGGTACCATCATCGGTATGATCGAGGCGTTCGATAAGATTCAACAAGTAGGTGATATCTCCGCTCAGGTTGTTGCAGGTGGTATCAAGGTCGCTCTGTTGACCACATTGCTCGGTTTGATTATTGCTATTGTTCTGCAGTTGTTCTACAACTACATTCTCAGCCTCATTGAGGGTCTGGTGAATGAAATGGAGGACAGCTCGATTAGCCTGCTCGATATCGTAGTAGAGTACGACGCTGCCCAGAAAAAGAAATAAGCTAATAGCAGACTGCTAATAGCTATTGTTTAACAAAACAATTCTGAGCAATATGAAAAACTATAAATTAATACCCAAAATCGCTCTTCTGGCGCTGATCGTGTTGGGCATCATCTTCGCTGTGATGTTCTACTTCGGCGGCAACTTGGAAGGCATTACGCATAAGGTGGCGGGTGACGAGTTAGCAATACCTCGGTTTACGGATCTCTTCCTCATCTGGGTGTATATCCTTACCGGAATCGTTGTGATCATCACGCTCGTAGCTGCATCCATTGCTTATGCAAATATGTGGAGATTTAATCGCCGCAAAGCAATCACGATCCTCTGCGTCATCCTTGGCTTCGTTGCCCTTGTATTCGTTTGCTGGATGCTTGGTAGCAGCAAGGAGATTAACATTACCGGATACGAAGGACATGATAACGTAGGTTTCTGGGCAAAAGCTTCGGATATGGTTATCTATCTGTGCTACACCCTCCTCGGCGCTACGCTCCTGACTATGTTAGGCGGATATATTTATACTAAGCGACTTAAGTAAATCACATTTATTATGGCAAAGAAAATCCCACAGATCAATGCAAGCTCCATGGCCGATATTTCGTTCCTGTTGCTGATTTTCTTCTTGGTCACCACATCTATGGATGTGAACCAGGGATTGGCTCGCCGTCTGCCTGCGCCTATTCCGCCTAATCAGGAAAAAGCGGATCAGGATATCAATAAACGTAACCTGTTGATTGTTAAGATTAACTCCAGAAACCAGGTCACCTATCGTGACGGTTCGATGGAAATGGGCGATTTGCAGGAAATCGATATCAGAGACCTGAAAGCAAAGGCTAAAGAGTTCATCTTGAACCCGCAAAACAAGGCACACTTACCGAAACTCGTTCGCGAGGATTTCGGCGGTCCTTTCGGAGAGATGGAATATACGAAAGAGCACGTCATCTCGGTACAGAATGACGTTGATACCCAGTATCAGGCTTATCTCGATGTTCAGAACGAACTCGTAGCGGCGTATAATGAAGTGCGTAACGAATGTGCGCTTGAGTTTTATCACAAGAGTTACAACGAACTCGAAGAGGATCAACAGAAGTTAATTCAGAAGATTTATCCTCAGAAGATTTCGGAGGCTGAACCTAAAAATTACGGTAATTGATATGGCTAAGATACGTAGAAATGACAAACGTGAGATGCCGGCGCTCAATACGTCGTCTCTCCCTGATATTATCTTCATGCTGCTCTTCTTCTTCATGTCCGTTACGTCAATGAAAGAGGTCAGCTATAAGGTAACCTGCTCCAATAGTCCGCAGGCTTCGGAACTTACCAAACTGGAGAAAAAGAGCCTTGTGCGCTATATCTATGTTGGTAAACCGACCGATCAGTACGTGAAGCAATTCGGTACCGATACGCGTATCCAGTTGGATGACCAGTTTGCGGAAGCCAATGAGATCGGTGATTATATCATCAACGAGCGTTCGGCTATGAAAGAGGACGAGCAGGGTAAGTTAACCGTTTCTATCAAAGCAGATAAAGAGACCCGCATGGGTGTCATCACGGAGATCAAGCAGGAACTGCGCCGTGCATATGCTTTGAAGATCAGTTATTCTGCAACTCAACGTACCAACGGTTTATAATCAACCGAAGATACATCCAAATAAAAGCCACCTTTTCGGGTGGCTTTTATTGTTGCTCTCATTTTAATTTCTTTCCGGTCACTTTCATCTCACCGATCTCTAAAATTTTCTTTCCTTGCGGTTTCCCGTTCGAATCATACCAAGGCAAGATCCGGATATGCAATGTCTCACCTGCCGGAACTAAGATTGGTTGATCCAATGTCACGGTCAACCACTTGTTTTTCGGTAATGCCGTGTTCTCATAGATCGTTGTTACGTCACGAAAACTATCCCCAAAACCGTAGTTGATATGAATATTCATTCCATCACCGCCTTTGCCTCGAACCGGAACAGTGATCGTTTCTATAACCAATCCTTTCTTCTTCTTCTCTGCAGCGATTGTATATTCGATATACCGATTCGCCACCTCATCGATCTCTCCTGCCGGCCATAATCCTCCTACGGGAACAAATCCGCCTTTCTCTTTCTCTAAATTCTCCAATCTCCAATCTCCAATCTCCAATGTAAACGGCGTTCCTTTCGCCTCAAACGCCGCTTTCTTGCCTTTTTCCTCAATGGCTTGCGCATAGGCTTCCACTTCTTCTTCGCTCGGCAGATCTGTCCAAAGGCGCAGCTCTATATTACGAGCTTCCAAAATGAGGGTATAGGCTAACGTGGAAATGGCCATTCCTCCTTGTGCAGAAGTATGGGTTTTATCACCACAGTTGAAGTAATGCGCCATGCAAAACTCTTTACCACGCGTCTCATAAAGCGCACAGCTGGCCGTTGTCATATCCAAGAACGGCACGTTCATCTCTTCTGCCACTTCACGCATCGAACGGACATAATTCTTGTCCTCTGCCAATACATGCCGGCCTTCGTCATTGATCTTGCCATTCTTAAAATACGCCCGGCAGATCGGGGACATCAAAACAGGAGTTACACCCATCTCCCGTGCCTCGTTTACATATTTTCGCAGATATTCCTTATACGTCGTATTCGGATCGGTACCGCGCATGTCCGTGATAGTATCCTGACCTAACGCACGTAGTCTCGCATTCTCTACATACACATCCTCTCCCTTGCATTTCTCATCATTGTGCGCAAACTGAATAATCAGGTAGTCCCCCGCCTTCATCTGTTGTTTTACACTCGGCCATAAGTTCTCCGTCTCATAGAACGTACGCGTACTTGCGCCGCTCTTACCACGGTTATTGACCTCCACCGAATCGGCATTAAAGAATGCCTGTAAGTACATTCCCCAACCGCGCTTGGGTGTCGCAGCCGGCTTATACTCCGACATCGTACTGTCACCGATCGTGTGTACCTTCCGCTTGGCTGCCTCTGTTGACATCGCTAAAAGAAGGCTAATAGCTAATAGCCAATAGCTTAAGTATCTCATAGTAACACTCTATTAAATTCTTTCGGAACCGGACTTTCAAAACGAACCGTCTTCTCCGTCACGGGATGGATAAATGCCAGCACCTTCGCATGCAGACATAATCTGTCTATTGGACTACTCTCGTTTCCATGACCATATTTGCGGTCACCCACTACCGGACATCCCTTGCTTGCCAAATGCACACGAATCTGATTCGTTCTTCCGGTCTCCAAATGCAACTCTACCAACGAATACTGTCCGTCTGCTGAGGTCCTCAAAGTCTTATAATTGGTAATGGCGATATCGCCTCCGTCGTCCACCGGCGACGAATAAACCACCGCATTGCGCTTGTCTTCCGTCAGCCACGTCGTGATCTTGCCTTCTGCCGGTTTCAGCACACCTTCTGCCAACGCGATATACGTCCGTTCTTGTACCAACTCTCGCCAGTATTCCCGCATGTAATGTTGCAACTCTTCGCTCCGTGCAAAAACCAACAAACCGCTGGTCTCTCTATCTAACCGGTGTACCACATATATACCCGCACGTGCGTTCTGTTTCTTAACGTACGCGCGCAGGATAGAAAATGCCGTGGTCTCACTACTGCCCGGTGTGGCAGCAACGGTCAGCAGTCCCGGCTGCTTATTAACCACGATCAGATCATCGTCCTCATACACGATCTTCAGCTTCGGATGCGTCAACTGACTGTTGCCCCTTCCGGAACTAACCGTCACTACATCGCCGCTCTTCAGCGCAAAATCGTGACGTGTCTGCACCGCATTACCTACTTTCACGCGCCGTTGACCCAATAACTGTTTCACCGACGACTTCGCCATACCTCCCATCTTTGCCAAGAGGAAGTCCATTAACTGCGCAGGCTCTGCCACACGCAACACTGTATCTTGTTTCCTAACCATTTAACAGTTTAACGATTTAACGTTTTAACACTTTAACCCAGCCGAGGTTCTCCGGCTTGGTCGCTTTAATCCATGCCATTCCCGCCATCGAGTTGATCACTAAGAAGAACGTGAACAGCACGATCGAGAAGATATTACCTACGTAGATAAACAATCCGATACCGGAGACGCTGTAGATTAACCAGTATATCCAACTGTCCGTCTTGCGGTAAATCAACCAGTAGTTCGCCAGGAATGACGACGAAATCAACAGACCACTCAAAATCTTCGGTACCATATTATCCGTCAACCCGTTGTGCTGCAACGCAAAGGTTACCATCACATAGTCGCCTATCGTCACAAATACCAAAATCGCTATTGACATAATCAAACGAGCGGTATCCAAAAACTTAGGCTCAAAACTGGCTCCTCCGTCCTCTTTCTTACGACTCCATTTGTAGATCGACATCATCTGGAACGGAATAAATACCATGAAGAACAAAAATGCACTATCGTACTGTTTCTGCAACAAAAACTGTACTCCCAACAAAATCGACATCACAATTCCGGCAAAGAAACCCGTGAAGTTCTTAGGATCCTTTACCGTCAATATATAGGCCACACCGATCACGGATGCCGGGATGCCGACTACCCATGCCGTGTCGTTCCATTTCAATAAATCAGCACTCGGAAAAATCATTTCCGCCAACCACAGAAGCCCTAACAAGGCTCCAAACAAAACAATCGAAATCCCAAAATTGCGGCCTAAAGCCTTCCAGAGTTGTGTGTTTTCCATAAAATCTTCAATCTTAAATTTTAAATCTTAAATAACAAAAAGGGGCAAGCACATGCCTGCCCCTTTTTGTGCTTCGCATTACTTGCGAGTGCGGTTGCCGTAACGGGACATGAATTTGTCCACACGACCTGCGGTGTCCACGAGTTTGGACTTACCGGTGTAGAACGGGTGACTCGTGTTCGAGATCTCCAACTTGATCAGCGGATACTGAACGCCGTCAATCTCAATCGTGTCCTTGGTAGCTGCTGTAGAGCGGCTGAAGAACTGAGTACCGTCAGACATATCTTTGAAAACTACTACGCGGTAGTTATCAGGATGAATTCCTTGTTTCATAAGTCTTTCTTTAAACTTTAAACGTTAAACTTTAAACTTTAATTACTCAGCTACAACATTCAACTTGATGTCAGCTTTTACCTCACGATGCAGACGAGCCTGTGCGGTATATTCACCAACCTGCTTGATCGGCTCAGCGATCGTGATCACTTTCTTGTCGATGATGATCTCGTTTGCTTTCAGCGCGTCAGCGATGTTTTGGGTGGTAACAGTACCGAAGATCTTACCGTCCTCGTTAGCTTTTACTTTAACCTCGATTACGGTCTCTGCCAACTTAGCCTCCAGAGCCTGAGCGTCAGCCAGGATCTTAGCAGCTTTGTGAGCCTGTTGTTTGAGGTTCTCGGCCAGTTGCTTGCGGTTGCTCTCATTTGCGATGATAGCAATCTTCTGCGGCAACAGGTAGTTGCGTCCGTAGCCGTCACGTACTTTTACGATGTCGTTCTTGAAACCCAGATTAGCCAGGTCTTGAATAAGAATTACTTCCATGTTCTTTCCTTTCAATTAGTGGGTTAAACAATTATTTCATCATATCGGTTACGTAAGGCAGCAATGCCAAGTGGCGTGCTTTCTTAACGGCCTGAGCAACTTTGCGTTGGAACTTCAACGAAGTACCGGTGATACGACGCGGAAGGATCTTACCTTGCTCGTTCAGGAACTTCTTCAGGAACTCAGGATCTTTGTAATCGATGTACTTGATGCCGGATTTTTTGAAACGGCAGTACTTTTTCTTCTTCTGATCCGAACCTTGCGGAGTCAGATAGCGAATTTCGTCATTCTGTGCCATGATTAAGCCTCCTCTTCTGCTTTAGGTTGAACTTTACCTTTGTTACGACGCTTCTCAGCGTACTCGAATGCGTACTTGTCAAGACGCGTTGTCAGGAAGCGGATGATGCGCTCGTCACGACGGAACTCGGTCTCGAGGGTAGCGATTACTGCAGGCTCTGCATCAAACTGAAGAATGAAGTAGAAACCTGAATTTTTACCTTGGATAGGGTAAGCGAGTTGCTTCAAGCCCCACTCCTCACGGTTCAGGATGGTACCGCCATTCTGCGTGAGAAGATTCTCGAATTTCTCTACAGCCTCCTTTGTCTGCGGCTCAGACAAAACGGGAGTCAATACGAAGGCTGTTTCATAATGATTTACCATTGTAGTAAACTTTAATTTTAATTAGTTAATAATATTTTCTTTTTCGTCATTTCGTCATAACGTCATCTCGTCATAACATATTCACGCGAAAAAAGCGTGCAAAGGTACTGCTTTTTTTTGAATTGTGCAAATTTTTCGCCTAAAAACTTTGTTTTTTTCTCTATTTTTCTTCTTTTTGCCAACTACATCATGCATTTCTTGTCTCGCTATTTAAGCTCGAACGTTTTTTCTGTTGCCTTTTTGCGGCTGTTGTCGCTTACTGCAAAAAATGCTCATCTCCACCTGGTTTCCACCTACTCCCAATGGATGCTCAATGGATGCTCAATGGGTGCTCAATGGATGCTTATGCCATTGTCACCTTAATCGCGATACAAAATCTGTCTTAGAAACGTACAACACAATCGCCGTACCTGGAAATTTTCTGCAAAGATACAAAAAAAATCTGATATATGCAAATTTTCTGTAAAAAACTTTCATTTTCCGCACTTTTTTTGGATATGTGCAAATATTTTTGTAAATTTGCAGCGTTTTTTTGAAAAATGTAATGATGAAAGAACAAAAACGCTATTTTTTAACGGAGGATCAGTTGCCTCGTCAATGGTATAATATCCAGGCAGAGATGATCAATAAACCCCTTCCGTTGTTGGATCCGAAAACTCGTCAACCGCTTACGGCGGATGATCTGAGTGGTCTTTTTGCGAAGGAGTGCGCCAAACAGGAATTGGATACCGAGCATGCTTGGATAGATATTCCGGAAGAAGTGCAACGTCGATATCGCTATTATCGTTCCACTCCGCTTGTACGTGCGTACGCATTGGAGGAGGCGTTAGGTACACCTGCGCATATATATTTTAAGAATGAGAGTGTCAACCCTCTGGGTTCGCATAAGTTGAACTCAGCTATTCCGCAATGCTATTATTGTCATGAGGAAGGTGTAACGAATGTGACCACCGAAACCGGTGCCGGTCAATGGGGAGCAGCACTCAGTTATGCGGCGAAGACCTTCGGACTCGAATGTGCCGTTTATCAGGTGAAGATCTCCATGCAGCAGAAACCCTACCGCAGTTCTATCATGCGTACTTTCGGAGCAACCGTAACAGGTTCTCCGTCTATGTCCACTCGTGCAGGAAAAGATATCATCACGCGTGAACCGAATCACCCCGGATCATTAGGAACAGCGATCTCAGAAGCTGTCGAACTGGCGACTACTACACCCGGTTGCAAATATACGCTGGGTTCGGTTATGAACCACGTCTCGCTTCATCAGACCATTATCGGTTTGGAAGCCGAGAAACAAATGGAGATGGCAGGCGAATACCCCGATACGATCATTGCCTGCTTCGGAGGCGGTAGTAACTTCGGTGGTTTGGCTTTCCCCTTTATGCGCCATCAACTCCAAGGGGATCGGAAGATTGATTTTATTGCGGCAGAACCGGCTTCGTGCCCTAAACTGACCAAAGGTAAGTTCGAATATGACTTCGGCGATGCCGCAGGCTATACACCCTTGCTGCCGATGTACACGCTCGGACATGATTTCAAACCGGCGAACATTCATGCCGGTGGTTTGCGTTACCACGGAGCCGGAACAATCGTCAGCCAATTGCTTAAAGACGGATACATGCGTGGTGTGGATATTCCGCAATTGGAGTCTTTCGATGCCGGTTTACTCTTTGCACGTACCGAAGGTATCATCCCTGCGCCGGAAAGTTGTCACGCGATAGCTGCTACCATCCGTGAGGCACAGAAATGCAAAGAGACCGGAGAAGAGAAAGTGATCCTCTTCTGCCTCAGTGGGCACGGATTGATCGATATGACCGCCTACGATAGTTTCCTTAACGGCGACTTGATCAATTATACTCCTAACGCATAACTCTATTTCAAAATTATATACTATGAAGAAAACAATTTTGCTTATGCTTTCTGTGGCATTAATGGCTTGCACTAACGCTGCCAAGCAACCCAAAATGGAGGATGAGTGCCTCTATAGTCCCCAACAAACCCAATTCGCTTTCTGGTCCAATGCGGCGGAACAGATGGAAGTGCTCATCTACGGAGAGGTGGATTCTTATGAAACCGTACCCCTTACCAAAGGAGCCAATGACTTCTGGACAGCTACCGTGAAGGGTGATCTCGCCGGCAAATACTACACCGTCCGTTCGTTCCAAAACGGCGAATGGGGACTCGAATCCCCGGGCATCTTCGCAAAAGCGGTTTCTATCAACGGTCAGAAAGCCGCTATCATCGACATGAAGGCTACAGACCCGGAGAATTGGGACAAAGACGTACGTCCTGCCATGACTGATCCGACCGATATCGTGGTGTATGAGACCCACCTTCGTGACTTCACGATGTCGCCGAATTCCGGTGTAGAGCATAAGGGTAAATTTCTCGGTTTGACCGAAGAGGCTCCGCTCAATTATCTGAAGGAACTCGGTATCACCCACCTCCAAATCCTGCCGATGTTTGACTATGGCTCCATTGACGAGACCGCGCTGGATAAGAACCGTTACAACTGGGGGTATGACCCGGTGAACTACAACGTGCCCGAAGGAGGTTATTCAACAGACCCTGCCGACCCGGCTTGCCGTATTCGCGAAGCAAAACAGATGATCCAAGCCCTTCACGCAAACGGTATCCGTGTTGTCATGGATGTCGTGTATAACCATACTTACGATGTCATGGGTTGTGCGCTCGGTCGTGTCGTACCGCAGTATTTCTACCGCCTCAATGAAGATGGCAGTTACGCGAACGGTTCGGGTTGCGGTAACGAGACCGCTTCGGACCATGAGATGATGCGCCGTTTCATGGTAGAATCTGTTTGCTACTGGGCACGCGAATACCACATCGACGGTTTTCGTTTCGACCTTATGGGTATCCATGACCAGGAGACCATGCGTCAGATCCGTGCCGCACTCGACGAGATCGATCCGACCATTCTCACCTACGGTGAAGGCTGGGCTGCGATGGCTCCTGCCTATCCGTATGAAGACCTAGCCATGAAACAGTGGACCTATAAGATGCCGCGTGTAGGCGCGTTCAGCGATGATATTCGCAATGCGCTTATCGGATCACCCTTTGACCATGAGCCCGGTTTCGCTTCCGGTAATCCTGCAGGTGTTAAGGACGTGATGCGTGGTCTGATCGCTTGTCCGGAATGGTCTGGCGAACCGATGCAACACGTTTCTTATATCACTTGCCATGACAACTACTGTCTGCGTGACCGTATTGAAGTGTCCGCAAAAGGTGTCAACGAAGAAACCCGTCTGCGTATGAACAAACTCGCACAAACAGCTGTGCTTGTTTCGCAAGGTATGTCTTTCCTTTACGGCGGAGAAGAACTCTATCGCACGAAACGTGGCATTGATAACAGTTACCAAAGTCCCGATTCGATCAATATTATCCCTTGGGAGAACAAAAGCGAATATTACGATCTGTTTGAATACTACAAGCAGATGATTGCTATTCGTCGTGCGCATAAGGGTTTCCGTCTCGGCAGCGCCGAAGCGGTGAAAGAACATGTGGAGTTTTTGGATGCCGACAACGATCAGGTCATCATCTATCGCATCAAAGACCTCGAAGGTATCGATACCGCTAAATCGCTTCTTGTTATCCTGAATGGTAGTGATAAAACGGTAACTTGTGACTTACCGAAGATGGAAGGTGAGTGTGTCGTGCTGGCTGCTGATGGATATGCACAGGCATGGGGATTGGAGCTCGGCCCGTACGGACAAGTAGATGTAGCTCCTTATTCGGCAACGATCTTGGCGGAATACCCAATAGGAAATCAGGAGGAATAATTAGCCATTAATGGCTTGCAGTCGATTCTGCATCTCAATCATCTCATCTCGTAGGAAAGCGGCGGTCTCAAAGTCCGTCGCTTTTGCTGCGGCGAGCATCTGTTTGCGTTTTTCGTCAATGGCTTTCTCCAACTGCTTGGCGTTCATCTTCTGCCATTCGGCATTCTTCCAACCGGCTTTGATGCTTTCGGTCAGTTTGCGTTTCTCTTCTTCCGGGTCCTTATACAATCCTGCCAAAGCACTCGTGTTGATCTCTTTCTTGATCGGCGTTGGAACAATCCCGTGTTCCTCGTTATACTTCATCTGGATCGCCCTGCGTCGATTCGTCTCATTGATCGTTGCCTGCATCGCCGGTGTGATCTTATCGCCGTACAGCACGGCTTTTCCGTGAATATGTCGTGCCGCTCTACCAACCGTCTGTGTCAGGCTTCGTTGATCGCGCAAGAATCCCGTCTTGTCGGCATCTAAAATCGCTACCAGACTCACTTCCGGTAAGTCTAATCCTTCGCGCAGTAGGTTCACACCCACTAACACATCGTACTCGCCTTTCCGCAGATCCTCCATGATTTTAACACGCTCGATCGTATCGATATCGCTGTGGATATACGCCGATTTGATCCGGTATTTCCGCAAATACTCATCCAACTCCTCCGCCATCCGTTTCGTTAACGTCGTTACCAAGCACCGCTCATTTCGATGAATGCGGAATTTGATCTCGTCCATTAAGTCATCCACCTGATCCTTCGTCGGTCTCACCTCTATCTCCGGATCCAATAGGCCTGTCGGACGAATCAACTGGTCGATCACGATGCCTTCACTCTGGGTCAACTCATACTCGTCCGGTGTGGCTGATACATAGATCGTCTGACCCGTTTTCTGCTCAAACTCCTCAAACTTCAACGGCCTGTTATCCCGTGCTGCAGGAAGTCTAAATCCGTACGTCACCAAGTTATCCTTACGTGCCTTGTCACCTCCGTACATACCCCGGATCTGCGGAACGGTCACGTGACTCTCGTCAATGACCAGTAACATATCCTTCGGGAAATAATCCAACAGACAATAGGGTGGTGTGCCTGGTTCACGACCATCAAAATACCTACTGTAGTTCTCCACGCCGGAACAATAACCGAGTTCATCCAGCATCTCCAAATCGTACTTCACCCGTTCCTCTATACGCTTTGCGTATAACTCTTCACCTATTCCGATAAAATACTCGATCTGCTTGTCCAGATCCGCCTTAATCTGTTCCTTGGCTGCCGCAATTCGATCGGCACTCGTCAGGAAAATAGTCGCCGGACTTAAGTTATAATGGTCAAACTCTTCCAATACCTGTCCACTTAACGGATCGACCGTCAGAATAGCATCGATCTCATTCCCGAAAAACTCGATTCGTACGAGGTAATCCGCATAGGCGAGTGCGATATCAATCGTATCGCCCTTCACCCGGAAACGTCCACGAGCCAACTCGACATCATTACGCACGTACTGCGCGCCCACGAGTTGTTTTAATAAGGTGTCCATCGGGATTACCTCACCTCGCTTCAACTCCACGACATTCGCCGTGAAATCCTGCGGAGACCCTAAACCGTAGATGCAACTCACGGAACTCACAATAATCACATCCTTCCGACCACTCAGTAAAGCAGCTACGGCAGATAGACGGAGACGGTCAATTTCTTCGTTGATGCTCAGATCCTTGTCGATATAGGTGTCCGTACTCGGGATATAGGCTTCCGGCTGGTAGTAGTCGTAGTATGAAACGAAATACTCCACCGCGTTATGCGGAAAGAAGGCCTTCATCTCGGAGTATAACTGTGCCGCAAGGGTCTTGTTGTGACTCATAATCAAGGTGGGTCTATTTAGTTCCTTGATCACATTAGCTACCGTAAACGTTTTACCGCTTCCGGTCACACCTAACAAGACCTGCGCTTCTGCGCCGGCTTTCACACCTTCCACCAATGCCTTAATCGCTTCCGGCTGGTCTCCTGTCGGTTTATATGGACTCTCTAATTGAAACAAAATTCAAAATCACGGGATAATATATATTTAT
>CADCDS010000007.1 GCA_902800215.1 uncultured Bacteroidales bacterium | reverse complement strand
TGTTCTTTATTCATATGCATAAAAATTAGGATTTGTAATCGGCTGCAAAATTACAACTTTCTTACAAATCCTACAATATGCATTTTAATGGATGGTTACAATGGCTAAAGGCTAATGGCATAAAAAAAGGTGGTCGTTTGACCACCCTTTTTTGTTTAGCGTCTTACGCTTCCACCGCCACCGCGGCTTCCGCCACCACCACCGCCTCGGCTACCGCCTCCGCTGAATCCACCGCCGCCACCGCGACTGCTGCTGCCTCCGCTGAAGCCTCCGCTGCTGCGTGTACTGCTTCCGCTGCTGCGAGAACCGCTGTAGGAACTGCTACTGCTGCTCGATGAGCGAGAAGGACTATACGTGCTGGTAGACCGTGTCGAGCTGGACGTTTTCGTACTGGTCGTACTGCTCGGTCTGTAGGAACTCGTCGAACCGGTAGAACGTGTCGAGCTGCCGCTGGATCTCGTTGTAGCCGACGTTTTCGTCGTTACGCTGGTTGATCTCGAAGGACCGGTGGTTGCGGTACTGCGTGTACTGCTTGAGGATGTACTGCGTGTCGTTGTTACGCTGGTCGGTCTGCCCGATGTCGCCGAACTCGTGGTGCGAGTGGTACTGGTCGTGCGAGAAGGACCGGTGGTTGCTGTACTGCGTGTACTGGTGCTTACAGGACGAGCGTTGGTGTTCACCGAACGGGTGCTTACCGTGTTACGGCTGTCGAAAGTACGACTGCTTACACTACCGGGTTGACGGGAAGGTGCCGTGTGTTGCGAACCGCGTACGCTGGTCGTGCTACGGATCTCACGAGCGTTGGTCATACCTGCGTTCCGGTGCGAGAAGGAATGCGAAGGATGAGCCGTTGCATACTCTCTACGCGATACCCTGTGGTACAGGTCATGATACCCGTGGTGCGGATGATGTCCGTGATGGAACGTGCACCAGTGATGGTGATGATGCCATGCGTAGCAGTGATGCCAGTACCAGTCGTGCGACCAACAAGAATGGTAGTACCACCAATGCGGGTAGTAACCCCAATACCAAGGACTTACCCATGCGTACCATGCCGGACTCCAGAACCAGTCGTAGATCACAGGCCTGTAAACGTATACCGGTTCGATGATGTAGTTAGCACCATACACGTACTCATCACCTATCACCTGTACGCTGACCTGGTTGGTCGAACTGTCTTTCTCCACGTATATCGAGGCTACATCTTGGAAGATATCCTTCGCTAAGATCGCCTGTAATACGATGAGCCGTTTGTTACCTTCTCCAGTCTCTACGACGCGTAAGTAATCCACTTGACCGTCACCGTTGAGGTCCAGGTTACAGAACGCGCTGTCCGGGTTGTTAAGCATCGTCTCGAACTCCTCCAGGTTCTTAGCCTCTGCGAACAGTTTAGCTACAACCTTCAGATCGAGTCCTTCCGAGATGTCCGAACTGTTGGCAGATACCGTGATGGTTTCCTCTGCCCAAAGCGCTGTACTCATCATCATCAGCGCCATCAGAAGTGTAGTTAATTTTTTCATTGTCTCAAAAATTTAAAAGTTCTTCGGTATCCCGGTATCCCGTTACACCGGTATCCCGATACCTACTCTCTACAAATCCCGTGCCAAACTTTTACACGAGTTTCAAATCGTGGTGCATTTTTTCTTTTTTTGTCCGCATATAGCGTTCGTTCCAACGATTCGGAGCAATCTCAATCGGCACATTTTCAATGATTTCGATGCCGTAACTCTCTAATCCGACGCGTTTGACGGGATTATTGGTCATCAACCGCAGTTTATGGGCTCCCATCTCCCGAAGGATCTGTGCACCGACGCCATAATCGCGTTCATCGGGCCGGAAACCGAGATGCACATTCGCCTCCACGGTGTCGTCTCCCTGCTCCTGCAGCTTATACGCGCGTATCTTATTCATAAGGCCTATACCGCGACCTTCCTGATTCATATAGACGATGATACCCTTTCCTTCGGTCTGGATCATCTGCATCGCTTTGTTGAGCTGCTCACCGCACTCACAGCGCTGAGAACCGAAGATATCGCCGGTCATACAACTGGAATGCACCCGACAAAGAACGGGTTCATCCTCTTTCCACTCGCCTTTGGTGAGCACCACATGCTCCAGACCCGTTGTCAGATCCCGGAAAGGCGTTAACATAAACTCCCCGTTAGCTGTAGGCAGGAACACCGTCTCACCGCGTTCTACCAGCGACCTTTCGCCCTTCGCCATTAGCCTTTCGCCTTTATTTAATCGATAATCGATTAAATCTTTTATCGTAATGATCTTGAGGTCAAACTCACGTGCCACTTCTTGCAACTGGGGCATACGCGCCATCGTTCCATCGGTATTCATGATCTCGATGAGTGCAGCCGCGGGTTGCAGCCCTGCCAGGCGTGCCAGATCGACACCGGCTTCGGTATGTCCTGCGCGTTGCAGTACACCGCCAGCCTTGGCATAGAGCGGATTGATATGTCCCGGACGACCAAAGGTCTCCGGTTTGGAGTTGGGATCTGCGAGTGCCAGAATGGTAGCGGCACGATCGGCAGCCGAGACACCGGTGGTACAGCCTTCGAGTTTATCCACCGTGACGGTGAACGGGGTACCTAACATCGAGGTATTGTTCGCTACCTGATGCATCAGGTCTAACTCAGCGCAGCGCTGTTCCGTAATCGGACAGCACAGCACACCGCGTCCATGCTTTAGCATGAAGTTCACTTTCTCCGGTGTGATCTTCTCGGCCGCAATGATGAAATCGCCTTCATTCTCGCGGTCCTCATCGTCCACTACGATGACGAACTTTCCTTCTTTGAAGTCACGTAGCGCTTCTTCTATTGTGTTTATTTGCATATGTACGTATTTTTTCTTTCCAACGTTTGTATTTGATCTTCCATGCATCGGGATAGAACAAAGGCGAATCGGTAGCGGCTTTGTAGGTCAGGAAGATACCGATCGGGAGCAGGACAAATGAACTGAGCCACATCCCTTCCCAACAGGGCCATAACGCTTCCCGTGCCATCTTAAATCCCATGTTATCGATGATGTAATAGATGATGAACATGATCACGGAGATGACCACCGGCGCACCCAAACCTCCTTTGCGGATGATGGCACCCAACGGCGCACCGATGAAGAAGAAGATCAGACAGGCAAAAGCCAGCGTGAACTTACGGTGCAGTTCGATCTCATGCCGGCGGATGGTACGGTCCGTATCTTCGAGCACAATGCCGTTATAATCCACCTGATCCTTATTCGTTCGTGCCTTATCATACGCCAAGGATAGGATATATTTTTTGTTCTGCAAGGTCATCGAAGCCCAAAGTGTATCCAAATCATACGCACTTCGCTGCTCTTGCGTCAGTTCCGTAGGTAATATCACCGTGTCCTTGGTCGTCTCCCTACCGAAATAACGGTCGGCAATCATCTTGTCGCTTTGTTCCCTACTCTTCTCGGCAGACACCTGCTGCAACGAATCAATGGTCTCCAGCAACTGCTCCATGTTCTTACTCACATGCTGGTCTTCGAGAATGGACTCGTCGTAGCGGTTAAACTCCGTCGAGAAATCGATAAGCAACTGCTTCTGCGTAAAGGTCTCCCGCCGGTACGGGATGTTCTTGGTGGTACCGGTAGCGCGTTGCTGTTTCTTATCCAGGTTCTCAAAAGACTCTCCGTTGATGAGGTTGAGGATCAGATAACGTTTATCAGCACTGGCACTGAGTCTTCCCGTGTCTGCCACCATCACCGCCGCATTCTCAAAGCCGCCGGAGTAGTCATAGATCATGAGGTTGATCAAGTCTCCGTTGCGCTTCTCACGCACGTAGATGTTATACCCGCTGATCTCGTCGTAGAACTCGCCCACAGGGATATCGAGTTCCGGTGTTTTTTGCCGCAGGGAGAAGATAAGCGCCCATAACTTCATCTGCGATTTGGGGAGCACGTTGTTACTGAAGAAAAACGCGCCTATGCTCAGTAATGCCACCGCCAAGGTCAACGGACGCATGATACGGAAAAGGGAGATGCCGGATGCTTTCATTGCGGTCAGTTCGACTTTCTCCGCCAGGTTTCCGAAGGCGATCAGCGAACTGAGCAATATCGCCAAAGGTAACGCCAAAGGCACCACGGAAGCGACGGCGTAGATAAAAAACTCCGCCAGCACACTCAGTTCAATACCCTTCCCCACCAGATCGTTCACGTGCATCCACATGAACTGCATCAGTAAGATAAAGATCGCTATAAAGAAGGTAGCAAAGAACAGCCCCAGAAAATTCCGCAGCAGGTAAATATCTATCTTCTTTATCACATTCATCAATCTCCAATTTCCAATCTCCAATTTCCAATTATCCCTTCAAATTCTCTTTCACAAAGATCAAGGGTAAGAGATCGGCAGCCGATTCAAACACATAGGTCTCCTCTTCTCCGTACAGGAGCACTTCCATCTTCTGACCCGGATAGCGATGTTCCGTTTCCAGCATCACCTGCCGGCATGCGCCACAGGGAGAACCCGGTTCTTTGGTAAAATGCCCACCCGTGAAACAAGCTATCGCCAGTTTGAGTACCGGTTGATCGGGATACTGCGCGCCGGCAGCAAAGAGTGCCACACGTTCCGCACACAAGCCACTCGGATAGGCGGCATTCTCCTGGTTACAGCCCCGTATGATCTCACCGTTCGCCAGCAACGCGCCGGCACCTACATGAAAACCACTGTATGGACAATAACTGCGCCGAACCTGCTCCTTAGCGACCGCCACTACGGCACGTTGTTCTTCCGTCAATTCATCCCATTGTAAGGACTTGATCTTTGTTGTTAAATTGTATTCCTTCATACTATAGAGAGGTTAAATAATTTTATTGATATAGTCTTTGGTCCGCTGCAACGCTTCGGCCAGCACCTCATGGCTGGTGGCTAAGTTGATACGGATATAATGTTCCGCGCCGTACATCTCCGACGGGTTAAAGAGCACTTTCGCTTCCCGTGCCAGGTCGCGGCAGAACTGTTCCGCCGATATACCCAGCGCCGCGATGTTCACCCATCCCAAGTACGTTCCTTCCGTCTCATGCAGCTGCAACATCGGCAGTTCTGCCTTGAGGAAATCGCGCATGTAGCAGAAGTTATCATATACGTACGCGTTCAGTTCGTCTAACCATGCTTCCGACTCGTTGTATGCCGCTACCTGCGCCACCAGGCCAAACGGGTTCAGACCGTTCACCTCATGGATTTCCAGCGCATGGTTGATCTGTGCAAACAGCTCTTTGTTCGGCACGTAGATCGTCGCGCACAGCAGACCTGCGATGTTAAATGCCTTCGATGCGGACATACATACGCAGAAATCCAAATCGTCGATAGCGATGTTCGCAAACGGCGTGTAGGTATGACCCGGAAAAGCGAACTCGCAGTGGATCTCATCGCTCAGCACAAACAGATGCTCCTTGCGCATGATCGCCGCCAGACGCTCCAACTCATCCCTGCTCCATACCCTACCCGTCGGGTTATGGGGGTTGCACAGCAGGAACACATCCGCATCTATTGCCTTGCGCTCCACATCCTCCCAGTCGATCTCAAAACGGTTGTTGCGCAGCACTAACGGCGACGGCACCAACTCACATCCCATGTTCTCGATGCAGGAGAAGAAGCAGTTATACGCCGGGGTAAACGTGAGGATACGTAACGGCTCGTTCACGGTCGGTTTACCGGCTTTGCGACGGTATTCCGCCATCCGTAACTCCAGCGCCGCGAATATCGCTGAGACAGCCGGCACGACGGCAGTGGTGTACAGCAGGTTCGTGTTGTTGATACCCTTCCATCCGTGTCTGCGTTCGAACCACGATGCCACCGCATCGTAATTGGCTTGCGGCACGATCGAGTACCCGAACACCCCGTGATCCAGACGATGCTGCATCGCTTCCCGTATCGGCTTCGCCGCTGCAAAATCCATATCCGCCACCCATAACGGCAGACAACCTTTCGCTCCCTCCGAGTCCCATTTATAACAATCCGACTCCCTCCGATCTACATATTCCAACATGGTATTTATGTGTTAAAAACCTTTGCGACTGCAAAGGTACAACAAAATTTTGAAATATGCAAGAAAATGACGAAAAATGATCGTTTTGTGGCATAAAATTTGGAAATATAAAAAAAAAGTTGTATCTTTGCAGCGTATTTTGAAGAGACAAATCAGTCGCAAATTTTCTTAAGCAGATATAGGCTTTTTGTAAGGGTGACAATGGATGAAGCAAGGTTTGAGCATCCATTGAGCACCCTTTCAGCATCCATTGAGCATCCATTGGAATAAGGTGGAGACCAGGTGGAGACCACGTGGCGCAAAGGGAAAGGAATCTATTTAAAAATTATCGTTGTGATTGTTACTGTTACTGTTACTGTTACTGTTACTGTTACTGCATAAACAAGCGGATGACTTGGGCGTTATTGTCCACCTCGACTGTTCCGAAACGGCGGAAACAAGTCTGTCCCAACAGCAGCGGTGCCGATTGATTCTTAATGACACTTGCTTTGATATCCCTCAGCACGACATCTCCCACACGCACCTCACGCAGGTTGATGATCGTACCTTCATGGATCTCACCCGTTGCCGTGACATAGTTCTGTTTTCCCATAAAATCGGCATTGGTCAGGTACCCGTTCTTCAGCATGAAATTGGCTTCCACACTGGAGATCGATACATCTGCTGCGCCGGTATCGAAGACAAAGAACAGTGGCAGTCCGTTGATGGCACATTGTACCCGGCATACGCCGCCTTGTTGTGTAAACGGCAGTTCAGCGATCGCTTGTTGTTTCTCTTTGTTGCCCAGACGCACACGCAATTTTTCCAATTGCGCGGCACGGTTAGATTCCACTTGCGTCAGTAGCGCTTCAAAATCGGCATCTCCTCTGAGAAATGCATATCGTTTGGAATTACGCAAGGCTATTGTCGACCAGAACCCGCTTTCGTAGTGCCGTTTCAGTACATCCAAGACATGCTCTTTGTCTTTCATCAACGCAAACGCACTGGCCAAAGCTATCAGATTTTCCGGATTATTCTTTTGCACGGAATCTATCTTGCTCACCAAAGCATCCGTATTACCTGCCAACGCATCGGCATAGAAATACTGATACCGATGATCATCCGGTTTCCGGGAACGGAGCACTTGTTCAACGATCGGCTTCACTTTGTCTTCTTGTTCCATGGAACGATAGATCTCAGCGCGAATGAGCAGAACACTCAATTGCTCGTTATCATCCACCAATACCTGTGCCGTATCCAGCGCCTGCAAGGCAGCGGTGTAGTCCTCCTGTTGATACCGACAACGGGCGATCCAGTAATAGTGCATTCCATTGGTCGGTGCTTTCTCTAACGCACGGCGGTACGTCCATTCTGCTTTAGCAAAGTCCGCCTTGTGATATAAACTCCCCGCATACTGTTCCCAAGCCAGGGCACTTGTATCATTCTTCAACACTAATGCATAATACCGTTCCGTATCCTCTGTTCCATCTACAAATTCATACAACGTTGCCAGTTCGGGATAGACGTTCTGCGGTTCTTCCGTTTGCTCCAATTTCTTATGCAGATAATAGAGTGTCTCCATGAAGCGGTTTAATTTATACGAACAGAAGGCAGCCATAGCATTGGAACTTTCGCTCGTCGGCGCTTTCATTACCTCGTTACGGACAGCTGCCATCAGCAGATCAGGACAGGTCTTTATCAGCGTATCGGCTTCTTCACACCATTCATTCTTGCCAAACATAGCCGTCACCGCTTCCCTGCACGCCAAGGCAAGATTCCCCTCGTCAAATGCCATTTTGGACCGCAGTTGATGCACCATATTATTCTCACCATCCGCCAAGGCATCAGTCAAGTTACAGTACCGCTCAGCCTCTTCGCTATTTCCTGACCGGTAATACGCATATGCCAATGTACCGTACACGTAGACTGTTCGGGGACTGATCTCCAGAATACGTTTGTAATATGTAATGGCTTCATCGTAGTGTTTGAGGTCGTTGCACACATCTGCCAGTTCATAGAGGAACGAGGTGTTGTCCGGCATCAATTTTACCGCCTCCAAATACGCCTGTTTAGCGGAAGGGAGATCTTCAATCTTGTAAAAGACATTGCCTTGTATGTTATACACGAAAGCACGCCAATAGGTATCTTTCTTTGGCAAAGTTTTCAGTGCTTTTTCAGCGGCTTGCAAAGCCTGTCCGTAACGGGCATAGGCACGTTTGGAGTAAATCTCAGCAATCACCGCCCAACACTTACCGTCTTTCTCATTCTCCTTAACACCTTCCTGACAATACTTAAGGCACAGATCGAGATCCTTTTTCTCATAAGCCTCTTCGGCACGTTGGAAGTAGTACGAGTCCGCAGCGAAAAGCAAATACTGCGCACTGACTAAAATGACTATAAACGTGAATAACTTTTTCATATTGCAACAAGGTTAGGGTTAATAATTCAGTTCGGTATCAATTTTACTACGCAAATCCGCTTTCTGCTGTTCGCTGCGTTGTTTGTAAGTATTGACCAACTCCACAAATTCGGGCATATCACGCAGGTTATTCAAATCGGCATCCCAGGCTATATGATAGAAATTACAAAAACCGTTTTCCAACGCCAGGCGCAGTTCTTCTATCGCCTCCTTTGAGTAGCCGATCTGTGCCAGCACGCAGGCTTTGTTATAATGCTGCGTATCGCTTTTCTCATTTTTGACCATTCCTTGTGCCGCCTCGTAAGCCGCAGCGGTATCTCCTAACACGACATATGCTGCCGCAGACAGATTTTTGCCCTTCCGTGCAAATGCCTGACGGCCTTGTTCCAAAGCCTCAGCACGTTTCACGGAGTCATTCATCAGGCCGTACATCTTGGCTATACGGAACCATAAACCATCCTCATCAGGCTCCACGATCAGACAAGTCTGAAAATCTTCTACCGCTGCCTGATACTCATGTTTGTATTCATACATCCGTCCCCGCATGATATAGATGGAGTATTTCTGGTTATCTTCCGGATCGAACAACAGCGCCTTATCTGCCATTTCCATGGCTTCCGCATAGCGTCCCTGCTGCGAATACAGATCTTCCAGAAGGATATATTGGCTTGCATTCGTTGAATCGACACTGAGTTGTTTGAGCAGCATACGTTCCGCCAACTCTGCATCCCCGATGTTATGCTGTAACACCGATGCGATCGCATTCACCATATAACCGTTGCTATGTCCCGGAAGTATCTCAAAAACCGTTTGAACAGCGTTGGCGTACTCATTGCGGTCTATATATGTGTTGTACAGATAATACAGCCAGTCTAAATTATCCGGATCGCTTTGGCGAATCGCCAATAAGGAGTCCAGGACCTCATTCGGGATGGTGTCATTCAATTTGCCAAGCAATTTCTCCGACTCGCCCCATCCACCGATACGGAAAGATTGCATCAGGTCCGCCAAAGACTCCGACGGACGTTTGGCCAGATGCAGCAATTGTGCCCGACTCAGCAAAGCGATACAACGCTCTTTACTCTCCGGTTCGGCTTTAAGCAAGGCCCTGTCGCAAAAACGGATCGCCTCATCGTACCTTTCTTCCATCTTCATCGCCGTAGCCATCGCCACATAAGCTCCGGGGTTATCCGGCAGGAATTTCATATACAGTTGCGCATACCGCAATACTTCAGCCGGATTGTTCAACTCTTCATGCAGCGACACAAACGCATTGTAAATACTGCCGTTCTTTGGATTCTCCTTACGCGCCAACTCCAGGTACTCCATTGCACGAGTGGTATCTTTTGCCATCAGATACAACTCATACAAGTTACCATACATATCACACCGTTCGGAGTGCTCCGTTTTTGGAAGGTACTTCAGCGCATTTTGAGTATATTCCAAGGCAGCACCGTAACTCTTCATGCGAAAGCATATCTCAGCCACGATGATATGCGCATAGGCATTGTTCGGGTTATATTCCAACTCCTTGGCCAAAAACTGTATCGCAGTCTCGTCGTCGTTACTACGCGCCGCATCAATTGCACGGCGCATGTTATACGAATCGAGCGTGTTCTCCGCCATCAAACCGAAGGCAAAAGAACCGGCGAAAAGAAAGGTAAGTAAAATCCGTTTCATAGTATATGAATTGATTATTGTACAATTTCAATGACCCGTTGCTGCTTATTGACATGGATTCGTCCCAAACGCTTGAGGTCTCTCAGACAAAGGATGACCGGATGCTCTTGTGCCGCAATATGATGCAAGAGCAGATCGTTCAGCAGCATACCGTTTCCTAAGTTCAGACGCTTTATCACCACCGAGGTGTCGTCGTAGATATCGTCCTTAGACAAGTACTCGTTCTTAAGCATAAACTTGGTCTCCACACCGGAGATGGAACTTTTGGTAGCCGTTGTATCCACCATGATACGGATAGCCAAACCGTTGATGTTACCTTTGATCTCCAGGTTCTGATCCTGATACGTAAACGGAATCCGGGCAATCACCGAATCCGAGGCGGCCATTGACTGCGTAGTGTCTCGTAAGAGCCGAATAGATGCCTGCGCCGTGCTGTCGCCCAAATGGTACGCAGTCCCGTAATACCGCAACGCGGCAACCGTATCGGCACGGTGACTCGCTAACTGCGCCAAGCTGTTCCAGAGGGTTATATTCTGTTTGTCTTCCGATGCCAACTGCAACACATACATCGTCACCGCCCCATCGGACAAACTATCCACCGTATAGATCAACGTCTCTTCTTCCGGAACCTGACCTGCTTTCACTGCTTTCGCACAATATCGAGCGGCGCTGTATGAGTCATCTTTTGCTAAACAGAGTTGTGCCTTCCTTATGAACAGACAAGCCGTTTCGTCCATTTTCAAGGCATATGCCAAAGCGTCTTCAGCCGCGATTGTGTCTCCATCCGCCAACAAGGCCTGTACCAATTCGCACCGCAATGTCATGTCTCCAGGAGTTTTCTTCACCGCTTGGGTTAACCGCTCCACGTCCGTTACGGGTCGCTTCGCTGCCAACATTGTCCCCCACATCCCGAGGATACCAACCAATAGTCCTATATGCAAAAGTCCATTACGCATAGTTAATCGGGTGCAAAGATACAAAAAATTTTTTATTAAAACAAGAGATATCAAAAAAAACGAAAAAAAATTTGCATATATGCAAAAAAAGTAGTACCTTTGCACCGAATTTGCGCATGTGTGCGCAGATGCGTAATAATAAGGACAAAATAGGACAAAAAGAGATAAATAATAGCGCAAAATAACAGAACAATATATGGAATTATCTGAACAAGAAATCGTACGCAGACAAAGTCTGCAAACCATGCGGGATATGGGCATCGATCCCTACCCTGCAGCCGAATATGAGGTGACGGGGTACTCGACCGAAATCAAAGCTAATTTCGTCGATGAGGTTACGGGTGACGGGTTACAGGTTACGGGGAAATGGCATACCGGTGATCCGGTACGTATCGCCGGACGTCTGATGAGTAAGCGTATCATGGGTAAGGCATCGTTCATCGAGATTCAGGACAGCAAAGGCCGTATCCAGGTCTATGTCAGTCGCGATGATATCCAAGCGCCGGTAGCGGAAGGTGAGACACCGACCACTATCGAGCAGCAGATGTACAACGTCGTATTTAAAAAGCTGTTGGACATCGGTGACTTCATCGGTATCGAGGGATTTGTGTTCCGCACCCAGATGGGTGAGATCTCCGTGCATGCCAAGAAACTGACGGTGCTGGCGAAGAGTCTTCGTCCGTTACCGATCGTGAAATACAAGGACGGTGTGGCTTACGACGGCTTCAATGATCCGGAGCAGCGTTACCGTCAGCGGTACGTGGACTTAGTGGTTAACGAAGGCGTGAAGGACACGTTCCTCAAGCGTGCGACGATCCTGCGCACCATGCGTCAGGTGTTCGACGAGGCAGGTTATACGGAGGTGGAGACGCCGATTCTGCAGCAGATTGCCGGTGGTGCTTCGGCTCGTCCGTTCATCACGCACCATAACTCGCTGGACGTGGATATGTACCTGCGTATCGCGACCGAACTGTACCTCAAGCGCCTGATCGTAGGTGGTTTTGAGGGTGTGTATGAGATCGGCCGTAACTTCCGTAACGAAGGTATGGACCGCAGCCACAACCCTGAGTTCACCTGCATGGAGCTGTACGTACAATACAAGGATTATAACTGGATGATGAGTTTCACCGAGCAGTTGTTAGAGAAGATCGCGATCGCTGTCAACGGTACGACCAAAGTGCAGATCGGTGACCATGAAGTGGACTTCAAAGCACCATACCGCCGTCTGCCTATCCTCGATGCCATCAAGGAGAAGACGGGTCTGGACTTAGCGTCCATGACCGAAGACGAGATCCGTGTGGAGGCCAAGAAACTCGGTGTCGAAGATACGGAGCATATGGGTAAAGGCAAACTGATCGACGAGATCTTCGGCGAGACCTGCGAGGGCACATTCATCCAGCCGACCTTCATCACCGACTATCCTGTCGAGATGAGCCCGCTGACGAAGATGCACCGCAGCAAACCGGGACTGACCGAGCGTTTCGAGTTGATGGTGAACGGTAAGGAGTTGGCGAACGCCTATTCCGAGCTCAACGACCCGATCGACCAATACAACCGCTTTGTAGAGCAGATGAAGTTAGCCGACAAGGGCGACGACGAGGCGATGGTGATCGACCATGACTTCATGCGTGCGCTCGAGTACGGTATGCCGCCCACATCGGGTATCGGTATCGGTATCGACCGTCTGGCTATCCTTATGACCGGACAACCCACCATACAGGAGGTTTTATTGTTCCCGACGATGAAGCCGGAAGTAATTTGATATTTGATATTTGATATTTGATATTTGAAATTTTCTATGTATCGTAAGATAGCTATTTTAGGTTCGGGTTCGTGGGCAACGGCGTTGGCGAAGATCGTGATGCAGAACCAGGGAGAGATCAACTGGTTCATCCGTCGCCAGGAGGTGATCGATGAGTTCATCACCACCGGAAAGAACCCGAATTATCTGGGTGTAGCGGAGTTTGACGTGAGTCGTATTCATTTCTCTTCCGATATCAACCAGACCGTAGCACAATCCGATGTGCTGATATTAGCCATCCCGTCACCATACGTGAAGCAGACGCTGAGTAAGATCCGTCGGGATATGACCCATAAAGTGGTTATTTCCGCAGTCAAAGGTATGATTCCGGACGAGAACATCATCATCACGGACTATCTGCACCAGCGTTTCGGTATCTCGTATGACCAATTAGGCGTCATTGCCGGTCCGTGTCATGCGGAGGAGATCGCATTGGAGCGCTTGAGTTACCTCACCATCGGTTGCGAGAACCGCCAGAATGCCGAGGCATGGGCGAAACTGTTCCAGACGGAGTATGTACATACCACGATCTCGAACGACGTGATCGGTCTGGAGTACAGTTCGGTGCTCAAGAACATCTACGCGATTGCCGCAGGTATGTGTCAGGCGCTGCATTACGGCGATAATTTCCAAGCCGTGCTTCTGTCCAACTCCATTCAGGAGATCCAGCGTTTTGCCACGGCCGTCAGCAACGTGCCTCGTGACATCACCGCTTCGGGATACTTGGGCGACGTGCTGGTAACGGGTTATTCGCAGTTCAGCCGTAACCGTCAGTTCGGTCAGATGTTAGGTCTGGGTTATTCCGTCAAAGCTGCGCAGATGGAGATGGAGATGGTAGCCGAAGGTTACTACGGCACCAAGGCGATCCATGACATCAACGAGCGTCTGCGGGTGTCGATCCCTATCGTCGATGCGATGTACGAGATCCTGTACAACAAGCAGAAAGCAAAACCGATCATCAAGTCATTAACAACAAAACTACAATAATATGCAATTATGTCTGAAGAACGCTGCTTCGTTTGTGGACGCGGCAGCATTGAAACAATTAGAAGCACAAACGGAAGCCGCTAACGCATTGTTAGAGAACGGCCAGGGTGCAGGTAATGACTACATCGGATGGGTACATCTGCCCTCCTCGATCACGGATGCTTTCCTGGATGAAGTACAGGCTTGTGCTGACGAACTGCGTCGCCGTTGCGAGGTGGTTATCGTAGCCGGTATCGGTGGTTCCTATCTGGGTGCTCGTGCTGTGAATGACGCGTTGGCTTCGTCTTTCGATGCCTTCGTAGCGAAGGACCGCAAGAATCCGTATGTAGTGTATGCCGGAAATAACATCGGCGAGGACTACTTGGCAGAGCTCATGGAGTTCATTGCCGACAAGCAGTTCGGTATCATCAACATCTCGAAGTCCGGTACGACGACTGAGACCGCGTTGGCTTTCCGTCTGCTGAAGACCATGCTTGAGAAACAGGTAGGCAAAGAGGAAGCGAAACATCGTATCGTTGCTGTGACCGACCGTGCGAAAGGTGCACTCCGTAGCCTCGCTACCAAAGAGGGATACAAGACTTTCGTCATTCCCGATAACGTAGGCGGTCGTTTCTCGGTGCTCACACCGGTAGGACTTCTTCCGATCGCTGTAGCAGGCGGTGACATCAAGGCATTGGTACGCGGTGCGCAGGATATGGAGAAAGCAACGGACGTCAAAGTGCCGTACGCTGAGAACCCGGCATGCCAATATGCAGCAATCCGTAACGCGCTCTATCGCAGCGGAAAGAAGATCGAGATTCTTGTGAACTTCAACCCGAAGTTGCATTATTTCAGCGAGTGGTGGAAACAGTTGTACGGTGAGAGTGAAGGTAAGGACCATAAGGGTATTTTCCCGGCATCAGTTGATTTCACGACCGATCTGCACTCCATGGGTCAATGGATTCAGGACGGCGAGCGTACAATCTTCGAGACCGTGATCTCTATCGAGAAAGCCAACAGGCAAGTGCTCGTTCCGATGGATGAAGAGAACCTCGACGGACTGAACTTCCTGGCCGGTAAGCGTGTGGACGAAGTAAACAAGATGGCTGAACTCGGTACGCAACTCGCTCATGTGGACGGTGGTGTTCCGAACATCCATATCTCGTTCGAGAAGATCGACGAGTACAACATCGGTCAGTTCATCTATTTCTTCGAACGCGGCTGCGGTATATCGGGATACGTACTCGACGTGAATCCGTTTAACCAACCGGGCGTAGAGGCATACAAAAAGAATATGTTTGCCTTGTTAGACAAACCGGGTTATGAGGCTGAAAGTAAAGCGATTAAAGCGCGTTTGAGCGAATAACGGTAAATCCTACGAGGCGGTCATAACGGGCACCGAAAGGACGCCAATAGACATAGACCGCATACTCGTTTTCCGTTTGCCAATAACTACCATCCACTCGTTGGGTGGTAGTATTGTTTGCTATTTGCTGTTGGCTGTTAGCTGTTGGCTGTTTGGGCACAAACCAGTATTGATAGTCGTATCCGCCTTGTTTGACAAGGGAAGAAAGCCAGTAACACTTCGCCTGAGCATCGTACTGCATGCGGTTCGTAAGATTCATCTCGTTATTGAAGAGTTCTCCGCCTATGTAGAGTGCGCCATCGAACCAGGGTTGCTCTACGGGAAGCGTCCAATGCACCCACATATATTCCGCTTCGGTATCCGGATCGTTGGTTCGCTCGGCATTGACAACATAACGGCCGTTGGAGTCAAACTCATGGATATACTGCCCCTGCGTCACCTCGTCCGGATACAAAAGCACCTGATAATCGCCGTTCTCATGAAAGACGCGATCAATTCCATAACCGGCATAGAAACAGGAGAAGGCATCGAAATGGTGGTACTCGTTTCCGCCTTCGAAGATCAGGTTTTTGTTGTTGGTATAACGAAGCCGCTTGGATTCAAAGAACGTAGGCTGCGTAAGGGTTACGGCGTTATCGGTACGGTTATTCTGGGTCACCACCACCCTCACCTCATGCGGATCGTTGATATTCAATGCCGCGATATTCAGATCCAGATCCACCTGCTGGTACCGGCCGTTAAACTCGATATCCGTATTGGCACGCACGTTGGCATCGATCTTCACCAGCGGTTCTACTACACAGAACTCCACTTCCGCCTTTTTGTTCTCGGGATTACCGTCCTCGTAGATCGTCAGACAATACGAACCGCTTTTGGTCAATTGCATATCCTCGTTCGGAAAATCGAACCAATAATGCGTATATTCGCGGCTGGTGTTGAGCGAATGTTCATAGTCCACGATATCCTGCGTGGTGAATCCCTTCAGGTACTCATTGCTCAGCAGATCGCTGTTGCGCATGTGCACCGTATAGGTATAGAAATGCACATCGTGACTCATCTCGTCAAACGAGATATGGAGTTGGTCCTCTTCGCCCAACCGCAACACATCACGCTCCACGCGTAACGTACGTATATTAGGATCGTACACATGCGTGTGCGTCTGCGCATGGGCAACCGAAAGTACCGTCAAAAAGGCTACTATGAACGCGAATTTTCTCATTTACGGCTGCAAAGGTACAAAAATTATACCATATATGCAAAAAAAATGCAAAAAAACTTGCGTATATCAAAAAAAAGCAGTACCTTTGCACCCGCTTTTGAAGCTCCGCCACAATAGGCTAGTTCGTGCACAACAAGTTGCACACGATCTGCCACTTTGGCTCAGTTGGTAGAGCAACGCATTCGTAATGCGTAGGTCCCCGGTTCGAGTCCGGGAAGTGGCTCAAGGGGAACGGATACGTTCCCTTTGCTATTTAAATACAGAATATATGAATCGTGACAATGAGATTTTTGACGTCATCCGTCGTGAACGGGAGCGTCAGACCAAAGGAATTGAGTTAATCGCCAGCGAGAACTTCGTCAGCGATCAGGTGATGGAAGCGATGGGTAGCGTGCTGACCAATAAGTACGCAGAGGGTTACCCGGGTCACCGTTATTACGGTGGTTGTGAGGTGGTGGACATCGCAGAGAACATCGCCCGTGACCGTCTCAAACGGCTCTACGACGCAGAGTATGTTAATGTACAACCGCACTCGGGTGCACAGGCAAACATGGCCGTTTTCATGGCTTGTCTCAAAGCCGGAGATACCTTTATGGGTCTGAACCTGAGTCACGGAGGACACCTCAGTCACGGTTCGGCTGTGAACTTCAGCGGTTTGCTATTCAACGCGATCGGTTATGATCTGAACGAAGAGACCGGTCGTGTGGACTACGATGACCTGGAACTCAAGGCACGTACCCATAAACCGAAACTGATCATTGCCGGTGCATCGGCGTATAGCCGCGAGTGGGATTACGCCCGTATTCGTCGCGTAGCCGATGAGATCGGTGCGATCTTTATGGTGGATATGGCGCACCCTGCAGGACTGATTGCTGCAGGTCTGCTGGATAATCCGTTGAAATACGCCCATATCGTGACCAGCACGACGCACAAGACGCTCCGTGGTCCGCGCGGCGGTGTGATTCTGATGGGTAAAGACTTCGATAATCCGTGGGGCAAGACGACGCCGAAGGGTGAGATCAAGAAGATGTCTGCCCTACTCGACTCCGCTGTTTTCCCGGGTACGCAAGGTGGACCGTTAGAGCATGTGATTGCTGCCAAAGCTGTTGCTTTCGGTGAGGCACTGACAGAAGACTTCAAGGTGTATCAGAAACAAGTGAAGCTGAATGCAGCCGTGATGGCACAGGCGTTTATGGACAAGGGATACAAAGTGATCTCCGGCGGTACAGATAACCACTCGATGCTCATCGATTTGCGCACCAAATATCCGGAGTTGACGGGTAAGGTAGCAGAACAAGCACTCGTTTCCGCCGACATCACCACCAATAAGAACATGGTGCCGTTTGACAGCCGTTCGGCCTTCCAGACTTCCGGTCTGCGTTTCGGTACACCGGCCATCACCACGCGTGGTCTGAAGGAAGATCAGATGCCGTGGATCGTAGAACTGATCGATAAGGTACTGCAAGATCCTACCAGCGAAGCTGTCATCGCATCCGTTCGCGAAGAAGTGAACCGGGAGATGACCAAACATCCGCTATTCGCCTGGTAATAAAAAAGCAGCCGTTTGGCTGCTTTTTTTATTGTTGTTTCTGTTTGCGGAAATGATTGGGAGTAAGCCCTGTGTGTTTCTTGGTGTATTGGCAGAAGAAACTGGCATTCGGGAACTCCATCTCCTGTGCGATATCCCGTATCGGCTTGGTCGTATTCCGCAGCATATGTTTCAATTCCGCTACCGTGATATCCGCAATCCACTCACTGGCCGACTTACCGCTACGTTCCTTGCAAATTTCCGACAGGTATTTAGGCGTGATATCGATTTGTTGCGCATACCATTGTACCTCTCTTTTGTGCGGATATTGCTGGAGCAGGCGCATGAATTCACGGAAAGTGTAATCGCTTTGGTTAACCGACATACGCGCCAACTCATCGGGTTTAATCACCGCCAACTTGTCGATATAATTGAGCATCTCCATCGTAGCGGCTTTCAGTAAAGTCTTCATGATCTGCGTGCGGTAATCCGAAGGACGATCCTGCATCTGCAGGTGCATAAGATGGAAATAAGCGAAGAAAAACTCCTTGCTCGGTTCATTCAAATGGAAAATCGGATGCTCTTTGATATACATCTGCTTGGGATACCAGTTGGGTTCAACCCGCAGATGATCATACATGATCTGCTCGAAAATCTCGGCATCTATCGTCACCTGCATGAACTCATAATCGTCCGAAATCTCATACGGACCTAATTCAAAATCATAACTCGGGATACGTACAAACAGATCATTCTCTGCGATACGCACCATCTCGCCGTACATGTACACATCAATATGGCCCTTCTTACAGAAGATAATGGTCATACCGGACTCGGAACGGGTATCACGACACACGCGAAAACCCTCTACATCCGTAGTCATAAAAACATAGTCGTTTGATAATGTCATAAGTAGGTGATTTTTATAAGATTTATGGTATCTTTTTCACTTTCCGCTGCAAAATTAGTAAAAAAAAATGAAATATGCAAATTTTATCCCTCTTTTTTTGCAAAATTAAATAATTTTTTGTAACTTTGCACCCAAATTCGTACAGATTATGAAAAAAGTATTGTTTTTTGCGCTGATAGCGCTGGTGTTGGTCAGTTGTGACAGTGACGGTCGTTTTTTAACTTCCGCAACCGGTTCTATTTACGAGTGTCTGGTGGTATGCGATGATGATGTGACAGAAGCGGTGAAGACCACGATGTCGGAAGATCTGTACGGTCTGCCGCAGTTGGAGCACACGTTTACGGTGTCGCATGTGCCGCATGCTCAGTTCGATAACTATTTGAAAGCCACTCGTAATATATTGCAGATCGACATTGATCCCCGTCAATACACCAAGGTCAAAGCCAGCACCGCACGTAATGTGTGGTCCAAGCCGCAGGCATATGTGCGCATCAAGGCACCGAGCAAAGAAGCTTTTGATGCCTATTGGGAGGAAAACGGCGAGGCCATTCGGGAATGGTTTATTCGCGAAGAGTTATCCCGTCAGATTCGGTTTTACCAAGCTGATCTGAACGAGGATGCCGTGGCCGTACTGAAGCGCTCCAAATACCAAATGTATATTCCGTCCGATTATATGCTGATTCAAGACACCACCCTTTCTGAGCTCAATACGGAGGTGCTGTGGTGCTGTAATAACAAAGGTCCGATGCGTAAGGATATCATGATCTATACTTATCCGTACACGACCCAAGAGCAGTTCGACAACGAGGCCATCATTACCATGCGCAATGAGGTGGTAAGTCGTCTGGTAAGTGCCCAAGTTCCCGGCAGTTATATGACCACGGAAACCAAGCATATTCCGCCCGTATCCCGTCCTGTTTCCGCGTTGAATGATACCGTAGGCGGTTTCTACGGCATGGAGACACGCGGATTATGGAAGATCAAAGACGGCGAATCGATGGGTGGTCCTTTTGTCAGTTTGACGCGTCTGGATCAGGTAAACGGCAAAGTGGTACATGCAGAAGGATTCCTCTTCGCGCCGGGTCAAAAGAAACGCAATGCCATCCAGCAGATGACCGCTATTCTTTATTCGCTGAAGATGCCGAATGAGAAATAAGATTTTCGATTATAGTTTTATCGGTTTCGGATTAGTGATCCAAGTGGTCACTTATCTGTTGATGCCCCATGACTCATGGCTTTCGCTGCTGAGCGGTTGTTTGGGTATCTTCTCCGTATGTCTGGCCGCACAAGGCAATATCCTGACTTTCGTCTTCGGCTTTGCACAGGTCATCACGTACACGTATCTGTGCCTGACGCAGCGTTTTTATGCCGAAGTGGGCATCAATGCCTATTATTTCGTCACCATGATCTACGGTGTGGTGGTTTGGAAACGTCGTTTAACAAAAAAAGAGGATGCCTACGTGGTTACTCCCCGTCGTGTTCCCTACCCGATATTGGCATGGATCATTGTCCTGACAGCCGTCGGTTCATTTCTGACCGGATGGGGACTTGCTGCATGGACGGATGACACCCAGCCGTATCTGGATGCCTTCACCACCGTACCGGCGCTGGTCGCACAGATACTGATGATTCTTGTGTACAGGGAACATTGGTTTATATGGCTGGCAGTAGATATCCTTAGTGTAGTGATGTGGCTGCGTGCCGGCAATTATTGCATGGCTGCCCAATATGCCTTCTGGTGCGCTAACTGCCTCTACGGCTTACGGCGTTGGACTATTTCTTTGAACCGCCCGGTTTAATCAACTCTTTGGGTTTCGACTTCGTCTGCTCAACGGACTGATAGTTCCATTCCTCCTCAAAATCCCAATTGGATTTGGTCTGTATCTTCTGCGGGAAGTACCACACCGCTTCCGGCTGGCGGTGATTCTCCCAGCTTCCTGTAGTCCATTTCCCGTCGTTGTTCGCATCGATGTACAGCCGCAGGTAATAGCCGTCCGGTTTGAGATATTCGAAGAGGGCTCCCTCTTCTTTGGCCGGGAGTTCACGCAGCACCTCATCCTTGCTGTTCAGCACCTGGATACGTGCCTTCGGTTCAAAAGGAACCAGTTTGACGCGTAAGGTCGAATAGTCCGATAGCGCTTTCACCAGCAGACCATAGTTCGCCTTGATATGCGTGATGCCGTACATATCATGCAACGCACCGCTGTCCAGCAACAACTCATAATGTCCTTCCGGCTTCATATCCGCCAAGATGGCGATCTTCATCGGTAAAGTGTCATGCGGTGCTATCGAGAAAGGTATCGGTGTGCGTACCGTATCCGTGATCTCGTACAGATGCATCGCATCCGTATTAATAGACACTAAAGGTGTGTTGCAAACCAAACGCAAGGTATCAAAGATTTCAAAACCTTTTCGGGCGTTACATTTGATCTCGATCCGTCTGTTTCGGTTGATACGCGCCTGCGTCTCTTTGGCCTTCTCCGACAACTTCGGTGCACGCCAGATGGTACGTAAAGTATCCGTCACCCACACCAGGTTATACAGCGAATCGGTCTGACGGTATCGTGCCTCAAAGAACAAGGAGTCCTGCTCAATGGACATGCTATCCGTTAACCAGATCGTCGCCGTATCCATCTTGGCAGAATAGCTGATGTGATAATTGAGCGTGTCGCATAACGGACGCAGGATCGGTGCACTATCCGGCGGAGCAGAGAAAAGAAGCGTGATCTTATGCCGCTCATCCCGTAAGGCCCGTTGCAGGTACAGTTTCTGCTGCGTTTCCTTGAAAAGGAACAGATTCGTAGCAGAAACGATGGTATCCGAATCCTGAATCGTCACCGTCTCATCCGCAAAGGCCAAGGCCTCACCGATGGTAAGTCTGTAATCCCGACTCAGATCATCGACACCGTATATCCGGTACGTGCCGGGATGGATATTCTTGATACGAAATCCGCCGGCTGAATCGGTTTTAGCAATGCGCAAGAAAGGATCACGAACAAACGCACTATCCGCCAAATTCCGGTAGATACCTACCGTCACTCCCTTCACCGGATTCAGGTTCATCGCATCATATACATACCCCGTTGTCTCCAGCGTATCGATCTCTTCTCCGGTGGAAAAATAGAACGAATAGCCTTTGAGCGGCACTTTTTCTCTGTAATCGCACACGGCAGAGCCGAAATCAAGGGTGTAAGTAGTGTGGTCGTACAAAGAGTCTTTGAACAGAACAATCAACTTCTTTCCTCTTGCTTTCACCTCCGGAGGGTTTTGCTGCGGAGGAGACATCATCAGGTTCGTTCCGATATTATCCAACTGGATATACTCGTCAAACGTCACCTCTATCTTGTTCCCATGATAATTCAAAGCACCTAACTCCGGTTCACAGAAACGCGGAATGGGAGGAATAGAATCCTTAGGACCTCCTTGCGGTCCTACTCCCCTATTCGCACAACCGGCCAAGAAAAGAGTTAACAATACTATGTATCCAAATTTACGCATTCGGCTGCAAAATTACAAAAAAAAGTTGACATACACAAATATTTATGTTAAAATTAAGGAAAAATACGCGCGCACTTGCGTATGTGAAATATTTTTTGTAACTTTGCGCCCGATTTTGTACTTAAGCATAAAAGAATAACAAACATATGAATATTTCGTACAAGTGGTTAAAACGCTACATTGATCTGCACGATGATGCGCAGACAGTAGCGAAAATCCTTACTTCTATCGGTCTCGAGGTAGGAACAGTAGAGGAAGTAGAGACGATCAAGGGTGGTTTAAAAGGCTTAGTGGTCGGTGAAGTACTGACCTGTGAGGCGCATCCGAATTCCGATCATTTGCATATTACAAAAGTGAACGTAGGCGGTGCAGAACCGCTACCTATCGTGTGCGGTGCGCCGAACGTAGCAGCCGGACAGAAGGTCATTGTAGCGACGGTCGGTACCGTGATCTATGACGGCGATCAGTCGTTCACGATCAAGAAAGGTAAGTTACGTGGCGAGGACAGTTGGGGTATGATCTGTGCGGAAGATGAGATCGGTGTAGGAACCGACCATGCCGGTATCATCGTGCTGCCGCAAGATACACCGGTAGGTATGCCGGCTGCGGAATATTACCACATCGAGAACGACACGATCATCGAAGTGGATATCACGCCGAACCGTTCCGATGCCGCTTCCCATTACGGCGTTGCAAGAGATTTGTACGCTTATTATCAGGCGCACGGACAAAATATTGCTCTGACGAAACCGAGTGTGGAAGCCTTCAAGATCGACAATAATGCGCTGCCTATTCAGGTGAACGTGGACGCACCGGATGCGTGTCCCCGCTACTCGGGTGTAAGTATCCAAGGTGTCGAAGTGAAGGAAAGTCCGGAATGGCTGAAGAACAGTCTGTTAGCCATTGGTTTGAGACCGATCAATAACATTGTGGATGTAACCAACTTCGTGCTGCACGAGTGCGGTCAAGCTTTGCATGCCTTCGATGCCGATAAGATCAAAGGACACGAGATTCATGTGCGTTATGCCAAACAGGGTGAGAAATTCGTCACCTTGGATGGTGTAGAGCGTGAGATGAACGAACGCGACCTGATGATTGCGAACAAAGACGAAGCCATGTGTATCGCCGGTGTGTTCGGTGGTTTGGAGAGCGGTGTGACGGAGAACACGAAGAACGTATTCCTGGAGAGCGCTTATTTCGATCCCGTAACCATCCGTAAGACCAGCCGTCGTCATCAATTGCAGACGGACGCTTCGTTCCGTTATGAGCGTGGTTGTGATCCGAACAACACGATCTATGTGCTCCAACGGGCTGCATTGCTGATTCAGGAAGTAGCCGGAGGACAAGTAGCGATGAATATAACCGACACGATCAACGGTGACTTCAAACCGTGGCCTGTCACCATCGACATTCAGCATGTGAACAGCCTGATCGGAAAAGCGATAGGAGAAGAGCATATCGAGACCATTCTCAAAGCGCTGGAGATCGTTATCAAGTCCAAGAACGGCTCTATTTGGGAGTTGGAAGTACCGCGTTACCGCGTGGATGTACAACGGGAGTGCGACGTAGTGGAAGATATACTTCGTATATACGGCTATGACAATGTGGAGTTCCCTGAGAAACTCAACACCAGTTTAGCTTACGGCGTTAAACCGGATCCGGAGAAGTTACGCCGCCGCATCGCTGAGCAGTTGACAGCACAAGGCTTCAATGAGATTCTCAACAACTCGCTTACCAAGACTTCGTACTACAAAGACGGATGGCTCAACACCTGCGTGACGATCATGAATCCGCTCAGTCAGGATCTGGGTGTGATGCGTCAGACCTTACTCTTCGGCGGCTTGGAGTCTATCCAACGCAATGCAAACCGTAAGAATAGCGACCTTAAGTTCTATGAGTTCGGAAACTGTTACCATTTTAATGGCGAAAGGCGAAAGGACGAACGGGCGAATGAAGATCCATTAATTGCTTACTCCGAAGAACCGCACTTGGGATTGTGGTTAACGGGTAACAAAGCCGCACAGACTTGGGTACGCAAAGAGGAGAAGACCACTTTCTACCAACTGCGTGCATATGTGAACAATATCCTGGTTCGCTTAGGTGTGGACGTAGCGAAACTGACTTTAGAACCGGCAGTGGATCCGCAAGGAGATAAATGTTGCGGTATTGTGGAATGCTTCTCAGACGGTTTGGTTCTCAAAGCGCAAAACGAAAAGGCAATTGGTTACATCGCGATCGTGTCCAGACAACTGCTTAAGCAGTTTGATATTGATCAGGAAGTATTCTATGCTGATTTATACTGGAAAGAACTGCTTAAACTGAACAAACAATACAAAGCCGTGATCAATGATCTGCCCAAATATCCGGAAGTAAAACGTGACTTCGCGTTGCTCGTGGATAAGAAGGTGGAGTTTGCAGACCTGGCACGTGCAGCGTTTGCAACCGAGAAGAAACTGCTCAAGAACGTCTATCTGTTTGATGTGTATGAGGGTAAGAACCTGGAGGAAGGCAAGAAGAGTTATGCACTCAGTTTTATTCTTCAAGATGCCGAGAACACGTTGAAAGATACGCAGATCGAGAATATTATGAACCGCCTCAAGGCGACATTTGAGAATCAGTTCCATGCAAGTTTGCGTTAAACCGTTAAACTGTTAAATCGTTAAAATGTTAAATCCAAGCGACCAACAGGAAATATTACGACGCCGGACGTTCGCCATCATCTCACACCCGGATGCGGGTAAGACCACGTTAACGGAGAAACTGCTGTTATACGGCGGTGCGATTCACGTGGCTGGTGCGGTGAAGTCGAACAAGATCCGCAAGACCGCTACGTCCGACTGGATGGAGATCGAGAAACAACGTGGTATCTCGGTGGCAACGTCCGTCATGGGATTTGATTATCAGAACTATCATATCAACATCCTCGACACGCCGGGTCACCAGGACTTTGCGGAAGATACCTTCCGCACCTTGACCGCAGTGGACAGTGCCATCGTTGTGATCGATAGTGCCAAAGGTGTGGAGACCCAGACACGTCGTCTGATGGAAGTATGCCGTATGCGTAAGACTCCCGTCATGGTGTTCATGAACAAAATGGACCGGGAAGGTAAAGATCCCTTTGATCTGATAGACGAAGCGGAAAAGGAACTCGGCATTCACTGCACACCCGTTACCTGGGCGAACGGACAAGGACTGAAATTCGAAAGCGTGTTCGCTTTAAACAACCGACCGAAAGAGTTAACGGAGAAGTTGCAAGAGGATCTGGAGATGATCGATGGTGTCTATCCGGAGTTTGACCGGGAAGCGTACCTCAGGGGCGATCTGGCGCCGGTGTTCTTCGGTTCGGCATACAAGACGGTAGGTGTACAAGAACTGCTGGACTTCCTGGTAGCGAATGCTCCTTCCCCACTCCCCGTGACGGCGGAAGAGCGCACCGTAGAACCGATGGAGGATAAGTTTACGGCCTTCTGTTTTAAGATCCATGCCAACATGGATCCGAACCACCGTTCCTGCATCGCGTTCTTTAAGATCTGTTCCGGAAAGTTCCTGCGCAACACCTATTATTACCATGTGCGCAAGGACCAGCAAATGCGATTTGCGGCACCTACCTGTTTCATGGCGCAGAAGAAAGAGACCGTCGATGAAGCGTTTGCAGGCGATGTTGTGGGTCTGCCCGATACCGGTAACTTCAAGATCGGAGATACCCTCACGGCAGGCGAACATCTGCATTTCAAAGGCCTACCCTCTTTCTCGCCGGAGATGTTTAAGTATATCGACAACGCCGACCCGATGAAGCAGAAGCAGTTGGAAAAAGGTGTAAACCAGTTGATGGATGAAGGTGTGGCACAGCTCTTTATCAGTCAGATGAACGGCCGTAAGATCATCGGTACCGTAGGACAACTGCAGTTTGAAGTGATCCAATACCGTCTGGAGCATGAGTATCAGGCGAAATGCAAATGGCAGCCGTTGCAGATGTATAAAGCCTGCTGGATCGAGAGTGACGATGATGCCGAACTGGATATGTTTAAGAAACGCAAGGCGCAGTACATGGCGTACGACAAAGAGGGACGTGATGTCTTCATGGCCGATAGTGCCTACGTGCTTAACATGGCGCAACAGGACTATAAGCATATCAAGTTCCACTTTACATCAGAGTTTTAACAATTAATCGATATTATTATGAAAAACAGATCATTACAATTTCGCCTCATTGGCATGAACTTCCTGGAGTTCGCTGTTTGGGGTGCGTATTTGACCTCGATGGGTACCTATCTGGCAAAGATCGGTATGGGTTCTAACATCGGATGGTTCTACTCCGTTCAGGGTATCGTCAGCTTGTTCATGCCGGCCCTGATGGGTATCGTAGCCGATCGCTGGATGCAGGCGCAGAAAGTGCTTAGTCTCTGTCACTGCTTAGCCGGACTCTTCATGTGCGGTGCCGGAATGTATGCGTACACGGCTACCCAAGTGGATTTCACCATCCTCTTCACCCTCTACACGGCATCCGTAGCCTTCTTCATGCCTACCATCGCCTTGACCAACTCGGTGGCATTCAATGCCTTAGTCAAAGCCGGCATGGATACGGTCAAAGACTTCCCGCCGATCCGTGTGTTCGGAACGGTAGGATTCATCGCCATGATGTGGGTCATTGACCTGTTAGGTTTCCAGGCTACGCCTTGGCAGTTCGTGGTCAGCGGCGGATTAAGTATCTTGTTGGCTTTATATTCACTGACCTTGCCGAAGTGTGAGATCAAGAAAGTAGAAGGTAAGGTAAATATGGTAGAAGCACTGGGTTTAAAAGCCTTTACGCTCTTTAAGCAAAAGAAGATGGCCTTGTTCTTCATCTTCTCGATGCTGCTCGGTATGTGCTTGCAGGTGACCAACTCCTATGCCAACCCGTTCATCACTTCCTTCGGTAATATCGAGAGTTTTGCAGACACCTTCGGTGTACAACATGCTAACATGTTGATCTCTATTTCCCAGATCTGCGAAGCATTATGTATCCTTGCTATTCCGTTCTTCCTCAAGAAATTCGGTATCAAGAATGTGATGCTGATGGCGATGTTTGCCTGGGTGTTCCGTTTCGGTTTCTTCGGTGCCGGTGACCCGGGTATGCCCGGCGTGATCCTGTTTGTACTCAGTTGTGTCGTTTACGGCTTTGCGTTTGACTTCTTCAATATCTCCGGTGCTTTGTACGTAGATCAGGAGACGCATCCGGAACAACGTTCCTCGGCACAGGGTCTGTTCATGATGATGACCAACGGTCTGGGTGCTACCATCGGTACACTCTCTGCACAAGCAATTGTCAACAAATTGGTTTATTCAGAAAGTGTTAATGCTGACGGTCCTATGGCTGTATGGGACGGATGGAGAGAAGCATGGTTCATCTTCGCCGGTTTTGCACTGCTCGTTGCGGTATGTTTCTGGATCTTCTTCCCCAAGACTCCGGTGAACAAGAATATCGAAGTAAAGCATTAATGGCTAATGGCGAAAGGCTAAAGGCTAATGTATTTTAAAGAATTAAGATATTATTTCTCTACGCCTATTGCGTACATTGTCATCGGATTGTACCTCTTGGCGATCAGTCTCTTCCTTTGGGTGATCCCGGGTCAATGGAATATCATTGAGTCGGGATACGCCCAAGTGGACGGATTGTTTCAACTCAGTCCGTGGCTTTTTATGTTCCTCTGCCCTGCGCTGACGATGCGTCTGTTCTCTGAAGAGCGTCAGTCAGGAATGTGGGATCTTATCTGCACCAAACCCATCTCCTTAGGCCGTATCGTAACCGGTAAGTATCTGGCGGCATGGACCTTGGTACTGATCGGCTTGTTGCCGTGTTTTGTGCACTATTTCGTAGTCTCTTACATGGCCGAACCGATGGGAAACTTAGACAGCGGTGCTTTCTTGGGCTCGTTCATCGGTCTCATCCTGCTTAGCGGCACGTTCATGGCCATCGGCCTGCTCTGCGCTACGTTCAGTAAGAGTCAGATTGTGTGCTTCATCATCGCTGCACTCGCTTGTTTTATCCTCTACTGGGTACTGCTGCAAGACCATTATACCTCCATCTCACGCGGTGTATTGGACCTGCGTGACCTGGTCTTCTTCATTACGGTCAGCATCGTATGCCTGTTAGCCACGATGGGATCCATTCATTTCATCACCCGCAAATGACACGTATCGGCGTATTATCGGACACCCATGGTCTGCTGGACAAACGCATCTTTGCGCATTTCAAAGATGTGGATGAGATCTGGCATGCCGGTGATATAGGCAGCGCCGAAGTGCTGCAGGCTTTACGGGAATTCAAGCCTACCCGTGCCGTGTTTGGAAATATGGACAGCGGAGACGTGCGGTATTCGTTAAGCGAGTTCTATCGTTTCAAAGTGGAAGACGTCAATGTACTCATGACCCATATCGGCGGTTATCCCGGCCATTATAACCCATGGCTCATTCCGATGTTTCGCAAAGAACCTCCTGACTTGTTCGTCTGCGGTCACAGTCACATCCTCAAAGTGCAATATGACAGTATCTTTAAGATGCTCACCATGAATCCCGGTGCAGCAGGAAAACAAGGATGGCAACCTTGTCAAACGCTCTTACGGTTCACTATTGACGGTTCAAAAATCGATAATTTGGAGGTAATTGAGCTCGAAAGACTGTAAAAATGTCGATTATTTACAAAATATGTTTAAAAACATAAAAAAAAATTTGGTCATATCAAAAAAAAGCAGTACCTTTGCACCGGATTTGAAAATGTAAAGTACACTTTACAAAATCCTACAGAATAGACCAATCTTTTTTGTACCTTAAATAAACAGACTAATACCTTAGAAAAACAGGCGTCGCGATGACGACTGTTTTCGCTTTTAAAAAGCAAAGACTTAGACTTAACTATAAATCCCGCCTACTCTCTCTTGAGTAAGCGGGATTTACTTTAGCCATTAACCTTTAGCCATTGCCATTATTTCTTAATGCCGTCACGTTCGAGCAGGGCATCGATAGTGGGCTCTCCGCCACGGAAGCGTTTATAGAGGTCCATTGCTTTCTCGGTGCCGCCACGCTCCAGGATATTCTGACGGAAACGTTTAGCGGTTTTCTTATCGAAGATAGAACCGTTCTTCTTCTGCGCCGCCTTGAAGACAGAGAAAGCATCGGCATCCAAGAGTTCCGACCACTTATAGCTGTAATAACCGGCTGCGTATCCTCCGGAGAAGATATGAGTGAAGGACGTACACATCTGCGTACCGGGAACGGTAGGCATCACCTGTACCTGCTCCATCGCTTTGTCGCTGAAACGGATCACGGACTCCAGGGTACCGATGGTCTCATTCACCTCAAACGGCTGTTCCAGACTGTGCCAAGCCATGTCAAGGTAGCCGAAGCTCAACTGACGAACACAAGCATAAGCCGCATGGTAGGTCTGCGAAGCATGCATCTTATCCAATAACTCCTGCGGCAGTTTATCACCGGTCAGGTAATGCTTAGCGAAGGTATCGAGGAACTCTTTCTCGTCGATGAAGTTCTCATTGAACTGGCTCGGTAACTCCACAAAGTCACGCGGTACATTGGTGCCGCTCTGCGCTGCGTACTGGCAACGGGTCAGCATACCATGCAGACCGTGACCGAACTCATGCAGGAAGGTACGCACCTCGTCATAGGTGAACAAGGCCGGTTTCTCTGCCGTCGGTCTCGTGAAGTTCATCACGTTCACGATATGCGGCCGATGATCCTTACCGTTCTTAATATACTGCGGCTGGAAATCATTCATCCATGCGCCGCCGCGTTTACCGTCTCTCGGATGGAAATCCGCATAATAAACCGCTAAGAACTTACCCTTCTCATCAAACACCTCGTATGCCGTTACTTCCGGATGATAAACCTGGATATTCTTGTTCTCTTTGAACTTGATTCCGTACAGTTTCTCCGCCAGACCAAACACACCCTTCTTCACGTTCTCCAGTTCGAAATACGGACGAAGGTCATCATCCGAGATGGCATATTTCTCTTGCTTCAGTTTCTTGGAGTAATAGCTGAAGTCCCACGGCTGCAGTTGCGCAGCATAGAAACCATGCGCATGTGCATAGTCCTCCAGTTCTTTCACCTCTGCCTGTGCAGCCGGCATATACGCGTCACGCAGTTGATCCAACAACTTATACACGTTCTCCGGCGTCTCGGCCATGGTCTTGTACAGCGATTTCTCGGCATAGGTCTTCTTGTCAAATAGGTTCGCCAACGCCAGACGGGTGTTCACGATCTCGACGATGATAGCAGTGTTATCGAACTCACCGCCCACACATTTGGTAGCGCTGGCCATGTATAACTCCCGACGGATGTCGCGGTTATCCAGATCCTGCATCACCGGAATAGTGGTCGTCGGCTTGAGGTTCAGCAGCCAGCCTTCCTTACCCTGTTTCTCCGCATTGGCACGCAGCATACTCTTGGTATCGTCATTCAGACCGGCTAACAGCGCCTCATCGGTGATGAGCATGGTCCAGGCATTCGTTGCCTTGAGCACGTTCTGACCATATTGCAGCGTCAGTTGACTCAGCTTGGCGGTTAACTCCCGATAGGTCTGTTTGTCCTCGGCACTAAGGTTTGCACCGTTATTGGCAAAGGACTCGTAGATATCTTCGAGTAACTTCATCTGCGCCTTGTCCAGTTTCAGTTTCGCACGCTGGTCATAGACGGTTTTGATACGTTGGAACAAACCCTCATTGAGACGGATGGTAGAAGAATACTCCGATAACTTCGGACTCAACTCCATCTCGATCTGCTGCAGGGTATCATTGGTCTCTGCGCTGGTCAGGTTATAGAAACAACCGGCAACAACCGTCAACAACTCCCCCGAAGCCTCGTATGCCTCGATGGTGTTCTTGAACGTCGGTGCTTCCGGATTATTGACGATGTCGTCGATCTCCTTCAGACCCTGTTTGAATGCTTCTTCAAAAGCCGGCATATAATGCTCCGCATGGATCTCATTGAACGGATAAGTGCCGTGCGGCGTCTTCCAATTCTTGTAGTCCAGTAACGGATTCGTAGCAGCAGTCGCTGCCAAAACGGTAGTGGCTAATGCCATAGTTAAAATCGTTTTTCTCATATGTTATCGTAATAAATTAATATCTCCACTCATCTGATAGACGCCGATCACGGACTCGTCTGCATTGAGTTTCTTCTTGGTGTACACGGCTTTGATGCCGATGAACGACGCATCCTTTGCGGCATCGGTGCCTAACGCCCGGATGACATAGAAATAGGCTCCTGCAGCTGCCGGACGACCATTGATGGTGCCGTCCCAGCCTTTGGCCGGATCATCCCAGGCATAGACGAGTTTGCCCCAGCGGTTATAGACCCAGCAATGGAACTCACGCAGCGAACGGTAGGCTACCCGGAACTCATCGTTCTTTCCGTCTCCGTTGGGTGTGAACACGTTCGGTACCGCCAGATAGGATTCCGAGATCTGCACCGCTGTCTCCATGGAGTCGGATGCACAGGTCGCGTTATTCACTTTGCAAACCACCCGATAGGCACCGGGCTCCGAGAACACATAACGGATGTCCTGGTCAAAACGGGACACGATCTTCTCCGTCGATTTATAGATCGCCCACTCAAAGAACTGCACCGCCGGCGTCGGATTCGAATAGAAAGCCACCTCTAACGGACCGCTGTATTCCGAACCTTGAATCAAAGTTTGGGACGTCGGGCGGTTTCGTTCATTGGATTGCTCACCTTCCGCTCCCCGTGCCGTGGCCAAGGAAGTCAACTCCATCTTAACAGCCTTGATGCTATCGATCGGTACATTTACCTCCACACAAGCGGAATCCAAACCCAACGCATCCCGGATGTCGGTGTCATAACAGAGACGAATAGCGGTTGGTCCATATAAGGGAGGTAAGAGAATCGTCGGCGTCAAGTCTCCCGTCTGGGTAGCCAACGAATCCGCCCACTCTTCCGTGTTCCAGGCAAGCGCATTATATGATAAGGAATACGTGTGCGCGTGCGCGCCTATAGATCCGGTCACATGCAGAATCGTGTTGTCGCAACTCGTCTCCACAGTAAAATCCAGATCGTCGATCGTCTTACATAACCGCACGCAAAAATGGCTTCCGTTCACGCGGTAACAACCTTCGTCCGGATAGATCTCATCCGTGTTCGTGGCATAGACCGAACCGTCTCCACGGTACCAATCCGTAGCACCGGTCTTGCAACGCAGATGGATCTCGTCCTTGAAGATGAACACCGTATCCCTACCGTCCAACACCTGCGTAGCCGTTCCTACGCACTCGATATCCGAGGCGTAGGAAAAAGCGGCTACAAGCAATAAAAATATGGAAATAAATCGTTTCGTCATGTCGTTATGACGTCATGTCGTCATGACGAATTATTTATTCACCTGGAAGCGTGTGTTACCATTTTGGAAGAAGTCCACGATCTGTTTGGCAGCTGCGATACCGGCATTGATATTGGCCTCTGCCGTCTGTGCACCCATCTTCTTGGGTGTGGCGAAGTAACGTCCTTCGAAAAGGGTACGGAACTTCGCGTCTGCTACCGGCATGATATCCGTCATATACTTCAGATCGGTACGTTCCTGCATCAAGGCGATCAGACCTTCTTCATCGATCACTTCCTTACGGGCTGTGTTAACGAGTACACCACCCTTCGGCAAGCGATTGACCAGGTCATGGTTGATGCTGTTCTTGGTCTCCGCCGTAGCCGGGATATGCAGGCTGACGATGTCGCAAGTGCTGTACAACTCCTCTGCGCTGTGCAGCGGATGTACATTAGCGGCTACCATCGCCTCATCCGGGCAATAGGCATCGTACGCATAGACGTCCATGCCGAAACCTTGTGCAATGCGTGCTACATTACGGCCTACGTTACCGAAGGCATGGATACCGAGTTTCTTGCCCTTCAGTTCTGTACCGGATGTTCCGTTGTACAGGTTACGCACGGCGTACACCATCAGACCCAGTGCCAACTCAGCAACGGCATTACTGTTCTGACCCGGTGTGTTCATCGCCACCACCTTGTGCGCCGTAGCGGCATCGAGATCGATGTTATCGTAACCGGCACCGGCACGAACCACGATCTTAAGCTGCTTGGCAGCGTCCAACACTTCGGCATCCACAATATCCGAACGGATGATAATGGCGTCTGCGTCTGCTACAGCCTCTAACAGCTGCGCCTTGTCTGTATATTTCTCCAACAGTGCCAACTCGTATCCGGCACCTTCTACCACTTCACGAATACCGTCCACGGCTACTTTCGCAAAGGGTTTCTCTGTTGCTACTAAAACTTTCATTGTTTCAAATAATGAGGTTAATTCCAATGTTTTGCCTTTGATATGTGTCACAGGCATGATATAGGAGAAGCCCATAATTAATGGAGTTTCTCGTATTCATGGATGCAATCTACCAGCGCCTGCACACCTTCGATATCCATTGCGTTGTAGCAGGAAGCACGGAATCCGCCTACCAGACGGTGCCCCTTGATACCTACCATACCACGCTCGGTAGCGAACTTAAAGAAGTCGTCCTGCAACTCCGCATACTCCGGCTTGAAGACGAAGCAGATGTTCATGCAGCTGCGGTCCTCTTTCTTGGAGATCGTCGGCATGAAGAGTTTGGACTCATCGAGGCACTTGTACAGCAAGTCCGCTTTGGCTTTGTTACGTGCCTGAATCCATTTCACACCACCGTTTGCTTTGAGCCAACGCAGCGTCAGCACAGCGGTATAAACCGGCAGTACCGGCGGGGTATTGAACATCGAACCGTTATCGATATGCGTCTGGTAGTTCAGCATCGTCGGGATATAACGGCTTACCTTACCGAGGCAACTCTCTTTGATGATCACGAAGGTCACACCTGCCGGTGCTAAGTTCTTCTGCGCACCGCCGTAGATGATGTCGTACTGGCTCACGTCGATAGGACGGCTCAGGATATCCGAACTCATATCCGCTACCAAAGCTACTTTACCTTTCTTGCGGTAGATCTCAGCGAGTTTCTCATCGTTGATCTCGGTGCCGAAGATGGTGTTGTTGGTGGTGATATGGAAGTAATCGGCATCCTGCGGAATCTCATAGTCCGTCGGAATGCTGTCTGTGCTGGCTGCTACTTCTACGGCTTCACCGAAACCCTTTGCTTCTTTCAGCGCTTTCTTGCTCCATACACCGGTATTCAGATACGCTGCTTTGTGCTCTAACAGGTTAAACGGCACCATGCAGAACTGCAGGCTGGCACCACCACCTAAGAACAGCACACGGTATCCCTCCGGGATATTGAGCAGTTCTTTCATCAGTGCTTCCGCCTCGTCCATGACGGGTTGGAAATATTTCGCACGGTGGGAGATCTCCAGTACGGAAAGTCCTTCACCTTGAAAATCGATGACCGCTTCTGCAGTCTGTTTGATCACTTCTTGCGGCAGGATACTCGGTCCTGCATTAAAGTTATACTTTTTCATATGGTAATAAATCTTAAATTTTAAATCTTAAATCTTAAATCACTTCAGTACGAAGTGCTTATGATTCCATGCAGATGGGTGAATTTCCGGCAGCGTGATAATACCCTCTTTGGGTTTCTGCCCTGCCAAGTACAATGCGTAGGCTACGGCAGCTGCATCATCATTGGACTTTGGCTGTTGGCTGTTGGCAGTTGGCTGAGGAGCCGGTGCAGCGGCATGTCCTGCTTTCGCACGACGCTCTTCGAGGTCTTTCAAGAACTGCTCCTTCGCCAAGCCGCTCTTGTACTCACGGTACTGCTTGTCGTGCATAGCGAACTCGAACAGTTCCTCGTCATCCTGACCGCGGTCCCAACCGAGCTCTTCCATCTCCTTGATATACTGCGGCAGCACGTTCGGATAGAGTTTCTGAGGATCGTCGGTGTAGAACTCAAAGCCTTTCTCTTTGGCGAGTTCGATGATCTCCGGCGCCAACTCACCCGGTAACTTACCGGACTTACCAAGGATCATACCCCACATCGCCGGATCCATACGAGTGAAGTCTTTCTCACCCATCGAACGGCTGAAGAGGTTCATGAGTGCCGCGTTCTTCACGTACTGACTGAACGGTGTCACGAGACACGGTGTTCCCAACATCGGCCAGATACGCTGTACCTCGTCGAAGAGTTGTACCAGCAGTTCGTCTTCGCTCAGTTCTTTCTCCCCTTTCTTCTTGAGGTTCGCATTGATCGCCGCATGCATGCCTTTGAGATCCGCCATGAGCGAACCCATCATACCGCCCGGCAGACCGCAGCCTACGAGCAACGAGGTCATGAGCGCATTCTTCGGATCGATCCAATAGCCGAGGAAATCATCGATAAACTCCTGCGTGAGCGAACGTGCCTCCATGTAGGCTTTCATGTTGATATCTTTTACCAGGAATCCGGCATCTTTGAGCATCGCCTGAATGGTGATTACATCCGGATGCACCTTACCCCAACTGAGCGGCTCCATCGCTACGTCCAGCACGTCACCACCGGCTTTCGCCACTTCGAGCATCGAAGCCACACTGAAACCCGGTCCGGTGTGACCGTGGTACTGGATGATGATATCCGGATGTTTCTCCTTGATGGCGGCTACGATGACGCCGAGCATATGCGGACGACCGATACCGGCCATGTCCTTGAGGCATATCTCCTGCGCACCGCCTGCAATCAGCTGCTCCGCCAGGTTGATATAGTACTCGGCCGTGTGTACTTTCGAATAGGTGATACACATCGTGGCCTGCGCCGTCATACCGGCTTCCTTGGCCCACTTAATCGACGGGATGATGTTACGGGGATCATTCAGACCGCAGAAGATACGGGTGATATCCGTTCCCTGCGCATGTTTTACTTTGTACATGAGTTGACGCACATCGGCCGGAACCGGGTTCATGCGCAATGCGTTCAGGCCACGGTCCAACATATGGGTCTTGATACCCGCCTCGTTGAACGGCTTGCAGAACGTACGAACGGCTTGGTTCGGGTTCTCTCCGTACAAGAGGTTCACTTGCTCACTCGCACCGCCGTTGGTCTCCACACGGTCAAAGCAACCCATGTCGATGATGACGGGCGCAATTTTCGCCAACTGATCTTTACGCGGCACATACTTGCCACTACTCTGCCACATGTCCCGATAGACAAGGGAGAATTGAATTTCCTTTTTCATTATAATAGATTATTTCGTTATGTCGTTATTACGTCATGACGTCATGACGATTTAAAACCCGAAACTCAACCCACAGGAGAACGTGTAGTTCACACCCTGCAGGTATGTCGGGGTATATTTATTGAGGTAATAGTTCACCAACTCATCGCCTGCTAACTCTTTGGACGTACCGTCGGCATTCCATCCCCGGTCTTCACCCAGGATCCGTTCCGAAGTCGGTGCGTACGCACGGGCGTTGTTCCATGTAAAATCCACATGCGCATAGCAGTTATTAAACACCTCATAGGTAGCCCTGAACTGCACCTGGTCATTGCGCCAGATGGGTTCGTCAAAGGGTTTCTGCGCGATGATCGGTGTGGTCGTACTCCGTTGTCCGGCGATGTAGGCACGGATATAATCATACGCACGGTACTTGGTGTCCTGCGTATAGTCGAGCGTCAGACGCAGACCACGTACCGGACGGTAACTCAGTTGCACAAAGATCGACTGCGCGTTGTCGCCCATGTAATGGCCCATGTTGTAACTGTTGGACGTGAAGTCCAGCACCTTGATCGAATGGGTATAGCAAGCGATATACGAACGCATGAACTCACCGCGCAGCGAGAGACCTTTCACAGGCCAGCCGGACCAGTTAAAGCCCACTAAGTACGACACGAGGTTATGCTCCGGATTATCTTTTTTCAGACGCGCTAACTTAAACTCATCCAGGAAGAACGAACCGTACAGCCGCAGATGATCCGTCGGGCGTACCGTGATGGTGGCAAAAGCCTGACTGTTCTGGTTCTCCGAACCCAAGCCCTTCGTCAGCAGGTGATCCAGCGACTTATAGAACGCGATAGGAATGAAATACGCTGCTTGCACATTGCGCTCCGCATACACGATCGAGTTACCGAAACTGAACTGCACGTACTTACAGGGCATGAAAGTGAACATATTCGCCGCCATGAACTTATTGGCCGGACGGTATTCCCTACCCGTCACGCCTTCTTTCTCGCGTTCCGTATAGTAATAGGTGGAATCGATCACGTTCGACGGCAGCCATGCATGGAAATAATCGAATTGGAACCATTTGCACGGCGTCAGTTGGATGGTGAACATCGGTACCGCCGGGTTATGACCGGACAGGATATTCGAACAATGCTGTGCGTCGCCCCAGGTGATCCGTTCCCGTTGTACACCGATGGAGCCCCACCAGGTGTAGAGCGATATACCTCCTCTCGAATCGGAGAAGTCACCGCCGTAGTTCGCTTCCTTGTACTGCACACCGGCCAGGTTATTCAGATATCCCGGCTTGGTCAGTTTGGAACCATCCACACCTAAACCGGACCAGCTGTTATCGCGTATCGAACCCCAGATACTGAGATGATGCGCAATATCCATCTGCAGTTCGGCACCATAGACGCGGTGCTGCCATAGACCCTTCTTGTTGTAACTCAGGTCCATGCCCAATATCGGACGCACACGCATCTTGAAGATCTTGTCTTTGGTTAAGATATGCAGACTCGGGTCAGCGAGGTTGAGATTCGACACCTCCGTCTTCCATTGCGTCACATGCCGGTGACCGTAACTGTAATACGTGGGCAGGGTGTCGCATTCCAAGGCATAATCCTGCAGGTAGAACTGCAAATCCTCTTTCTGCCTTTGGTTGAGCAACGAGTCCCTACTCTGCGCCTCCATCAGCCGGGCAGCGATATAATCACGCGTGTACGGCTTAATGGCCGCATTGGTGCGTATCACGCCGTCCGTCGTCAACTCCTCCAGAAAATCATACACCTCCGTGTACTCGATCATTTCCGGAATCCGTTGCGCCTTAATGGAATAAGGAATAAGGAGCAAGGAGCAAAGACATATTACTATCCGTCTGTTCATTTGAGTCTATATTCTATCAGCGCAGCGGTCTATATTCTATCAGCGCAGCGGTCTTACTTCCCATATCTCGCATTCAGCGCCTCAATAACCTCCTCGGTGATATCGTAGCCGGCTACTTTATTCAGCAGCACTGCGTCGTTGACGATCAGGTGCAGATGACCGTCTGCATTGAACTCGCTCAGATACGCCTGTACGGAATCCTGCAGCTGTTGGGTCAGCGCCGCTTGGTTGGTCATCAGGTCGTTGCTCAGTTTCTGACGCAGGTTCTCCAGATCCTGCTGCTTGGCCATCAGCTGCTGCTCCTTGTCCTGCAATTTTTTCTGCTCACTCTCTGCACGCTCACGGCTTAGGAACGCACCGGCTTCCACTTTCTTCTGGAAATCCATCACGTCCTTCTCGAAGGTCGCATACTCTTTCTGGAAGGCTTTCACCTTCGTGTCCAACTGCACCATCGACGCCTCATACTGCGACATCAGCTTCTCCGATGCCTCCACGGCCAAGGTGTAATGCAGCAGGATCGAATCCGTGTTCACGATAGCGATCGGCATCAGCTCACCCGATGCCTCGATCTGAGCACGCTCTGCCGGAGCAGAACACGACTTGCTGCCGCAAGTGAAATGAAGTACAAACAAGACAACGACTGCCGTTGCCAAAACCGAATTAACTACATTTTGAATCGTTTCTCTTTTCATATCTTAAAATCTAAAATTTAAAATTTCCAATCTCCAATTACAAATCGGAAACATCCATCCGGGATGTTCTCCGTGCCTCCCGATCTTGCGAGGTAGCGCAATGGATCTTATCCTGCTTCATACGCGCATTCTCCGCGATATGTTGCGACCGAAAACGATGATCCTTCCTCAGTATCACCCCTATGCTCAGCAGCACCATCGCCACCAAAACCGCTCCTATCGCTATCAGTATTTCCATCTTATTCGCAAATCGGGCACAAAGGTACAAAAAAAAAATGACATATGCAAGCATATGCCATTCTTTTTGCAGATTTTTCTGCATTTTTCATTTGCCTTTCGGTTTTATTCCATATTCCATTCGGGATACATGTTCATCTGTTCGACCATTGAACTGTTACCGAAGATAGCACCGTGACGGAGGATGTTTCCTGAGCCGATGAGGTCAATAAGCAGGCCTTGTGCCATCGAGTCCGTCGGGTGCTTTTCTACCTGCTGCAGGATGATTTCCGCTACTTGGCGGCGTTTGGCGTTATAGAGATGGTTCGGGATATACGACCAGGACGAATGGCCGATGATCGAGGTCAGCGAGGCACGCCAGGTGCGCCACATCTCCGACAGATAAGGACTGTACTCTCCCCTTTCAAACTCCCGATTCAACACGGCGGCGCCTAAGACGAAAGAGGCATGGAAGGAATCCGAATGGGCATATTCGATGGCATACATATGACGCTCCATCGGTGTCTGAGCATGATCCATGGCGGTGAGCAGTTCCAACTGATAGTCCTTGTCTGACCGGCCACGGAGATAGATCACCGAATCAAAATCGGTATAGAAGTCATTGCGATCCATGATCTCGAAATAGCGCTCCGTCACGCCGTCCATGATAGCGGCAGCGGTAGGAGTGATTATTCCGAACAAGTCCTCCGCCATTTTCCCCAGCATTTCGCTGTGGTCCTCCGGCAGATGACGGCAGCAGTATTCCATCGTGTCCCTTAACTGGCGGATGGCCGCCTGCAATTCCGGGTCCCGGACATAGGTCACATCGGCGCTGGCAATGGATGCTGCCAACGCTTCGTACACCTCCGGATCATCCTCTCCGAAGCGCTCAGCCGTCTCCAGATCGCTATTCATGTTATGGTACATGGCGATGATGTTATAGAAGTCGGTTATCTGTTGCACCTGAGGGTTCGAACCGTTGTATTTCAGCAGGATATCCTCGTTATGGATACAGATGGGTGCCAGGTCATCTCCGTCCTCCGAGTAATACGCTTCAGGGAAGAGTTGGAACACGTCGATGGAGTCATCGATCAAGTCAAAGTCCAACATTCCGTCAGCGGACACAAAATGGCGAGCCGGTTCTTGAGACGCCTGTTTGGAGCAGGAAACGAAGGGGATAGCGAGCACTGCTACGAGTGCGAAAAAAAGGGATTTTTTCATTGTGATTTGTGATTTAAAATAATTAATGTTTAGGTTCATTTGACCTCTATGTCAAATCGAGTGCAAAGGTACAAAAAATATTTCATATACACAAATTTATTTGTGTTTTTGCGGAAGATTTGCAAATTTTGAAGAAAAATGGGCATAAAAAAAGCGCAACCTTTCGATTGTGTTTTAGCCAGATGAGCGAATACCCCGGGTCAACAATTATCAACAATTAAAGACAATTTTTTGTTCACAAATTAAATTCGGGGCAAAGGGACGAAGAAAAGATGCATAAAAAACGTCGAAATATTTGCATATGTCATTTTTTTTTCTTACCTTTGCACCCGCAAAGGTTTTGGTTTATGAAAAAGAAGAATTTACCGATTATTGAGAATGTGGAGATCACGGGGGTAGCGGCGGAAGGAAAGGCGCTTACTCGGTTAGCGGTTACGGACGAGGGGTTACGGGTAGCACAAGAAGGGATCGTGTGCTTCGTGCCGAACTGCGTGCCGGGAGACATCGTGGATCTGCAGGTGACGAAGAAGAAACACTCGTTCATGGAGGCGAGAGTGATCCGGATCGTGGAGCCGAGTAAGGTGCGGTGTGAAGCGAGATGCAAGCATTTCGGGGTATGCGGCGGCTGCAAATGGCAGATCCTGCCGTACGAGGAGCAACTCAAATACAAACAGCAACAGATCGTCGATAACCTGACGCGAATCGGCAAGATCGAGTTACCGGAGATATCGCCGATCTTAGGCAGCAAGCATATCTATGAATACCGGAATAAGTTGGAGTTCACGTGTGCAGACCGGAAATGGCTTACTCCGGAGGAGATTGGAAATTGGAAATTGGAGAATGGAGATTTACAAAAAGAACCCGGTATCGGTTTTCATATTCCGAATGCGTTTGACAAGGTGCTGGATATCGAGGAATGTCACTTGATGCCGGATATTAATAATCGTATAAGGAATAGCGTGCGTGCGTACGCAAAGGAACACGGGCTGACGTTCTACAATGAGCATACCCATCAGGGACTGCTGCGCACCCTGATGCTGCGCAATAACCATAAAGGGGAGATGATGCTTGTCGTCTCCTTTGGGGAGCCGATTGAAGATTGGAAATTGGAGATTGGAGATTTATTAAATTTCCTCCATAACTCGTTCCCGGAGATTATTGCGCTGCTGTACGTGGAGAACCTGAAGTTCAACGACACGATCGGCGACCAGGATGTGAAGGTTTGGTTCGGACAGGATTATATCATGGAAGAGATGGAGGGTTTGCAGTTCAAAGTGGGTCCCAAATCGTTCTACCAGACGAACACCGAGCAGGCGTATGAGCTGTACAAAGTGGCACGGGATTTTGCTTTTGACGGGTTACCGGTTACGGGTGAGGGGTTACAGGAGAAACCTTTGGTGTACGATCTCTATACCGGTACCGGCACGATCGCCAATTTCGTGAGCCGGCAGGCGCGGCAGGTGATCGGTATCGAGTACGTACCGGAAGCCATTGAGGACGCGAAAGTAAACTCGAAGATCAACGGCATCGAGAACACCCTGTTCTTTGCCGGCGACATGAAGAAAGTGCTGAACGACGCGTTTGTGGCCCAATACGGCAGACCGGACGTGATCATCACCGACCCGCCTCGTGCCGGAATGGATGAGGATGTGGTGGATGTGATCCTGCATGCAGCACCGAAACGGATCGTCTATGTGAGTTGCAACCCGGCGACGCAGGCACGGGATCTGGCACTGCTGGACAAACAATACAAGGTGGAGAAAGTGCAGCCTGTGGATATGTTTCCGCATACCCAACATGTTGAAAATGTGGTTCAACTGACGTTGAAATTGGATATTTGATATTGGAAATTGGAGATTTGAATGATTAAGTTTTTGATGATCCTACTGAACATCTTCTTTGTGATGTTCACGGGCAAGCCGATGACGGGTGAGCCGAGTCTGAGTGAGCGTGCGCAGGAACAGCGCAATAAATGGAACATCCCGACGGATGAGCTGGATTATCCGGTGGATAGTGCGTATCTGGACAGTCTGCGTACATTCGGTGCGACGATCCATCATACGAGCCGTTGGTTCAACGGTGCGACGGTGGAGATGAGCGATGCGCAGGCCGCAGAAGTGGCAACGTGGCGTTTTGTGAGCGGTGTAGAGAAGACACGGGATAACAGCGGGTCTATCTATGGGCCGAAACGACTTAGAAGAGCACCGACCGTTTCACTGACAGAAGACAGAGCACAGACCGGCAATTATACCGATGAGCAGTTAGGAACGTATAACCTGCTACCGTTGCATGCGGCGGGATATGAAGGGCAAGGGATCCTGATGGCCATCTGCGACGGCGGTTTTTACAAGGCCAATACGTTAGATTGTTTCCGTCAGACGCAGGAGTTGGGTCATTTTGATTTCACGGACGATGCCGATGATTTCTACGGTTCTACGGGAACGCACGGCACGGAGTGCTTAAGCACGATCTCGGGTATCACGGAGGGTTATTACGGTGCGGCGACGAAAGCCGATTACTACCTGATGCGGTCGGAAGAAGATGAGCCGGAGAGTCCGAAGGAGATGGATAACTTAGTGGCGGCCTTGGAGAAAGCGGACTCGTTAGGAGTGAACGTGTTCTCCGTTTCGTTAGGTTACGCGCAATTCGATAACGACGAATGGGATTTGAACAAATACACGGACCTGGATGGCAAGACGACGCGTGTAAGTAGAGCAGCGACTATCGCGGCACGGAAAGGTATGCTCGTGTGCGTAGCAGCCGGTAATGAAGGTAACGGATCGTGGGGCACGATCAGTGCGCCGGCGGATGCGGACAGTGTGCTGACGGTAGGAGCCGTAAGTGTGGACAGTCTTGCCGGCAGTTTCTCCAGTTACGGACCTTCTTCCGACGGACGTATCAAACCGGAGGTGTGTGCGGTAGGTGTGCAGGCTACCTTGATCTATCCGAACGGAAGTATTGTGCGAAGTAACGGAACGAGTTTTGCGACACCCCTATTAGCAGGTATGGCCGCCGCTTTATGGTCCGCTTTACCGAACGAGAACGCAATGCAGATCCGGGAACGGATCATCCGTTCAGCGCATTTATATCCGAACTACGACACCGGAAATAAGATGGGTTACGGTATCCCCGACGCCTGGGCAGCGTATAACATGCAGCCGGCTGGAGTGGAGAGTGGAAAGTCGATAGTCGATAGTCAAAAGAGGATAGAAAACGGCACGATTGTTATTATTCGAAATGGCGTAAAATATACGATTTTCGGAAATCCGATTGGAGATTGAATATTGGAGATTGGAAAATAAAAAAAAGAGCAAGCTGACTACATCGCACCGCTACAACCTCCTACCCTTGCTTCGGTCAAGACCTGGGGGAATTCAGAGGGAGCTGGTCGTATAGGACTTGCTCTGTGCTTAAACTAAAACTCGCGTGACTCGCGACAAAGTCGCTCAATGACGCTTCGTTTTGTTCTACGCTTGCCCCAAAAATTAAAATTATTTGGGGACCCTGAGTAGAAATCGGCTGCAAAGGTACAACATTTTTTTGAAACACACAAGTTTTTTTCAAAAAAAATTTGTAATTTGTGATTTTTGATTGCTAATTGCATGTTAGAAAACTTCATAATTGACCGAATTAAGGCGGAATTGCCGTTTGAACCGAATGCGGAGAAGGCGGGATTGTTGGATGCCTTAGGTGCGTTCATCATCAGCCGTGAAGCCCGTAAAGCGTTTGTCTTACGCGGTTACGCCGGAACGGGTAAGACGAGCGTGATGAGTGCATTGGTTCGGGCGTTGGAAGGTTTGAAACAGCCGTGTGTGTTACTGGCCCCGACGGGTAGAGCAGCCAAAGTGCTGAGCCGTTATTCCGGACGGCAGGCCTATACCATTCATAAGAAGATCTACCGGCAACGGCAGTTGGGTTCGGACGCGTTTGCCTTATCCGATAACTTACACCGCAACACCCTTTTCATCGTCGATGAGGCCTCGATGTTAAGCGGGCAGCGGGATAATCCTACCTTTGGTAGCGGATGTCTGTTGGACGATTTAGTAAAGTACGTGTATAGCGGTCAAGGTTGTTCCCTACTCCTCTTGGGCGACGATGCGCAGTTACCGCCTGTAGGCAGTTCGATCAGTCCTGCGCTGGATGCGGATTTTATGAGGGGTTACGGGTTATCGGTGACGGGTTACGGGTTAACGGAAGTGGCACGTCAGGCCTTGGACAGCGGGATACTGAGTGAGGCGACGAGGATAAGGGAGAAGATTGGAGATTGGAAATTGGAGATTGGAGATTTTTCGATTACTCCGAATAAAGATATCATTCGGGTGCCGGGGGAGGCGCTGATCGAGACGATAGAGGACAGTTGGCGGACAGTGGGTGCCGAAGAGACGCTGATCATCGCACGGAGTAACAAGACGACGAACCTGTATAACGGGGGTGTTCGGGCGAGAGTGCTGTGGAAAGAGGATGAACTGTCGAACGGTGACCGGATCATGGTAACGAAAAACAACTATTTCTGGGCGCAGGAGTACGAGGATCTGGAGTTTATCGCCAATGGCGATATGTTCGAGATCGAGCGCCTGTATCATTCCCATGAACTATACGGTTTTCATTTCGCCAAAGCGGCCTTGCGGTCGGTGGATTACAGTTGGGAGATCGAGGCCTTGGTATGGTTAGACACCTTGACGACGGATAGTCCGGAAGCCAACTACACGCTGCAGCGAGAACTGTTCAGCCGCATCGCCGAGGACTATCCGGAGATAAAGAACAAGAAGGAGTTGATCAAACGCATCTATGAGTCACCGTATTACAATGCGCTGCAGGTGCGATTCGCCTATTGCGTGACCTGCCATAAGGCGCAAGGCGGACAATGGAAACACGTCTATATCGACGAAAACGGCGAATGGCTAAAGGCGAACGGCCAGTTGGAAACGGAGACTGAAAAACGGGAATATCTGCGTTGGCTGTACACCGCCGTCACACGTGCCACCGAGAAAATTTACCTCATCCGATAAATTTATTGAAATAAATTTGCATATATCAGATTTTTTTTGTAATTTTGCGCCCGATTTAGCAAAAACAAACAAAATCTATAGATACTATGCATTTTAAATCATTACATGCAAGCCTGTTAGCGGTTGTATTGGGTGCGTTGTTATCGAGTTGCCATTCCGATTTGGACTTCGGTAACATCGATCCCAAAGCAGAGGTTGAGTTGGGCTTGGCGTTGCCGGTAGGAAGCGTTTATGCCTCCATCGGTGATTTCTTTGGTGCCGGTGTCGGCAATTTCTATGTGGACTCGCTGAATAACAAAGGTGTGATCACATGGAAGGACACATTTAACATTGCCCGTAACTTCCACCAGGTGGATCTGGCGAAGTACATCTCGGAGAAGCAATTAAACCTCAATGTGTACGAGAAGATTGATGCGGCGGTCATGATCGGTAGCAACAAGCGCATCATCGGTACCGGCGATCCTGTGACGCTGGATTTCGACATGCCGTTGAAGTTAAAGGGGATCAACCATCCGGACTCGTTGGATAAAGAGCGTCTGGACAGTGCGTTAATCGAGACGGCCAGTTTCAACTCCATCATTAACACCAACAACCTGCCCTTGGAATGGGAATGGATTGACCAGGTGACTTTGGACTTAGGCGACCAGATTCGTCGTCCGGCAGGCAACACGATGGTGGTGTACGACAAGAACCGCGATAACTACGGTTACAACCGGAACATCCCGACGGCGGTGGATAAGTTCACCATCAACCTGATGGCCAAGAACGCTGCCGGTCAGTACGTGGTAGGTCAAGTGATCGATTCCTGTAACTTCGTGATCCATTTCACCTTCACCGTTCCGGCAGGTCAGCAAGTGGATATCCCCGAAGACGCCGGTTTCAAATACAAACTCGGTGTTCAGTTTATCGACTACAAAGCGATCTGGGGTCGTTTCATCCGCTCCAAAGATATGTATGACGAGAGCGAGATTAACTTGAGTGACACCTGGGGAGCACTGGATTTCATCAGCCGCTCCAACCTGCCGTTTGCGGATCCGAAGATCGATATGTTCATTGTGACGCAGGTAGCGGGTGCGCTGAAAGTGGACGGTGATTACCTGTACGCAGAGGATATCAACGGTACCAAACGGTATGCTACCTTCAAATACGGAACGGAGACCAAGCAGGATTTCCACCGTCAGTTCCAGAGTCATGAGTATCTGGATCCCATCACGAGTGCGATCGGTGATTCGACGACGAACATGATGATTCCGTTTGACAAGGATCCGGAACGTGGTCATATCGACATCCTGTTCCAGAACATGCCGCAGCGATTGGGTTATAAGTTCAACCTGGACTTCAACTACCAGATGACGCCGCAGATCCGTATCACGCCGAACACGAGTATCCGTATCGAGGCTATCTGCCAACTGCCGATGATCTTCAACGAGGGTCTGAAGGTGGTTTATGAAGATACGATCAAGGATATCGACATCAGCAAGTACAGCATCGACTCGTTGCTGAACAACGTGAAGATCATCGACACGCTCAAGGCGACGGATGTGAATGCCGTGCTGCATGCCAAGAACCAGATTCCGGTGGATCTGAAGGTATATTTCCGTTGTTTGGATGCGGCCGGACAGATCATCATGGATCCGGAGGATAACACCAAGCCGTTGTTGCTCTTCCCGGAGGATACAGTGAAGCTGCAAGCGCCGACATACGTCAAAGAATCGGGTAACTGGGTTCCGAAGACGCCGGGTGAGACCACTATTTTTGCAAACCTGAGCCAAGCGGAGTTGAACCTGTTCCCGAAGATCAAGCAGATCGCTTATTACGCGCAAATCGACGATGAGTCGCTGCAAGAAGCGTATAGCAAGGGTCTGGAGAACATCCGTCTGACGGACGACCAGGGACTGACCGTCAAACTCGGTCTGTCGGCAAGTGTGGATGCGATTTTGGATTTCTCAAAAGATAAAAAATAAGGAGGGCTGAACGATGAAAAAGATTCTATTTGCAGCCCTTGTGGCCATGATCACGCTGAGTGCGAGTGCACAGCAGGTGACGACGCTCTATTTCCTGGAGAACGCACCTATGCGTCATACCATCAACCCGGCTTTCCAACCGGTGAGCAGAGGTTTTATCAACTTCAGTCCGTTAGGCTGGATGTCGTACGGTATAGGGGATAACTCCTTAACGATTCAGGATATCTTCTTTGTCGATCCCGTAACGGGCAAGACGATCACACCGCTGCATCCGAATGCAGACAAGGCGAAGTTCCTGCGTCAGATACGATCGATGACGCTGATGAACGGCGAGACCACGTTAGGTCTGTTGAACATGGGATTCCGCATCAAGGAGAACGGCTTCCTGACCATCGGCATCAACGAGCGTGCATCGGTAGGTGCGACCATGCCGAAGTCGATTTTTGACTTTGTCTTCGACGGCGGTATGAAGGACCTGACGGGCGGTATCAACACGATCGACCTGGGCGGTATCAGTGCCGGCGGGTCGGTATATACCGAGATAGGTGCCGGTTACAGTCATAAGATCAACGAGAAATGGACGGTCGGCGGTAAGTTAAAATTCCTGTTGGGAACAGCTTACGCCGGTTTGGACAGCCGTGACTTGAAGATCGATGCCAACACCGAGGCTTGGGATATCAACGGCACGATGCGCTTGGATGTAGCGGCGCCGGTGAACTTAGCTTATCTGAGCCAATACATCAACGGCAAGAACATCAACCAGATCGTGGACGGCTTCAAAGACGGTTCGTTTAACCAAGATAGTCTGATCAACCGTTCGGATGTACCGGCGTTGGTGAAAGGGCTTGTGAGACCTTCGGGTTACGGAGCTGCTTTGGATTTCGGTATCACGTACAAGCCGATCGAGAACCTGCAGATCAGTGCTGCGATCACGGACCTGGGATTCATCTACTGGAGTCATGCAAACCGCTTCACCTGCACGGTGGACACGACGTTTGAGGGCGCCGGTCATATCGACTATAACGACCCGGCTTACCGCGATGCCGACGGTAATTTCTCGACGGAGATTCTGATGGACACCGTTCAATCGCGTCTGATGGGTCTGCTCAACGGCGTGAAGATGGGCGATAACGGAGGTCGCGGTTTTGCACGCATGACTTCCGCCCGTCTGAACATCGGTCTGGATGCCAATTTCTGGGATAACCGCGTAGGCGTAGGTATCGTTTCCGCTACCCGCCTGTACAACGCACGTTTATATGAAGAGGTGACCATCGGTGCGGCCTTCCGTCCGGTGAACTGGTTTAACATTGCGCTGTCCTACTCGCTGCTCAACAACGGTAAGTACAGTAATATCGGTGCCGGTTTGAGTTTCATGCCGTACGACGGTATCAACCTGACGCTGGCCTTGGATTATATCCCGACGAGTTACGCCGGTATGAATGACGGTAAGGGCGGTAAACGCTATGTCATCCCCGACAAGGCAAAGATGGTAAACGTAGCGTTGGGCTTCTCCATCTGTTGGGGATCAAACCGCCGCGACAAGGATAAAGACGGCGTATGGGATAAGCTGGATCAGTGTCCGGAGACGCCGCGTGGTGTAGCCGTGGACAGCGTCGGATGTCCGTTGGATGAGGACCATGACGGTGTACCTGATTACCTGGATCATTGTCCGGGAACGCCGGCAGCGGCTATCCATTTCATAGACGAGAACGGTTGTGCACTGGATACCGACGGCGACGGTGTAGAAGACTATATCGACGAGTGTCCGAACACTCCGGAAGCTGCATATGGTAAGATCGATGAGAAAGGCTGTCCGTTAGATAGCGACGGCGACGGTGTACCTGATTACTTGGACGACTGTCCGAACACTCCGGAAGCCGCATATGGTAAGATCGACGAGAAAGGCTGTCCGTTGGATAGCGACGGTGACGGCGTGATGGATTACATGGACGAGTGTCCGAACACACCGGCAGCCGCATATGGTAAGATCGACGAGAAGGGCTGTCCGTTGGATACCGACGGCGACGGTGTACCTGACTACCTGGACGAGTGTCCGGATACGAAGAAAGAGGCTATCGGTCACGTAGATGCCAAGGGTTGTGACCTGGACAGCGATGGTGATGGCGTGATGGATTACGAGGATGAGTGTCCGAACGTACCGGGTATCCGTGCAAACAAGGGCTGTCCGGAGATTAAACGCGAAGTTCGTAAACTGCTGGAGAAAGCGATGCAGGGTATTGAGTTCGAAACCGGTAAATCGACCATCAAGCCGAAGTCTTATCCGCTGATGGATCAGATCGCTCAGACCTTCCTCGATAACCCGAATTATATCATCGAGGTACAAGGTCATACGGATAACGTAGGTAAACCGGAATCGAACTTGAAACTGTCACAAGACCGTGCAGACGCTGTGCGTAACTACCTGATCAACAAGGGTGTGGAAGCAGAGCGAATGACCGCTATCGGTTACGGACAGGATCAACCGATTGAGCCGAACACTACCAAACAGGGTCGTCAGAAGAACCGTCGTGTACAGTTCAAGATCACCTTCGAGGAAGTACATTATGAGACCATCCTCGATCATGCCGATCCTACTCCTGCGGAGTAAATCGTTAACAATTTAACGGCTTAACAATTTAACAATTATATTATGGGAAGAGCTTTTGAATATCGCAAAGCGACAAAACTGAAAAGATGGGGACATATGTCCCGTACATTCACCAAGTTAGGTAAAGAAATCACGATTGCTGCCCGTGAGGGTGGACCGGATCCGGATTCGAACCCCCGTCTGCGTGCGCTGATCCAACAGTGTAAGCGGGAGAACATGCCGAAGGACAATATCGACCGTGCCATCAAGAAGGCCACCGATAAGTCGTCGGAAGGTTACAAGGAGATCAACTACGAAGGATACGGACCACATGGCATCGCTATCTTCGTGGAGACGGCCACCGATAACCATATGCGTACAGTAGCCAATATCCGTTCGTATTTCACCAAGTTCGGCGGTACCCTCGGTACACAGGGTTCGTTACAATTCCTCTTTGACCGCAAGGCCTGCTTCACCGTAACGATGAAAGACGGTATCGACCTGGATGAACTGGAACTCGAACTCATTGACTTCGGTGTAGAAGAACTCGGTGTGGACGAGGAGGAGAACACCATCGTCATCTATTCGGACTTCAACGAGGCAGTGAACATGCAGAAGTACCTGGAGGACAACGGCTTTGAGATTCAGTCGATGGAGTTCGTTCGTATCCCGAATGACACCAAGGAACTGACCGACGAGCAACGCGAGTCCGTTCAGAAACTGATCGACAAGATCGAAGAGGACGAGGATGTACAGAACGTCTTTACCAACATGGCGGAATGATAATCGAAGATTATTTCAAGTTAACCGAGCGTCAGGCGCAGCAATTCGCTGCGCTTGATGCCCTTTATCGGGATTGGAACAGTAAGATAAACGTCATCTCCCGAAAGGATATCGATAACCTGTACGAGCATCATGTGCTGCACTCGCTATCGATCGCCAAATGGATACCGTTCATGCCCGGCACCACCATCCTCGATGTCGGTACCGGTGGTGGTTTTCCCGGCATTCCGTTGGCTATCCTGTTTCCGGAGTGTCAGTTTACGCTGGTGGATTCGATCGGAAAGAAGATCAAGGTGGCGAGTGAGATCGCCAAAGCCTTAGGTCTGACCAACGTCGTGTGCAAGCAGGAACGGGTGGAAGAAGAGAAAGAGAAATTCGATTTCGTCGTCTCCCGTGCCGTGATGCCCCTACCCGACTTGGTTAAGTTAGTACGTAAGAACATCTCCAACAAGCACCGTAACGCGATGCCTAACGGTATCATCGTGCTCAAAGGCGGAGACCTGAAAGCGGAACTGGCACCGTATATAAAAACTGCAGAGGTTACCCCCTGCAGCGAATGGTTCAAAGGTGAGTGGTTCGAGACCAAACAACTGATCTACCTACCCCTTTGATTAGTTGATTCTTACATCTCCCAACTCTCAAGCGTAGACGTCAGTTCATCGAACGTCTGCGCTTTTGCTTTGCTTCTTACCTCAGCGATCTGTGCACTCACGGCAGCATCGTAGGTCTCCGCTTCCACGTTACGGATCACGCCTAACGCTACAGGCAGCGGAGCGTCTCCGCCGACAAATACGCCATTCGGATCCGTGGGGCCCATCAGCGCCAGCAGACGATGCAGCGTAGGATCCGGTTGGGTGGCGTCATGCGTCAGCACACGGGGATCATCCGCCGGCACCACGATCATCTTCGGCACAAAAGTGACGGGATCGATCTCCACCGCCAGACCCTTGTCATTCTCCTTACCAAAGATCATCTTCTCGCCGTGCTTAAGGATGATACTATGTTCCGCCCGTTGTTCCCGATCCGCTATCCACGCGTGCGTACCGTTATTAAAGATGACGCAGTTAACGAGACATTCGATGATAGAACATCCCTTATGCTGCTGCGCTGCCACCATGCAATCCACCGTCGTCGGCATATCCACATCGAGTGTACGCGCAAAGAACGTACCACCTGCACCGAGCACGAGTTGTGCCGGAACGAACGGACGTTCTACGGTGCCGAACGGAGAGGATTTGGAAACAAATCCTTTGGGACTTGTCGGAGAATACTGACCTTTGGTCAGACCATATATGCGGTTATTGAACATGCAGACGTTCAGGTCCACGTTTCGCCGTATCTCATGGATAAAATGGTTTCCACCAATCGCCAAACAGTCGCCGTCGCCGGACATCTGCCAAACCGTCAGTTCCGGGTGACTCGTCTTAACACCCGTCGCTACAGCACCACCACGACCGTGGATGGTATTGAATCCGTAGGTGTTCAGATAGTGCGGCATACGGCTGGAACAACCGATACCGGAGATGACCGCCACCTGATGGGTCGGGATACCTATCTGCGCCATCGATTTCTGCAGCGCCATACATATTGCGTGGTCTCCGCATCCCGGACAGAAACGCACGTATTGATCTGATTTAAAATCACTTGCTTGCATAACTTACAATCCTTTCTACAGCGAACGGCTGTCCCATTATTTCATTATACTGTTCTATCTTCAACTCGGGCATTTGTCCACGAAGATAAGTTGCAAACTGACCTGTATTCAATTCGCAAACGATGATGCGTTTGAATCGACTGAGCACGTCTTTCGTGTTCTTTGGTAACGGACAGATATAATTGAACTGCACCAGCGCACAATTCAGTTCATCCGCTGCCGCATGGAGATGACCTTCCGTACTACCCCATCCGACAAGAACGGTGTCACTATCGGCATTGCCTTGTACACGCAGATCCGGCAGTTGATTAGCGATCTGTTCGATCTTATGCTTACGCGCCAGCACCATTTTCTCGTGGTTCTCCGGGTTGGTAGAGATCGTGCCTTTCTCCGCATCGCGCTCCAGACCGATATTCCGGTGTTCATAGCCTTCCATGCCGGGGAATGCCCAGTACCGAACACCGCGTTCATCACGCAGCGCCGGATTGAAATGACCTTTCAACTCTTCGGGAACACTCTGCGGCTTGATCTCCGGCAGTTCCGCCAAACTCGGTATCCGCCATAAGGCCGAACCGTTTGCCAGATAGGTGTCCGTCAACAGGATAACCGGCGTCATATTCTCCAAGGCGATCTTACATGCCTGATACGCAAAATCGAAGCAGTTAGCGCTACTGGAAGCAGCCATCACCACTGCCGGGCACTCACCGTTACGGCCGTACAGCGCCTGCAGCAAGTCCGTCTGTTCGGTTTTGGTAGGCAGACCGGTACTCGGTCCACCGCGTTGTACATCCACTACTACCAACGGCAACTCGGCCATCACCGCCAAACCGATCGCTTCGGATTTGAGACTCAAACCGGGACCGCTGGTCGTCGTACAAGCCAAGTCACCGGCAAAAGCCGCACCGATAGCGGTACATACACCGGCGATCTCGTCTTCCGCCTGAATGGCCATCACGTTCATATCCTTTCGTCCGGCAAGTTCATGCAGGATATCGGTGGCCGGGGTGATAGGATACGAACCCAAGAAGAGGTGCTTTCCTGCTTTCTCTGCTGCCGCGATCAATCCCCATGCCGTCGCCTTGTTTCCGGCGATAGAGGTGTAACGGCCTTTGGCTTTGGGTGTCTGGTTATCCGTTTCCAAGCGAATCTGGTTCACCGACAAAGCAAGGTTCTGTCCGTAGTTATAGCCATCCACCATCACCTTCGTGTTCGGTGCGATAAGCGCCGGTTTCTTTTTGAACTTATCCTCCAACAGGTGAATAGCGTCCTCCATCGGTTCATCAAACAACCAGCAGATGAGGCCTAAGGCGAACATGTTTCGCGACTTGAGCATGGATTTATTATCCATGCCGCTGTCCTTAAGCGCTTCCTTGGTCAGCGTGGTCAATGCCACCGGCACGATCTGCACCGTCTCCGGAATCGCCAACTCCGTAAACGGATTATCGGTCTTATACAACGCTTTCTCCAGATCCTTGTCCGTCAGACTGTCGGTATCGACGATGATGATGGCATGATCGTGATAGTGCTTGTTCATCGCACTCACCTTCAACGCCGCCGCATTCATCGCTACGATCACATCGGCCTTGTCACCCGGCGTATAAACACCGGCACCTAACTGCACTTGGAAACCACTCACACCGCCGATCGTTCCTTGCGGCGCACGAATCTCTGCCGGGAAATCCGGCAAGGTGGAAATCTCATGACCCAATTCGGCACCTAACTGAGCAAACAAGTTACCCGTTAACTGCATTCCGTCACCGGAATCTCCACAAAATCGAACTACAATCTTCTTCACGATTAGTAATATTTGTTAAATTTTGTGCAAAATTACAAAAAAATTTTCATATGTGCAAAAAAAGTTGTAACTTTGCAGCCGTTTATGGAAAAAATACGGAATTTTTGTATTATTGCACATATTGACCACGGAAAAAGTACGTTGGCGGACCGAATGCTGGAACTCACCGGAACGGTAGATGTTCGGCAGATGGAGAACCAGGTACTGGACGATATGGAGCTGGAGAAAGAACGTGGTATCACGATCAAGAGTCATGCCATTCAAATGAATCATAAGGGTTATACCCTTAACCTGATTGATACTCCGGGTCACGTGGACTTTTCCTATGAGGTGAGCCGCAGTATAGCTGCCTGTGAAGGAGCGGTGCTCGTCGTCGATGCTACGCAGGGCGTGCAGGCGCAGACGATCAGTAATCTGTATATGGCCATTGAGCATGACCTGGAGATTATTCCTGTGCTCAACAAATGCGATATGGACAACGCGATGCCGGAACGGGTGGAAGACGAGATTGTGGAGTTGCTGGGATGCAAACGGGAGGATATCCTCCGTTGTTCGGCTAAGACCGGCGAAGGTGTGCCGGAGATTCTGGACGCCATCATCGAGCGCATTCCTGCGCCTGTGGGTGATCCCAACGCACCGCTGCAATGTCTGGTGTTTGACTCGGTATTCAATTCCTTCCGTGGTATCATCGCGTATTTCAAAGTGGTGAACGGCACGATGCACACGGGTGACCTGGTGCGGTTCGTGAACACCGGTAAGGAATATGATGCAGACGAGATTGGTATCCTGAAGCTGGATATGTGTCCCCGTAAGGAGATCAGTGCCGGTAATGTGGGCTATATAATCTCGGGTATCAAGACGAGTACAGAGGTGAAAGTAGGTGATACGATCACCCATGTAGCGCGTCCGTGTGAAAAGGCGATTGACGGTTTTGAAGAAGCCAAACCAATGGTCTTCGCCGGTGTTTATCCCATTGAGAGTGAAGACTATGAAGACCTGCGTGCGTCGTTGGAGAAATTGCAACTCAACGATGCTTCGCTTACCTTCCAACCGGAGAGTTCGATGGCCTTGGGCTTTGGATTCCGCTGCGGATTCTTAGGTTTACTACACATGGAGATCGTGCAGGAACGGCTGGATCGGGAGTTCGATATGGATGTCATCACCACGGTACCGAACGTAAGTTACAACGTGTACACCAAAGACGGCGGAATGGTGGAGGTACACAACCCTGCCGGCATGCCGGATCTGACGGAGATAGACCGCATCGAAGAGCCGTATATCCGGGCGTCGGTTATCACTACCGCCGATTTCATCGGACCGATCATGACGCTGTGCCTGGGTAAACGCGGTGAACTGGTTAAGCAGGAATATATCTCCGGAAATCGAATGGAGATCCTCTTCGACATGCCGCTGGGTGAGATCGTGATTGATTTCTACGACAAACTCAAGTCGATCAGTAAAGGATACGCATCGTTTGATTGGCATATGAACGGTTTCAGGCCGTCTAACCTCGTCAAACTCGATATCCTGCTGAACGGCGAACAAGTGGATGCACTGAGTACCCTAACCCATCGCGACAATGCCGTTGATTTCGGACGTCGCATGTGCGAGAAACTCAAAGAACTCCTGCCTCGTCAGCAGTTCGACATCGCCATTCAGGCCGCTATCGGCGCCAAGATCATCGCTCGTGAGACCGTCAAACAAGTGCGCAAAGATGTGCTGGCGAAGTGTTACGGCGGTGACGTGAGCCGTAAACGCAAGCTGTTGGAAAAACAGAAACGCGGTAAGAAACGAATGAAGCAGATCGGTAACGTAGAGGTGCCGCAGAAAGCGTTCCTGGCCGTGCTCAAATTGGACTAATATAACAATCATTAAATGAGTGTATTATGATACCAAGTTGGATGTTAATTCCTTTTGTGGTGATGCTCTTATGCATCGCCGTGCTGCCGCTCATCCACAAAGTAGAGGGATGGTGGGAGCACAATCTACACAAGTTAATTGTGTCCTTAATTTTGGGTGTGCCTGTTGCTATCTGGCTGTGTGTCAACGGCCTGGGCGACAAGTTAGTGCACCAAATGGTCTTTGATTATGTACCGTTTATCTTACTGTTGATGGCGCTGTTCGTCACCACCGGCGGTATCTGTATCCGCGGTGACCTGAAGGCGACACCAAAGGTGAACACCATCATCTTAGCCATCGGTTGGGTTCTGGCATCGTTCATGGGAACGACGGGTGCGGCGATGTTGCTGATTCGTCTGTTGCTGAGCACCAACCAGCAGCGTAAGCACCGTGTTCACACCGTGCTGTTCTTCATCGCCATCGTAGCGAACTGCGGCGGTTTACTGTCTCCGCTTGGAGATCCTCCTTTGTTCCTGCTCTTCCAGAAGGGTGTGGACTTCATGTGGTGGATGCAAAACATGATCATGGAGTGGTTCGTAACGGGTGCTTTACTGCTGTTCATCTTCTTCTGGGTGGATACTTATTTCTACCGCAAAGAGCCTACAGAAAACCTGATGGCCGATGTTCGTGAAGCCGGTAAATTGGAGTTCAGCGGACTGATCAATATCTTCTGGCTGCTTTGCGTCATCGCTTCCACGATGTTCATCAACGGCAAATACCTGCCCTTCATGGCCGGACACGATGCGCCGTGGTACTTGAAATTACTGCGTGAGTGGGTATTCATCATCATCATCGCCGGTTCTTGGTTGACGACCAAGAAAGAGGTACGTGTCAAGAACAACTATTCCTGGACACCTATTCTCGAAGTGGCCTGCGTCTTCCTCGGTATCTTCGCTACTATGACGCCGGCATTGGAGTTCCTCAGCCAGAACAAAGAAGCCATCGGCGAGTTCATCAAAGAGCCGTGGCAGTATGTCTATGCAACCGGTCTGCTGTCGTCCTTCCTGGATAACGCACCGACCGCCATGGTCTTCAACGAAATGGCCACTCCGGATGGTTTGGCTTTCGCTACCGATCCATTCCTCAAAGCCATCTCGATGGGTGCTGTCTTCTTTGGCGCAATGACCTATATCGGTAATGGACCTAACTTCATGGTGAAATCGATCGCAGAGCAGGAAGGCGTTAAAATGCCGTCGTTCTTCGGTTACATGATTAAGTTCAGCTTGATCGTTCTGCTGCCGATCTACATCATCGTACAATTACTGTTAATCTAATGGGATTTGTAGGATCAATTATCACGTGGTATTTGGCGCATATGAACTATGCGTCAATTACCGCGTTGATGACGATTGAGTCGTCATTCATTCCTTTTCCGAGTGAAGTAGTCATTCCTCCTGCTGCCTTTTTGGCCGGAGATCCGGAGAGTGTGTTATGCGTAACGGGTACCTACCCCGTCGATGTGCTGTTTGTCGTGCTTTTCGGTACCTTAGGAGCGATGTTAGGCGCCGTGATCAATTACCTGCTGTCGATGTGGTTGGGACGTGTGATCATCTATAAGTTCGCAGACAGTAAGTTCGGTCACTTGTGCCTGATTAACCGGGAGAAAGTAGAGAAAGCCGAGCGCTATTTCAATGACCACGGAAAAATCAGTACCTTTATCGGACGGCTTATCCCCGGTATTCGCCAGCTGATCTCTATTCCTGCCGGATTAAGCAAAATGCCATTCGGTCCGTTCCTGCTTTTTACCTTCCTCGGTGCGCTGGTATGGAACAGTATTCTGGCCGTGATCGGTTATATCGCTGCCGGCCAGATGGATACCATCAAAAAATATAGCCACGAATTATCCGTGGCTATACTCGCTCTCTTTGGAGCCGTGCTCCTCTTCTTTATCGTGAAGAAGATTATTTCAGCTTTATCCAAGCGCAAATAGCTTTGCGTTTGTAGATCATTTCAGCAATCAGACAGCCGAGAATCCACCCCATGAGGATGTATTTCGGCATTTGTTGACGGCGACCGTTCAGCGGCTTCGGATCCACACTGAAGTGGTTCTCGAGTGTCACAGGAGCGGTCGCTAACTGATGACGGAAGTCCACCTGCTGCATATGCGCTTGCTGCTCGTAGATATCCTTGAGGAACAGGTTCACTTTCGATACCGTGGTCGGCACCATATTGCCATCTTTCTCCGGTTTCAATGCCGGACGTTGCTGCAGAGTATTGAAATAATAGACGCTGGTCAGGCTATCCAGCTTAACAGCCTGCGCATGGTTGAAAGCCACCTCTTTCTCGATATTCACGCGGTAAGCGTTAAACGATGCCTGCATCGCTTCATTGGCATTCAGCAACTCCAGCACCGACTTTTCAATCTCCGGAATAGCGGTCAGGTAACGCGATTTCACACGGAACTGCAGGCACAGACGGTCATGCATTTGCACACGGGTCGTATCCGTAGGAGACGAACTGCGATTAAAATCGATATAATCGGCTACACCGTCATGCTTGGCATCCACCACACGATAGGTGTCAAAATGCGTAGCAATCTCCTTACGGATAAACGGAGTGATGGCATCGTTGTCATCCAACAGCAGACCTGTACGCAAGGGAGCATATGCCTGCTCAAACTGCTGGATAGACGCGCCGTTGAGCATCACCACGGCATTCACCTTATACACCGTGTTCTCGTAACGGGTCTTGTAGTATCCCCACCCGATGAACAAGCCCAGTACCGGCAGCACGATCCACCAGTAACGAACCGTCAAACGAAGCATGTGCGCCAACAAACGGCCAAACGCCCGGATTCCTCGACCTATCGCGCCGAACAAGGCTACGCATAAGTCCCAAAAATTCATTTCTCTTTGTTGATTCTCCATATTGATTCAATTATTTATTTCTACGAATCCACCCGAATCGGCTGCGAGGTGCTTCCTCTGCCGGTTCTTCTTTCGCCTCCTCTTCCACCGTGATACATACATCATCGGCGGAAGTAGAAGCAGCACGTTCCTGCATCGGCTGCGGTGTGACGATGCCTGCTTCACGCAAGGTATCACTCAGATCAATCATCATCGGATTCTCATCCTCCAGCGGCTGCTTGGGCGCCTGCGTCGGATAATTGGCCTCTATTGCCTCCGAGATCGTCTTCTTGCCTTCCTCCTCTTCTTCCGAAGGAAGACCGTCCACTTTATATCCCGTTGCAATCACAGTCACACGCACTTCTTCACCCAGACTCTCGTCAATAGAAGCACCCCATTGAACCTCGATGTCATCGCCCACCTCCTGCACAAAATCATTGATCTGGTCGATCTCTTCCATCACAATGGCATGCTCCGTCGAGCAATAGAACTGCAGCAAGATACGCTCGGCACCATGCACATCGTTGGTATTAACCAACGGCGAATTGAGTGCGTCTTGAATGGCATTCGTTATTCGCCGCTCTCCGGAAGCGCGACCGATATTCATAATCGCCACACCACCCTTCTTCAGCGTGTTGCGTACATCGGCAAAATCCGTGTTAATATATCCCGGAACGGTGATAATCTCAGCAATCGCACGTGCTGCATTCGCCACCACATCATCCGACTTACTGAACGCGTTCAGCAGGTTCAATTCCGGATAGATCTGTTTGAGTTTCTCATTATTGATGATCAACAACGCATCCACATGTTTGGCCAGACGCGCCACACCGGTCATAGCTTTCTCGATCTTCTTCTTGCCTTCAAAAGCAAACGGAATGGTCACGATACCCACGGTCAAAATACCCATCTCCTGCGCCACTTCGGCAACAACAGACGAAGCTCCCGTTCCTGTGCCGCCACCCATTCCGGCGGTGATGAACAACATCTGCGTACCGTCATTCAAGGCTTCACGGATATGGTCACGGCTCTCTTCAGCGTACTGACGAGCGGTCTCCGGATCACCTCCGGCACCTAAACCCGAACCCAACTGGAGCTTACTCGGCACTGAACTCTTGATCAGCACCTGGCGATCGGTGTTGCATACCAGGAAAGACACGTCTTTCAATCCCTGACGATGCATGTAATTCACAGCGTTACATCCACCACCACCGACACCGATGACCTTGATAATACTATCTTCCGTTAAGCCTTCCAAAGGCAATGTTAATAATTCGTCTTCCATACCTTTTATTGTTGATCGATAAACATATCTAATGTTGATTCTTTCACTCTTGCAAAGAAACCCGGTTTGCGAACCGGCTGGTTCTTGTGAGTATCCCGATAGTCCTGTCCCAGCAAAATCGTGCCTATCAGCGAAGTGTATTCCGGCGACAGGTACTGCTCATCCGTTCTCCGATGCAGCAGCAGGTTATGCGCACCATACTGCACCTCCACCTTCGTCATTCCCTGCACGTACTCTGCCATTCCCTGCAACATACTTCCACCACCGGTGATATACAGCGTGCCGATACGGGATTCCACTTTCTTCAGTTCTTCAAACAGCGGCGCCAAGATCTCCTGTAACTTCAACTCAATCACTTCCGCCAATTCTTTCAACGTAATGATCATATCGCCGCCTATCTCCGGTGCGGCCGGAATCCTCAGACGTGCGTCTTTCTCCACCAATGCCGGCGATGCGTAACCATATCGTTTCTTCAGCACCTCGGCGGTATTGAAAGCCATTCCCTGTTGCTCCAGCATGCGGGAGATATGATATCCGCCTTTCGGCACCACTTTGTTCAGCAAATACTGACCGCCTTTATACACCGTCAGCGAGGTCGTCTGCGCACCGAAATCCAGTACCGCACAGCCGTCCCGTAAAATGTCGTTACCGTCACAGGCTGCAAAAGCCGACAACAGGCACTCCGGACGAACAAACACATGCTCGATGCTGCGACCGGCCTGAGAGAACGATTTCTGTAACTGCGTATCCATCGCCTTACGACCGTAAAATGCGATATAATGTGCCTCCACAATCGTCGCCCGTTCTTCCGGTAAAGGAATATAATCCTGCTCCTTCCCGTCCAAGACAAAGAAACTCGGCACCAGTCCCAGCACCGCCACATCGGGATTGCGACGCTCTATCTTCTCCTTGCATTCCTCCTCCATCTCGTCCAATAGCGCCTGACTGATCTCCCGATAACGTGCCTGGTCACGACGGGAATGCACCGCCACGATCTGCATCGATTGACCGCCTACGGATACAAAAGCCGTCGGTAACTCACTCTCTCCGATACGATTCGCCAGCAATTTCAATACCTCCGCTATCACATAGCCGGCATTACTCGATTGCGTGATTATTCCTTGCTCCACACATACATTACCCATCTTCTGCGACCGTTCCTCCACACCTAAGATCTCAAACAGATCCGGCGCTATACGACGTGCCGCCAACGCGCGTACACTGTCGCTTCCCAAATCGATCGCCACCAAGGGCAAGGAATCTGCTGTTTGTGTTTGTCTTCTTGCCATTTTCTATTTTCGTCCGATGACCTGGTCCTTAAAACGCAGGTCCAATTCCGTATATTCCTTATCTTGCGTCACCGCTGCACCCTCTTCGAAATACGTGCGCAACTTCGCTAATTTTGCTTTATATCCGTCTATCTCGCCCAAAATAATACGCGGTTGACCGGCGCCTTTCAGGTACAAATGAATCATCTTCGGTGTGCGTACATCCAGATGACTCACCCGCTCACGCCAGTACCGGTTTCCCTGTAACCACTTGGCATACCCTGCCAGTTCGGCACACGCCATCTCTTCCGTCACCGCTCCTTTGATCACCGGCACACTGTCCGTCACCGCCGGTCGATACGGCATCCGTTTGCGATCGGTATCCACAAAATAGGTCTCCTCATCCTTCTCCACGCGCAGCAATGGTATCCGCTGGGATAAATCCACTTGCACCGTGTGACGCGGTGTCAGATAACATTCCGCACTCCGGATCATCGAATGCTCGGAAAACAACCGCTCCATTCGATACAAAGCCACCGAACCGATCGATTTGCCTACCGGAAACAACTGCTCTTTCTCCAATAACGCATTCAACTCCTCTTCCGATACATACATCCGTTGAGAAGCATCGGAGAAGAAATACACCACCTCTTCACACGGCACGCTGCTTGGCGTCTGACGATGACCCCAACTCAACGCTACAATAAGCAGAATACTTACCGTACTCACACCTACCGCCTGCCATATTTTATATTTCGTCTCCTTATTCATTCAAGGCTTCCGTTACCTGCGGCACCAGCCGGTCTATATCTCCGGCACCGATCGTCAACACCACCACCGGCTCCTTGCTCGCATCTACGCGCTTCTTTAGTTCTTCAATCAAGTCTTTCTTTTCCACGACTTTACCACCTAACATCTCGCTCGTCACTCCCGGTATCGGCAACTCTCTGGCCGGATAAATCGGTAGCAACACACACTCGTCCAAGGTCCCTAACACGCGTCGGAATCCATCCGCAAAATCGCGTGTTCGGGTATAGAGATGCGGTTGGAAAACACCGATCAATCGTCGTTCCGGAAATAACTTCCGCACCGAGTCTATCGCCGTAGCCATCTCCTGCGGATGGTGCGCATAGTCGTCAATATACACCACCTTCGGCGTGTTCACATGGATATTAAACCGTCGCCAAACACCCTTAAAATTGGCCATCCGTTCCTTGATCTGCTCTGTCGGCACACCGGCCAACAAGGCTACCGTGATAGCGGCAATCGCATTCTCGATATTCACCCACACCGGCACACCTAACGAGATATCCCGAATCGTAGCCAAGGGCGAAACATAATCGAAGCTTATCTGACCGTCTGACACACGAATATTCGCAGCATTCTCCATGCCGTAAGTATAACACTTCACACCCGGCTGCAGTCTCGGCTCCAAGGCAATGCCTTGCTTCATCACCAGCGCACCCGTAATCAGACTCGTGTAATGCGCAAACGCTTCCCGATATGCTTCCGCCGTACCGTAGATATCCAGATGATCCGCATCCACCGATGTCACCACTGAGATATACGGCGTCAGATGATGAAAACTCCGGTCGTACTCATCTGCTTCCACCACCACATACTCGCTCTCTTTATCCACCAGCAGATTCGTATCGTAATTCATACTGATCCCGCCCAAAAAAGCATTTGTAGGTGCCATTAAATGCGCAATCATCGTACTCGTCGTCGTCTTTCCGTGCGTTCCGGCTACACAAAGCGCTTTCTTCTCCCGCGTCACCATGCCCAGCACCTCTGCTCGCTTCCGGATATCAAAACCTTCTCTCCGCAGATAGGTGTATATCACGCTGTCCTCCGGTACTGCCGGTGTCCTTACGATAAGCGTATCATTACCTGATAATCCTAGACCTTTCACCTGGTCTTCTGCATCTATATACGTGATCGCAATGCCCTCTTCTTCCAACTCTTTCGTCAACGCCGAAGGTGTTCGGTCATACCCCGAAACAGCATACCCGCGACGGTAAAAATACCGCGCCAAGGCACTCATTCCGATGCCGCCTATTCCTAAAAAATAGATCTTCCTTATGTCGCTTTGATCAATCATTTGCGCATTCTTCCCAATTTGACTGCAAAATTACAAAAAAAAATCGATAAACCAAAACAGGATGGGTAAAAATTGTCATTATAATTGCCATTTTTTCTTTTTTTTTATAAAAAAGTACACGCGCGCTTGCGTATATAAAAAATTTTTAGTAATTTTGCAGGCTTTTTGATATCTAGATAGATTAGAAAAAAGATAAACTAATATAAAAATTTAACTAACATGCAAACAATCAAACTGAAACGTGGTTTGGACATTCCTTTTGAAGGAGCTGCGGAGTTGACGCTGGGTAGCGCATCCCGTCCGGAGATCTTTCATATCGTGCCCGACCATTTCGCCGGTATCACCCCGAAGATGATGGTGAAAGAAGGCGATCTCGTGAAGGCGGGTTCTCCCCTCTTCCACGACAAGGCGTTTGAGGACATGTTGTTCACATCCCCTGTGTCGGGTAAAGTCATCGGAGTCATCCGTGGTGACCGGCGCAAAGTGATGTCGATCGACATTGAGGCAGATGCCGCTATCCAGTATGAGAAGTTTGACACGAAGGAGGATGTGAAGGCATTGCTGCTTAAATCCGGTCTCTGGGCACTGATCAAACAGCGTCCGTACGACTGCATCGCTATGCCGAGCAAGACTCCACGTGCCATTTTCATCTCGAGTTTTGACAGTGCGCCTGTTGCTCCGAACTATGAGTTCGTTCTGGCTGACCAGATGCCTATGATCCAAACAGGTATCAAGGCCTTAAGCCAGATGGCTCCGGTGTTCGTAGGTATCCAAGCGGGTGCTAAGGCTACCGGATTCCGTGCACTCAAAGACTGCACGCTCTTTGAAGTAGCCGGTCCCCACCCTGCCGGAAACGTAGGTGTACAAATCAACCACATCGCGCCGCTGGCTAAGGGTGAAACGGTCTTCACCGTGAACATCCAGGATCTGGCGCTTATCGGACGACTCTTCGCCAAGGGTATCGTCGATATGCAGAAGAAAGTAGCGCTCACCGGTCCGTTGGCTCGTGAGCACAAGTACTACAACGTGCTGCCGGGTATGCCGGTTTCCGCTATCTTTGACTGCAATATTTACAAAGAGTGCCCCTGCCGACTCATCGCCGGTAACGTGCTCAGCGGTCACCAGATCGACATGAACGACATGATCTCGGTTTATGACAACCAGTACACCGTGCTTGACGAGGGTTCTGAGAACCACGAGTTCATGGGATGGTTACTGCCCCGGTTCAAATCGTTCAACTCCAGCTGCACTGATCCCGCTAAGTTCCTGCAGGACTTCTTCAAATGCAAGCACTTTGAGTGGGATGCACGCCTCAAAGGTGGCCGCCGTGCCATCATCGTCAGCGGTGAATACGACAAGGTGTTCCCGATGGATATCTACCCTGAGTACCTCATCAAAGCCATGATCGCCGGTAACATCGACCGGATGGAGGCTTTAGGTGCTTACGAAGTAGCTCCCGAAGATTTTGCGCTCTGCGAGTATGTCTGCACGTCCAAAATGCCGCTGCAGGCCATCGTTCGTCAAGCGCTGGACAATTTAAAAAAGGAGATTGAGTAATGGAAAAGTTCTATCAGATATGGAAGAAGTTCGGTAAGAACTTCGAAGAAGGCGGTAAGCTGGCTAAGTTCAGCTCGTTCTATGACGCCTTTGATACCTTCCTCTTCACTCCGCAAACCACCGCTAAACGCAACGGTACCCATATCCACGACGGTCGTGACTCCAAACGCACGATGATCCTCGTGGTACTGGCACTCGTTCCGGCTATGCTCTTCGGTATGTTCAACGTCGGTTACCAGCATCTCGATGCTACCGGTCAACTGGCGGAAGGACTCAGCTGTGCATTGTTCTGGAAAGCGTTCGGCTTTGGTTTCCTCGCTGTACTGCCCTATATCCTGGTGGCATACATCGTCGGTCTGGGTATCGAGTTCATCGTTGCGCAGATCAAGCACGAGGAAGTAGCGGAAGGATTCCTGGTAACAGGATTCATCATCCCGCTGATCGTTCCGATCAACACCCCGTTATGGCAGGTAGCTATCGCTGTTGCGTTTGCGGTCATCTTTGCCAAAGAGGTATTCGGCGGTACCGGTTATAACATCTTCAACGTAGCGCTTATCGCGCGTGCGTTCCTGTTCTTCGCTTATCCGTCGCACATGACGGGTGACAGCGCCTTTATCCGCACTGGCGGTACATGGGGTTGGGACGGTGGCCAGGCACTCGTGGACGGATTCTCCGGTGCTACTCCGCTTACACAACTCAGTACAGGCGGTGAGGTGCACCAATCCTTCATGGATATGGCTAACGGCCTCATCCCGGGCTCCGTAGGTGAGACCTGCCTCTGGGCTATCCTCCTCGGTGCAGCCTTGCTGCTCATGACCGGTGTGGCCAGTTGGAAGACCATGTTGGCTGTCTTTGCCGGCGGTGCTGTAACAGCTTTGCTGTTCAACGCCTTCGGTTCGGAATCCAACCCGGTGGCGCAATATCCTTGGTACATGCATCTCGTTTCCGGCGGTTTCGCGTTCGGTGCAGTCTTCATGGCTACCGACCCGGTTACCTCCGCTCGTACGGAATGCGGTAAATGGATCTACGGTTTCCTCATCGGTCTTGTAGCTGTTGTCGTTCGTGTTCTTAACCCGGGTTATCCGGAGGGTATGATGCTCGCCATCCTGCTCATGAACGCCTTCGCTCCGCTCATCGACTGGTGTGTTGTTCAAGCAAATATTAACCGTCGCGCTAAACGCGCTAAAGCATAAGGAGGACGCGCTATGAAATTCAATACAAACAGTAATGTCTATACCATCGTCTATTCGACGATCGTAGTAGTGATTGTAGCGATCGTACTCGCTTTTGCTAACCAGACGCTCAAGCCCTTGCAGGATAAGAACGAACTGCTGGACAAGCAGAAACAGATCCTCGGCGCACTCAAAGTGGACTACAAAGGACAGGACCCTGCGCTCGTCTATGCATCGATCATCCCGGCGGCTGAGGATACCCTCCATTTCGGTGAGAAAGAAGTGTATGTCGCTCATCTCGACGGACAGATCAAATACGTTCTTCCTTTGACCGGTAAAGGTCTGTGGGGTGGCATCGGCGGCTATCTCGCCCTCGATGAGGACAAGAACACCATTTATGGTGTTAACTTCAACCACGAAGGAGAGACTCCGGGTCTGGGTGCCAAGATCGTAGATATCGAGTTCCGTGAACTCTTCGAAGGCAAGCATATCCGCAATGCCGAAGGAGAAGTCGTTTCTGTAGCCGTTCTCAAGAGCGGTAAGCACGCAGAAGGACAAGAGCAGGTAGATGCCATCTCCGGCGCTACCATCACCTCTTCCGGCGTCAGCACCATGCTGCACGAAGAACTGGTAAACAATTATGTTGAATTCTTAAAAATAGAGGAGGTACAAGATGTTGAGTCAGAAGACTAAGGACACCCTTTTAGGTCCTCTTAATACCAATAACCCTGTCGTTGTGCAGATCCTGGGTATCTGTTCGGCACTCGCCGTAACGGTACAGCTCAAACCTGCGCTCGTAATGGGCATTGCCGTGACGATCATCGTCGCGATGTCAAACGTCATCGTGTCGCTTATCCGCAACACCATCCCGATGCGTGTACGTATCATCGTGCAACTCGTGGTAGTAGCGGCCCTGGTGACACTGGTAAGTGAAGTGCTCAAGGCCTTCGCCTATGACGTAGCTATGCAGCTGAGCGTTTACCTCGGCTTGATCATCACCAACTGTATCCTCATGGGACGTCTTGAGGCGTTCGCTATGACCAACAAACCGTGGGATTCGCTCCTCGACGGTCTGGGTAACGGTCTCGGATACGCCCTCATCCTCGTCATCGTAGCGTTCTTCCGTGAACTGCTTGGTGCCGGACAACTGCTCGGCTTCCAGGTTATTCCGCAAGGCTTCTATGATTTCGGATATGAGAACAACGGTATGATGCTTATGCCGGCCATGGCGCTGATTTTAGTTGGATGTGTAATCTGGGCGCATCGCGCTTATAATGACAAGGAGGCTAAGTAATGGAACACGCATTGAATTTATTTATCCGCTCCATCTTTGCGGATAACATGATTTTCGCTTACTTCCTCGGTATGTGTTCATACCTGGCAGTTTCGAAAAACGTAAAGACCTCTGCCGGTCTGGGCGTAGCCGTTACCTTCGTGTTAGTGGTTACATTGCCTATTAACTACCTGTTGCAGACTCAAGTACTGGATCCGTTGAACCTCGGCTACCTGAGTTTCATCCTCTTCATCGCCGTCATTGCCGCTATCGTGCAGTTGGTTGAGATGATCGTGGAGAAATACAGCCCGTCGCTCTATGCAAGCCTCGGTATCTTCCTGCCGCTGATCGCTGTGAACTGCGCCATCATGGGTGGTTCGCTCTTCATGCAGCAGCGTATCGGCTTGCCGGATGCAGATCCCAAGGCCATCACCAGCCTCTTCGATGCGTTCATGTACGCACTCGGTTCCGGTATCGGATGGTTCATGGCTATCGTCTGCCTCGCTGGTATTCGTGAGAAAATGGAGTATAACGACGTTCCCAAACCGCTGCAAGGACTCGGTATCACGTTCATCGTGGTAGGCCTCATGGCACTCGCGTTCATGTGCTTCAGCGGTCTGGAAATCTAAAGAAAGGAGGATACGATTATGACATCTATTTTATATGCAGTAGTAGTATTCTTGGTTGTAATACTCCTTTTGGTAACCATCCTCTTGGTTGCTAAGAAATACCTCGTTTCTTCCGGAAACGTGAAAGTAACGATCAACGGCGATAAAGAGTACGACGTGGCTGCAGGCGGTAGTCTGCTCAGCCAACTCGGCGAAGCCGGTGTACACCTGCCTTCCGCTTGTGGTGGTAAGGGTTCGTGCGGACAGTGCAAATGCCAGGTTCTCTCCGGTGGTGGTGAGATCCTTCCGACGGAAACCGTACACTTCAGCCGCAAACAGCAGAAAGAAGGCTGGCGTCTGGGTTGCCAAGTCAAAGTGAAAGAAGACATCACCATGAAGGTCGATGAAGCCGTGCTCGGCGTGAAAGAATGGGAGTGCGAAGTCATCTCCAACAAGAACGTCGCTACCTTCATCAAGGAGTTCAAGGTACAGCTGCCTCCGGGCGAGCACATGAACTTCGAACCGGGTTCGTACGCACAGATCATCATCCCTGAGTACGATATCGACTACGACCGCGACATGGATAAGTCCCTCATCGGCGACCTCTACCTGCCCGCTTGG
>CADCDS010000006.1 GCA_902800215.1 uncultured Bacteroidales bacterium | reverse complement strand
AAAAGAAAACAGAAAAAAGTACCAAAAAAGAATAAAGAAAAAGTTCCTCCTCCTTTACACGAGGAAGAGGAAGAAGAGGAGGAAGACCTTTTATGAATTTTGAAGAAAATTTTTGGCGTTTAGTGAAGGACCGCGGTCGCGTGGCCAACTTCTACAGGAACGAATGTGAGGCGCTTTGGAACAACTATTCGCCTGAACAACAACAGGCCATTTGTGAATCCATTGAGAAGAAACTCCAGTCGGGCCGATTTGTCAGTTACCGACCCAACGAAGCTTTGCTCGATAATGTCCCAAGAGCTCCGCAAACGCAAGTCCTCTCCTATGCCGAATACTACAAAACTTTTGGCACGACGGAAGAGGTGAGCGGCTTCAAAAAGATCTTCCTCCCCGACCAACACAAGACAATCTATGTCAAACAATAAAAACGTTGTTTATTAGGTCGGATAGTATCCGACATAGTATTAACCCTTTTAATTTTTAACATTATGAAAGTAGAATTTTTATCCGGAATAGCGTCTGCTTCAGGCACGTTCCGTAAACTCAAAAACGGTGACCGGATCATCGTCACCACGCGCAAAGCACCCACATCCTCTAAACTCCGTACACATATGTACTTCCGTTCGGCTGATTCGTACAAACGAAAGTCTCCTGTCTCCGAGAATGAACTCGCTGCACGCTCGCGGTTCGCAACGATCTCCGAAAAGATCAAGAACCTCTCCCCCGAAGAACGGATGAGTTATCAAGAGCAGTGGGCAGCTGCCAAATACATGTTTAACGGGAAAAAATATGCTACCCTCCGCGGCTATATCATGGCTCGACTTTATGCGGAGCAGTAAGGGTCTCGTACTACTCATTACCTTATCATTACCTGGTTATTACCTGTTTAGAATTATGAAAATCATCTTATCAACCAACTGCATCTCCCTCACCGGAATGCTGGACCATTCGCTCGGATATCACATCGAGCACCGCAAAAACGGCTTCTTCGCCAAACGAAACCAACGCGGCTCCGTCCCTCCTGACGGACACCTCCGCTTCATCTTCCTCTGCGCCGAACTCGCACAGAACAAACTACACATCACGGACATCCGCGTCTCGCGTGAAGAACTCAAAACGGCCTTGTACGAAGCCCACTGCTTCATCGCCATGCAGAACCTCCGCCTCGATCTCGTTGATATGCAACGGAATTTGCAGGCGATAATGAATTATGATCACCCATCGAGCGCATTTAGAACGTTGATTTTGTGCTTTGGCAAACACAAAAGACATAAAACCGGATGGGCGGGGTCTATATTTAGGCAAGGATGGATGTCTCCCGTTAAGGCACACGAATTTGCCTTATATGTAGGCTATCCGATTGACAGAAATTGAAAAACGACCATTTTTTAGACTTGCGAGACTGCTTTTCTTGGCGGTCTCGCATTTTTGTACTACCTTTGCACCGGATTTCAGAAAACATCTGTCCATTTACCCGACACCCGCATTGGAGTATGTACTCAATCAAAAACGTTGTGGAGCGGTTAGGGAACGCGAAACACGAGTACGGGGCAGTACGTTTTTTGATGAGTAGCATAATCCATAACCCATAACACATTATGAACGATAACAAAACCATACAACTCATTATTGCTGCCGCGCTTGCGCTTGCCGGTATCGCCCTACTCTTCCTCGGCGCTTGCTTCGCACCCCAAGGAGAGATCCATGATACGATACTCGTCGCCTTCGGTGAGATAGCTACCTTCGCCGGATCTATCATCGGTATCGACTACCATTACAAACGCAAAAACCAAAGCAACAATGATTCAACTAACACTAACACGCCTCAATAGGGATGGAAAAGCCGTCTATAAGGTCGAGCGCACCTGGTCACCCAAGTTCCGTAAGTTCCTGCCCGAACTCCTCGAAGTACCCGAACGAACCGGCATACGCATCCACCGCGGCACATTGCCCGAGCACTCAAAAGGTTGCATCCTGCTCGATATGACTGGAATGGCCAACCTCGACATTTTGTTTAACCAGATATCTGTCTTTGAAATCGATGAAGAAGTATTTATTACCGTTACTACTGATCTGTAGTATCACCATTGGGTTTTGTTCTTGCAAGGCTTGGAGAACCATCTCCACTACCGCCACTTACGTGCAGCAGAACGACTCCACCAAAACAACCACAACCATCTCCTCCAAAACCGTGGAGGAATATCAAGGCGTTAAAAAGAAATAGGTAAAAGACGCGCCTATCAAAAGAAAGCGTCCATTAACAATTTAACAGTTTAACAGTTTAACAATTTAACGTTTTAACACTTACTCACTATGGCAAAAGTCCATTATGCAACCGGTATTGACACCGTTCAAGGTAGTCTTGCCAAACCGACCGTAAAGAACGGTCACTCCTGCGGAACGTACCTCATCGGCACTCACCGTATCGCGCCCACCCAGAACCCGAACTGCATGCGTCTGTACATCCGCAAGGAGGACGCTTACGAGCGTACCACCCCGATCACGGCGGATGAGGCTGCAGCACGTCTGCGGTTCAGCACCGTAGCCGCGATGGTGAAGCAGCGTAAAGGCGACCTCACCAAGATTGCAGCCGACCAAGCTGCCTTCATCGCCCAGAAGGACCTCGCAGACGGTAAGAAGACCCTCAAGGCCTATTACTGGAAGATCTGCGGTGACCAGTACGACGAGAGCCTGAACGGCTAATCGTACCACCGAACGGCCCATTGGAAGAGCATCTCAACCGAGGTGCTCTTCTTCTTTTTATCTGTATTCTGTCAGCGAAGCGGTCTGTCTTCTGTATTCTTTCAATAAGGTGTTCACTTCGTTCACGTCTGGTTTTAAAGCCCCCAAATAAAAAAAAAGCCCCCAAATTCTTGCATATCTCAAAAAAATTTGCATATGTGCAAAAAAAAATGTAATTTTGCACAAAATTTTGCGATTATGATTCTTTTAGCCGACAGTGGAAGCACAAAAGTGCATTGGTGTTTAGTCACCGCAAGTGGTCAGTACACGGACATCTTCACCGATGGTATCAACCCGTTTTTCCAGACATCCGATGCGATGCGGAATAGTATCTGTAACCAACTTCTTCCGAAGATTGCACCTCTCCTTTGGGCAGGAACGCTGACGCATATCTTCTTCTACGGTGCCGGTTGTACGCCGGAGAAAAAAGGTTTTGTACAGAAAGCGCTGGAAGGTGTGTTCAAGAAAGCCGAAGTGCACGTTGAATCCGACATGCTCGGTGCGGCGCGTGCCTTGTTAGGTCACAATGCCGGTGTAGCATGTATCCTCGGAACGGGTAGCGGCAGTTGTTACTTCAACGGCGAGAACATCGACTGGTGCGTGCCTTCCTTGGGCTATATCTTAGGGGACGAAGGATCGGCTGCGGTGTTAGGCAAACGACTGGTGAGTGATCTGCTCAAGAACCAATTGGGCGACGATCTCAAAGAAGCGTTTTTCAAGGAATACGAGACCTCTATGCCGGATATCTTTGAACGCGTATACCGTCAACCCTTCCCGAACCGTTTCCTGGCTAAACTGTCTAAGTTCTGCGCAGACCATATCGATGATAAGCGGATTCATGACCTGGTATATGACCATTTTGTGCAGTTTATTCGCCGGAATCTGGTACAGTACCGTGTAAGCTCTCCTATCGGATTTGTGGGTTCGATTGCTTATTACTATAAGCCCATCCTTGAAGAAGCGATGCAGGCAGAAGGTATGCCGTTAGGCACGATTTTACAAGATCCTATTGAAGGACTGAAAGAATTTCATAAAGACGCTATAATTCCGACTACCGAATGATATCTGTTTTCTATTTACCGGGTCGCGTTTGTTCGACCAAGGCGATTAAGGAAATCGCTGAAAAGACCACCGAGAAGTACACCATGATCTGTCTCAAACCCGAGATCGAATGGGTTTATCTGGGGCAAGAGCGAATGATCCAAGTGCTCGAAATGAGCGGTGCGACGATGGTTTATGCAGACCATTTTGCCAAGATCAATGACGTGGTTACGGAAGCGCCGGTCATCGACTACCAGATCGGTGCGTTACGCGATGATTTTGATTTCGGTGCAGTCCTCCTTTGGGACACCGCTAAACTCAAATCCATCGTGGCTCAGATGGATACGGAGTATGAGTTTGCAGGACTGTATGATCTAAGACTTCGCGCTGAGAAATTGGAGCATATCCCGGAGTATTTGTATTATGAAGTAGAAACCGACACCCGTAAGTCCGGAGAAAAACTCTTCGACTATGTAGATCCGCGAAACCGTCAAGTACAGATCGAGATGGAAGCCTGTGTAACGGCGCACCTCAAACGGATCGGTGCGTACCTGAAACCCGGCGAGTATAAAGAATTACCCGTAACCGGTAACCCGTACCCCGTCACCGCTTCGGTCATCATTCCTTGTAAGAACCGTGCACGCACAATCGCTGATGCCATTCATAGTGCTTTGAATCAGAAAGTACGGGAAGGGTATAGCTTCAATGTCATTGTAGTGGACGATAATTCTACCGATGGTACGAAAGAGATCATTCAAGAAATAGCCAACAGCCAAGAGCTAAGAGCTAAGAGCCTTATATATATAGCCCAGGACAAGACCTGGCACGCGATTGGCGGAAACTGGAACGTGGCGATTCATGATCCTCGTTGCGGGATGTATGCCATTCAGTTAGATAGCGATGATACCTATTTCGACGAGACGACCGTGCAGAAGTTTATTGATGCCTTCGCCGGTTTAGAACCGGAGCAAGATATCCATGCGGCTCCCCGTTACGGCATGGTCATCGGTACGTATCAGTTAACGAATATGGCCGGTGAGATCTTACCGCCGGGTGTAATTGATCACCGCGAATGGACGGATGATAATGGACGGAACAATGCGCTACGCATCAATGGTCTCGGTGCACCGCGTGGGTTCTATGTGCCGCTATTACGCACCATCAATTATCCTACCACCAAGTATGGTGAGGACTATGCGGTCGGTTTGCGTATCAGTCGGGACTATCCTATCGGTCGTATCTACGACGTGCTGTATAACTGCCGCCGGTGGGAAGATAACTCGGATGCTAACTGCGACATCGTTGCTATGAACCGTAATAACTGGTACAAGGACCGTCTGCGCACATGGGAGCTGCAAGCTCGTTTGAAATAGTTTGACATTGTTTGAAGTAGTTTGAATATACGTGTTGGTATATTAACAGCGCCAAAGATCGAATTTGAGCAAAAGGAAAAGACGTTCATTCTAAAGAATGTCCGCATCGGTATTGGTTTTCATTGGGACAGACAGGAAGACCAAGAGTTTGCCGGTTCTTTGGAAATTCGGGATAATGAGGATGGTACCCAAACGGCCATCAACACCATCGATCTGGAGGAGTACTTGTGTTCCGTCATCTCGTCTGAAATGAACGCCAATAGTCCGATGGAACTGCTCAAAGCACACGCGGTCATTAGTAGGAGTTGGGCCATTCGTGCGATGCAAAAACCGAACCATGAGGGGTATGATGTGTGTGGTGACGATCATTGTCAGCGGTACGAGGGACTAAAACGAATGAACGAACGTGCCGTAGAAGCCGTCAACGCGACAAGAGGGCAGGTGTTGATGTATAGCGATGAGATATGTGATTGCCGGTATTACAAATGTTGCGGTGGTAAGACAGAAATTTGGCGAACCTGCTGGGAAGATATAGACGTGCCGTATATCCAATCGGTACAATGCAATTACTGCAAATCTCCTTCGCCGAAAGTACTGCGATTAGTACTGAACGATTATGACCAGGAGACCACCGATTTCCGGGATTGGAAAGTAAGTTATACGCAAGAAGAACTTAGTGAGATCGTACGTATTAAGTCCGGAATTGACTTCGGTGATATTATCGATCTTATTCCGCTTCATCGTGGAGTAAGTGGTCGCATCGACAGCCTCAAGATTGTTGGCACCAAACACACCGAGATCATCGGCAAAGAACTCAAGATCCGGTATTGGTTAAGTAAGTCTTGTCTCTATAGTTCCTGGTTTGAAGTTTCCCGTAACCCGTCACCCGTAACCGGTAACCCCTCATGGACGCTAATTGGACACGGTTGGGGTCACGGCGCCGGACTTTGTCAGATAGGTGCGGCGGTGATGGCAAGCGAAGGAATGAAGTACGAAGAAATACTCAGTTATTATTATGTCGGTAGCCGACTTAGCACTCCAGCGCTCTAAATACAAGCACCTTTCGGATGAGGAATGGCGGTGGTTTCTCCAACAAGTGGAAGGAAAAGAACGGACAGCGGATAAGTTGCCCACTTTTGCATCTATTCCTGATTGGTGGTATCCGGTGAGACTAAGTTGTGAACAGTGTTCTTCGGAATTAGCGGCACGGTATAAAGCCAGCCTTGTGAGCGGAGAAACGATGGTGGATTTGACAGGCGGTTATGGCGTAGATACCTACTTTATCAGCGAACAATTTACGCACACCGACTACGTCGAGCAGAATGCAGAACTATGCCGAATAGCGGAGCATAATTTCAGCCATAAGCCCATTTCGATTCATAATACGTCCGCCGAAGAATTTTTAGCCTCAGCCGGACAATATGATTTGATTTTTATTGATCCTGCACGACGCGATAGTCATGGCGGTAAAGTCTTTCGTCTTGAAGACTGCACACCGAATGTGGTGGAGTTGTTACCTACTCTGCTGGCACATGGCAAACGGCTGATGATTAAATTATCGCCGATGTTGGACCTGACACAAGCGGTAACAAGTCTTTCGCAAGTATGTTGGGACATCTTCGTAATCGCCATCAAGAACGAAGTAAAAGAAGTTCTCCTTCTTAGCGGTGGCTCCGGACAAATAACCGCCATCGATCTTACCCAAAAGGACCAAGCGTTTGTCTTCTCACGAGGAGAAGAGCAAAATTGTATATTGGAGATTGGAAATTGGAAATTGGAGAATTATCTCTATGAGCCTTCGGCTGCTATCCTCAAAGCCGGGGCATATAAACTTATTGCCGAACGTTTTGGACTGCACAAATTGGATGTAAATACGCATCTTTATGGTTCGGATACATTAATCGAGAATTTCCCCGGCAGAATTTGGCGAATTACTGAAAAACAAGATCTTAAACAGGCGAATGTGCTGTGTCGCAATTATCCATTAACACCGGAACAATTAAAGAAAAAACTGCACCTTCGTGATGGAGGTACAGCTTATGTGATTGGTTGTAGAGTGAATAACAAACCTACCCTATTCTTAGCCGAGCGGATTGAAGATATCCATTCCAAAAGCTGACGTGAAAGCGTTAGCTTTTTTTAGGTTCGCAGCAGTGTCCAATTGAATGCCGTGACCGGGCGTCATCAGTAAGATGCGGTCACTGAGTGCTAAGGCCAAATCCAATTCGTGCGTAGAGATCAAAATCGTTTTGCCTTGTTCGTGTGCAAGGGTACGCAGGAGGCGCAAAATCAATATTCTATGCGGCAGATCGAGGTGCGCGGTGGGCTCGTCGAGAAGAATAATAGGTGTCTGTTGCGCAAGCGCTTTGGCGATTAAGATACGCTGTTTCTCTCCATCGGAATGGGCATTAAAGAACGTTGTTTGAAGTTGTTTGATATCGTTTGAAGTAGTTTGATTTTCGAAGCCTACTTGCTTTAACGATTCGGCAATAATCTCTTCATCTTCTTTCTTTAAGCCATCCAAGAAGGATGAATAGGGATAACGACCTAACGCGACGACGTCATGGACGGTCGTATTATCCATCGAGAGGCGTTCAGTGAGGACAAGCGCGATATTCTTCGCATCACTGTGTGTATATTCACCGGAGAGTGCCGGTTGTAAGCCGGCTAAAGTGCGTAAGAGGGTTGATTTTCCACAACCGTTCGGACCTAACATGCAAACCATCTCGCCGGTATTCAGCGAGAAGGAGAGGTCACGTTGGACGATAGTCGCACCGTAGCCGATAGTGAGTTTATTCGTAGAAATAGATACGTTGGACACGGCGAGAAACGGATGTTAGGATTTCGTAGGTGATGGTTCCGAGTTTATCAGCTAATTCTTGCAGCGGCATATGTTCTCCAAACACTTCAGCGATATCGCCGGGTCGGGCATCAGCGCCGGTGACATCAATCATCGCCTGGTCCATGCAGACATTGCCTACCACCGGACAACGTTTACCGCGGACATAGACTTCACCTCCGTAGTTCGAGAAACGGCGATCGAATCCGTCGGCGTAGCCGATCGGGATGACCGCGATGACACGGTCTTCGTTGAGAGTGGTATGCCTACCGTAGCCTATCGTCTCACCGGCTTTGACGGTTTTGACAGAGAGGATCGTGGTTTCCAGCGTGCAGACATTGCGTAACTGCGCACCCACGAACGAGAAACCGTATAGACCGATACCTAAACGACACATATCGAATTGGAAATCGCTAAAGCGCTCAATTCCGGCACTATTGCAGATATGCTTGATGATCGGATAGTTGAGACCTGCCTTCAACTCTTCTGCGCAAGAATCAAAATATTTAATTTGACCCAACGTAAAGTCATCGAACTGCTCCTCATCGGAACCTGCCAAATGCGAGAAGACGGAGGCAACACGCACCGCTTTCTGATGCGTTAGCCGGTCAATGAGCCAAGGCATGTCTTCTTTGTAAAAGCCCAAACGGTGCATGCCGGAGTCGATCTTGATGTGGATGGGTACATTCTCCAGACCTTTGGCCTCAGCGGCGGCAATGACGGTTTTGAGAGACTGGTGAGAATAGACATTCGGTTCTAAGTTATTCTCGAGAATGAGATCCATCGATGCCACTTCCGGATCCATGATGATGATGGGTAAGGTAATACCGGCACGACGCAGTTCCACACCTTCGTCTGCAACCGCGACTGCCAGATAATCAACGAGTCCGGAGGTCTGGAGTGCTTTGCTTACTTCGACACTTCCGGCACCGTAGGCAAAGGCTTTCACCATACAAGTGAGTTTGGTGGTGGGTTTCAGTTTGGAACGGAAATACCGAACATTATCCACCAGTGCCGAAAGGTTCACTTTAAGCACCGTCTCATGGGTCTGTTGCAGGATACGAGAAGAGATCGTCTCTTCGTCGTAACCAAGTGCACGCATTACGGCAGCACAGGTGCGCACATTCTGATGCGTAGGATCTTCGATGACCGTGGTCGAATGAACAAATAATTTCATCTTCTCTTCGCGTTTCTGCTCGAGCGAAGCGAAGTTCTCGTCGTGCTCGTGACCGATATAGGTAATTACGCCGATCGTCGGGCGAATGATTCGCTCGAGTTTCTCCATTTCGCCGGGCTGACTGATGCCGGCTTCGAAAACCGCGATCGGTTGTTTATGGTTGGTAGTTTGCGGTTTGTAATGGGTCAATTGCCACACGCTCAGCGGCACGCCGATTTGCGAATTGTAAGATTTGGGCGAACGAATGACGATATAATCGTCTTTAAGCAATTGATACAACCACTCCTTGACGACCGTCTTGCCGTTCGAACCGGTGATACCGATGACGGTGCCGGTGAACTGCGAACGGACATAGGCGGCTAATGTCTGCAAAGCAGACAAGGCGTCACCGGTTACGAATGCCTGCACACCTTTTGTCTGCAGTTCAGGAATGTATTTTGAACCATCGTTCTTGGCCGTTTTGAGGGCAAAGAACAAGGTGTGTTCCGGTTCCGCACCTAACTGACGACTGTCCGTCAGCAGATGTTTGATCTCCAGGTTCTCGTCACCCGTTACGGTTGCGATCGAACCTATAACTTGTTTTATTTCTGATAAAAGCATATGCAAAAAAACTAACGTACGAGGCGAACGGATAGACCGCTGCGACGGCCGTAGACGCTCATTATTACTTCCTCCGAAGTGAAGTGCAGATCCCATGCTTCCTCCGCACCACTCGGTGTAGAGGACCAATAGCCGCCGTCCGATCCGGCGAAGTACACCGTGCCGGTGGCACCAAAGCGGCGGCCGTCCGCAGGCAGCGTAATGGTTTCTCCGTTGGGACCTTCCACTCTATAACTACTTCCTGTCCATGTCCATCGACAAGAGGTTTGTAATTCCTCCAACTGCTCTTTCGTAGGAAGTTCGTTGCCGAATTTTTCCATTGCTTGCTCGTAGGTATATAATCCGGCTATTTCGTTTTGATCTTTCCAAAGAGTGCCGCTTGGCAAGCCCAGATCTACGTACCCTTTCGGAATAGCAGGCAGGGTTTCGCCTTTCTCCTTGTCCGTCACCAGACGCACGATACCTTTTGGGTTCTCGCGCGTCATATAAGAACCATCACCTATCAGATTATTGGCTTTTATCAATGCCAATTCTTCGTTGGTCGGCAGACGCCATGTACCATAGCCGTATTGCTGGTTTTGGTTCAGACGTGCTATGATTGTTTTAGGTTCAGCATCAAACGCACCCAAATCATTCGGGAATACTTTTAGATAATCATAGATGACGTACGGAGTGTTCTGCGCAGTCATTGACAATGCCATCAGGCATGTTATTGCAAAAAGTAAAAATTTTTTCATCATAGTAATTGACATATTTTACTGACACAAACCTTTGCGGGTGCAAAGGTACAACAAAAAATTGACATATGCAAGAAAATGTAGAAAAATGATAATTTTGAGGCAAAAAATTTGCATATTCCAAATATTTTTTGTATCTTTGCAAAGAATTTCGAAGTGACAAATCAGTCACAAATTTTCTTAAGCAGATATAGGCTTTTCAGAAGTGTGACAATGGATGAAGCAAGGTTTGAGCATCCATTGAGCACCCTTTCAGCATCCATTGAGCATCCATTGAAACCAGGTGGAGACCACGTGGAGAAAAGGGAGAGGATATTACCGAAGGTGGGTAAAACGACCGGAATAGCATTCCAGGTAATGGACAAAATAAAGATAAATCCCCTCCTCTACAGGAGAGAAGGGGATGATAGGTTGTCGCAAATATGCAACAAAAATGATCGAATCTTATTTCACCTCTTGGCCGGTGAGGGTGTAGGTCTTGTCACCACGGAGGATATATATGACGTTGTCAATAACGATCTTTCGCGGAGCGGAAGAGGCATCAATATCTTCAAAACCTTCGTGTATATCCTTCGCTTCATAAGTAGCAGTATAGGTTGCATCTGCTATAGCTGCCACAATCTCGGGAGTCCAGCCAATAAACGTATATGTATATTGTTCATCGTCCGGACGAATGGGTGTTGCTTCAGTGTAAACAGGCAACTCACCTTCGGTTACATTTAGCGTCTGCAAGAGTGCGTTATCCCAGTTAACAAACAGAATCGTATATGATGTAGGTGTACTATTTTGTTCGTATTGAGCAATAATGACCATATCGCCTTCCACATGACTGAAGTCCGTGTCCCATCCGGTAAATGTATATCCTTCTCGTTCCGGGTTTACAGGAGCCGAAGCCGCCCATCCATATGGGACATATTGAATGTCTATTGTACTACCATCCCAATCAACGAATGTAACGGTGTATTCATTCAAGTATTCGGCAAATTCTGCGTAATACCATTCATCGGCGGTGGCAGGCTGAATGCCATATACGAAATTATCCGAAACGAACCTGTACCAATCCGTGAAAACGTAATAGGAATGTTCAGCCGGTTCCCTTGTCGGAACGGGACCTGTGTATATCGGCATTTCTCCTTCCGGTACTTGTATTGACAACAAAAGAGTGTCGATGTTATAGAAACAAATGGTATAAAGCGTAGGTTCTGCCGTTTTATTGACGGACAACTGCAGGGACCCGAATACCTCGGAACCATCTTGCGCGGTAGCAGCCAGAAGCACATCTCCGTTTTCTGCATCCGCTTTCATAGTAACCGTACATTGCGTGCCATTGGGGGTAATCGTTACTTTATCCGCTCCATTGACGATTGACCATGCAAGATCCGTATTGGTAGCATCTACAGGGAGCACGACCGCTTCTACTGTTATCTGAGTATTACTTTGGTTAAATACAGTGTCCCCTGATATGCTATTGAGCGTTATGGATTGGACAGGAATATTCTGCGTCATACCAGTAACCGCAATCCACCGTTCAGCATAAACACCGGAACCATCCAAAGCCGTAGCACGAACGCAAACCGTTCCGTTCAGACCCTCTGTATTGGCTACTAACAATCCATTGTCATCTATAGTGGCTAGATTGTTGCCGCTGACAATTCTCCACGAAGCCTGTCTGATGGTTGCAGTTGCCGGCATGATTTCTGCATAGAGATGCAACGTAATCTGGTTGGCATTCAATTCTACATTTTGTTCCATGGCACGTATATTGATACTTGCGGCAAAGGTTACTTCGTTCTTGTTCGCCGATGCCATGATATTGGATTGTCCATTCCGTGTTACCGCCATTGTAGCAGCCGGCATACGTTCAGGCGCACCGTACAGAGACATCCAGATCCATTTCTCAAAATAGAGGTTGTCATATTCCAGCGCATAATAAGCATTCTCAGGTGCGTTCAGGTCGGTGTAGGTGTTTTCCGTTCCCGGCACCGTAGCAATCACGCTCATGTTGTCCGGCGTTGAGCCACGCAGAATACGATACTGGTCAACCGTTCCTCCTTCATATTTTGTCCAAATCAGGTTTACGGATCCCTGCAATCCGACATTCATTTGCAGGTGTGTACTGCTATGAACGGCACTTTTGTTACTTTCCGCACCGAAGTTCGTTCCATATGCCATGCAATAGCGGTATTTACGCACGGCAGGATCCGAAGCCAGATCAATCCAAGCTCCGGCAGAAACCGGTATTTCACATTGACGCACCCAATTATTGGTAGAGCCTTCTTCCTTGTAAACATAAATACGATCCACATAATCGGGCAGATCAGAGGGTGCATCCCATATAATTTTGTTCTTACCTGTAACCGCATCCACAGTAACTATAGCGATAGCGGGATCCGGGGCAGAACCAATCACTTGAGTTGTCGCTCGATAACTGATTGCCCCACAGCAAGAATCGTTTATCATCAATTCAATGTACCCGGGTTGATCTGTAGTACCTTTCTCAAAGCGCACTTTAGCACGTAGGCTATTGGCTTCACGCATAATCTTGCCTGTTGTAATCCGTGTGCCATCAACGATATAACTCTCTTTATCCATCACATTGTCCGAAGTTATTACTTGTACTTTGACAGACGGATCCATACAAATCTCCGGCAGTGTGAAATCTATCCATGCGCCTGCCAGCACTGCACTTGGGAAAGAGAAGGAAAGATCTGCACTCTGCTTGATACGGATGGCGCGTGTAGCAGTCAACCCATTGACGGTAACGGATACATTCTTCACTCCAGGTGTGCTCCAACGTAAGGTACAGGAATTGCCTTGGCGTGCAACCATGGTAGCACCGCTCGTGTTCCATTGCAGAGATCCGCTTTCCGTACCAAGATACTGCACTTGTACCTCTGCATCCGTACATGCTTCTTGGGGCATGTTGAGATTGACTTGCTGTTCTACCTTGAAGGTATATGCCGAAGACATATCGCTATGCGCATTCCATGCATCAATAGCCTGAATCTGGAACTCGTACTGCTGCCCGACCACAAAGTTATTAATCGGAATCAGCATCTGTGTACCCCGACGATACGGATAGTCCGGTACGATGACAGATTCGTTATATAAACCGTTCATCGGAGAGATGATAAATGCACTGTCTTGTCCAACTGACATACCTTTCTTTTTAACGGAAATATTATAACGCATTTGCGCTGCCGGTGTTTCTTTATCCATCGCTGCATCCCATTGTAACAATATGCCACCATCTATTTGTATGGCACGTATATTCTGTGGTACAGCCGGCGCTTGATTGGTAATTCGGCTATGCATCGCATAATCTTGACTATCCGGCACACCATCGCCATCAAAATCAGCAAAGGGATATGCATAAAACACATACCGAGATTGATAATAGTTCCCAGTAAATGCTTCATATATCGGGAATACTTGTGTCTTATATTCTACGTCAGGATACATGTATACAAATAATTTTCCATTAATGATTAAATCTACATAACCATTATTATCCAAATCACGAAAATCTATATTATTAGTAGTGGACATCTGCACAAGGGACGGAAGACATATTTCCTTTGTTTGAGTGAAGGAAAGATTTTCATCTCCCAAATGGCACACAATAGTGTAGTTATTTTTCTTTTGCAAAACATCCAGCCAACCGTCATTATTTAAGTCTGCTACACCAAGAAATTCATTGTTACAATTAAAACTAACTCCAGTTAATTCTTTAAATGTGCCATCTATTTGCTGCAAATTGATGATGAATTCTTTTCTGTCTATATCCCAATCATAGAGTAGACTAATAGCATCGTCTAAACCATCATTATTGAAATCCCCCCAGAAGTAACATTGATTGCGATAGTAATATCCCGGACGTTTTTGAATAGACCACCCAAAGTTCGGATGCGTAGTATAAGAGTTCGGTGAAGTAAACAAATATAAGTCATCTAACCTCTGAGTACGTATAAGTGTCTCATTATTGTTAATTACTGCTTGTTTTATAACGTCCAAACTTCCATCGTTATTTATATCCGAATAGATATAATAACTCAAGTAGCCAGACGGCAATCCATAAAACGTTTTCTGATAGATGTCCATATCGTAATCTTCCTGATTGATAAATAGATTACCTTTATTCGTTTCAATCAGTGCATCAGGAAAACCATCCATATTGTAATCGCGGAAGACCATTTTAGGAATAAAATAGAGCGAACTAGTCTGTATGTTACTAAAGTCTGCATTATATGTTTTGGCTAATTTAATAAAAGAGCCATCACCTTTTCCCCTAAAAAAGCCATTACTCTCTGCGAAATAGTGTCCATTGTAATTATATTTTCCATTACCTCCTATACCATCCAATACGCCATCCATATCCATATCAAAATAGCAAAGTTGCGGCTGATTGCTACGATCCTCAAAACGCAGTGGCCATACTGTAATATCCCGTGTTTCTATTGAAGATGCAGTACCATCAGGTGCTAAAACCTTTAGGCTAATCGTTTTTTCACCCGGTGTATAATAAGAGATAGCATATTTCTGTCCGGCTTGAGACAATATTATCGCACTATCACCAAAGTTCCATTCATAGGTGTAGGTGTCATTTTCTATGCCTGAGAATTGTACGATGAGCGTATCGGCTGTACTCATTTCGTGTAGATTTATCACGAAATCTGCCGAAAGTAACGAATGATGGTATACTACCTCATCGCTCCATGCTCCACCTAATCCGTTTGGGTCAATGGCTTGCACGGAGATATAATAATCGCCTTCTTCCCATCCTGACACGTTCACCCATTGATTGAGCCATGTTCCCACATTGCCACCAGCCAAACTGCGTTGTTTTCCATCTGCTCCGGACGCTGCATACCACATATCGCCTGCTCCGGAAGTAGAACCGATACGGATAGCGTATTCCAAATCCAAGGCAGAACTTTCAGCATCGCTGCCCCGATCCCATAGTACATTGATCATTTTACGCTCCGTATCCATTAGAATGCGCGGCTGGCTCATCTTAGCAGGCGCTGTGTTGGGAGTAGAAGGTGTATGGTGAGACAGGATATATTTTTTTGTATTTCGATTAATGGAATCCAGATACCAATAATCAACCGATCCATCATTGTTGAAATCGCCGGAAAGATAGAATTGCCCTGTACCGTTAGTCACAAATGGCGTTCCGGCAGACACTTTGAATCTGTTCGTATAATATATGGCATATAATGAGGAATCTTCTTTTGCGATGATTTCATAATGGCCATCATTATCTACATCTTTGCAATCTATAAACGAGAATTTGTGCAAAGGATCATCAAATGCATTTTCTACCTTCTTGAAGGTGTTGTTTCCATCATTTCGGAAAAACACCAAGTACGCATATCCAGATGATGTGGTATAGTCAAACGGCAGTAAAATGTCCACATCCCCATCTTTATCAAAATCATAGCACCAAACATTGGTTATGGCTTGGTTTCGCATCAATGTTTGAGTTTTGAAGAGTCCATTGCCTGTATATATCTGCAACGTAACAATTTTATTGGTAGCATCATAAATAATGTAATCCATTATACCATCGGCATTCAGATCTTTAACAGTTACTCGTCCAGGGAATTGTCCCATCAAGAATTGATTGTTGCCTAAATTGTAAAGGATAGCACCTGTTGTACTAGACATTAAATCAATCAATCCGTTTCTATCTAAATCAATTGCCTGGTCTATTGAATTAAAGTCTTTTTCAGACAAGTCTGTTGCCGATATGACCCGTTTTGCCATTAGAGGTTGAAGCGGTTCATCACTTTTATTATTTCGTTTGGGTGCACGATGTATCCAGCCATCGCTTACGGAAGGCATAGTTGTCCAAGACATGGGTTCACTATACATAGTACTATTCCCCCACTGCTTGTAGATGGCGCTATCGATTTCCGCCGTATCAGTCAATATTTTCAATTTAGTTTTGAGATAACTGCTATCGGCTTGACGTAAATAAAAGTAGTGCGTAGCCGCTTTGTTACCTCCTTCTCTGCTATAAAAATCGATTAGGCCGTCTAAGTTAGCATCAAGTGAAAAGAAACTATAAGTGAAATATTCATTATTATCTACATTGCTTTTATAAAATAGTTCCTGATTCGTATAGCCTATAGTGGTGGATTCTAAGAGATTATACCCCAGATTATGCTCTATTGTAGTTTCTTGTTGCCAGTTGAATCCTAAATCTAATGTATCATCATTATTACTATTTAGACAATAAATAGTTCTTGTTGTAGAAGATTGTAGCAAATCCATTGAGGCCAAAGGTTCGTTCGCTATTGCACCATATATGGAATAAGGATAGACACCATAGTTCACTACGGCCTGATAGTTATTGCGAACTTCCTTGTATCCGACAAACTCCATTGTGCCATCTCCGTCTATATCATAAATCATATTCTTGTTTGCCGGAGCATTGTTGGATTGAACATTATTATATTGATAATTAATTACCACATCCGCGTATAATGCTATGTGCGAATAAGTTCTCTCTCCAAGCGTAAAAAACATAGAAGAGTGGTTATAGACGGACATTAAACTATAAGTGCCTGCAAAGGCATTAGCACCAATACTCGTAACATCGCTTCCAATTATGACGGTTGTTATTTGATCCATATAATTGTACCATGGGGCACGTGAAGAAAACTCCGTCATTGCACCCGTTCCACTAATAGTCAACACACCATCGTTCGTTAACTCCCATGTCAGATTGTCACCACACGTACCGCTTGCTATCGTAGCGCTTTGTGCGGTTACCGTCATTGCGAGACTTGTGAGAGTCATCGCTAAAAATAAAAATACTCGTTTCATATTACTATTTAATTATTTGTGTTATCATTTTCTTTCTCACCATTCTTTTCTTCTGCAAACTTCCACATTTTGTTGAACTGGTCCAAGAAGTAACCAAACCATGCTTTATGCTCTTTTTTATGAATTCTCAAAGCTGGACGAGAATTCTCAGACGGCGTATTCCATCCTGCTACATGAACAATCATTTCTGAATCCTCATTATTCGGATTAAAGATGAACATGTTATAAGGAGGAAGATAATCCATCGTTCTGCATTCAGAATTAGGAATAGACATTACTTTTTTCATGTTGACTTTGTAGGTGTTTACCATGTCTTCAATTTCTACGTTTGCGCGCATTGCTGCCAGCTTAACAGCATCGCCGTCAGGTTGCATTAATAAGAATTTAAATTTAGGTTGTTTTTCTTGACTCAAATTAGTTGTACGATCTTTCAAAAGCGGCATCGTCACTGTACACCCCAAAGCAAAAACATAGGTCTCTTCGGCTGCCATCATTTTGTCAGATACTTCTCTGAAATCAAAATTGTTAGTCAATATCACGGACGTTTCCAAATCATTACCATATGCATATCCGGAAGCTGGTGAATTTTTAAAGCAAAGATGTAAACTATTCATTACTTCTTTAGCTAGTTCATCTTTGTTTCCCCATGTCTTTCTATATCGTTCAGCATCCACCTTTTTGCGAAATTTCTGTAATTGTTTTTGTTTAGTATCTACTTTGCCATGAGGTAATTTATTAATATCCTCATGAAGAAAGGCTAAAATAGGAATACCTGCGTGCTTTGCCAACTCATATTCCCATTCTGTATAACTAATGGTGCCATCAGGAATAATTGAACCATATCTTCCTGCCATCACTAGCACATAATAATCACATGTAGTAATGAGATTTTGAATCTCTGCTTGCTGCGTATTGTTTGAAGCAGGACTGAGCTCCATACCAACAGGCAAACACCCCATAGATACAAGTGTTCGCATTACTGCGATTCTTTCTTCTTTTAAGTCTTCGTAGGTGGAACTAACAAAGACGCGATACATCTTCTTCATAGGCATATTGCTTTTAGTTAATAACATACACATAAAAAGCGTGAAGTCCGTCTGCTCTTCACGCTCATCAAGGGCTTCGCAATCCCTGCAACTAGTAGAAAAACAACCGAAATCCACGCCCGATATGCTAAACCCGCCTCACCCTATAGCGAGGCGTGGATATATAACATACCCACATGGACATTCATTGCTGCTGTTACGACTAGTTGCGAATTTTGCGAAGATTCTGATGAGTCGCAAACAACGTTATCAATAAACGCCTTTTAATATGTCCTTCTGTTTAACGTCGGGAAGCGACGAGGGTTAGTCGGCAATTACGCCTGCGTGTAATTGCTCGATCGGGAAAATAAGATCCCAATTCTTGCCCCAAACAATGTTACCGTCTTCGATTTCAAAACGACGAAATTTCTGAGGGTCAAGATATTTATTATACTGCGGATGCGGATGACGACGAATGAAGTCACCCACATTTACCCGGCGTGACGTATTATCGCTGAACAACAGGTCCACAGACAAGTTACCGGCATCCTTTGCTTGTGTAATATACAATCTGCTCATAGTTATAATTTGGTTTTAATGGTTGTACTTTTAACTGCCTGTCTCAACACGAAGAACTTAATCCATTTGGTAATGATATTCTTGCTATATTTCCGGATGAACTCTTCGGCTGTCTTTTGGTCTTTGGATGACAAAGGTTCCTCTCCTGCCTTTTCGCGAACACGAATCTCCGTCAAAATTCCGTTATCCATGATAAGCTCGAATATACTCTGGCACCCTTTATGCGTAACATGCACGTGGATAGGCTCGTGCTCATTCGAATAGAAGAAAAAGACAAATCCAAAATACTCAAAAATCTTAGGCATAATCGTGTTCCTTTCAATTTTGCCTGCAAAGGTACGAAAATAATTTCATATATGCAAATAAATCGAGAAAAATTCACAATATTGCAAATAAATTTGCACATGTCAGTTTTTTTTTGTAATTTTGCGCCCGAAATTGGGAAATATGGACTATAAGTACATAAATAAGATTGATTCGCCGGCAGATTTGAAGAAGGTAAAACTGGAGGAGTTGCCGGACGTGTGTGCGGAGTTGCGGCAGTTTATCATCGAGGCGCTGAGTACGAATCCGGGACATCTGGGTTCGTCATTGGGTACGATCGAGTTGACGGTTGCATTACATTACGTGTTTGATACGCCGAATGATAAGTTGGTATGGGACGTAGGTCATCAGGCTTACGCGCATAAGATTTTGACCGGCAGACGGGATCGTTTCCACACGAATAGGCAGTTCAAGGGTTTGAGTCCGTTCACGAATCCGAAGGAGAGTGAATACGATGCGTTTATTGCAGGACACGCCAGCAACAGCATATCTGCGGCCTTGGGCCTTGATATTGCTAATTCAAAATTAAAAATTAAAAATGAAGAATTAACTCGCAATGTGGTGGCTATCATTGGTGATGGCGCGATGACGGGTGGTTTGGCTTTTGAGGGATTGAACAACACCTCGATGGATAAGAACAACCTTCTGATCGTGCTGAACGATAACAATATGGCGATCGATCCGTTAAAGGGTGGATTTACGCAATACTTGGTGGATCTGACGACCAGTACGAGTTATAATAAACTGCGCTGGTGGATCTACAAAGCGGCATCGAAACTGCACATCATGAACGAACGTAAGCGGCAACGGATCTTGCGTCGTCATACCAGTCTCAAAGCGATGTTCAGCAAGCATGCGAACAATATCTTCACGGGTTTGAATATCCGTTATTTTGGTCCGACAGACGGTCACGATGTGATCAATCTGGTGCGGATCCTGAATGAGATCAAGAACCACCGCGGTCCGAAAGTGCTGCATATCATCACTAAGAAAGGCAAGGGTTATGCGCCGGCAGAGAACGACCAGACGGTTTGGCATGCACCGGGAGAGTTTAATGTAGCCTCCGGTGAGCGGTTACAGGTTACGGGTGACGGGTTACGGGTTCCGCCGTTATGGCAGGAAGTGTTCGGAGAGAAGTTGCTGGAGTTGGCGAAGGGGAATGAGAAGATCGTGGGTATCACGCCGGCGATGCCGAGTGGATGCAGCATGAGTATCATGCAGAAAGAGTTGCCGGATCGTGTGTTTGACGTAGGTATTGCCGAAGGACATGCCGTGACGTTCAGTGCCGGTTTGGCGAAGGCAGGAATGCTGCCTTACTGCAATATCTATTCCACGTTCCTACAACGGGCGTACGATAATATCGTGCATGACGTGGCGCTGCAGAACCTGCATGTAGTGCTCTGTATTGACCGAGCGGGAATTGTGGGTAACGACGGAGCAACACACCACGGGTTGTTGGATCTGGCGTACTTGCGACCGATCCCGAACATGCAGATCTGCGCACCGAGAACGGCAGAGGATTTGAGGCAGATGATGGATCTGGCGGAGACTTTAGAAGGGCCGGTAGCAATTCGTTATCCGAGAGGACGAACGGCTAAAGGCGAAAGGTTAGAGGCTAAAGTACAATACGGAAAGGGTGTCAAACTGCGGGAAGGAACGGATTTTGCGGTGCTGAGTATCGGCTCTATTGGCAACGCTGTTGCTGATGCGATCGAAATGGCTAAAGGCGAAAGGTTAGAGGCTAATGCACCTTCTTCTCTATCTATTGCCCATTACGATATGCGGTGGTTAAAACCGCTGGATGAGGAGATACTACATGAAGTGGGTCAGCAATTCAAGACGATCGTAACGGCAGAGGATGGTGTGATTGCAGGTGGTTTGGGTAGTGCAGTGCTGGAATGGATGGCTGACCACGGCTATACGCCTCATGTGATCCGTCTGGGAGTGAACGATCAGTTTGTAGAACACGGCTCTACCAAAGAGCTTTATCATATGCTTAAATTAGACAAGGAGGGAATATGCGAATCGTTATTGCAGGCGCTGGAGAAGTAGGTACGCACTTGGCAAAACTGCTGAGTCGTGAGAACATGGAGATCTCGTTGTTAGACGAGCACTCGGACCGTCTGGGTGACCTGAGTGCCAACTACGACATGTTGACCAAAGTCGGAAATCCGACGTCTATCCACGACCAACGGGACGTGGGAGTGAAGGACTGCGACCTGTTCATCTCCGTTACGCCGAACGAGTCAGAGAACATGACGGCGTGCCTCATTGCGAATGCAGTGGGTGCGAAACGCACGTTAGCGCGTATTGACAACTACGAATACCTGCTGCCGGAGAACCGTAAGTTCTTCGAGAACATGGGTCTGAACCACCTGATCTATCCGGAGGTGCTGGCCGCCAATGAGATCGAAGAGAGTCTGCGCACCAACTGGATGCGATACCATCTGCATCTGGGCCAAGGCGGCATGGAGCTGTGCGTGATTAAGATCCGTTCGACGGCTAAGATTTTGGGAAAAGCGTTTGCGTCGGGTGTCTATAACCACGGTAAATACCGTATTGTGGCGATTAAGCGTGGTAACGAGACGATCATTCCGAGAGGTCATGACACGGTGGAAGAAGGCGATATGGTGTACTGCATGTGTCCCAAAGAGTACATGGAGTACATGCGGGAAGAGTTAGGTAAGACCAAACGGGAGATCAAGAATGTGATCATCTTCGGAGGTGGCCGCATCGCCCGTAAAGCGGCAACGGAATTAGGCAAAGAGATGAACATCAAGATCATTGAGAAGGACCGTGATGTCTGCCGAAAGTTGAGTGAGAAAGTGCCTAATGCGCTGATCATCAACGCCGACGGTTCCGATATGGAGGTGCTCAAGGAAGAAGGCATCCAGGATGCGGACGCTTTTGTAGCGGTTACGGACAGTAGCGAAGCGAATATCTTCGCTTGCTTAGCGGCGAACCGTTTCGGTGTTCGTAAGACGATCGCCGAAGTGGAGAACCTCGATTATATTCCGTTAGCGGAAGGTCTGGATATCGGTGCGGTACTGAACAAGAAGACGATCGCTGCCAGCTATATCTACCAGATGTTACTGGATGCGAGTGTACGCGGGGTGCATAATCTGACGAGTGCCGATGCCGAGATTGTGGAGTTTGAAGCCAAAGACGGAAGCTTGATCACGAAGAACAAAGTGAAAGATCTGGATATCCCGAAGGAAGCCAATATCGGTGGTATCGTACGTGCCGGGGAAGGTATCCTCGTCAACGGTGACACCCAGATCATCAACGGCGACTTAGTGATCATCTTCTGCAAGAGTCACGTGATCCGTAACTTAGAGAAACTATTCAAATGACACGAACATTCAACTGGAAGTTAGTCTTTAAGACGATGGGCGTGTTAACCACGCTGGAGGCACTGTTTATGTTAGTGCCTACCTTCGTTGCGTGGTGGTACAAAGACCCGGATTTTGGAGCATGGATAGCGGCAAGTGCGATCACGTGGATCAGCAGCTGGTGGATGTTAGGAGCAGGTCGCAAGGCCGAGAAACGGGTCGGTGAACGGGAAGGATATGTGATTGTAGCCGCGGTATGGCTCGTCTATTCGTTGTTCGGCATGTTACCGTTCTGGTTAAGCGGTGCGTTACCGAGTTTCACCGATGCCTGGTACGAGACTATGGCCGGATTTACGACCACCGGTTCCACCGTCTTCACCGATGTAGCGGCGCAGACGCATTCGATCTTACTCTGGCGTGCGTTGATGCAGTGGATCGGCGGTATGGGTATCATCGTGCTGAGTGTGGCGATCCTGCCGATGTTCGGTTTAGGCGGCATGCAGCTGTACAGCGCCGAAGTGACAGGTGTGAGTTACGAGAAACTCAGTCCCCGAATTGCGGACACCGCCAAGCATATGTGGTTGACGTATATCCTGCTCACCATCGGAGAAGGCATCATGTTATGGCTGTTCGGAATGAATATCTTCGACTCCGTTTGCCATTCGATGAGTACAATCTCTACCGGTGGTTTTGCAACCCATAACGACAGTTTGATGAGTTACGGTCCGGCCATCCAATGGACCGTGATGGGCTTTATGCTCCTGTCGGGTATCAACTTTACGCAGTTGATCTATCTGTTCCGAGGCAAACCCAAACGAATGATCAAGGACGAGGAGACGCGGTGGTACGTAGGTGCGTGCCTGATCGCCGGTATCATCTTGGCGGTCGGTCTGCTGATTCATACCCACCAGATAGACAGTATCCGTTTAGGTCTATTTACGTCTGTTTCTACGATCACCAGTACCGGTTTTGTGGCGTCGGATTATATGATCTGGCCACCTGTGCTGTGGATGATCGTCTTCTTCCTGATGCTCACCGGAGGTGCGTCGGGTTCGACGGCCGGTGGTATCAAATGGGTGCGTCTGGCTATTTTTGCCAAGTCAGCTAATGCCGAGATCAAACGGCGTATTCACCCGAATGCGGTCATTCCGGTTCGATTCAACGGCATGACGATGAGTGAGTCGGCTACCAGTAACATCGTCGCCTTCGTCTTCTTCTATGCGCTTACGATCGTGCTGGCATCGATCTGTTTCTGTGCCTGCGGTATCGGTTTTGATGAAGCGATTGGTATCGGTGTGTCGATGATCGGAAACGTAGGTGTGTCTATCGGTCAATGGGGATCCAGCGGTTGTTACGAAGCCATGCCGGATGTAGCCAAATGGGTAGCGACATTCGTGATGTTGATCGGTCGTTTGGAGATCTTTACGATCCTGTTGTTGTTCAGCCGTTCATTGTGGAAACGATAAGATGAGGCCTTATAAAGTTCTTCTGTTCATCGCCGGTTTACTGGTGAGTCTGGCAGCCTTATGTGTGGTGTTGCCCGGCCGGGTTTCTATTGCCGGAACGGAAGTAAGATGGCCTACGCTGTCAGAGGTGATGGGAAAGCCGTCAGAAGTCAGCATTCAGGATTCAGATTCAATGGAATACCGGAATACCGTTATACCGGAATACCGGGATACCGTAGTTATACCGGATACCGCTATTCAAGAAACACCTAAACCGGTTCTTCCGCCGAAGATAGAAGTGGATTCTACGACGGACAGCCGTATTTTCTTAAGCCGATTCTATGCTTCCTTGTCGGAGGCGGGAACACGGGTAGTGCGTGTACTCCATTACGGGGACAGCCAGATCGAAGAAGACCGGATCACCCAGCAGATCCGGGAAGGATTGCAGGCACGTTTCGGTGGACGCGGTGTCGGTCTGATGCCGTTAGCGCAGACGATTCCTACCAACACCGTGCGGCAGGAGATTCGCATGAACGGTAAGGTGATCACACCGCAACAAGGACCTAAACGCTACCTCGTCTATGGGCCCAAGAAGACGCAACGCAAGGATCATCTGTACGGTGTGATGGGACAAGTGGCCGTTATGGCGGATAGTCTGGTAAGCGGCAGTGAAGACGTGATCGCGATGTGCAAACCGCAGGTGCCCAGTGCTCATTACGACAGATGGCGGGTGTTTGCTGACAGTACCATCGAATGGACCACGAACGGCGACACGGTGCATCTGACGGGACGAGGATTCGTCTATGCTATTTCGCAAGAGACCGACACCGGTGTGATCGTGGATAATATCCCGATGCGAGGTTGTCTGGGAATGGTGTTCACTAAGATGGATAGTGCACTCTTGGCATCGTTTTATCAACAGGAAAACGTGCAGTTGATTATCATGCAGTTCGGCGGAAACGCTATTCCGTCCAATGAGAAACCGGAGACGATTCGTGGGTTCATCAAAGGGTATCGGGAACAGATCCGTTATCTGCGGCAATGTGCGCCGCAAGCAGATATCCTCTTTATCGGTCCCAGCGACATGATGCGCCTGAAAGACGGTGTTTGGCAGAGTTATCCGATGGTGGCATACATGGATAAGTTGCTGAGGAAGATGTGCCTTGAGGAGAATATCGCCTATTTCAGTTTGAATAACTGGATGGGCGGTGCCGGTAGTATGCTGAGATGGAAAGAGAACGGTTGGGCCGGAAATGACGGTATTCACTTCACCCGGAAAGGTGCTAAAAAAGCCGGCCAGGCGATTTCGGAATGGATCTTAAATGGACTTGATTGAGCACATATTCGCCTTTAACCCGGATTCGCCTTTACTGTTCACGCAGTTCTATTTCTGGGCATTCTTCGCACTAGTGTTTGCGTTGTTTGCGTTGATCATGGAGGTGGGAGCGAAAGATGACGCGTCACGTCGCAGTAGAAGCAGGCTGCACAGCCGTAACATCTTTTTGCTCGTCGTCAGTTGTTTCTTTTACTACAAGACCAGCGGTGTATTCCTGACCATTCTCATCTTCCTGACGATCGCTAACTGGTTAATCGCTGAACGAATAAAAGCCAACAGCCAAAAGCTAACAGCCAAAGTTTATTTGATCCTATCTGTGATCATTGATTTGGGAATCTTAGCGTATTTCAAGTACGCGTATTTCTTCACGAACATGTTCAACGACCTCACCGGTTCACATGTGACGATCGTTGATCAGATTATCCTGCCCGTCGGTATCTCGTTCTATACCTTCCAGGTCATCTCCTACACCTCTGACGTCTATCACGGACGTATCCAACCGGTGAAGAACATCCTGGACTTCGGGTTCTACGTCAGTTTCTTTCCGCAACTGGTAGCCGGACCTATCGTGCGTGCCGAAGAGTTCGTGCCGCAGTTATACAAACCTTACCGGCTCAGCCGAAGGATGTTCGGTATCGCTATTTTCTGGATCCTAAACGGTTTGGCTAAGAAGATCATTCTGTCGGACTATCTGGCGGTGAACTTCATCGATCGGGTGTTTGATAATCCGCTTCTGTTCTCCGGTTTTGAGAACCTGTTTGCGCTGTTCTCCTATTCCTTGCAGGTCTATGCGGACTTCTCCGGTTACACGGATATCGCGATCGGCATCGCCTTGCTGATGGGATTCTACCTGCCGATGAACTTCAACAGTCCGTACAAGTCGCAGAACCCGCAGGAGTTCTGGAGAAGATGGCATATGTCGCTGGGTCGCTGGCTCAAGACCTATCTGTATATCCCGTTGGGCGGTAATAGACGAATCGGCAAAGGAACATATATATGGTGGTTGGTGATCGCTGTTGTCTCGTCAGCACTCACCGGCTGGTGGATCTGGATCATGGTGCCTTTTGTGGCATTCATGGTAGGTGTGTTCATCTGGGATCGGCATGCCGATTCTACGGCTTCTTCCAGCAAACTGCTCTACTCCAACCTCAACTCGTTTATCACGCAGGTGTTGGGTGGTTTATGGCACGGTGCCAGTTGGAACTTCATCATCTGGGGCGGCATCAACGGTATCGGAATGATCGTCAATAAGATCTGGCGGGAGATGAACTGGCATATTCGTTTTGGTTTGATGACCCTGCTTACCATGGGGCTCGGTTATGCCGATTACAGCACGAACCAACCCGCTTGGCGTTTGTTTGCCATCTGGGCAGCGATCGTGTGGATCGGAACGGCGATACGGTATATCTATTTCCTGTGCAAAGGAAAAGACAGTAAGTGGACCAAAGGTCTTGGTGTCTCTTGGGCGATTGCTCAGACCTTTGCGTTTATCACCTTCACCCGTCTGTTCTTCCGCAGCAGCAGTAACCTGGACCCGGCGACGGCCAATGAAGTGGCATGGAGTACGGCCAAGAACATGGTAAACCAGATCGGTGGGGCATGGAACAGCGCCATGATACCGGATTTTCTGTGGGAGTACCGCTGGGTGGTAGCGATGTTCGTGGTCGGCATGATTATTCACTGGCTACCCACCAACTGGAAGAGACGTTACCGGCTGTGGTTCACCGCTATGCCGTTATGGCTCATGACGATCGTGGTATGTGTAGCCTTAGTAATCATCTATCAGTTTGTATCGGCAGAGATGCAACCGTTTATTTATTTCCAATTCTAACCGGTTTAGAACCGGACCAAGTTATCTATGCAGACCATAGGCATCACAGGAGGTATAGGAAGCGGTAAATCAACTATCGCACGGGAATTGGCAAAGCGCGGCTTTGTCGTCTATGACTGTGACATCGAAGCCAAGCGAATCATCGCAGAAGATGAATCCGTGCAAAAGGCGATTATCGGATTATTGGGAGAAGAGGCGTTTGTGGACGGGAAGTACAACACCGCCTATGTGAGTCAACGGGTGTTTGCCGATAAGGCGTTGCTTGAGGCATTGAATCAGATTGTTCACCCTGCCGTCAAGAACGATATAAAAGCCAAGAGCCAACAGCTAACAGCCAACAGCTGCATCTTCGTAGAATCCGCTATCTTGTATGAAGCCGGAATGGATACGCTGTGTGATAAAGTGATCGTTGTGGACGCACCGGAAGATATCCGCATCGCACGCACCATCCACCGGGACTATCAGGACATCGCTTCGGACGTAAATATAAATAATGTACGCGCTCGTATACGCGCACAAAAAGTTCATAAGGGAGATCTGACGATCATTAATGACGGAAAGACCGATATCCCGGAATTCGTAGAAAAAATTACACATTGGATGTGGAAAAATTGACGGAAATAAGCGAAATAACGGAAAAGAATGGCATATGCTTGCATATGTCATTTTTTTTTTGTACCTTTGCGCGATTTTTGTGTAAAGAAATGAAGATAGCTATTATCGGATACGGAAAGATGGGGCATATGATAGAGGATATCGCCCTGAGTAGAGGTCACGAAATCGTGGCACATATTGACGTTGGTGACGCGTTTGATCTGAAAGACGCGGAAGTGGCAATTGAGTTCACGACCCCGTCAACGGCAGAAACCAATATTCGTAAGGCATGGGAGCAAGGAGTGCCGGTGGTATGCGGAAGTACAGGTTGGGATGCCGCTGCGCTGATGGAAGAAGACAAGCGGATTCATCAGAAACCGATGCTGGTATGGAAAAGCAATTTCTCCGTAGGAGTGAACCTCTTCTTTGAGCTCAACAAAGAATTAGCCGCGGCGATGAAAGACCAACCGCAGTACACGCCTTCCATTACGGAGACCCACCATATTCACAAACTGGACAAACCCAGCGGTACAGCGAAGACACTAGCGGAGCAGATTGGCACGGATGTTGTTATAGAGAGTATTCGAGAAGGGGAAGTGCCGGGCACGCATGAGGTGAGATGGGACAGTGAAGAGGATACGATCGTGATCACCCACATCGCCAAGGGTCGTAGAGGTTTTGCATTAGGTGCTGTTTTGGCAGCGGAAGAAATGGTTAGATTATGAAAGATTGGAAAGAAATAAAAAACATTGTTTTAGCTTCCTTAAAGGAGCGCATTGCGGCTACCAAACGCGGCGGATGGATTCGTGCCGGCATATGGGGAACACTGTATGTGATCTTCATCTTTTGGGTCGCATGGGGAGATTGGGCCAGCTTGGGATGGCTGCTACTATTACCCGTCATCATCGATGCTTTTACCACCAAGTATATCAAATGGACGTGGTGGCATAAGTACAAAGAGACCAGACCCTGGTTATTCCGCATTCTCTCATGGGTAGATGCGATCGTGTTTGCACTGGTAGCGGTGTATTTCATCAACCTCTATATCTTCCAGAACTACCAGATCCCGAGTTCCAGTTTGGAGAAATCCTTGCTGGTAGGAGACTTTCTGTATGTGGATAAGATGGGATACGGACCCCGTGTACCGATGACGCCTTTATCCATGCCGTTGGTACAGCACACGATGCCGAGTTGGTTAGGTGGAGGACAGAGTTATTTCTATCACCCGCATTGGAATTACAAGCGTCTCAAAGGTTGGACGCATCCCCAGAAAGGCGATATCGTGGTGTTTAATTTCCCTGCCGGAGATACTGTCATCGCCGGTATAGAAAATCCGGATTACTACACGCTCAAATATATGGCGGAGAAATACGGATACCATGCCTTATCGGCACGGTTCGGTATTCCGGTGAAACAGAAAGATTTTCAGCATTTGAAAGTGCGACCGGTTGATCGTCGGGAGAACTACGTCAAGCGTTGTGTAGGCGAACCGGGAGACAGTTTGAAGATCATCGAAAACGTGATCTGGACGATGAGTGACAGTGCTTGGGTACCGGAACCGGAACGGGAAGGCGTACAATACAACTACTTCGTCTTCACCGACGGAACACCGTTGAGTGCCAAGTACCTGGATAAACTGGAGATCAGTCTGGATGACCGTCAACGCGGTCCCAACGGTTCTTACCATTTCCCGTTGACCAAAGAGATGAAGGCGCAGATGGAGAAGAATAGTCATATTACGGCCATTGAAGTGGAACGTGACGCGGAAGGAGAAGTGTATCCCTTAGGACACAACGATTGGACACGAGACGACTACGGACCCATCTATATTCCTAAGAAAGGTGATAAGATCCTGATCACGGAGGAGAACTACTGGATCTACCGGCGCATCGCCGATGCCTATGAGTTCAAGCCGATGAAGATCGGAGAGGAATATACCTTTGAAATGGACTACTACTGGATGATGGGTGACAACCGCCATAAGAGTGCTGACAGCCGTTACTGGGGATTTGTGCCGGAAGATCACATCGTCGGACGACCGATCTTCATCTGGCTCAGTATTGACAAAGACAAAGGCCGTATCCGCTGGAATCGAATCGGGAAACGGGTGACGAACTGCTGATGACGCTGCCTGTCGCATATATGGCACCGAGCGAGTGGTACAAAGCGTACCTCATCGCACCCGAAACGGTGGAGATAGAAGGTTGGGAGAGTTTTGAGAAACAGACCTGCCGGAACCGCTGCACGATCACCGGCGCTAACGGAGATGAGATACGTCTCACCGTTCCGGTGAAGAAAGTGGAACATAAGCAGTTCACACGCGATATCGAGATCAGTTATCAGACCCGATGGCAACACCAACACTGGATCAGTCTGGTCTCGGCATACAAGCACACACCGTTCTTTGACTACTATGCAGAGTTTCTAAAACCGTTCTATGAACACGAATATCGGTTTTTATGGGACTATAACAACGCTATTCACGAGACGATCATGGCTTTGTTGCTCAACAGTCCCAAACCCATAGAAGGCTTTGCATACAAGTCCACCACGGATTGGAAAAACGAAGAATTGAACCGTTCTTTTGGAGACGGAAAAAGTATATTGGATACATTGTTTGAATACGGAAATGAAACGAGATATCGATTGGAGTAAATTGGGATTTCATTATACCGAGCCGGAATATATCGTTCGCTCGGCGTATCATGAGGGAGCATGGGAGGAACCATACGCCACAAAGGACAAATACCTGCATTTGCATGTATCGGCTACTTGTCTGCAATACGGACAGGAAGCTTTTGAGGGATTGAAAGCGTTTCGAGGTGTGGACGGGAAGATTCGTATCTTCCGTTGGAAAGAGAATGCGAAACGAATGGCGAAGAGTGCAGAGGGTTTGTTTATGGAACCGGTACCGGAGGAGATCTTCGGCAAAGCGATACACTTGGCTTTGGAGAAGAACATCGATCTCGTACCGCCTTATGGAACCGGTGCGACCCTGTATTTCCGCCCGTTACTAATCGGTACCACACCGCGTCTGGGTGTAGGACCGGGAAGAGATTTTGAGTTCATCGTCATCCCTTCGCCTATCGGTCCTTACTATCCGGGTAAGTTCCACTGCACGACGTTTATCGTCAACCGCCATGTGGACCGTGCCGCTCCATTGGGAACAGGTCAGTTCAAAGTGGGAGGAAACTACGCCTCCTCGTTCCGTGCAACCGAAGCGGCACATGCCTTAGGATACGACTGCTTGTTCCTTGATGCCAAACATCATCGGTATATCGACGAGTGTTCAGCGGCTAACTTCATTGGCATCAAAGGCAATGAGTACCTCACACCCAGATCAAGCGCTATCCTACCGAGCATCACCAACGACAGCCTCATGACCTTGGCCAAGGAACGGGGAATGAAAGTGACGAGACGGCATATACGGCTGGAGGAGTTAAGTGAGATGAGTGAAGGTGCAGCATGTGGAACAGCCTGCGTGATCTCGCCGATTGATAAAGTGCTGGATCCGGAGAAAGGAAAGACCTATTTATTCGGCAATGAACCGGGACCGGTACTGAGCGAACTCTATCACGCCCTACGCGATATCCAGTTCGGTCGTGCAGAAGATACGCACCACTGGTGTGAAATAGTTGAAAATTAAAATTTTAAAATTATAGTTTATGTTTAAAAATCAACCAAAAGGATTATTTGCGCTCGCCTTGGCGAATACCGGTGAGCGTTTCGGCTACTACACGATGTTAGCCATCTTCACGTTGTTTATGCAAGCGAAATTCGGCTGGACAGAAGCTGCCGCCGGACAAGTGTACGCTATCTTCCTTGCGATCGTGTATTTCTCCCCGCTGTTAGGTGGTTTTATCGCAGATAAGATCGGTTACGGCAAGTGTGTTGTGATCGGTATGATCACGATGTTCCTGGGCTATCTGGCCTTGGCCATCCCCACCGCACCCGACACAGTCGGTAAAGTAGTGATGTTCGGTGGTCTGGGACTCGTTTCTCTGGGTACTGGTCTATTCAAGGGTAATCTGCAAGTATTGGTAGGTAACCTCTATGACGATCCCAAGTATTCCGATCGCCGCGATGCTGCTTTCTCTTTGTTCTACATGGCTATTAACATCGGTGCAATGTTTGCTCCTTCAATGGCGCGTTGGATCACCAACATGCACCTGGCGAAATACGGTTTCGTCTATGACGCCGGTTGCACCGATCCCGCATATTTGGATGCTTTGTATAACGCTTACGGCTTATGCTTCGGTGTTGCTTGCGGTTCATTGGTTCTGTCCGCTATCATCTATTTCGCATGCCGCAAATGGTTCAAGCATGCTGACGTAACGGTTAAACAAGTCAAAGTGGCAAGCCCGACGCAAACCGTTGAGTTAACGCCCAAGCAGACCAAAGACCGTATCGTAGCGCTCTTACTCGTCTTCGGTGTAGTGATCTTCTTCTGGATGGCTTTCCACCAAAATGGTGCCGCACTTACGTTCTTCGCTAAGAAATATACGAACCTAACCGTAGGTGGACCGCTTCGTTTCAGCTTTAACATCTTCTCGTTGGCTTTGATCGCAGCATCCGTTTACACCGCTTTTGCTACTTTCCAGTCCAAAGAGATTCGTAACCGCCTGATCTTGGCCTTCTCCACCTTAGCGTTGTGGGGAGGCGCTATCTGGCTGTCGTTAAACACTAAAAATCCGCTGCATGTTCAGGCTTCTGATTTCCAGCAGTTCAACCCGTTCTTTGTAGTGGCACTCACTCCGTTCAGCATGGCGTTCTTTGCGGCTTTGGAAAGAAGAGGTAAAGAGATCAGTGCTCCCGCTCGTATCGCTTGGGGTATGTTGGTAGCTGCACTTGGTTTCGGCGTCATCACACTCGCTTCCCGTTCACTCATCTCCCCGATGGATCTGGGTAACGGCACACAGAGTATCTTGTCACCGGCATGGCTCATCTCCACCTATTTCACCCTGACGATCGCTGAGTTGTTACTCTCCCCGATGGGTATCTCTTTCGTTACCAAAGTGGCTCCTCCGAAGTATAAAGGTCTGATGATGGGTGGTTGGTTTGCAGCTACTGCGATCGGTAACTACCTCAGTTCCATTCCTTCGATGCTGTGGAACAAGATTCCGTTGATGTACAACTGGGCTATCCTCATTGCCCTCTGTCTCGTCAGCGCTATCATCATGTTCTCGCTGCTTAAGAAACTGAAAAAGATGACCGCGTAATAAGTTCTTATGGAAGAATTAATCAAATATTTCGAATCCCTTGAGGCGCGTCTGGCGGCTCAAGAACAACGTATCGCTACCCTGGAGGCGAAGGTGGAGGCATTGCAAAATCAACCTCAACCCGAACCTCAGGTGGTAGAGAAAATCGTGGAGAAAGTGGTGGAAGTGGAAAAACCGGCAGAACCGGTTGTTCCTGAGACGCCTGCCGAGCAAGAGCCCGAACCGGTTATAGAGCCGGAACCCGTTAAGGAACCGGTTATTCCCGAAGAACCGGTCAAAGAACCGGAACCCAAACCGGCACCTGAGTTATTTGACGAGCCGCAGGCATCGAAAGCCGTGCTGTATGGTAAACCGGTGGACGATATCCGTCAAGCGATCTCGCTCGGAGACCGTTTCCTCTATCAACGCGAACTCTTCGGCCAGAATGCCGAATTGATGCAACGCACCTTAACGGATCTGAACGCACTGCGCTCCTTCGATGAGGCCGTCAGCTATATCATGACCCATTTCCAATGGGATGCAGACAGTAGCACGTATCAACAGTTTATAGTAACCCTTCATCGTCGCTTCGGATAAATGCTGTATATCGTTCCGACACCGGTTGGTAACCTGCAAGATATGACCTTCCGTGCCATTGAGGTGCTGAAGTCCGTCGATCTGATTCTCGCAGAAGATACACGCACAAGTGGTATCTTGCTGCAGCATTTCGATATCCACACGCCGCTCAAGAGTCATCATAAGTTCAATGAACACGAGACCAGCGCTGATATCGTAGAACGACTCAAAGCAGGTGCCAACATCGCCTTGATCTCCGATGCCGGTACACCGGCTATCAGTGACCCGGGATTCTTCCTGGTACGCGCCGCAGCCGAAGCGGATATTGAGATCCAATGTCTGCCGGGTGCGACTGCTTTCGTACCGGCTTTGGTGGACTCCGGCTTACCCAATAACCACTTCTATTTTGAAGGCTTCCTGCCGCAGAAGAAAGGTCGGCAGACCCGTCTGCAGTACTTGGCGCAATTGGATCAGACCTTCATCATCTATGAGTCTCCTTTCCGGTTAGTCAAGACCTTGGAACAACTGATTCCGGTGTGCGGCGAAGAACGCAAAGCCAGTGTCACACGGGAAATCAGTAAGGTGCATGAAGAGACGGTACGTGGTACATTAGTGGAGTTAATCAACCATTTCAAACAAACACCGCCTAAAGGCGAGATTGTAATTTGTGTAGCAGGCCATGAGTGAGATGAAATCCTTGGCGAAGGACACCGCCATCTATGGGTTAAGTTCGATAATAGGTAAGTTTCTCAACTACCTGTTGGTTCCGCTGTACACCTATAAACTGGCCAGTGAAGCGGATTACGGTATCGTCACCAACCTATATGCATGGACGGCACTGCTGTTAGTCCTTCTTACCTACGGCATGGAGACCGGTTTCTTCCGTTTTGCCAACCGCGATGACTACGATGCCAAGAATGTGTACCGCACGGCTTACGTCACGCTTTTTGCGTCCAGCGCTTTCTTTGCGGCACTCGTCATCGCTTGCCAGCAACCGATCGCAAACGTGCTCGGCTATTCCGACCATTCGGAGTTCATCGCGATGATGTTCGCTACCGTAGCCGTCGATGCCTTTGCCTGCATCCCCTTTGCCTACTTGCGGCAACAGAAACGGCCTTTCCTTTTTGCCGGACTCAAACTGCTGTTCGTTCTGCTCAACATCGCCTTCACGATCCTGTTCATCGTGGTATTGGGCAAGACCGACGTGTTCTATGTCTTCCTCAGTAACATCCTTGCTACCACCATCCAGACGCTTTGTCTGCTGCCGTTCACCTTCCCAAAAGGCGGTCGGTTCTCCTGGTCGATCTTGGGCGCGATGTTACGGTACTCCCTACCCCTGCTTGTGCTCGGTGTAGCCGGTATCATGAACCAGACTCTCGACCGTATCCTCTTCCCTTATCTGTACACCGGAGAGGATGCCCAGACGCAACTCGGTATATACGGCGCTTGTTTCAAGGTAGCGATGGTGATGATGATGTTCACCCAGGCCTTCCGGTACGCTTACGAACCTTTTGTGTTCGCCAAGCATAAGGACCGGAACTCCGTCGAAGCCTGCGCTGACGGAATGAAGTACTACGTCATTTTCTCGTACCTCATCCTGCTCGGTGTGATCTTCTATCTGGATATCTTCAAGTTCATCATCTCCCGCAGTTATTGGGACGGCTTGCAGATCGTACCGGTAGTCCTTTGGACCTATGTCTTCCAAGGCATCTATTTCAACCTCAGCTTCTGGTATAAACTGACCGATGAGACCAAATGGGGTGCTTATTTCTCCATCATTGGTTTAGTGATTACGCTGCTCATTCAAGTCATCGGTGTACCGTTGATCGGTTATTGGGCAAGTTGCGGAAGCAGCCTCGTCTGCTATTTTGTTATCATGTGCCTGTCTTACTTCATCGGTCAACGCAAGGCACCTATCCCTTACGACCTCAAGCGTATCGGCTTATATACCGTGCTCACCATCGTGCTCTTGGCAGCCTACTACGCATGCCGTTATGCACTCGGTATGCGTATGCTGCAGTCCATGCTCGTCGGCACATTGTTATTATTCGTCTATATGGGCGTATTGTTAAAACTGGATTTTCCGATAAAAAACTATTTGTATGTTCTCAGGAATCGTAGAAACCATGGCTCAGGTCGTTAAGATCGAGACTGAGCAAACCAATAAACATTTCACGCTTCGCAACCCTTATGGCGAACCGTTAAGCATCGATCAATCGATTGCTCATAATGGTGTGTGCCTGACGGTGGTGAAGATAGAAGGTGACCTCTATACCGTCACCGCGATGCAGGAGACGCTTCGGCTCACCAACCTCGATAACTTGCAAGTCGGTGACTTTGTCAACGTAGAGCGCTCCATGCTCATGGGCGGTCGGTTAGACGGACACATCGTGCAAGGCCACGTGGACCAAAAAGCCGTCTGTATCGAAGCAAAAGAAACCGACGGAAGCTGGTATTACCGCTTTGAATATGACTCTTCCCGTGAAATGATCGAACGCGGTTATTTCTGCGTGGATAAAGGATCGGTCACCATCAATGGTGTAAGTCTCACGGTGTGCGAACCGGACATCAAAGGCGACAAAGGTTACGTGTCCGTTTGCATCATCCCGTACACGCACGAAAACACCAATTTCAAATATATCCAACCGGGTACGGTCGTCAATATCGAGTTCGATATCCTCGGTAAATACCTATCTCGCTATGCAGCAATTTTAAATAACAAATAATATGAATCAAAATTCTTTATCTTTTCAATTAGGCACCTCCGTTGCGCAGTACTTGATGCAATACGGAGAGAAAGAACTCAACTATGAGGAGTTCAAAGCCGGTATCGACTTCGTGATGAATATGTCCGCAAAGGCAAAAGAAGAAGGCGAGAAATTCCTGGCAGAGAATGCAAAACGTCCGGAAGTAAAAACCACCGCAAGTGGTTTGCAGTACGAAGTACTGGAAGCTACTATCGGTCAGAAACCAAAAGCCACCGACAACGTTCGCGTACATTATGAAGGAACCCTCATCGACGGCACAGTCTTTGACAGCAGTTATAAACGCGGTGAGTCGATTGCTTTCCCGTTGAACGGTGTCATCAAAGGTTGGACCGAAGGTCTGCAACTGATGTCCGTAGGATCGAAGTACAAATTCTTCATCCCATACCAACTCGCTTACGGTGAGCACGGTGCCGGTGCGTCCATTCCTCCCTACGCTGCCCTCATCTTTACCGTAGAACTTTTAGGAATTGAGTAAAACAATAAATTTAAAATTTAAAATCTAAAATGAAAAAGATTAGTATCTTTTTGTTAGCTGCTTTCGCTATTGTAGCATGCAGCAACAGTCGTCACTACACGACACAAACAGTTAACCCTAAAACGCAGATCGATTCGCTCAACTATTTCGCTGGCTACATGACCGGTTTGCAGATTAAGATGATGTTTCTGGCTAACGACAGCACCGCAGAAACCGTAGATGCTTTCGTAGGTGCACTCGAAGATTCGTACAACGGCATCGAAGTGGAGGCTGAAGCCTATGACATCGACGAGAAACTCGTTAATAATGCGCAGATGTGCGGCCGGATGATTCGTGAACAGGAACGCGAAAGCGGCCTGATGGGTATTGATGGCCTCGAGACGGACTTTGACCTCATTCGTCAAGGATTCATCAACGGTCTCTATCTGGATACCGCTAATGTGGATCCGAACGCTATTGCTACGTACATGAACGAGACGTTGCAACCGCTTGCACAAGCACAAATGGCAAAGGAAGCGGAGAAAGCACAGACAGAGGGTGAAGCATTCTTGGAAGAGAACGCAAAACGTCCGGAAGTAAAGACTACCGCTTCTGGTCTGCAATATGAAGTATTGGTTCAAGGTGAAGGTGCTAAACCGACCGCTGAATCGACCGTTAAAGTGCACTACGAAGGAAAACTCGTCGATGGTACAACTTTCGACAGCAGCTACCAACGCGGTGAACCGATCGAGTTCCCGTTGAACGGAGTGATCAAAGGTTGGACCGAAGGTCTGCAACTGATGCCCGTCGGTTCTACCTACATGCTTTACATCCCGTACCAACTCGGTTACGGTGAGCGTGGTGCCGGTGGTGCCATCCCGCCCTTCGCAACCCTTATCTTCAAGGTAGAGCTCCTTGAAATCAAATAAATCGTACATCGTAAATCGTTAAATCGTACTTTTACAGGATGGGCGTCATCGCTAAGCAATCGATTCGTGGTACAATCGTTACCTACCTCGGCATTGCCGTAGGTATCTTCACCACGTTCGTCGTGTTAACCCGTTTCCTCAGCCAAGAGGAGATCGGGTTAGCACGCGTGCTTATCGATGCTGCCACCCTCTTCATCGGTCTCGCTCAACTGGGCACCAACGCCTCCATTATTCGTTTCTTCCCCTATTTCCATAATAAGGAGACGGACGAAGACCACGGATTCTTCTTCTGGGCATTGGTCGTTCCTTTCATCGGTTTCCTGCTTTTCGCCCTCATCTTCTGGGCATGCCAAGCGCCGCTCACCGATTGGTTCGGAGATAAGTCGCCTAAGTTCGTGGAGTACTATTATTTCGTACTCCCCTTGGCCTTCTTTATGCTCTACCAGACGATCTTTGAGACCACCTGCAATGTGCTGATGCGCATTGTTGTTCCTCGCGGTGTACGGGAACTCGGCGTTCGTATCGGACTCCTCATCCTCTATCTGCTCTACGCCCATGACATCCTCTCTTTGGACGGTTTTGTCATAGGACTCTGTCTCAACTACGCTATCGCTGCTCTTATCAACCTCTGCTATTTCTTCTCGCTTAAACCCATCAACCTGCGGCCCGATTGGTCTTTCCTGCGTGCGAATAAACCGCTCATCCGGCGTTATCTGATCTATATGGGGTTCCTTAGCGTCAATGCCCTACCCCTCGTATTGGCACCGATCATCTCGTCCTTCTTCATCTCGGCGGAGATGGGTCTGGACAGTACCGGTATCTTTGCGATTGCTACCTACATCGCGGTCATGGTCAGTATTCCGAACCGCTCCGTTTCTGCGATCGCTTCACCGCAGTTGGCACGCACCATCAAGGAACAAAATCGCGAAGAATGCAGTCATCTTATTCGCCAGGTCACGCGTAACATGCTCCTCATCGGCGGATTCATCCTATTGGCGATCTGGATCAACGTCGATCTCATCTTCCATATTTTGCCCAATGGTGCCGATTATATCTCCGCCAAATATGTAGTCCTCATCCTGGGCCTCAGTCAATTGATCTTAGGCACGTTCACCATCTGCCTCAACACCCTTAACTACTCGCGTTTTTACGCCTTCAGTCTTTTGTTTTCCATCGTATTGACCGGAAGTTCCATCTTCCTCAATTACCTCCTAATCCCCTCCTATGGCATCATCGGAGCCGCAACCAGCAACCTCGCTTCTTACGGCCTCTATTATATCCTTATCATCTGCACCGTCGTTCCTCTCTGCCGCATCAGAATCGTGGATAAGCAGTGGTGGATGATTGCAGCCTTGTTACTCGCTGTCTTCGGTCTTAACTACGTTTGGCAGCAATACATCCCCTCTCTCGGTCTATGGGCTGACTCAATCTTGCGCAGCCTTGTTCTCCTCGGTGGTGCTTGCCTCATTGCATACAAAGCCAACCTCTCCCCCGAGATCAACGAGCAAATCAAAAATTACAAATCAAAAATCACCAATCACAAATAATAACGTGCGTTATTTTATATCCTTCACATATAGAGGCACAGACTTCCACGGTTCGCAGACGCAGCCGAACGGAAACACGGTGCAGGCGGAAATGGAAGCAGCTTTCGCTACGATCCTTCGTCAACCCGTGCCGCTCACCTTTGCCGGTCGCACCGACGCAGGCGTGCATGCCGATAAGATGGTAGCGCATTTTGATATTGACAAAGCCGTACCGGCGAATTTCGCCGCACGTCTTAACAACCTTTTGCCGAACTCGATCGCTATCATCGACCTGCAGCACGTCCAAGACGATGCACACGCACGCTTCGATGCCATCGAACGAACCTACCATTACCGGATCACAACACGCAAAGATCCATTCATCTATATCAACCATACGCGTGTAGCGCCGGGACTGGATTTCGACGCGATGAACAAAGCAGCGCGTTTCCTGATCGGTAAACAGGACTTCGCTTCTTTCTGTCGCGTGCACACGGATGTGAAAACCACCATCTGCGATGTCAAACAGGCGCAGTGGATCCAAGAGTCCGAAACAGAATATACCTTTGTCATCACCGCCGATCGGTTCCTGCGTAACATGGTACGTGCGGTCGTTGGCACCCTCTTTGAGATCGGAAAAGGCAAGATGACCGAAGCCCGACTGGCGGACATCATCGCGGCCCATGACCGCTGCAAAGCCGGTCATTCGGCACCTGCGGAAGGACTCAGTTTAGTAGAAATCATTTATCCTAAAAATACATACTTATGCGAAAACTAACACTCTTGCTGCTTGCTGCAGCACTCCTAGGCGCTTGTAGCCAATCGTCGGACTATCAAACGACGAAGCAAAGCGACATCAACGCGCTCACTCAGTCGGCATCATTCGACATGCCGAAAGTAACCGTTCCTTCGTTCCCCAATCGCGTTTTCAACGTAGTGGCTTACGGAGCTGATCCTTACGGTGTAGACCTCTCTACTTATGCCATCCAACAGGCGATAGACGAGTGTAGCGCAGCCGGAGGTGGAACAGTCCTCATCCCTGCAGGTATCTATACCACCGGTCCAATCACCCTCAAGTCCAACGTGCGGCTCTATTCGGAGAAGAACAGCTTCATCGTCTTTTCCCATGACCTCGATCTGTACGAGATCTATGACGAGTGGTTCGAAGGTATTCCTACCAAGCGCTGCACCTCGCCGCTCAACGCCCGTGGTGCAGAGAACATCGCCATCACCGGTTACGGTACTTTCAACGGAAACGGAGACTGGTGGAGACCGCTTAAGAAATCCAAAATGGCACCGGGACAATGGAAGAAACATCTCAAAGAGAAAGGAGGCATCGTAGCCAACGACATCTGGTACCCGGATAGTGCGTCGCTGTTAGCGCAGTCCTACTGTCTGGATCAGAACGTGCCGGTTATCGAAGATGACTCGCTTTGGCAAGTAGTGAAATCCTTCCTCCGTCCGGTACTGCTCCATTTTGTGGATTGTAAGAATATCCTCCTCGAAGGCGTCACCTTTGAGAATAGTCCGGCATGGAATCTCCACCCCATGTGCTGCGAGAATATCATCCTCAACAACGTCAATGTCCGTAACCCCTGGTACAGTCAGAATGGCGACGGTGTGGATATTGAATCGTGCAAGAACGTCGTGATCGCGCATTGCTCTTTTGACGTCGGCGACGATGCTATCTGCATGAAGTCCGGTAAGGATAAACCCGGTCGTGACCGCGGCATCCCGACGGAGAACGTAGTAGTCGATGACTGCGTCGTTTATCATGGTCACGGCGGATTCGTCTGCGGCTCGGAGATGTCCGGTGGTATCAAGAATGTGGAGGTGCGTAATAACCTCTATATCGGTACCGACGTCGGCCTGCGTTTCAAATCCACCCGTGGTCGCGGCGGTGTGGTGGAGAATATCTACGTCAAGAACGTCAACATGGTCAATATCCCCAACGAAGGTCTGCTCTTTGACCTTTTCTACGGCGGTAAAGGTGCCGGTGAAGAGACCGAAGAAGAACTGGCTGCCCGTATGAACGCCGAGGCACCGGAAGTATCCGAAGAGACACCGGCCTTCAAGAATATCGTTATTGAGAATGTCACTGGCGCTAACATCAAACGTGCGATCTATTTCAATGGCTTACCGGAGATGAAGATCCAGAACGTCACACTCCGTAACATCACCATGAATGCGACCGAAGGCGCTATCTTCCGCCAGACGAACGGCCTTGTCATCGACAACGTTACTATCAACGCTGAGAAAGGTGAAGCTTTCACGATCGCTCCGACCGTTGAGAATGTCACACGCAACTAAGAATCCTTTCGGTATTCCGGGATTCCGATATACCGGGATTCCGTTGATTGCTTTGCTACTTGCGGGTTGTAGCCCGCGAGTAGCAACATCTTTTTGGAAGATCGGTACGGAGACTGATAGTGTCCGTCCCGGTTACGCCATCCTCTCCGAAGGCGCTAAAATGCGTCATTGCTACCCTATCACCGAATGGACAGCCGATCCGGCAGAGGATACATACCATCAATTGCATCATCACGGTGTAGCGGTAGAGTCCGAACTCATGGCCTATCGTATCTATTTCGATAAGAAGCAAACCATCGATCCCTATTGCAAACGCAAGCCCCAGCTTGAACTCGCCCAGAGTCATTGGTATCCCAACGACAGCCTTCTTGCCGAAGGTTACGGCGATGATATTCTCCGTGTCTCCGGTACAGTAGGTGTCGGTTCGGTCAAATACTGGAACGGCAAGAAGATGGTTCACATCGAACCCGTCGCAAAAAGAAGTCAACGAATCGTTTCTCAAACAAAGAATGAGGCCACTATCGAAGTCTCCGTCCGCGGTTGGAATCCTAGGACGCCTAGGGATCCTAGTGTTCCTAGTCCCCTCGTCGACCTCACCACCCGCTACACCATGCGTGCCGGTCATCGTGATCTCCGCTGCGATGTCCTCCTCTCCGATACCCTCTCCGGCCTCTGCACGGGAGTACAGTTCATTCCTGCGAAAGGAGCAAATCTCCAATCTTCAATATCCAATATCCAATTGGAGAACGGCGTTCTCCTCGCCTCATGGGGTACCGATTGGCCCGTAAACGACTCTGCCAAATACGCCAAAGAAACCGTCGGCCTTGCCGTCTTTATCCCTAAAGCCTATGCCGGCGACATCGTCCAAGACAAGCAGAATCTGCTTTGTCTGCTAAAGCAATCTCCAATTTCCAATCTCCAATCTCCAATGTGTGCGACACCCCATTTCTATTTAACTTGCGTCGGTGCCACAAAAGAAAACCACCCCGTCGCAAGAACTGCTGAGGAGTGGTTAATCTATCTTCGCCGCTGGGCGAAACATCTCAAATAATATCATTTCTTCTTTGCCGTAGCCTCTATTGCTTTCAGGGAAGCGTAGTAGGCCTGTTCTACCGGTGTAAGCGCACGTACTTGGTATTTGCGGTACTCTGCAATCGCTTTTGCACGCGCCTCGTCTGCCGAAATACTTCCTGCGTTATCCAATACCGGTGAACCGTTAGCCGAAAGGATTCGATCCAAGAGCTCTCTATACTCACGCATGGTTGTCGGGATGTGCTCCATCGCTCGGTTCTCTGCGAAATCAAAGTAACCCGAAACCATATTGTTCAACTTTCTCAATTCCTCTTCACTCAGATAGTTCTTTGCGATCACTACATCTGCTTGCGTTGGATGCGTACCTTTGAAGGTCGTCAACCCCATAAACGGTTGTTCCGAATCTGCTCGGTGATAAATCAACTCCGAAGCCGTCTGTCCGTGCGTTGCGTAATGCAACTTATTTTGCACCATCTTAAAGAACAGAATCGTATCTTCCGCCTTGGCATCATAGTCCACACTCGTTGCGTACAGATCCAAAACCTGGCGATAAAGTACCTTTTCTGACGAGCGGATGTCTTTGATAGTGGCTAACAGGTCATACCAGTATTGTCCGCCTGCATTGCCTTTTAATCGCTCTGCATCAATCGTAAAGCCCTTAATAATATATTCCTTCAGCCGCTCGGTCGCCCATTTGCGGAATTGCGTACCTCGCTGACTCCGAACTCTGTATCCTACTGCTATAATGACGTCCAGGTTATAAAATTCCTTGTCATGAACCTGTGTCTTCCCTGGTATAGCCCCGTGCTGAGTGGTTGTTCGATAATTTCGAACTACCACTTTTTCATCTAGTTCTCCCTCTTGGAAAATATTAGAGAGATGGTAACTAATCGTGGACTTACTTTTTCCGTACAAAGCAGCGATTTGATCTTGTGTCAGCCACACGGTTTCGTTCTCCAGCATCACATCTACCGAAGCCTTCCCATCCTCCGTCTGGTAAATCACCATCTCGCCTTGCGGATTATATGTATCAAGCATCCCGCTCATAGTTTCACTAAATTTGTTGCAAAGTTACAACAAATATTTGGAATATACAAGTATTTAACGATAAAAATCAAATTTATTTGGAGTTTTATCTCCCTCCATGAAAAAAGGCTGCCGTTCGCAGCCTTTTACCTTATTCTTCCGATAATTAGAACGCCGGATCACGACGCTCAGGAGCTTGACCCACAGATGAGTGACCTCCACTCTCCATAGAGCCGAGCATCATCTCCTCTGTATTCACGTAAAGGATTTCTACCGTCGGTATGTAATACGTTCTTTTCATTTAGTCAAAAAAGCGTGCAAAGGTACAACAAATATTTGAAATATGCAAGACTTTTATTAAAAAACCAAAATTATTTGAGTTTTTTATTAAAAAGGATTGCTATTTGCACAACTGTGCGACCGTACCTTCGGAGGATTCCTTATTTATAAGGGCGTGCCGAAGTACAACAAATATTTGTTTGCTTTTTTTTGATATACGCAAATATTTCTTAATAATTTGCACTTTTTCCCGTTATATCGTACATCTTTCCTTCCGGAGTTACGATATAAATGACGTCATCAATCAGCACTTTGCGATTTCCGCTAACCTCTAACCGCTCTCCGCTAACCGTTTCTACGTCTGTAGCAACCTGCATTACATACATCTTCAGTCCATACCCTTCCGTCGTTCCCTTCGTCAGATCAAAGACATACGGACTGTACGTCAAGTTCCAAATTGCACGTCCGTTGTACGTCAGATACAGCATTGTGTTCTCCGGTGCCTTTTCTACCGTCAGTTCGTAATTACCTGCAGCAGGAGCAAAGATCGATAAAGGAGTGGTCGCCGTAGAACCGTTCAAAGTTGCTTCTACATCGCAGAGGTTCTTTCCTCCCTTTGTGGACCACATCTGCGCTTTCTTGGCGCTGGTAAGAGTACCCATTTTAAGTACGTCGTGTCCAATCACATATGTTTCTGTCGCTTCCTCATCTGCTGAGAACCATAAACGATCCGTATATTGGCTATTTTCCGCTGCAAGAACCAAACGGAACTTATCCGTAGTTTCCGCATCTCGTTTTGGCGCACGCAACTCTTTTGTTCCATCTGTTGCAGACAAATCTATTGACGAAACGTTTCCATCCACTTGTAAGAAGAATGCGGTACCAACTGCATATGCCTTTTCTTCTGCTTCAAATGGCTCGTAACAATTCAGCGTGTGATTATACATCTGCACAAGTGTACCTTCTGCTAAACCACTTAACTCACGATGTTGTAATGTTCCGTTTCCTAAACCATTCCATCCACGATCTGCTGTTTGTCCGACACTAGAGTATTCTGCTGCAAAACTACCGTCACTCCATGTATTAGAGCCAGCTTTCTTTTTGAAGATGAAAGTATTCCAAGTTTTTGTCTCCTCAAATGTGATCGTATAAATACAGCCCGGTTGCATAGTACCTTTATATTCGTTCCAGTCTTTACCCTTTACCGCACGTTTCTGCTCGTTATAATTCATAACAAGGTAATCAACGCCATATGTCAGTTTGTTGAGATGCTCATCGTAAACACCATTCAAAACTTCCACTTCAAACGGAACCACAAAGTCATACCAACCATACGTAATGTTGCCACTTGGATCAAAAGTCATCTGGAAGTAAACATCACCATTAACATTCAATTTCTCCTTGCCTTCCACCTGACCGGAAGCAGCAGGGTTAGCTTCTGTATTGTCTCCTAACTTCGCATCCAGCGTAAAGTGGCGAACCTCCAGCACGGCTGCGCTCTCCAGTTCAAGCGCACCATCGTCCATGACGTGGATATCGCCGTATTCCGGAATATCATTGCTATGACCGGTCACAGTTAACTTACCGTCATCCACGATCGTCACACCACCTGTCGGCTGAATCGTCAGATCACCAACCGTCACTTCTCCATCGATCACCAACTCACCGCTTACCACTACATCCGGTACCTCCTCTTGCGGCACTTTTACGCTCCAGTTCGCAGGATCATCCCACTTACCGTTACCCGTCGCATTCGTGAACACATTCGGAGGAGTAATAGTCAGACTCGTCGTGATCGAGCGACTCTCGTAGTTCCGAGTAGCAGCGATCGTTGCCTGAATCGTCACCGTTCCTGCCTCAGTAATCGTCAGCACACCGCTCGTCGGATGAATCGACACACCCGTTCCGCTTACAATCTCATAAGAGATAGCACCCGTCGAGGCTTCCGAAGCCGCAGCAAATACCACATTTGCATCTGTGGTCAGACATTCTGTCGGAGCCTTTGTCCATGCCAAATCCGGTGTTGCCGGATTAACCGTTACCTGAACGGTCGTATTCTGTACATTGTAATTATCTCCATCATTCGGAGTAAACCGAACATCTAATGAATAATGATCTGCATCCAACGTCTCATTTGCACGGCTGTCATTCCAACTCCATGTACCGTTACCCGATCCGGACAGCGTTACACTCGATGCAGTTGTACCATAAGTAACCGCCACATTGTTCGCCATTTCCTCAGGTGTAGCCTTATTCACATTCACCGTCGCAGTACTTGTAGCCGTCGCATACCAATGACTATCGTTCGGTGTAAACGTTACACCACGCACTTGACCCTGTCCTGCATTCAACTCTTCTGCACCATTATTCCATGACCATGTTCCTTGCAGTTCCGCATCATCCGAACCCTTCACAGTTCCGCCAACAACATCCGTTGCATTCAGCGCCTGACCGTATGTAAGGTCCTCAGCCGCAGCCGGATTAGCCGTTACCGTCGTCGCCAACGGCAAGATCGTCAAGGTTCGACGTTGCTCCGTTGCCTCATAAATAGCATTCTCTTCCGGACGAGCGATTACTTCAATCGTACCCTTACCATGAACAATCAGTTTATTTCCATGCGCCTCATCCACTTCAGCAATCGAAAGATCAGACGTCAAATAATGAATCGGCTGCTCTACACTTGACTCAGCACCGCTGAAGGATATTACATCATTCACATAAATCGTCCCCCCCTCATAATCCCACGTAACTTCTTGCGGATAACGGCGGCAAACGATCTCTACATCCACCTCTACCGTTTCGTACCAAGCCGCAGGTGACCCCGTGAAGGTAGCCTTATATGTACGTTTGCCTTCTTCCGGAAGGATGTTCGGATTGTTCCATGCAAACGAACCCTCAATCGCTTCTTCATTCACCGTCGCACTCCAGTCGTGGAATTGCGATATAGCCAACTTCTGGCTCACATAAATCGTATCCGCTTTCGGCATTGTCGCAATTACCGGTGTCTCTGTAGTCAGCGTAATGGTTTTGCTTACCCGCGGAGCCGCAGCATAGTCATCGTCGCCTTCCTGATCCGCATAAATCGTTACCTCACCGGCTTTGAGCACGTGCAACTCATTATTATTGATGATGGTAGCAATTTCCGAATCGCTGGTCGTATAAACCACCGTTAATCCGCTACTTGCTGTAGCGCTGAACGAGGTTGCCTTCGAGCATGCCTGCGAACTCTCATCCGGGAATGACGACCAATCAATCGTCTGTGCGCCCTTAACGGCCGTTACAGAGAGATCAAACGTCTTGCTATCATACCAATCTTTACCTTCCGGTTGATCCGGAGTAAAGGTGATACTATGGTAACGTGTGCCCTCAACCATCTTCAACGGAGTACCGTTCCAAGTAAACGTACCCGTAACTTCCGTACCCTTATCATCCTCTGCTGTATACGCACCAACAGGCACGTTTTCCAACATAGCCGGCAATGTAACAATCGCAATAGCCGGTCCTGTGATCGTCGGCGTAACTTTTTTCACCTCAATATTGGAGATCGTCTCTTCCACGGCATCAATACCGGCATTACCCGGCTCACGAATCGTGAGATCAAAATGTCCTTCTTTCAGGAACGTCAGTTTAGAACCGTTCACCTGTGCAACCTTATCGTCCGAGATGGTATATTCGAAATTCGATAAACCGGAACTGGTCGCTACCGTCAACGTAACTTCATCCGTCGTCTTATAGGAACTTGCTACATTATGGGAGGTAATCGTTTGTGACGACTTATTGATGGTTGCACTCAGCGTAATCGTCTGCAACGTATCGCCGGTATTGTCCTTAATATACAACTCGCCGCTATCATCTCCTGCCGTAGCGCCGGCATGGTACGTAACCAATACCGTCTGCACCCCATAACTACCGCAGTCTCCAAACATATCAGTAGGAGTGAACGTAAACTTCGAATTGGAGCACTCTACCATCAACGGATAGTTGGCATATTGTACATCAATCGCCTGCTCATTAGAAGCAGAGTTAGTGGTAGCCGTAAAGGACAACGATGTCTTATTTTCTGCTATGCGGCAATATCTTCTTCTATGAACCGACAAGGAAGTAACATCGTATCCGTTAGAAGACTCCGAAGTAATACGTATATACTTTACATCTTTGTACGTATCTTCATCTGTCAAATCAATCGTTCTACTCATCGATGTATTGATAATATCGGCGCCATAATGGAAACCGTCTCCGATTTTCTTTTGATCCTTATCCAATACATCTACTTTCAATCCGTTCTCCGTCCGATATATCAAACCATTAGAACGTTTTGCAGCAATATTGATCCTATCCGGGATAGATACTTCGTACAACAAGGCACTACTGCTACTCTTTAATCCTTTAGTCGGATTGGAACTAACGATTAACGTCTCTTCCATCGGACATTTTTTCGTAGGATCAAGTACACGAACCGGCAGAGAAACAGAACTTGCAGCAGCGTACTCGCTATTACCATCCTGCTTAGCGATCAGCGTTACACCGCCGCACTCTTTATTAGAGTGAGTCAGCGTCCATACTGTCGAATCGGCATTGTGCGAAAGCGTCAAACCATCTACCTCTTCACTAAGCACATAATATACTTTCAATCCACTGGAAGCCGTCGCATTCAATGTCACTTCCAATTCCGTATCCGTTGTCTTATAATGCGCAAAATCCTGCTCCCAAGTGATAGACTGTTTCGTCTTATTCGTAATAGTGATCGTACGAACAGAATCCTTTGCATTATATACGTCCGTTTGCGCTGCAGAAGCCGTCAAAATAGCCGTAACAGACGACAACTCTCCATCCAACTCATTGATGGTAGCTTTATTACCGGAAACTTCCACATATGCTGCACCATCTCCGGATACACTCATCGTTACCGCGCCTACCGCAGAAGCCGAGATCTCATCTCCTTCAACGAAAGTCTCATCCTCCGTACTCCACGTAATGGTCTGCGGACGGCGAATGGTCGTTCCGCTTACAGCAATCTCCTTGTAATATACCTCATTGTTGATGATAATCTTGCCATCAAAAGTACCGACTGTGTCTGATGAGTAGGTCACGGTAATCGTCGTTTGACCATCGTCACAACCGGTATTCGAAATTTTCGCCGGCGAAACAGTGAACTTCGGATTATTAGAAGAGATATTGATCTCTGTTCCGTTAGTCGGCATACTCCAATCAACGGTAAAGGTCTTGGATAACTCATCGCCGCAATAAAGCGGTGCATTGGTATTCGTCTTAGCAAAAGTCAATGTCTCGTCAGAGAGGTTGAGGTAGGTAAAACGAGAAACTTTAACATTACGAACTCCTCTTCTTCCGGTGGCACCGGTATAAGTTGCAAAACGAACATAACGGGCATCAGCCGGAAGATTCATCGAAAAATCATCCCAATCATTCTCGTTGGGCAGATTCAATTTCAAAGCAGATATCCAATTCGATCCGTCCGCAGAATACTCGGCATAAAAATGGTCGTTATTGGAAAATCCTGCAATATCATCGCGCCAAGCCTTGAATGTACAAACCTTTCCTCGGCGATCAAATTCATAAGTCTTAGAAGCCCAGATAGTACTCCATTCTTGTAGTTCATCATCATTTACCAGGTAGCATACCTCTTCTGCTGCCAAACGCACATCAATTGCAAAAAGGGAAGAAGCACTCTCGTAGTAGTAGTTCTCCGCCTGGGTTACCTGCCAAATAGCTTCACCGGACACGTTAGCACTATGTACGACGTGCTTATCCGGATTATAAGTAGCAATATTATGACCGGCAATTTGCTCCACTTGAATAGGATAATGCTCGTAATCCGTATTGGTTGCAGCAAAGGTAAACTCATTGTCAGAACTGTTAATATCGATCTCTTTACGGTAGCTCTGCTTACCTTTCACGAGGATGATATTCTCGTGCTTGTTGATAGTCAATGTCAGTTCGGCTATACCGGCATAAAAAGAGGTAGATGCAGGCTGGGTAACTTTGATTTTCACTTCACCGGCCTGACCTAATGACAAAGTAGAACCGGTAAGGGATGTAGTAGTCGGAGCACCGGTATTGTTCGTACCGGAAGGCGTGAACGAAACGAGTGTAAAGGTCTTGGCAACCTCATCGTTGTTACTAACCCAAAGGGCATTAAGGTCCAAAGCCGCGTCACCAACATGGTAAATCGTATCACCGTTCCAAGTATATTTAGGTTCTGCTTTATCTACCCAATGGGCCTTTAGGGTTACGTTACCTGTCGGGTTATAGTTTGTATTCTTTGAACCAACATATTCATCTGTATTGCCTAGATACCATCCTTCAAACACTTTGCCATCTTTGGTTGCTTTATCCAAGGTGATAGTTCCACCCGTCCATTTAGCATAGAGGTTGACTATTGAGTCTTTGGTATAGGAGAGATTCGTAACACTTGCTTGGTTGTTGTATTTCTTTGCGCCGGTTGCACTTTCTGCCCAACCGTCAAAGGTATAGGTGGCCGTTTCAGAAGATTTTGTGTAATTACCACCGTCTGCATTGTAGGTTACGGTGTACGAACGAGTAAACGTATTAGCGGTAAGGTTTGCTGCCTGATGGCAAGTCATTGTTTGATCGCTCATTGAACCACCGGAATTACCATTACCGTTAAATCTTACCTTGTACGTATTCGCCGTCCACTGCGCATATAGGTTGATGGTAGCTCCGTCGGTTGAAGTGAGGTTCTTAACGGATTTTTTATCTGTATACGAAGTGCCAGTACCATTTGCTTTTGTATTCCAACCAGCGAAAGTGTAACCGGTACGAGTAAAAGCGTTCGCAGTAAGATTCCATGCTTTGTCATAGGTACATGTATGCTCACCCATACTTCCCGATCCACCATTACCATTGAACTTAATGGTATAAGTATGAGCTCTAAAATGCGCATAAACCGTCATTATCTTTCCGTCATTGCAAGCGCCAAAGGCAGTATAATCGGTTGCTGTACTTAATTGATTACCGTCCCCATCATACCATCCCGCAAAGGTATAACCTGTATCATTAGAACGAAACAACACTCTACCCCTACGATTCGAGTTTTGCCAATCATGCCGATTGTTTGTTGTTACAGTTATAGTTTGAGGAGACCCGGATGTTGCATCATCGGAAGTTTTTTCATCATACCATATTGCTACTTGCTTATCAATTTTAGCATATACAGAACCCTTTCCCTCTGACACATTAACTGTAAGTTCCCATTTCCACTCCTTTCCCCACGCCTTCTCATTCACGCCAAAAAGGCACACCATGAGGAGCGCAAGCATAGTAAGTAAGGGTTTTGTACTGGTAATCCTAGACCTTAGTCCTACCAAAGTCCTAATCATACCTTAAATTTCTTGTTTGTTATATTTTTGTGGACTGTCCATTTTGTCCATATTGTCCATTTTGTCTATTTTCAAAAAATGTCGTGAGACTCTGAGACTCTGAGACACTTTATTTTTGTCGTGACAAAGTGGCAAAGTTGGCAAACTCCTTGATTTTAGCGGCCTCAGGACACTTTGTCATTTTGCCACTTTGCCATTTCAATTATTTTTTTGCTCATTTTTGGTCCTTTTGGACTAATTGTCAAGTTGATTTATCAAAATGTACGATTATTAAGATTTTGTGCACATTTTCTTAGCCGTAGTTTCCAAAATTGGGTGCAAAATTAATATAATTCTTCGAATTATGCAAATTTTTACACTCTCACGCGCGCGAATAATAATAAGGTGTAGCCGATTCTTAAAAAATGAATATAAAAAAGAGAAGGTTTGGGGCCTTCTCTTTCATTTTATCTTAACAATCGTATCGTTTACTTCACCAGCTCTCCGGATGCCGTATACACCTTCTCGCCACGGCGGATATAGAGCACACCGTTACGGAACTCTTTCACGGCCTTTTGTGCCTCTCCTACGTTCTCAAAACCTGTCGGATCACCCTGATCTTGCGGCTTCTCCTCCACCGTCACAATGATCTTCGTTACGGCTTCACAACCCTTCTCCGTTTCACCGATCTGAACAAACACAAGTCCCTCAATATCAGTCTCCTGGATCTCATAAGAACCACTAACAACCTCTTCGCCCAGCGTCCACTCGCCTTCCGGCAGTTCAATGGTATTTCCGATGGTATCCGTCAGTAGAATCTCTTCATAACCCTTCGCATTAACCGTCACAACTACCGTCAGCAACGTGTCTCTCGTTTCGCCTTCAATCACATCCAGCGTAAACATTCCTTCCTCATTATAGGTTACACCGCGATACTCTTGCTCGCTACCCTCACAGATCTCAATTTGGTATTCCGTCTCCAGCATCTCCAGCTTATTTACCGTCAGCGTCAAGGTCACCGTCGAATCGCAACCAACTGCATTTGTGGTCACAAATTCCACATAATGCACACCTACCGTCGAATCTTTCAGCGCAATACCGTTCCACTCTACCTCGTCACCTACGGTGATCTCCATCTCCGCAGTATCGAAACTCGACTGCAGCACCGTCACATTCACGAAATAGAGCGTGTCACGCGTTTCGCCGATAGCCAGGATCGTGTCCTTGATTGCTTCGGTGTAGGTCTTACCATGGAAGTCCTCCGAACCACCCTCGCAGAATGCGAAGGCAGTGTCCACTTTCAGCGTATCCATCTTGTTAACGGTCAGCGTCAGGGTAACGGTCGAGTCACAGCCCGATACATTCGTGGTCTCATAAACGATCGTATAGACGCCTACGGTAGAATCCTTGAGGGCGATACCATTCCATTCCAGGTCGTCACCTACCGTCATCTCCATCTCTACGGCCTCAGAACTCGGCTGCAGAACGGTTACATTGACCTTATACAGCGTATCACGCGTTGCTCCCTCTACCGGCACATCATACACACCTGCCTCAGCATACTCCGTACCCCGGTACCATTCCGAACCACCGGCACAGAAACTCAAATCTACCGGCAGTTCAATGGTCTCGATCTTATTGACGGTCAGCGTCAGCGTTACCGTCGAATCACAGCCTGCGGCATTCGTCAGCACAGCGACTACACTATGCACACCTACCGTCGAATCTTTCAGCGCAATACCGTTCCATTCCAGGTCGTCACCATAAACAATCGTCATCTCGTCTGTACCCGTCGTAGGTTGCAGAACAATCACGTTCACCTTATACAAGGTATCGCGTACTGCACCCTCAGCAGGTACATCAAACACACCGGTTTCTGTATACTCTACTCCGCGGTAGAACTCCGATCCGCCGGCACAGAAGCTCAACTCTACCGGTACCTCCAACGTCTCCTGCTTGTTGACCGTCAGCGTCAAGGTTACCGTTGAATCACAGCCGGCTACGTTCGTCGTCTTAAACTCTACTTCGTGAGAACCTACTGTATATTCCGACAAGTCAATACCGTTCCAGCTTTCCTCTGCGCCATATACAATCGTCTTCTCAGCTGTACCCGTTGTCGGCTGCAGAACCGTTACTGTCACATTATATACGGTATCACGGATAGCACCGGTCGCATTAATCTGCTCACTTGTAGCTGCCGTATAGGTCTTTCCGCGGTACTCAACCGAACTGCCCTGACAGAAACTCAGCGGTACATCAACCTCCAACGTCTCCATCTTAATACCGGTTCCTTTCAGCGATATTGTCGCAGTATTAGTGCCATCCGTAATAGTAATTTTACCGGTTGCTTCACCTACCGCTTTCGGGCAGAAATAGATCTGGAACGAGTAGTTATCAATTTTACCCAACTGACCTGCAGAACATGCAGCTGCGCTACCATTAGCACTTGCACATGCATTCGCACCTACATCATAGGTCTTACCGGCCGTACTGCTACTCAACACACCTGTAGTGTTGTTCTCCGCTCCTAAACGGAACACCTCTGCATCGCCTTCCGTCAGCGAAATAGAGATATCACCATTCGTCAAGAAAGAACGGAAATCTGCACGGATATTACTCGATTTACCAATACGTGTCTCCTGCGTAAAGGTCTTGGAAGCCGTCGTCTTTCCATAAGCTGTATTATCCTTCAATAAAATATGTTTTGCCAAAGGCAATTTCAGATAAGACACCCACGCTCCATACGAAGTACCCAATGTAAACTTAAATTTCAGAAGTTGACTTGGATTGAGTATGGTGTACGAATCACTCTGATAAGAAGTTTTGTCTGTTCCGACACCACAGTTAACCACTTGTTGTCCTTCACCATAGGAAGAACCATCTGTACTTTCATAAAAATTCAAATCCACACTACCATAAGTGCCATTGAACCAGAATTTCTTATTCTTCCATTGAAAAGACATTGAAGACGCCGTAGGAGGAAATACATCAAACTCTTTGGTTAATGTACCAATACTTCCTTGGTTGAACTCTTGATTCTGCAAAAGCGAATACCAAGTTCCTCCGTCGTAGGTCTGCGCCCAAACCGAGCCAATACCCATTAGGGCAATAAGAAATAATGTGTAAAATTTCTTCATCTTTTTTATACCTAATTTTTGTAAATTCTTAATTTTTGTACCCAAAAACGCGCAAAATTAATGCTTTTTTTTGATATATACAAAAAATTCGCACGCTTACGCGCACGAATAATAATAAGGTATAACCGATTCTTAATAATTGAAAATTGAAAAATGAAAATTGAAAGGATCTTTCACCTTTCACCTTCCTCCTTTCACCTTACTCTATCACTCCAGCTTCTTTCCAGGAATCGATCGTAGCTACCACATCCGTCATCGCCTTCTCCGGTGCTACGTCGTACTCATCGCACAAAGCCTTGCACAGCGATGCTGCGTCAAAACTACCCTTCTCTGCTTCTTTCCATAAGAAAGCAGCTGTCTCGTTCAGCGTGATCATCTTGTTGAAATTGATCAACGCCATCGACTCGCCTACTAAAATATACTCGTTGCCTAACTTACGCAACTTAAATCCTTCAATTGTTTTCATAAAACCAAATTAATATCGAATGTCTATAAATCTTTAATAACCACTTTCTTACCGGTTTCAATCCGTACCAGATAAAACCTCTCGTCAGCATTTTTCGGTGCCCTTTGGGACTCTCTACCCGCTTCACGCGTGCAATAACGTCACCGATACCACATCTTTCCTCTCCCCGTAAGTTTCCGTCCCCTTGCAGCACCAAGGTCTCGCCCTCTATCCGTACCAATCGGTGCAGCACATACGTCCTCCTTCCGCAAAGCGTCTCCACTTCCGCTAACAACACATCACCCCTTCTCGGCGCACGGCGTAAAGGCTCTAACACCACGCTATCCTTATCTCCTTCAATAAACGGCCGCATGCTTACGCCTGCCGGCGTAAACCGCACTTCCTTACCTTCGGCTACCAATCGCGCCAGTTCAGGAATCAATATGTCATTCGCTATCTTCATTCTTCCGGAATATATAGCACGCAATTACAATCTCCAAACAAGTACTCGATATACCACAGCGACACCGCTTTCTTCTTAATGGTAGTATTCTTTATCCGCACATAATACCGTCCCGGCACAAAAGTCGCCCTTATCAATCCTGCCGAATTATACATCAAATCCGAAACAATCGAGTCGGACCAATGGATACTATCTCTCGATAATTGCAACTTCACATCATGGCGTTTGTCGGTATTCGGATAAAAACCTATCGTCACTGCTCTCAGACTATCCACCGCTGTGGTCGTCACAAAATCATCCTTCTCCGGCAGATTGATACAGATAGTAGGCGTATAACCCACCGTATATGTTCCAAAAACCGCATTATGGCTGCAGGTATAGGTCAATAAGGAAGTATATCCTTGTTTGTAGTCAGCGCTAAACGTCAACCTTACCCCGCCTTGCGAATCGCTATGAAATGTATGCCTTACCGGATTCCGCTGAGCCATGCAAATAGCAGGACTCAGCAGCATCCAACAAATCATCCATATATGCGGTAACGCCTTGATCATTCAATCCGTTCACCGGTGATCGAGTACACTTCTTCTCCGCGAATAATCACTAACTGACCATTCCGAATCGCTTTCTTCACAGTCTTCTCTTGCTCACCGATGGTTTCTACAATCGACTCACCACCGCCGCATAACGTGCTGTAGTTGCTGTAGGAAGCACCACCGCCCCAAGTGATCGTGATCTTGTCTAACCACAATGCACCGCTATTGGAACGAAGACCGATATACGTATATTCGCCTTCTACCGTCAACTCCGTATCCGTATCGCTGGCGATAGAACCGATCTTGGTACCTTTGTTATTGCCATACAGATCCGAAGGACTCGAATAAGCACTGCTCTTTCCATATACATCCAAGGTACGACCGGAAGTACTGCTGTTCCATACGACCGTGATCTTAGAAACCTTTCCGCCGGAAGTGGTAGTGATAATTCCCGAATTGCTGTTCTTGGAACGTAATTGAATGGCATTGTTTCCTCCTGCGCTCTGACCTGCATAAACGGCTCCCGATGCACCGGTTTTACCACTCCAATCCGTATAATTCGTACCGGAAACGCCGGTAGTAGCTAAGGTCAACTCATCGTTCACAGCGGCACCGCCTTCGCCTTCCTGGTCAGCAAACACCGCGTAGAACACAGCACCTTCTTGAACCGCTTGACCGGCCTGTGCAAAGGTCGGTGCAGTCGTTTGACTGCTGTAGTTAGCGCTGGTGCACCATCCCATGAACACTCTTCCGTCCTGGCATGCACTCGGTTCATTCTCCGGCAATACCAGTTTTCCGGTACTCTCCACCGTTGCAAAATCCGCTCCATTCACCTTAAACACCACGTTAAACGGATCTACCGGTACGACAGGTTCCTCGATATACGTCAAGGTGATCAACTGATTGCTCTCCGCAATGTTCAACAGCGGTTTATTGGCAATCGTCTTCGTCGTCACGTTCTTGGATCCCGGATACGGGTTCTTCGGTCCGTCATATACATAGGCCGTCTGCGAACTGTTCAAATACGTACCGATCGTCGTGCCATAAGCCGAAGCCAACGTATAACGGGGATTACCGGACGTGTTATTCGGTTCATTATTCACCCAAGCCGACTGGTTATAGTTCACTTTCCAGATCAATAATCCATGGTGCGGCAGACCACGATCCCATCCTACGGCCTGACGGTTCTCGATATAATAGCACTCACCTGCCGTAGTAGCGGTGATAAGGCTTCCGCTTGTATTAATCTGATAAGCCTGATAGTTCTCCGTGCCACTTGCATATAAGGTCAGGTTCTGACCTTCGTTACCCAAGTTAACCGGAGTATGCCAGCCGAAGAAATACTTCTCCCATGCACTGTAGTTAGGAGGACAGTGACCTTCTTCATTGTAACTACCGCCATCCATTACGTCCCAATCATTCGGTGTGACGTGGTTGTTGTAGTTATTTCCATATTTCGTATCGTAGAAATCCGGTAAACCCATTACGTGGCTGAACTCATGGCACAATGTTCCGATACCGTCCAGGTCACTACCCGATAACTCGGACGAACAAGCATAGGTATTGATCTGCTTGCCATCCACCTTACAACTGTTCTTCGTCGGATAGACATCCGTGAAATAGGTGTCCTCGTACTCAAACTCCTCGTCAATAGAAAAAGCATGCGGCCAGATCTGATTCTCCACTTCCGTAGCATGCTCGCCTTCACCGGCATAGATCATATACACGAAATCGACCTTACCGTCGTTATCGGAATCATACAGCGTAAAGTCCACCGAACTCTCCAACTGCTTACATGCCTCTACTACGGCTACTGCCGGACGCATATCGTTGCCGTTCTCATCGTTCTCTCCGTAGTACTTCATGTTATGACTTAGATTCACCGGACCATACACGTCAAACACCGGATGATACAATCCGTTGGATTGGTCCAGGAAATACTGGCCTGCTGACGGGAACGCTTTCGTGCCGTGTTTGTTCACCTGGCAGTCCTTTGCATTACAAAGCGAGTCAACGACGGTACGCGTATGCGATGCTGCAAACGACTTGTCCGTAAAATTCACCAAGATGACAATACCTCTCGGTGCCAAGTTCGGCGTTACACCAAACTCTCTGCGTGCTCTGCGAGCATTGGCACGACGTGCCTGCACTTTCGCTGCACTCGGTGCCTCGCCTACTACTTCATACATACCCGCCTCATTCAGACGAATCTGCTTCCCCTCACGGTTAATCGTGTAGTGATAAAACTCATCACCGATCACTTGAACCTCAATACTTGACCCATCTGCCTGGGTACGTGTCTGCCATCCGCGTTTCGCCGGAACGGCATGGGCAGTCAATGCCAGACTGCACAATAAAATTGCTGCAACAATTTTCCTCATCTCTATAATTTTTTAATAGTCTTTTATCGTATCTCGGCGCCCTGCGCGTTATACTCTTTCTCTCCCCGAATAATGATCAACTGTCCGTTCCGGATGATCTTCTTCCCCGTAACCTGTAACCCGTCACCCGTAACCTCTACGTCCGTCGGATCCACCGGTGCTCCGCCGTTCAACTTAAACGTGATCTGTCCGTTGACTTCCGCTATCTCCGTCAACGCACAACCTTCAAAAGGCGTCCATTCCGTCACATTTCCCGTTCCCGGGAAGGGATCGGCAGCGGTACTCCACACATTATCCCCATTGGTCATTAGACCGTTAGCCGCGGAATATACCGTATAACGCGGTGAACCCATCGTATAATTGACCCGGTTACTATTCCATGAGGATTGGTTAAAACTTACCCGCCACACAAGCATTCCGTGACCCGGTAAATACGCATCCCATCCGGTGTTCTGGCGGTTCTCGATATAATACACCGTGTTCGTCGTTGTATATGGCAATAACGCATCCCCTCCGGTGATCTGGTAGGCATTGTCATAATCCGCAGACAGCACCACATTCATCGCCGAATCCTTTTTCAGCACTTCCGGTGTCGCCCAACCCATGAAATACTTGTCAAAAATCGAATAATTCGGCGGCGTTAGTGCATCGTGGTTATAACAGCCGTAATCCATAATACTCCATTCGCCGAAAATAGGAGGACAAGCACCATTAGTGCTATAATAATCCGGTAAACCGATCACGTGACTGAACTCATGGCACAGCACACCGATACCGTTCCGGTCTTTAGTAATACCGTCGATGTCTCCTGAACAAGCGTAGTTGCTCACACGCAATCCATCCACGATACAGTTCTTACTGGAAGCCGAACCGTTATGCGCCCATACGGCATCCGACTCTCCGTCTCGGTCATTCTCTCCGATACCGGCATAGATCACATACACAAAATCCACATAACTGTCGTTATCGTTGTTATATTTTGTAAAATCCACCTCACTATCCACTAATTGGCATGCATCCGCTATCATCTGCTTCGGATTGGCATCCGGATATCCGCCGCCATAGTACGCCCTGTTATGAGGCAATGTAACCGGCCCTACCACATCGAAGATCGGCATGTACTGGCTGTCCGACTGTGCAATGAAATAATCCCTTGCCGAGCCAGTAGAACCATGATAGTCGTATCCCGATATATTCATCATTGAGTCGATCGATATGCTTGTATTATATTCTGCTATCGGCAGGTCGGAGAAACTGGTTAAGATCACCAATCCTCTGGGAGCCAAGTTCGGTTTTCCCACCGCTTGCGGTGCTCTCTTTGCACGGCGTGCAGCCACTTGCTCTTGTGTCGGAACCGGTTCTTCCGTAATCCGTAATCCATCAACCGTCTCTTCTACCATCTTTCCGTCTCTTGTCACCATAAAATGATAGTACTCATCGCCATATTGCTGCACTTCCACTTCCGTACCATCCGCTAACACACGCGGCATCCAACCCCTCCGTGCCGGAGCGGCATAAACGGACAGGCAAACAGCCAACAGAATGATTATATATCCGATTTTTCTCATATTCCTAATTTTAGCGTGCAAAATTACTGCTTTTTTTTGACATACACAAATTTAAATGTGGAAAAATTGACGGAAATTGCAGAAAATGCATTTTTTCTCCTTATTTATTTGCGCATGTGCGTAAAATATTGTACCTTTGCATTCGATTTTGCAAAGTACATTTAGCAAAAAAAACAAATAAAGACCAATTTTATTCATTTAACTTAAAACACAAAAACACAATGAAAAAAATTTTCACATTAGCCGCTGCTGTATTAGCCAGCTTGGCAATGAGTGCTACGACGATTTTCTCGTACACATTGACAGCTGCCGGCACTGATGGCACCATCTATGATGCCGAAGGAGGAACTGCCAAATGCGTTAAAGCAATGGCTTCGGGCGGTTCAAATGAAATCACTATCGGTGATCAAACGTTCTACAAATTCAACTCCAGTTCCGCATGGGAGTTTACACTTGCTGGCGAAGGCTCTTTCGCAGAAGGTGACGTTATCTCTATTACTGCGGCTTGTGGTACAAGCGCCAAAAAAGGTAAAGGTGTTAAATTGAATGGTATTGCCGTTACTGGTGATTTCCCGGCAAGCACTGCCAACACGCTCACATACACCGTTCAAGCAGGTGATGCTATTGTCGGACAAACGACTATCCGTGTAGAGCGTATCGATAGTGATATCAAATTCGGTACTATCGCAGTTGACCGTGAAGCTCCTTCTACAGACCCGGTTGAGTCTGCAGAGATCAGCGGTGAGAATGGATGTTTGGTAGGAAATTCTATTGAACTGACCTGTACTGCTGCTAAAGCTACCACCTATCAATGGAGCATGAACGGCACAGAGATTGAAGGTGCAAATGCAAAGAAATACACTTTCTCTCCGACTGAAGCTGGTGAGTATAGCTTCACTTGCGCTGCATCAAACGAATATACCACTACTCCGGTTGTTGCAGCTGCTCACGTAGTTACCGTAATGGATCCGGCTAACGCTTACGGTGAGATCATCAAGGCTACGCTGACCAGCGGTACTGCCGCAACGGTTACAGGTGTCATCGGTGGTACGGCTGACGTTTCGCTTTCTTCCAGCAAGAAAATGGATAAGGGAAAATACTTCGGCATCACCCTTGCTTCTGGCAATTTCAAAGAGGGTGACACCGTTGTGATCACTATGACAACTGCCGGTTCTAACTATCCGTGCTTGTTCGCTGACAAAGAGAGAACCAATTGCCTTTATTTAGCAACTGAGACTTCCTCTGCTTTGGAGTACAGAATCGTATTGCCGGCAGCTGCTAACAGCATTAACACGCTATATGTATCCCGCGGCGATGAAAGCGATGGTTACAAATGGAATCCGGTTCTCGCTTCTATGTCCGTTATCCGTCCGATGGCTGCAAAGAACGTTATTGAATCGTTGACAGGAGTTGCAGTTGATGATGTTGCCATCTCTGACTTGGCTGCATTGTTAGCTAACCACGAAATCACGTTAGCTGATTCTTATGTCAATGCTCCGGTTGTTAAATTCACGAAGCATGTTGTTACCACTTATATTGATGACTCTCAGGCAGAGAAAGATGTTGTCGTTGAGGTTACAGCAGAAGAAGTTGAAGGCGCATGGGAAGCTGCTGCTACTATTGGCGGTGTTGCATATACCGTTAAGGCAGCAAAAGAAAACAGTGTCGTTGTAACCTACATGGATGGCGAGACCAAATTGGGTGAGGAGAACGTAGCGATCGGTGGTCATCCTGCTGATTTCGCTCAATATCAGAACAAGTCGCTTGCAAGCTTCGTAGGTTGGTATAATGATGCAGACCTTGCAGACGAACATATTGTAGCAGACATGTCTTCTGAAGTTATCAGCGTTGCTACAACCTATTATGCTAAATTTGAAAACGCTTATGCTACTTCCTACAACTTCGAGAAGGCCGTTATGGAGAATGGCAAGGCTTACGACTTCCTCTCGCAACTCGGTGCTCAGCACTATGCAACAAATATCACCGGTTCGTTGGATTCGTTGGATAACAGCAAGAAAGATAGTTTGCGTAACTACGCTTACCTCGGTCTGAAGGTTAAACAATCGGGTGCTCTGCTCAACTTCCGCGTTGCAGCAGGTCAAACCATTAAGGTAAAATTCGGTAACATCGCCAAGACTCCTACCGTTTCTATCAATGGTGGAGACTATGCAGAAATGGAGATTACCGAGCATGTTTACGAGCATACAGCAGCTACCGAAGAACTCATCAGTATCAAGACGATGGACGGCAATGCAGTAGTATTCCAACAAATCGCTATCGGTGAAGAACTCGCTGCTCCTGAGTTATACACTATCAACTACGCTGAGGCAGAGAACGGTGCTGTCAGTGGTTGGAAAATGGGTATCCCGGGTGAGGAAGTAAAAGTTTATTACGAAGCAGCTGAAGGCTATAAGACCTACAGCTTGACCTATAACGGTGTAGCGCTCCATGACGACGGAGTAGGTTATGTTACCTTCATCATGCCGGCAGAGGCTGTTACTGTTGCGGCTGAATTCCTTCAAGAATTCCCAACCGCTATCGACAACACCAACGCTGAGACCAAAGCCGTTAAGGTAATCCGCGACGGTCAACTCATCATCGTTCGTGACGGCGTTGAGTTCAATGCTCAGGGTGCTATCGTAAAATAGAACATTCGCCTGTAATGGGCGTTACCTATGCAAGTACTATGCAAGTACTATGCGTTACCTACGCAAAATGCAACATTTAGAGCCCTTCGGGGCTCTTTTTGTAAAAAAGAAAATGCTACTAATATGAGAAAAATCTTTTCCCTTTTGATGGTAGGAGCGATGAGTATCCTAACCATGAGCGCTGCCATCAAGGTACACACGATCGGTGACAGCACCATGGCCGATTATGACGAGAACACAACCGACAAACGCGGCTGGTGCATGTACCTCGGCTCGTTCTTCGATGCCACACAAGTAACAGTAAACAACCGTGCCAAATCCGGTGCCGACACCCGTGGTTTCTATGACGGTGCCGCCTACTGGACCTCAGTGAAGAGTCAGATGAGTGCCGGCGATTACCTGCTGATCCAGTTTGCCCACAATGATGAAGGAACCGTTACCTACGGAATGGATAACTTGGAGTATGCTCAGTACTGCGCAGCCAACAGTCTGCCGGCACCGACGGATGCACGCGGTACCAATCCGCAGACGACCTATCGCGATTACCTGCGCCTGTTCATTAACGAGGCACGTGCGCTGGGCGTAAACCCGATCCTGGTTGCACCTATCTGCCGCGCCTATTTCAGCAGCGGCGACATCAAGCGGAACGGTCGTCATGACCTGGGCGATAAGTTCTCCAAGATCGAGAACGGTGTACTGTACGAGAACCAGAGTGTTCCGGCTACCGACCTGAGGATGAGTTACGTAGAGGCGATGCGCATCGTGGCAGAGGAGAAAGACGTGCCTTTCATCGACCTGACGCAGGCCACTCGTGAGTTATACCTCTCCTATGGAGAGACCCAATGCCTGAACCTGCTTTTCTGCGCCGGTGACAAGACGCATACCAATGCCATGGGAGGAAACTTGATTGCCCGTCTGGCGGCAAAGAAAATGAAAGAAGCCTGTATTCTGGCGGAGTATATTTCGATTCCGACATCCATCTCAGCGAACCCCACCAGTCTGGCCATCGGCGAGACCTACAGCGGTGTCGCTCAGAACCGGGAACTGCTGCTGACGGGTTTTGACCTTGATCCGGCAGCAGGAACGATCCACATTGCGGTTTCCGGCGACCTCACCATCTCGACCGATAAAGAGAACTATAGTGCCAGCGCTTCGGTTGCTTATGAAGGCGGATCGGTCTTCCAAAAAATCTATGTGCGTGCAACCTATATGAGTGCCGGTGAGAAGAACGATCTGATCACCATCACTTCGGGCGATCTCTCCCTTCAAGTACCCGTGACCGCCAGCGTCATCTCGCTCGACGGCGGTAGTGCGGTAAGCGCGACCTGGGCCATAACCGACAAAGCAACTGCAACGGATGTAGAGGTCAGCGGTCCCGTAAGTGCAGCAATGACGTTGAGTCTGATGACGGCATGGGACACGAAAGCGGAATTCAGCGACGGAGAGAAAGACGACATCTCCATGGTGCGTTTCCATAACGCCGATGCCAATGGTAGCAAAACCAACTGGCCAACGGATGAAATTGACGAGAACGCATCCCGTTTTATAGACTTTGCGATCACCGCTCCCGGCACAATGGACGTGCGTATCACCGGCATCTCCATGGATATCGCTGCACACAGTACCAGCGCTATGTGCTATCACGTGAACACCGGTTTTGGCGACGATTTCACAGAGGTAACCACCATTGCAGAAAAAGTGAACATAACCAACAAAGCCATTGAACATCTCTCTTTGACGCCGACGCTTTCTATCCCTGCAGGCGAGACACTCCATGTTCGCATCCTGCCTTGGCATCAGAACAGCAGCGGAAGCGGTAAGTATATCTGCGTCAAGAACGTGAAGATCGAAGGAATTGCTTTTGAACCGGAACAAGGAATAGAGCCCGTAACCGGTAACCCGTCACCCGTAACCCATAAAGTGCTAAAAGACGGTCATCTGCTGATCCTCAAGAACGGCGCGATGTATAACGCACAAGGTGCGATAGTGAAATAAAACACGCAGCAAAATGCAACATTTAGAGCCCTTCGGGGCTCTTTTTGTTAAAAAAATTAAGTTTTATTTGCATATATGCAAAATTTTTTGTACCTTTGCGCACTTTTTGAAAACCAAATGCATAATTAGTAAAAAAAGAATATGAAAAGACTATTTTTATTGATGGCTTTCGCAGCCGCCATGCTGGTGAGTGCGAATGCGCAAGACACCAAACCCGCTAAGGTGCCCGCCTATCGCGGACTCATCGAACGCGTACAACCGAACGGAGACACCCTCCGCACATTCCTCCGCGGGGACGAACGGATGCATTGGATGATGACCGAAGACGGTTGGCAAATTAAAGAAACCAGCCGCGGATGGCTCAAGTACGCCAAAATCAACCGCAAAGGTCAAGTGGTAGCATCGTGCCGCAAAGCCCACAATGCGGAGAAAAGAAGTAAATGTGAAATCAAATGGTTGAATAAACATGGAGTTAAGAAAAATTTGTAGCATAGCTTTGCTATGCGCAGTCGCAGGGAGTGCGATTGCAGTTCCGGCACGCCGTGGTGGTTTTGTCCGGACAGCCGAAGATGGAACCGAGAAAATCGTGTTCCAACACGGAGATGAGACCTTCCATTACATCACCGATGAGAATGGTCAGTGGTTAGATGACAACACCTTGCAACCCTTGTCCTCCGAGGCTAAGGCCGCTAAAATGCAAACGATAGGAGAAAGCCGTTTGGCGAAAGCACGCCGTATAAAAGAAGAAACCGGTACTGACCGCCTTCTTGCACCGCGTGGTGTCGTCATCCTCGTCAGTTTTTCTGACAAGGCCTTTAGACAGACCAACGAAGCCATGACCCAATGGGCAATGGGCGACACCTACACCTATTACGGTGCTACCGGTTCCATCCGCCGGTATTTCCTCGACCAGAGTTGGGGCGCATACAGCATGCAGATCGATGTGGTCGGACCGGTGACCGTCAGCAACACCGTTAACTATTACGGCGCCAATGACGCTTTGGACCAAGACCAGCACCCGGATGAGATGGTAGTAGAAGCCTGCAAACTGGCTGCAGAGCAAGGTATCGACTTCAGCAAGTATGACAGCAACAACGACGGTGAGGTCGATTGGGTGGTTGTTCTGTATGCCGGTAAGGGTGAAGCGGACGGCGGTGCAGCCAACACTATTTGGCCGCATCAATACGATTTGGCTTACACAGGCGCTGACTTCAAACTCAACGGCAAATGGGTGAACCACTACTGCTGTCTCAATGAGTTGGACGGTCAGACCGGTAAACGCTGCGGTATCGGTACATTCTGCCACGAGTTCAGCCACGTCATGGGTCTGCCGGATTTCTATGCCACCAACAACGCCACCCACCACACGCTGGGCTCTTGGGATATTATGGATGCCGGACCATATAACAACAACGGTAACACCCCACCCGCTTACTCCGCTTACGAGCGCTGGTTCATGGGTTGGATGAAACCGCGTTTGGTCAACGAAGCTTCTTCCGTCATCCTGCCGCCGCTCAACGAAACGATCGGTGCCGCTTGTTTCATGACCGAGAACGGAGCCGACATCGACAACATCCTGGCGCCAAACCCCAAAACCTTCTATATCCTCGAGAACCGCCAGAAAACCGGTAACGACACGCCTTGGGATAACTACCTCCCAGGTAGCGGTCTGCTCATCACCAAGATCAACTGGAACAAAGGCAAATGGGAAGGTAACACCGTCAATAACTATGCTTCATCCATGGGTGTCGATATCCTCGAAGCAAGATCAAACACCGGTTACGACGGTAGCGCTTACGACGTGTACCCTGCCGGTGCTACGGAGTTCACCAAGATGACCAACTACCAGGTCACTGACATCGAAATGAACAATCGGATCATCACCTTCAACGTCAACGGCGGTGGTCAAGACGTCAACCTCGATGTAGAGAGCGTTCAGCCTTCCGCTGTCAGCGTTCAGAAAATCGTTGAAGACGGAAAAGTAATCATCCTTCGTGACGGTCAGAAATTTGATATCTTAGGCAACCGCTTATGAAAATAATCAGTTATAATCTCAACGGCATTCGCTCGGCAATTAACAAAGGGCTCTTGGATTGGTTGCAATCCGAGAACCCCGATGTTTTTTGCATTCAGGAAAGCAAAGCGCAACCCGAACAGATCGATGTACTCGCTTTTCAGGAACTCGGTTACCACAGTTATATTCATTCGGCGGAGAAAAAAGGATACTCCGGCGTTTGTATCTTCTCGAAAGCCGAACCCGATAAAGTCGTCGTAGGCATGAATAACCCTAAATATGACCGGGAAGGACGTGTCCTGCGTGCCGACTTCGGTGACATTACCGTCATCGATGCCTATATCCCCAGTGGCACAACCGGCGATATCCGTCAGGACTTCAAAATGGAGTTCCTCGAAGATTTCCTCGTGTGGATCAACGAACTGCGCAAAGAACGGCCGAACCTCGTCATCTGCGGAGATTATAACATCTGTCATCACCCTATCGACATCAACCATCCGGAACGCCAGATCGGTGTCTCCGGTTTCTTACCCGAAGAACGGGAGTGGATGGATCGCTGGGAAGCCTCCGGACTCATTGACTCCTTCCGCGTCTTTGACCGGAGTGCCGAACGATACTCTTGGTGGTCTTGGCGCGCAGGCGCACGTGCCCGTAACGTCGGTTGGCGTATCGACTACTTATGGGTCACCGAATCCCTCCGTGACCGACTGCAAGACGGAAAGATTTTAACCGAAGCTGTACACTCTGACCACTGCCCTGTCGCTTTATGGATACGTTAAGAACAGAACATCTCGTCAAGAAATACGGTAAACGCACCGTTGTTAACGATGTCTCCATTGAACTCCAACAAGGAGAGATCGTCGGACTCCTCGGTCCCAACGGTGCCGGAAAAACCACCACTTTCTATATGACCACCGGTCTCGTGGCCGCGAACGAAGGACGCATCTTCCTCAATAATCAGGATATTACCTCCTTCCCGATGTACAAACGGGCGAAGATGGGTATCGGCTATCTGCCGCAGGAAGCCAGTGTGTTCCGGAAGATGAGCGTGGAGGATAACATCCGTGCCGTGCTGGAACTGACTTCTTTCACCAAGGAGTACCAGAAAGAAAAACTCGAACAACTCATCAAAGAGTTTAACCTTTCCCATGTGCGTCATAACTTAGGTGACCGCCTCAGCGGTGGAGAACGCCGTCGCACGGAGATCGCCCGCTGTCTGGCTATCGAGCCCAAGTTCGTCATGCTCGATGAACCTTTTGCCGGTGTCGATCCTATCGCTGTGCAGGAGATTCAGGATGTAGTATGGCGACTCAAGGACAAGAATATCGGTATCCTCATCACCGACCATAACGTCGATGAGACGCTGATGATCACCGACCGGGCGTATCTGCTTTTTGAAGGAAAGATCCTCTTCCACGGTACCCCCGAAGAACTGGCTGCCAACCCTGTGGTGCGGCAGAACTACCTGGGACGTGACTTTGAACTCAAACGCAAGACAAGAGTCGAAAGCTAATGGCAAAATCATTCTGGAAACATCCGCTTACAGTCGTTGTCACCAACATCCTGCTGGTGATGGCGCTGTACTCTTTCCTGCGTCTATGCTGTTTCTTCATTGACCGCACGATGTTTCCCGATGTCAGTTTTGCGCACCTCCTTGAAATGCTGCGTGGCGGCATGCGCTTTGACCTCTCCGCCATCCTCTATCTCAGTTCGCTCTATATCCTCGTCGCTTTACTTCCTCTTCCGGATCGTTGGCGGCAAGATTCCCGTTTTCAAAAGACGCTTCCGTGGCTCTTCTGGATTCCCAACAGCATCGGTCTATTCATCAACACCATTGACATCGGTTATATTCCGTTCACCGACCGCCGCACCACCTGCACGTTCTTTCAGGAGTTCGGCAATGACACCAACTTAGGCAGCATACTCACCGAGAGTATCGCTCATTATTGGTACTTAGTGTTGATCCTCATTCTGGTCATCACCCTGCTTATCCTCGGTACCCGCCGCCGGTACACACTCACCCCCACCCGCACTTGGGTCTATTACACCCGGGAGAGTGTGATCCTTATCCTCTTTGTCTATTTCTCCGTCATCGGTATCCGCGGTGGTTTTGGCCGATATACGCGACCCATCACCATCAGCAATGCCATGCAGTATGTCAATACCCCACGGGAATGCGCCCTGGTGCTCAACACCCCGTTCTCCATGATCCAATCCATCGTGCCGGCACGGTTTGAAGAGAAGAACTATTTCTCACAAGACGAGTTACCGCAGCATATGACACCCGTACATCAGCCGGTGGCTACAGCACCCGTCACGGATAACATCGTCGTCATCATCCTTGAGTCGTTTAATAAGGAATATATCGGTTTTTACAACCGGGACATCCCCGGTTACACCGGTTACACGCCTTTCCTGGACTCGTTGTTAGCACACTCCGTCACCTATCCCTACTCCTTCGCTTCCGGGCGGAAGAGCATTGACGCCATGCCGTCGATCTTATCCTCCATCCCGATGCTCATTGAGTCCTATATCGTCACGCCCTATTCCACCAACGCCGTCTCTTCTATCGCAGATTGCGTTCGGCAGAAAGGTTATCGCACGGCGTTCTTCCATGGGGCACCGAACGGCAGTATGGGTTTTCAAGCCTACGCACGAAGTGCCGGTTTTGAGAACTATTACGGAAAAGATGAATACGACGGTCCCGAAGCTTTCGATGGTACCTGGGCTATCTGGGATGAACCTTTCTTGCAATACTACGCACGCATCATGGACACCCTGCCTCAACCCTTCATGACCGCCGTCTTCACGGCTTCCAGTCATCATCCGTTCAAAGTGCCGGCGGCGTACAAAGACACGTTCCCGAAAGGAAACCTGCCCATCCATCAGACGATCGGTTACACCGACCATGCCTTGCGTACTTTCTTTGACTCCATTCGTACCAAACCTTGGTTTGACCATACCCTCTTTGTGCTCACCGCTGATCATACCAACGAGAGTGCTATGCCGGAATACAGCAACGCCAAAGGACTCTTTGAGATACCCATCGCTTTCTTCCATCCCCAGGGTCTGCCGGCAACGACCAACACCGTCATCTGCCAAACGGATATTATGCCATCAGTACTGAGCTACATCGGGTACGATAAGCCCTACATCGCCTTTGGCGAAGATGCGTTGACGGTCACCAAAACCCATCCTTATGCCGTCAATTATAATGCGACGGTCTTTCAGATCTTCTCCGATTCGCTGCTGCTGCAATATGACGGAAACCAACTCATCGGTGCATATAACTTCCAATCCGACCGGTGTTTAAAGAATAATATCGCCGATCAGATCGACACCGTGCATATCCAACCCATGACGGATTATCTGAAGGCTTATATTCAACAATACATCCACCGCGTGATGCATAACGAACTGATCCTGCCATGCGAAAATTAGGATATTTGCTCATAGTGCTTTTGTTCGTGGCCTGCAGTGCCCAACCTGACTTGGATGTGACTCTCCATCGTTGTGCGTCCATGCCTTCGGCACGTGCCTGTGCCACCGCTTTTGTGGTCAACAACCGGGCCTATGTCTTCGCCGGCAGGGACAGCAGTAACATTGCCCAAAATGACCTCTGGCAATACGATCCGGTAACGGACTCTTGGACCGCTTTAGGTGCCACACCGCTGTCCCCACGTGTCAATGCCACGGCTTGTGTGAAGGAAGATAAGGTGTATATCGGTCTCGGATTTAACGGCACCTATAAGAACGACACCTCCTTCTTCCAAGACTGGTGGGAATATACGCCTTCCACCGACACATGGAAAGCCTTAGCCCCCTATCCCAACCGCTACACGGACCGTGCGACGGCATTTACAGGCACCGACAAACTGTATGTCGGTTATGGTTTCTGTTACCAGTACCGCCGGGATTTCTTCCGCTATGATATCGCTACCGACCGCTGGGACTCCATCGACGTCAACGTCTCCTTCCACGGTTACCCCACCCGTTCGTTCGGAGGCACCGGAACCACTTGTCAACACCGCCATTTCATGGGCACAGGATACTATCGGTACAGTCTGGACTGGTGGGCGGAACTGGTGGACGGCACCCGGTGGGAGAAACGCACTCCCGTACCCGGTCGCACACGGACACTGGCTGCTTCAGCGGCTACCAATGACTATATCTACCTCTGCGGCGGACTCCATTACGGAGGGGTCAACACCACGGGCGAAGTGCTGCAAGACATCCGGCGATATGATCCGCTGACGGATCAATGGACATATGTAGCCATCATGCCGCAGGGACTGATGAACCACATCTGTTTCACCTCCGGCAAACGGATCTATTTCGGTTTAGGCGAGACCGATGAATGGAAAGTGCAAAACGAATTATACTATTTTGAAGAATAAACTGCTTGTCATAGGATTATTACTACTCAGCCTCAGCGCACAGGCGCGTCGTTTGAGTTGGGACTGGTGGCCTACCGCCATCCAAGATAGCGTACCGGCCGGTCAGGACACGGTACGGGGATACTTCGGTATCAGTGCCGTCGCATCGTCCGGCACCTATGCGCCGTTCTGGCTGGTGAGCAACACCCATGGCGACATCAGTACCTCTCCTTTCAGCGGTAACCTCACCGCCGGCATTTATAAACAAGCCGTGCATCCGCAGCGCTGGTGGGACTATGACTTTGCGGTGCTACTGACCGGACGGGTGGAATATCCGGCCAAAGGCACCGGTTATTTCAATCAACTCTACGCCCATCTGCGGCTGTATATCTTCGACATCACCGCCGGCATCCAACCGCTTATCTACGAGACGCAGGACACGGCGCTCAGTATGGGATCGATGATCTTCTCCGGAAACAGTCATCCCCTGCCGCGTATCACAGTGGGTATCGACCGTTACGTGCCCTTCCCCGGTTGTTACGGCTATTTTGAGATCAAGGGCGGTATCACCCACGCGTGGATGGCGGATAACATCTATATGAAGCATAGCTTCCTCCATCATAAGTTCGCTGCCGTGCGGTTCGGTGGACGACTACCGGTGAACATCTCCTATGAGTTTCATCATGCAGCCCAGTGGGGAGGTATCAGTCCTCTTTTCGGCGATATAGGTAGCGGATGGGAAGCGTTCCGCAATGTGCTCATGGCCCATGCCGGTGGGGTCATGGCTAATGACCAACGGAATGCACAGGGAAACCATGTGGGGTCACAGCAACTGATGCTCACAACCAAAGGAAAAGGATGGGAAATCAATGCGTACTGGCAGAATTTCTTTGAAGATAACTTCGCTTTCATCGGAAACGGACAGAATATCGCTGACGGACTATGGGGTATCGGTTTTAAACAAACACGCTGGCCATTCATCCAAGGATTCACCTATGAGTTTTTGAACACCACCGACCAAAGCGGACCGTGGCACGACCGGGACGGACTATGCTATGCCGGCAATGACAGTTACTATCAGAACAGCGTTTTCAAAAATGGTTGGAACTATTTCTACCGCTCTATGGGAACACCGTTCATCACCTCTCCGGTCTATAACACCGACGGCACCATCCATACCCTCAACAGCCGGGTTCGAGTACACCATTTCGGTGTGCGTGGAGATATATACGGTTTTCAATACCGCCTCAAAGCATCCTATGCTCGCAACTACGGTAACGATCCCACTTCCCGGCAGGTGCTGAGTACCAACACGGCGCTGCTCTTAGAAGTGAACAAACATGTGGAGCAAGCGTGGGGAATGGATTTCGGTATCCACTTAGCCGCCGATATAGGTACGCAATTCGGAAACTCGTTCGGTGCACAGATAACGATCAGTAAGAAAATGGTAATTGGTAAATGGTAAATGACAAAATGGTACATATTATAATGCCGGTGAAGGACTCCATTGAGACGGCGGAGATGGCTTTGCGTGCATTGGAGGGTCATGCCGTAACGATCTGGAATGATAACTCCACTGCGGAAAACACCGCTCGTCTGCATGCTTTGGCAGAGGAACTGCATTTCGACTGCATCGATGTGGCCGACCTCACCGATCATCCCTCGCCTAACTACCTGCTGCTGTTGCAGACCATGCGGCAACGGGCATTAGACACCCATGCACCGCTACTCATTGTGGAGAGTGACGTCGTTGTGCAACCCGATACCATCGATCGGTTAATACACGAAGGGCGAAAGGCGAAAGTGGGTATGGTGGCGGCGGTGACTACGAACGAAGAGGGTGCGATCAATTTCCCCTATGCGTACGCACGGCGGTATGCCAAAGGAGCGATAGAAACCCATAAACGCCTCTCTTTCTGCTGCACCCTGATGACGGAACCCATGCTGGAAACCGTGGATTTTAACAACTTAGATCCTACCAAAGACTGGTTCGACGTAACGATATCCAAACTCTCCCGGCAAAGCGGATTCCGCAACATCCTGTGCACCGACACGCCGGTTCGGCATTATCCCCATTCCAGCCGCCCGTGGAAACAACTCAAATATACGAATCCGCTCTTATACTACTGGCGAAAACTGACCCAAGGTCGCGATAAGATATGAAACCGCTCGTCTCCGTCATAGTGCCCCTGTACAATGCCGCACCCTTCATCCGGGCGTGCCTCAATAGTGCCGTCGAATCGTCCTACCGGCCGATCGAAGTGATCGTCGTCGATGACGGAAGCACCGACACATCCTTGGCGAAAGCGAAAGCGTTTGCGGCTACCCATGCCGAAGTGAAGGTGTTCCATCAAACCAACGCCGGTGTCAGTGCCGCCCGAAATAAGGCCATTCAAAAAGCACAAGGCGAGTATATCTTACCGCTGGACGCCGATGATCGCATCGGTCCTACCTACATCGAGCATGCCGTCAAGGCCATGACGCCCGACGTACGCGTGGTGGGATGCCAAGCGGAGTTCATCGGAGATAAGCAAGGCATATGGAAACTGCCGGCATACAGTCCTGCCCTACTGGCACGCAAGAACATGATTCACATCTCTTCCCTCTTCCGCAAAGCCGATTGGCAACGCGTAGGCGGATTCTGCGAAGAGGAGATCTACCGGGAAGACTGGGATTTCTGGTTAAGCATCATGTCACTCGGTGGCAGCTACATCCGTCTACCGGAAACAGGTTTGTACTACCGCGTGCAAGCGCAGTCCAGACGGCGCACGGCCAAAGCACAAAAACGCCTCATCGTCGATGCCATCAACCGGCGGCATCCGGAATATATGCAGCGCTATTTAGTCGGACCGTTGCATTACCATCGTTCCTGGAGTAAGTTTCTTAACTTCTTCCGTTCCGTGCACCAGGTGGGTACGTTTGACCGCTGGAACGAAGGCGAGATCATCGATGCACGGCGGAACATCCTGCGGTTGACACAAGGGGTAGTCGTTAAACAGTTCCGCACACCCAATATCCTGCGAGGTATCTGGTACGGCTGGTTCGGAACAAGCAAAGCCCGTCGCAGTTATGAGAACGCCTTGCGGTTGCAGGAACGGACACCGCAACCCATTGCATACAAAGAAATACGGGTCTGCGGAGTGCTACGGCAGAGTTGGTATGCCTGTGAATTATCCTCCTGCACCCATACCTTCAAGGAACTGATCGACGATCCGCATTTTCCCCAACGGGATGAGATACTCTTTGCCATCGGCCGGTTCACGGCGCAACTAAGGCAAGACGGTTGCTGGCATCGGGATTACTCGCAAGGAAACATCTTGTTTAATGAGGACGGTACGCATATTCAGATCATTGACCTCAACCGCATCCGTTGGCGCAAGCACGTACCGGGAGATCCTTTTGAGCGGTTGACACGCATCGGTGAACAGGGACTTAGACAACTGCAACAAGGTTATGAATCGGTATAGACACATCATGGGCCGTATCAACTACGGACTCTTCCTGGCAGTGGTGGCCCTGCTGCCTTTCCCCCAACTCTTCCTGCGTTGGGCGGTAGTGCTGTGGATCATCACCTGGTTCCTCGAGTTCCGCTGGCTCCAAATCTCCAATCTCCAATCTCCAATCTCCAATCTCAAATTACCCTTCCTCCTTTTCGGTGCCTGGTTCGGTTTCAAACTCCTCTCCGGTCTGTGGGCTTCCGACAGTGCTGCATGGGCTTGGCAGATGGAACGGTATATGACCTTCGGACTGCTTATCCCCGTCGGTCTATGGGGAGTGAACGAGCAGTACCAATGGACTACCATCGGTAAGACACTCGTCTTCTCCTGCGTCGCTGCTATCCCTATCTGGCTCCTGTGGATGACCGCCCTCTATCTGCATCCGGAAATCGTGCCTACTTGGGCCTTGCAAGAGGACTGGATCCAACATCCGGACTGGTGGACGTTCTTCTCCGAGAACATCTCCCATTTTAAGCACCGGCTCTTCCTGTGCAGCATCGAACTCTTCGGTGCCATCGTCGCCTTCCGGTTGTATCGCCATCGGCTGAAAGTGCTGATCCCCACCCTGCTGGTGATGCTCTCTTCCATTCCGTTCACCACTTCCCGGCAATCCATCCTCACCGCCGTGGTGCTGATCGCCATCGGTGCTATCTTCTGCCTTCCGCTTAAACATCGCCGGGTCTATGGCACCGGTATTGCACTGGCCGGTGTGGCGTTGGGAATAACCCTGCTCACCCTCAATCCCCGTATGCAATCCGTGCACATCAGTGACATCACCGAAATGCGGGAGATGAGTTATAACCATGACATCCGGTATAATATCTGGGGTGCGGCGCTGCAACATCCTTCCGACTATCTCGCCCACGGTTTAGGAGCCGGACAGAGTGCCGCTTATCTGTCGCAGCAATATGCCGAGGCAGGTTTTGAATACTATTCCCAAAAAGCATTTCATGCCCATAACCAGTACTTGGAAGAACTCATGGAGATCGGTATTCCGGGTTTGATTCTGTTCCTCATCGCCTGGCTCTCCGTGCCACTGTGTGCACGAAAAAAAGGACGGCAGACTGCCATCCTCTTTACGACTCTTTTTCTATTCAATATGTTCACCGACTGTATGTTCGGTAAGTTCTGCGGCATCGCCCTATGGGCGGTGGGTATGGTGCTGATCTTTCTCCAGTCCGACCCGGAACGTGACGAGTAGTCCTCTCGGAATACACAGACTCATCGAGGTCCGACTGTCCTTCATGGACTTTATCCCCCGGTCCACCGTCCAATGCGGATAGGTCGGGTGATCGTAGTTGTCAAACGTATATTCCGTCAGTGCCGTTCCGAAGTCATAGATATTGTAGCACAGCACCTCCACACTCATCGGCACTTCGTTCACCCACCATCGACCGGTGGCCCTCAACTCGATATTGAAAAACGCGTCTTTCCGTTTACCGAATGCGTTATTGACCATGTTGATGCCGCGTGCATCCGACGGGATAAGCGTCACTTCGGTCTTACCGTCCTCCGTCTTCGGTACAGCGGTGAAGGTGGTAAAGGCCTGACCGTCTTTGAACTTACCGTTCAGACCGATGGAGAAATACTTGCACGCGTTGTAGGTCACTTGCAGGCGGAGGATAAACGACTTGTCCTGGTTCAACCGGCTGTTTCCCTGATACGGCTTATCCCCTTCGCTCAGAGCCCTGTACGTCTCCGCATACGCCGAAGTCTCGGATAACGAACCGATGTTATTATGCAGCGGTCCGTTGCCTAAGGTACTCAAACCGGCCATCAGGTAACTCTGCCAACTGGCCATCACGTACCATTTCCTACCCCGGTACGTATATTGCACCGTGTTCGACATATAATAAGGAGTACGCGCGCCTACGCGTGAAGACATCAGATCCAGCGGCTGGGTCGTCACCGTCATCGTCGAGTCCGTGAACCACAGGTTATAATACTTGCGGATGGAGTTGAGTAAGGCGAACTCATGTGCCCTGCTCTTACCGAACGTGAACCGTATCGGCAGATCCAGCACCGCATACGAAGGTTGCTTCCGCCATAAAGTCTTATCTATTGTACGATACTTTCCTCCCGTCTCCGCTAACCGCTCACCGCTAACCGCTAACCGTTCACCGTTCAGATATTCTGAACTCAGGTACTGCACCTCGTTCCAGGTGTAACTCATCCGGTGGTGACTGACCGAAACACCGAAACCGAACCACCATACCGGCTGGTACGTTAGACCTACTTTCGCTAATAGATTCGGACTGATCACCGTTCGTCCGTTACCTAACACCACGCCGTCCAGCGACACACCCGCATGACCAAATACCCGTAACCCGTAATCCGTAGCCCATTCTCCATTCACCGTCACTTCATTCTCCAAGATTCCGGCGGTGAACGGTGCGCTCTGCCAATAGTAAGTATAGAGTCCCGTAGGCACAGAGTCCGCAATCGACTGCATATAGATCGCATTGGACCAATTCGTCGTAGTGGGTTTGAAATGCAGCAAAGAGTTATATCCCTCCGCATGGAGTCGTAACCACGGTAACAGCGGTTGGTCATACTGCACACTCAGGTTCACGCTGTGCAACCGTCCGTCAGCGTACCAGGGTTCAAACGCTTCGCCGTCCTGGTCTAACAGGTTACGAGAAAAGCACAGACTGTCATGCCGCAAGGCATTGATCTCGTAACTCAGTCCGGTCACCAACGTACCCTGGTTCGCAAAACGATGGGTGTGATACAGACCGGCTTGACCGCTTAACTGGGTCGCCACCTCATTGGCATTGTAATAGAATTCCGACCCGTAATCCGTGCGACCGTTCACAACGGCAAAATAATGCAAGTTATGCGGTAACGCGCCATCCACTTGCGCTCTGAAATTATCCGCATCGTACATTCCGCTGATACCCGTGTGGTCAAAAGCCGTCACCTTACGCCGGGAATAATACCCGTACACATGCTGGTAGCACCCTCCGACTGCAAACGTAGCATCCACCGTGCCGGCCCCTACGGTATGGTTACGCATCTCCACCGGCCGACTGTCCATCGTGCGCTCTTCGCCGGACGAGTGGAACAGGTTAATCAACTGCCTTGTACCGGGACTGATTCCGCCTAAGTTACCGATATTGCCCGTCAGACGAAGCGTCTGCGCCTGCACCGAGTCGTCTTCAAAAAACAGTTCCCCGTCATGGTAGTCCAGCGCCAGACGCGTGCGATCCATCTGGGTATGCAGCAGCATGTCTCCCGGCATCGTCCGGCTGTCGATACGCATACCGTTCAAATGGTATTTGTTCTGACGGAACGAGTTGCCCGCTATCGAGAACACCAACCGGTTATTCAGATCCCACTCCCCCGTCGTCTCCGCTTCATATACCGTGTATGCGGACCCGTTATCCAAATAATGCGCAAGGTCAGTGGTTTGATACCACTGACCAAAAAACGAACTGGCGATCGTATCGATGCCTATGATGATGGGAAGCAACGGACTCATCATCAACCGAACAGGTTTTGGAAGAAACTCTTCTTTTGACTCGAACCCGGTGCGATATTCGGACTGTTCTGCAACTGCTCAATCAACTTCTTCTCGTCCTTGTTCAGGTTCTCAGGGATATAGACCCCTACGTTGATCAGCAAGTCGCCTACGCCGTAGTTACGGCCGTACTGGTCGATTCGCGGTAAACCCTTGCCGCGCATCCGCAGCACCTTACCCGGTTGCGTACCCGGTGTGATGGTGATCTTCACGTCGCCCGTCAGCGTCGGGATCTGCACCTGACCGCCTAAGATAGCCGTCGGCACGTCCAACAGCAGGTTATAGATCAAGTCGCTGTCCTGACGGATGAAGTTCGGGTTCTCCTCCTCTTCGATCAGCACCAACAGGTCACCCGGTACACCGCAGTGCGGTGCGGCATTGCCTTTACCCGGAACCGTCAGTTGCATACCGCCCGATACACCGGCAGGTATCGTGATCGTGATGATCTCGTCGTCACGCACTACACCTTCACCACCGCATTTCGGACATTTGTTCTTGACGATCTTGCCTTCGCCGTGACAGGTGGTGCATTCGGTCTGCACCTGCATCATGCCGAAGATACCGCGTTGCTGGCGAACGACCCTGCCGGCACCCTTACACGTCGGACAGGTCTCCGTCGCTCCGTCTTTGCTTCCCGTACCCATGCAGTCCTTGCACTCCACGAGCTTGTGCACCTTCACTTTCTTCTCGCATCCCTTCGCGATCTCTTCCAGCGTCAGCTTCACTTTGATTCGCATGTCGCTGCCTCGGCGCACACGCTGACCGCCACGACTGCTTCTGCCGCCGCCGAAGAAACTGCCTAAGTCCTCCAAGTCGATTCCGGCACCTTGGAAAATATCTCCGAAATGTTGGAAGATATCCTCCATCGACATACCGCCACCGGAGAATCCGCCCATTCCGTTCATGCCGGCGTGACCGTACTGATCGTAGCGCTGACGTTTCTGAGGATCCGACAGCACCTCATAGGCCTCCGCCGCTTCTTTGAATTTCTCTTCCGCCTCCTTGTCCCCCGGGTTCTTGTCCGGGTGATACTGGATGGCTTTCTTGCGGTAAGCCTTCTTTATCTCTTCTGCAGATGCCGTCTTCGGCACCTCCAGCACTTCATAATAATCTCTCTTTTCTGCCATAAAATCATTTACGATTTAAATATTTACGATTTACGATTTATTTACGATTGAATAAAATTGTACAATTAACCAAACCGTCAATCATTCGTACCTCGTCAATCGTCCAATCGTCAATCTCCCACCACGACTTTGGCAAATCGAATCACCTTTTCGCCGAGTTTGTATCCCTTCTGCGTGCAGTCGATCACCTTGCCTTTCTTCTCCTCTCCGGCGGCAAAGGTCGTTACGGCCTCGTGCTCGTCGGTGTTAAAGTCCACGCCCTCGGTCTCGATGGCATGCACGTCGTTCTTATCGAGGAAGGCAATGAACTTGTTATAGATCAAACGTACACCTTCATCATCGATAGCGGCTAACGCACGCTCGAAGTCATCTACTAACGGCAGCATCTCCGTGAAGATACGTTCTCCGGCGGTAGCCATGAGGTCTAACTTCTCCTTGTTCGTACGGCGGCGGTAGTTGTCAAACTCCGCCATCATCCTTAGGTTCTTGTCCTCCAGCTCCGCAATCCGTGCCTTGAGCGCATCGATCTCACTCTCCGGCGACTCTTGGCTCTCGGCTCTTGGCTCTTGACTCTCCTCTTTCGGAGCCATCGGCTCATCATTGAGCACTTCTTGTGCGCTCATTTCATCATTTATTTTCTTCTCTTTCTTACTCATATGTCTTTTTCTAAATAGCATAGTTTTACACCTTGCCTTCGTCAATTTCTATGCCAAAGGCATACTGACTGCCATTTTGGCAGTTTATAATGCAGACTGCGTTGTTTTTTAAAGGATTATGTACTTTTTACCGTCCTTTTCAATGTATAAAATTCCGTGGAATAACACTTTTCGGATATTTTCCGACGTTCTTTCTTGAGGATCAAAGCCGGTAGGGATGGCATCTCCTATCGCAATTGAGAACCGCCCTTCGTATGTGCCTGCGTTGAAATACACGGTATAGTCTTGTGAACGAACGCCCGTCTGACTATCCTCTATCCATGCACCTTTATTCAGTGTTATACGATACTCTCCGCTTTGAGCAATTTGTATTCCTACCGGTATATTTTGCACCGCTTCCGGTAATACATTTGCTGCCAAGCGTTCATATCCTACCAGCGTATAGATATTTGCTTTGCCGGGGTTCAGTTCTTTACTCAGGTCGTGTCCGAAATCAAAATCACTTGTCACATCAGCTTCGTCCGTCAAACGAATAAATGTCCGGTCGTGCTCGGTATCTCCTTGCCAAATTTCCAACTGCCATTCCTGCATCTGTGTATCCTTCTGCCGTGCCACGATGCTTGCCGGACGCAGGGCGTTTAACCAAGTGAACGAAGCACCATTCTGCACCAAATACGCATGGGTGGGCAGGAACGTAAATTTATCAGAAGATTTCACAGTCAGACTGTTATCTGCCATGTTCCATTGATAGAAATAATCTAAATTGGTTACACCGCTTGGACTGCTGAAACTCGGCACACCGATACAGCGCCAGTAACTGTCTTTCACTCGTCGGTCTGCTTCTGCTCCTAAACTGGCGGATAAGTCGATGGTACAGGCATAATCGCTACCCAGTGCAGGAATGGTCACATTCTCTGTTTCCATCTCGGTGATGGTAGATACGGCGGGAAAGAAAAGCGAAGCTATGTCAGATCCATTCCTCCAAATAGCCGTATTTTCTCCGACCATGCTTTCAGTATTCAGTTGCAACAAATAACCTTCCCCTGCCTGTAGTACATCCTCTGTATCATCGAACATAACCCAGTTATCCGTTCGTTCGGCAAAGAACCCTTCTTGTGCACGACCCAAACCGTCGTAATATAAGATTCGCCAGTCTGTTCCGACGGTGCCAATTCCGTAAATATCGCCTATCTTAATGTCGAACGGAAAAGAGATAAAATAGTTATACCGCGCAAATGCACTTACATCGGCGTTGTTAAGCACTGCCTTCCGAAATCGCATAACACCGTATGCTTTGCTGACTCTGTCCGTCACATCAACCTGCACGGCTGTGCTTTGTGCATCGCGTAACAACACGATGTCTGCATCCGCCGGATAGATAGCAATCGGTGTAATCACTTCGCTATCCACCAATCCACCGCAGACATACGCGGCTTGGATGCTGGTTTTCAAGAAATACGTGCCTGCGTTCGCCGGAGCTATAAATCCTACAGCGTTCACTCCTGTTGACGGTGCGCCGTAAAAACCGATACCGTCCACACTATTGTCGCAAGAACTATCATAATATAACCCCCAACATATACTGGCATTTGCATAAGGCACAGAAGTAATTGTCGGGTTAATCGTTACTTCTTCTCCGCTAACGGCTTTACTGATGGATAATTCGCTTACTTGTGCACCGATCTGCATGGTACTGAAAAACAGCACGATAAGTAAACAAAAACACTTTTTGACACCCATATAGATGAGTGCAAAAAGAGCGAGTATATTAGGGTCGCCAATGGGTGCTGCAGCATCTTTTGATAAAACGGTTCCTCCAACATCCGGTCGGGCAATCCAGCCGCTCCCGCTACTGCTGATATGTGCGTGTCTGGGAGCAGAATAGTCCGAAGGCACTTCATTTCCAAACGGGGCAAAAATAATACCGGTGTGATGCTCACCGGCATTTAGAATCAATTGATTATGAGGTAATTCAATTTGATCATCCATGATTTTTCGTATTTTATCCGCTGCAAAGGTACAACTTTTTTCTGATATACGCAAGCTCAATTCCGCGGGCAATCTATTCCTTAATCAGCGGAAATCGTGATACAAAAACCGCCTCGCAAACTAAGCGGGGCGGTTGGGTTTACTCCATCGGTTTAATTAGCGATGAGAAGAACGGAGGACACTACTGAGCATAGCAATGCCGTTTTCGGTAAAGGCGTAAGGCAACTTGCGAGCACCCATCTTTACAGAATTGGATATCACAATTTGTGATTTCCATTTTTCTTCTCCACTTGATATCACATTTTGTGACCTTAAAAATTCATCACTTGAAGTCACAACTTGTGCCGGCTCGTTTGCTGCACCCGAATCGGGTGCAAAGGTACAACTTTTTTTTGAAACCACCAAATTTGTTAATAAAAGAAGGTTGTTATCAATCGTTACTTGAGAGCAGGCGTTTCAAATCTTCCATGTCGGGTAATGATTTGCGAAGTTTTTCTGGCATGTCGGTAGAAGTCTTATATGTTGCCACTCCCATTGGGCTATCATATCGCTGAATAACATACTCAACATATGCTTTGTTGACATCTTGACACAAGATGATTCCAATAGAAGGATTCTCGTTTGGTTTTCGAACATCATCGTCCAGCACCTGTAAGTACGTCTGTAGTTGTGCAAGGTATATCGGTTTGAACTTTCCTAATTTCAATTCGACAGCGACTAGACATGTTAATTCGCGATTATAGAACAGCAAATCAATGAAATGATTCTCCCCGAATTTTTCCATATGATATTGATTCCCGACAAAGGTGAAGTCCTTTCCAAACGTCATAATAAAGTTCTTGACGTTTTGCACGATGGCATTTTCTACAACTTTTTCATCCACTTCAGATTCATCTCTTGCTCCTAATTCTTCTACATTGATGTAGTCCAACAGATATTCATCTTTGAACATTCCAATGGCTTTCAACGCCTGAACACGCTTAGGCATGGTAGCAAGGAAATTATTGGGCATTAACGATTGATGGTGGTATAAATCTTGCTTCAGCAAATCTCTTAAACGATATTTGTCCCACTTGTATATCGCAGTTTGCTTGATGTAGAACAACCTTTCTTCAAGCGCATTAGTCTTGTTTATAATCTCCATATGGTGCGTAAAACTGATAGAAAGAAAGTCGTGCGCAGTTTCAACATCGAAAATATTTGATAAGGATTTGGCTTTCAATACCGGCAATTGGGTAGCCGTGGGCGATCCATTTACGGATGATTCCAATTGGGTAGCCGACGGCGACCCAACTATATATGGAAGCCATGTCTCATAAAATTGTCTCATTTTCTTGAGATTCTCGTAGCCAAAACCACGTAGTCCAGGCATGTCGCGTTGTAGTTTATCGCTAATAGTTCGTATTATACCACTTCCCCATTGGTGCAATTTGGATTGTTGCGAGATAAAACCACCTACCGCATAATTTAAAGCCAGCACATCTGCGTTGGCATTCCGAATAGTTCGCTCTTGACTTTGCAAGATGGCAGTTTTAATCACTTCGACTGCTTGCGAAATCTGCACCAAAGAGTTATTGTCGTTCATAGTTGTATTATACATCGTTATATTATGCACCCAATTCGGGTGCAAAGGTACGAAAAATTTTTGACATGGACAAATTTTGGAGCGGGAAAGTGCGGAAAAAATGATTTTTGAAATGGGAACACAAAAAACTCGCAGTTGGATGCTGCGAGTTAGGGAAAATGACTTACCCTGAGCGCGCTGATCTTGCGGGAAGCGGGGAAAGTTTGTTGGTGCAAAGGTACAACTTTTTTCTGATATACGCAAGACTTACTCAATTCCGCGGGCAATCTATTCCTTAATCAGCGGAAATCGTGATACAAAAACCGCCTCGCAAACTAAGCGGGGCGGTTGGGTTTACTCCATCGGTTTGATTAGCGATGAGAAGAACGGAGAACACTACTGAGCATGGCTATACCGTTTTCGGTGAAGGCGTAAGGTAAGTGCTTGATATTATGACCTCTACCGTTCAAGGTTGCAAATTGTGACCTTGAAAGTTCGCCATCCTCGTTCAACATCACAAATTGTGATCTTGAAGATTCTGCCTCCTCTTTAGAGAGTTGAAACATGATCGGGTGCAAAGGTACAAAAAATCTGCGATTCTTTACAAAAAAATCTTCAATTTGTAATATTTTTCATAAAATAGCGGCATTTTATCCAAAAGATTTATCCAATGTTGCTCCGAATAAGCCGGAACCAACTATGAAACATGATCGGGTGCAAAGCACCGCAGGTATTAGCCAATATATAATCCCCCTAAACAGCAAAAAGAGGATTAGCACCGCAGGTAGTCAGCAAGAGGACGTTTGACTGCAAAGCAGCGGAAAGTATTAGAGTTCTGCGATGAGACACCGCGTACAACGCAAGAGATTTTGGATATGACTTGGATGTGGTGTCCCCAGGGAACAAGTGCAAAAATATCAGGGAAGTTTAATTCGCCACTAGGTTGGTGGCGATTTGACACTTCTAATTCGGCACTAAGTTGGTGCCAATTTAACAAATCAATTTCGGCAACAGGTTGTTGCCATTTTGCTCCTCCTAATTCTGCAGCAACTTGCTGCATTTTTATAAGGTACTCATTATAAAATGCATACCACTTTTTCATATAGCGGATGTTCCGATAGGAGAAGCCGGTTTCGTTGGGGGAACATCTTCTTGAGATCGAGGCTCAGTTGTTGCAGCACACCTGTGCCCCCATAAAAAGCACCGCAGGTATTAGCCAATATATAATCCCCCCTAAACAGCAAAAGAGAATCACCACCGGAGGTAGAAGACAAATTCTTATCTTGCTTCGCTCGAATGATTGTTTCACAAAAATCACACTTTCACACATCTTTTTGTCTTCTTTCTATTATACAAATATTTGCGTAACTTCGGCACGCCCCTTCCCTGAACGATATTGAACATGTTCAGGGTGGGTTCCCTCCGAATTTACGTTTGCATAGTTGTGCAAATAACAATGATTTCCCGTTAAAAATTCAAATAAATTTGATTTTCTTTGGAAAATCCTTGTGTATTTCAAATATTTGTAGTAATTTTGTGCGCTAAATTGGTGGAATATGCTTTTGAATATACTGAAATCGAAGATTCATCGGGTGACGGTGACGGAGGCGAACTTGGAGTATATCGGTTCGATCACGATCGATGAGGCGCTGATGGAAGCGGCGAACCTATACGCCGGCGAGCGGGTGCAGGTGGTGGATAACAACAACGGTGCCCGGCTGGAGACGTACGTGATTCCCGGTAAGCGGGGCAGCGGCTGCATCTGCATGAACGGAGCGGCTGCGCATCTGATACACGTAGGGGACACGGTGATCATCATGGCGTATGCGATGCTCACTCCGGAGGAGGCGAGCGGTTTTAAACCCTCTATCGTCTTTCCGACGAATAATCGGGTTTAAAACGTTAAACCGTTAAACTGTTAAACCGTTAAATCGTTAGATGAAATTCTTCGAATTACATAAAGGAAGTAGTGGTGTCGGGTCGAGGGCAGGCGTGATACATACGGATCATGGGGATATCCTCACGCCGATCTTCATGCCGGTAGGTACGGTAGGAACGGTGAAGGGTGTGCAGCGCAAGGAGTTAGAAGACGACATCAAGGCCCAGATCATATTAGGCAACACGTACCACCTCTATCTGCGGCCGGGTACGGAGATACTCCAACAGGCAGGGGGATTGCACAAGTTCGAAGGATGGAACCGACCGATATTGACAGACAGCGGCGGATTTCAGGTGTTCTCTCTGACGGACATCCGGAAGATGACAGAAGAGGGGGTACGGTTCAGCAGTCATATCGACGGACGGAAGTTACTGTTCACGCCGGAGAGCGTGATGGATATCGAACGGGCTATCGGCGCGGATATCATGATGGCTTTCGACGAGTGCTGTCCCGGCACGGCGGATAAGAAGTATGCGAAAGACAGTATGGACCGCACGCACCGGTGGTTAGACCGCTGCATCGCCCGTTTCGACGGGACGGAGGGTCTGTACGGTTATCAGCAGCATCTGTTTCCCATCGTACAGGGCTGTACGTATCCGGAGTTGCGACAGGAGGCCTGCAAGCGGTTAAGGGACTTAGACCGGGACGGCTATGCGATAGGCGGGTTAGCGGTAGGCGAACCGACGGAGGTGATGTACGAGATGATCGAGGTATGCAATGACATCCTGCCGCAAGAGAAGCCGAGATATCTGATGGGCGTTGGTACACCGTGGAATATATTAGAGGCGATCGAACGGGGCGTGGATATGTTCGACTGCGTGATGCCGACGCGGAACGGCCGGAACGGGATGATCTTCACCTGGCAGGGCGTGATGAACCTAAGGAACAAGAAATGGGAGGACGACTTCACGGAGTTAGATCCGACGGGATGCAGTTACGTGGACCACGCCTATACGCGTGCGTACGTTCGTCATTTAATACACGCGCAGGAGATGTTAGGACTGGAAGTGCTGTCGATCCATAACTTAGCGTTCTACCTGGATCTGGTCACGCAAGCGAGAACTCATATTTTAGCAGGAGATTTTTCTTCTTGGAAAGCTTCTGTTTTACCGAACATCATGCAGCGGTTATGACGACATGACGTTATGACGACATGACGAAATTAGACTGGTATATTATCAAGAAGTTTTTGGGCACGTTCTTTTTCTCGATCGTGCTCATTTTGAGTATCGCCATCGTGTTTGACCTGACGGAGAAGATGGATGATTTCTTCGAGAACCAGATCCCGTTCAAGGAGATACTGACGGACTATTACCTACCCTTCCTGCCGTATTACATGAACATGTTCAGCAGCCTGTTCATCTTCATCTCGGTGATCTTCTTCACGAGTAAGTTAGCGGGTAACTCGGAGTTCATCGCGATGCATGCGTCGGGTATGAGTTACCGGCGGCTGATGGTTCCGTATTTCATCTCAGCGACGATCTTATTCGGGTTCAGTTTCTGGTTAGGCGGTTGGGTTATTCCCAAGAGCAGCGCGAAGATGATTGCGTTCACGGACAAGTACGTGGACCATTTCACGAGTGAGAACGCGAGGAACGTGCAGTTAGAGATCGAACCGGGTAAGGTGCTGCATATCGAGTCGTTTCAGCGGCGGAGTAACATCGGTTACCGCGTGTCGATAGAGGAGTTTGACGGCAAGACCTTAGTGATGCGTACGACGGCGGACCGGATCTATTATGACAGTCTGGAATGCTGGCATTTGGACACGTACACGGAGCGGCATTTTGACGGCATGGTGGAGCGGTTGGAACGGGGCGGAAGGAAGGATATCGTGCTGCCGATTGCTCCGGATGAGTTGTTCATCACCGCCGAGGAGGCGAAGCAGATGACGCTGCCGGAGTTGACGCATTTTATCCGGCGGCAGGAGGAGCGCGGCAGCAGCAACGTGGATGCGTTTGAGGTGGAATACCACAAGCGGTGGGCGATGCCGTTGGGAGCGTTCATCATGACGCTGTTGGGCGTGACGATGAGTAGCCGGAAGGTAAGAGGCGGCATGGGCAAGAACTTAGGGCTGGGCATCGTGCTGACGGCAGGGTATATCTTGTTTTCGACGGTGAGCACAACGTTTAGCGTCAATAACGTGATGAGTCCGTTTATGGCGGCATGGTTACCGAATTTCGTATTTCTCGCCATTGCGATACCGCTTTATCGCCGTGCACGGCGATAAGGGGTTACCGGTTACGGGTTACGGGTTACGGGTAAAAAAAATAGAGCTACGCTCAGCGTAACTCTATTCGACGTGTAATCGTTTGTCCGTCTACTTTGGCATAGAGGCGGTAGGAACCACGCTCCAATTCAAATTCGGCAAAACGTCCTTGTCCTTTCTGCAGGAGTTTTCCTTGCAAGGAATAGATTCGGGCTTCCTCCATCTTGGCGGAAGAGACCACCAGTGTGTTTTCGCGGAAGCGAACAGAAAAATTATCATTGCTTTTTGCGGCATCCGCGTAATTAACTGAGGTCAAAAGAGCAGCTACTGCTGCCAGAACAACTAATACCTTTTTAAACATAATTTTGTTCCTTTCTTTTAAATGTTAGACCACTTGGAAGTTTCGAAAATAAACAGAACTTTTCGAAATCCGATGCAAAGGTACTGCAATTTTGGGAGACCTCCAAATATTTGGGTGAAAAAGCGATAAATTTCTACAAATTGTGCAGTTCGGTTGACAATTTATTATTTTATACACATTTTTACTAACAATTTGTCAAACGCATTTAGCAAAGCAAAAATGACAAAATAAAAAAAAACGCGCGTGCGCTTGCGTATATGAATTTTTTTTTGTAATTTTGCAGCCGATTTTTATTGGGGTATTATGCAGAATATTCGAAATATTGCAATTATTGCGCATGTGGACCACGGAAAAACGACCTTGGTCGATAAGATGCTGTACACGGCAAATGTAGTGAAAGCGCAGACTTCCGAGTTCAGTGACCAGCCGAAGGAGTTGATTTTGGATAACAACGACTTGGAGCGGGAACGCGGTATCACGATTTTGGCGAAGAACGTAGCGATTAACTACAAAGGCACGAAGATCAATATCATCGACACTCCGGGGCACGCTGATTTCGGTGGTGAGGTAGAACGTGTGCTGAACATGGCAGACGGTGTACTGCTGTTGGTGGATGCTTTTGAAGGTGCGATGCCGCAGACGCGATTTGTGCTGCAGAAAGCACTGGAGATCGGTTTGAAGCCGATTGTGGTGATCAACAAAGTGGATAAGTTGAACTGTAGGCCGGATGAGGTGCAGGAAGAGGTTTTTGACCTGATGTGCAATCTGAATGCGACGGATGACCAGTTGGATTTCCAGACGCTGTACGGTAGTGCGAAGCAGGGCTGGATGTCCACCGACTGGCGGAAGCCGAAGACGGACCTGACGGACCTGATGGACGCCATCATCGAGTACATCCCGGCACCGGTAGAGAACCCGGGTACGCCGCAGATGCTGGTTACTTCGCTGGACTACAACTCTTACGTAGGCCGTATTGCTATCGGTCGTGTACATAGAGGCGAGTTCAAAGACGGACAGGCTGTCACGCTCGCCAAGAAAGACGGCACGATGGTCAAGACGAAGATCAAGGAGCTGCATACGTTCTCGGGCATGGGTCACGTAAAGACCGACGTGGTGAAGAACGGCGATATATGTGCGATGATCGGTATTGAGGGTTTTGAGATCGGAGATACGGTGTGCGATGCCGAGGCACCGGAGGCTTTGAAGCCGATTGCCATCGACGAGCCGACGATGAGTATGACTTTCTGCATCAATGACAGTCCCTTCTTCGGACAGGACGGTAAGTACGTGACGAGTAGGCATATCCAGGACCGACTGAACAAGGAGTTGGAGAAGAACTTAGCGCTGCGTGTGGAACGCGGTGCGGAAGAGAGCAGTTGGCGCGTGTATGGCCGCGGGGTATTGCACCTGAGTGTGCTGATCGAGACCATGCGTAGAGAGGGATATGAGTTACAGGTGGGTCAGCCGCAGGTGATCATCAAAGAGATCGACGGGGTGAAGTGTGAGCCGGTGGAGAGTCTGACGGTGAACACACCGGAAGAATGCAGCGGTAAGATCATTGAGTTCGTGAGCACGCATAAGGGTGAGATGACGAAGATGGAGATGGTCAATGACCGCGTGCATCTGGAGTTCACGATCCCGAGTAGAGGTATCTTGGGTATGCGTACGTACGTGATGAACGTGAGTGCCGGCGAGGCGATCATGGCGCACCGGTTCTTAGAGTACCAGCCGTGGAAAGGCGAGATCGTGAAGCGCAACAACGGTAGTCTGATTGCGATGGAAGCCGGAACGGCTTATGCGTATGCGCTGGATAAGTTACAGGATAGAGGAAAGTTCTTCATCGATCCTCAGGAAGAGGTGTATGCCGGTCAGGTGGTAGGTGAAAACGCGAAAGAAGGTGATATTGTGATCAACGTGACGAAGAGCAAGAAGCTGACGAATATGCGTTCGAAGAGTGCGGACGACAAGGCTGTGTTGCCGCCGCCGGTACGGATGAGCCTGGAAGAGGCATTAGAGTACATCAAAGAGGATGAGTACGTAGAGGTGACACCGCATGCGATGCGAATCCGAAAGATCATTCTTGACGAACTGGAGAGAAAACGCGCAGGCAGAGCGTAACGCGGTTTGAGCGGATGCTGCTCATCAAAAAACGCACTGCCCCGTGCTCGTGTTCCGCGTTCCCCAACCGCTCCACAACGTTTTTGCTTGAGCACACTCGCTCAACCGAACGCAAACAGAATAAAAATAATTAAAACAACGATATACAATGAAAATTGAACAAAGTGAATTGAAAGACCTGAAGGCTGTAGTAAAGGTGACGATTGAGCCGGCAGACTATCAGGAGGAAGTTGCGAAGCAACTGAAACAAGTGCGTCAGAAGGCGCAGATGCCGGGTTTCCGTCCGGGAATGGTACCGGCAGGCTTGGTAAAGAAGATGTACGGTAAGGGTGTACTGGCTGACGTGCTGAATAAGTTGGTTGGTGAGCACCTGAGCAAGCACATCGAGGACAATAAGTTAGCGATCTTAGGTGATCCTCTGCCCAACGCAGAGCAAGGTAATGTGGATCTGGATCACGAGGAGACCTTTGTTTTTGCTTTCGACATCGCTGTAGCACCGGAGTTCGATGTGAAGTTGAACGGTAAGAACAAATTACCGGAGTACACGATTGAGCCGACGGAGGAGATGATCGACAAGCAGATCGAGGCTTATACGAACCGTTACGGCGAGTACATCGCTGCTGACGAGGAGAAGGGCACGAAGGCAAAGGTAAAACCGTGTGCCGTGGACGCTGAGTTGTTCGCTAAGGTGTACGGTGCGGATGCGCCGAAGGACGAGAAGGGTTTCCGTGCGAAGATTAAAGAGGACATCGAGCGCAGTCTGGCGGAAGAGACCAAGTACCGTTTCGGTATCGACACCAAAGAGGCCATCATGAAGAAGATGGAGAAGGTGGAGTTCCCCGTTGACTTCCTGAAACGCTGGGTACTCGAGACCAACGAGAAGATGACCCAAGAGGAGTTGGATAAGGACTTTGACAAGATGCTGGATGAACTCAAATGGCACCTCGCAAAGGACCAGCTCATGAAAGAGTACAAGATCGACGTTCAGAAAGAGGAAGTGGAAGCGTTTGCGAAGCGGATTGCGAAGATGCAGTTCATGCAGTACGGTCTGATGAACGTTGAGGACGAGATGCTGGCTAACTACGCACAGGAGATGCTGAAGAACGAGAACCAGTTACGCGGCATCGTAGAGCGCCTGGTGGAAGACAAGATCTTCGAGGCCATCAAAGGCGTTGTGAAGGTAGAAGCAAAGACGGTTAGTCAGGAAGATTTTGATAAACTCTTTAAGTAATATCTCGGCGCGAATGCTTCTCATCAAAAAACGCAGTGCCCCCTGCTCATGCTTTTGCGGACCCCAACCGCAAAAGAATGTTTTTGATTGAGAACGTTTCGCTCACAAAAAAGATGACACATATCCATTTTATAGCTATCGGTGGTGCGGCGATGCATAACTTGGCATTAGCCGTTGCCTCCAAGGCGGGATACAAGGTGACGGGGTCGGATGATGAAATCTTCGACCCTGCTTTGTCTCACTTACGGGACGCAGGTCTGTTACCGGACGAGATGGGCTGGCATCCGGAGAAGATCACGAAGGATATCGATGCGATCATCTTGGGCATGCACGCTCGGGAAGATAACCCGGAGTTGGTGAAGGCCAGGGAGTTAGGCATCAAGATCTATTCGTTCCCGGAGTATCTGTACGAGCAGACGAAGGACAAGGTGCGGATTGTGGTAGGTGGGTCGCACGGTAAGACGACTACGACGTCCATGATCCTGTACGTGTTGCAACGCTTAGGTATCGAAGCGGACTACATGGTAGGTGCCCAGATCGAAGGTTTTGAACGGATGGTGCGGTTAAGCGACACGGCCAAGTACGCGGTGTTCGAAGGCGATGAGTACCTGACGAGTCCGTTGGATCTGCGCAGTAAGTTTTTGTGGTACCATCCGCATGTAGCTATCCTGACGGGTATCGCCTGGGATCATATCAATGTGTTCCCAACTTTCCCGGAGTACGTGGAGACCTTCCGCAAATTTACGCACACAATTTCCGACACCTTTATTTACTATAAAGGCGACGAAAATCTTTGTAAATTGGCGGAAGAATTGAAAATGGAAAATGGAAAATGTAAAATTGTTCCTTACGAGGCGTACGAAGGAAACGTCCCGATGCAGGTGTTTGGAAAGCATAACATGCAGAACCTGCAGGCGGCGATGTTAGCATGCCATTGTATTGGTGTGGCGCCGGATGATTTCTATCGCGAGATAGCTTCGTTTACCGGTGCTTCGAACCGTCTGGAGAAGATATGCGAGACCGAGGATTGCGTGGCGTACAAAGATTTTGCGCACAGTCCGAGTAAGTTGAAGGCGACGATCAATGCGGTGCGGGAACGGTATCCGGAGAAGAAGTTGATTGCCTGCATGGAGTTACATACGTTCAGCAGTCTGATGGCCGATTTTCTGCCGCAATATAAGGGCTGTATGGCGGAAGCCGACAAGGCATTCGTCTATTTCAACCCCAAGGTGATCGAGCATAAAAAACTCACTCCGATCACAAAAGAGGCGGTTTGTGACGCGTTTGGCACGAAAAATGTAGAGGTGTTTACCGAGAGTGCGGCGTTACAGGAGAGACTGAAGGAAATAGATTATCGTAACGTCGCGCTGCTCATGATGTCCAGCGGCACGTTTGACGGGATTGATGTGAAAGAGTTTTGCGTTAAATTGTTAAACCGTTAAATCGTTAAATTGTTATGGATAAGCAAGAGAAACGGGATTATTTGTACATGCGGATGGCACGGACGTGGTCAGAGAACAGTTACTGCGTACGGCGGAAGGTGGGTGCATTGTTGGTGAAGAACCAGATGATTATTTCGGACGGTTATAACGGTACGCCTTCGGGTTTTGAGAACATCTGCGAGGATGAAAATAATGTGAGCAAACCCTACGTGCTGCATGCGGAAGCGAATGCGCTGACGAAGGTAGCACGGTCGAATAACAGTTCCGACGGTGCGACGCTGTACGTGACCGCCAGTCCGTGTCTGGAGTGCTCGAAGTTGATTATCCAGTCGGGCATCAAGCGCGTCGTGTACGGCGAAGAATACCGCATCATGGACGGTGTGGAGTTGCTCAAGCGGGCAGGGATTGAGGTCGTGTTCTTGAATGACCAGGGATAATTGGATATTGGAAATTGGATATTGGATATTAGGATATGAAAAAGTACATCTTACCGACATTAGCGGTTTTTGGCGTAGCGTTAGGTTTGTTTTTAGGTTTGGCGATGAGTCAGCCGGCGCAGGCACAGCGCATCTCGTATCAGGACGGTCAGTGGCATTTTGAGACCTCGAAAGTGGACCGTTTGCTGCAGTTGATGGAAAACTCGTATGTGGACGAGTTGAACATAGACAGCATCACGGATGAGGCGATGGATGCGCTGGTGAAGAAACTGGATCCCCACAGTGCGTATATCCCGAAAGAGGACTTAGAGATGGTTAATTCCGAGTTATCGGGTTCGTTCTCCGGTATCGGTGTGCAGTTTACGATCCAGCAGGACACGGTGAATATCGTAGCCGTCATTGCCGGTGGACCGTGTGAAGGCAAGGGTGTGCTGGCCGGCGATAAGATCATCAGCGTGGATGACAGTGCGTTTGTGGGCAAGAAACTGAACAACGAGAAGGTGATGAAGACCTTACGCGGTGAGAAAGGTACGAAGGTGAAGTTAGGCATCAAGCGTGCCGGTGCTTCTAATCCGTTGTATTTCACCATCACCCGTGGCGATATTCCGGTGACGTCGGTAGATGCGAAATTCATCATCATCAAGAACGGTCAGAAGATCGGTTTTGTGCGTGCGAACAAGTTCGGCGAGACGACCTATCGGGAGTTCATTATGGCGATGGAGGAGATGAAGGCGCAAGGTGCGACGAAGTACATCGTGGACCTGCGTGAGAACTCCGGCGGTTACATGGATCAGGCGATACGAATGGCGAATGAGTTCCTGCACCGAGGCGAGATGATCGTTTATTCAGAGGGTAAGGCGTACCCGAGATACGAAGCGAAGGCGGACGGAAGCGGTGATTTCCAAGACGTGCCGTTGGTAGTGTTGATCGATAATTTCTCTGCTTCCGCCAGTGAGATCTTCGCCGGTGCGATGCAGGATAACGACCGTGCGTTGATCGTAGGTCGCCGTTCCTTCGGTAAAGGTCTGGTACAACAGCAGATTCCGTTTGCGGACGGAAGTGCGGTGCGTCTGACGGTGGCGAGATACTACACACCATCGGGCCGGAGTATCCAGAAACCGTATAAGTTGGGTGAATCGGAGGAGTACGAGAACGAGTTGATGGAGCGTTATGAGAGCGGTGAGTTCTATTCGGCCGACTCGATCCACTTATCCGATTCGACGACCTACCGGACCAAGCACGGAAGGATTGTGTACGGTGGCGGCGGTATCATGCCGGATGTGTTTGTCGGTAGAGATACGACGCTGAACACGCCGTGGTACAACCTGTGTGTTAACCATGCGTACACCTACCAATTTGCCTTCAAATATACAGACGAGCACCGAAAGGAGTTGAAAGCGTTTACGAACTGGAAAGCGCTGGAGAACCATTTGTTGAAACAGGATCTGGTAAGTCAGATGGCTGCTTTTGCGAAAGAGAAGGGTGTGGAGCCGAAAGCGGATGAGATACAAAAATCGCGCCCGTTAATGACGCGACTTCTGAATGCCTATATCGTTCGTAATATCTTAGGTGACGAAGGCTTCTTCCCGTTATTTGAGCGGGATGACGAGATCACTAAAGCTGCTGTAGAGCAGATAGTACGAATCGATAGAACTTCTGTACAGTAGCGATATTGACACGCTCATCGGGACTATGCGGGTGCTCGATGGTAGGACCGAAGGAGATCATCTCCATGTGGGGATAGTTTCCGCCGATGATACCGCACTCCAGTCCGGCATGGATAGTAACGATACGAGGAGAGTTACCAAACTCTTTCTCGTACGTTTCTTTCATGGTCTTAAGTAACGTGCTTTTGAAGTTCGGCTGCCATCCCGGGTATGCACCGCTGAACTTGACGTCAGCGCCTGCGAGCGCAAAGGCGGAGTGGATGATCGAAGCCAGTTCCTCTTTGCGGCTCTCCACGTTGGAACGGGTGAGGCAGTAAACTATGATTTGTGATTTGTCATTGGTGATTTGTGATTTAATCATCGCGACGTTGTTGGAGGTCTCGACGATATCCGGCATCTCGGGGATCATGCGATAGACACCATGCGGGCAGAGGGTGATGGCATGGATGAGGAAGTCCTGTACCTCTTCCGGCATTTCGGTTTTCGGACACTCGATTTCGGTAGCTTTGAAGGTGAGGTCGGTCTCAATACCGTCGTACTCCTTCAACCACAAGTCCTCGTAACGATCGACGAGATCTTGGAGGTCTTGATAGCTATCTTCGGGGATGGTGATGACCGCCGATGCTTCACGCGGAATGGCGTTACGGAGCGAACCGCCTTCCACATAGGCCAGACGGGCTTCGAAATTAGATACCGCATCTTTGAGGAAACGGAAGAGCAGTTTGATGGCATTTGCACGCTGCAGATGGATGTCACAACCGGAGTGTCCGCCTTTGCAGCCTTTGAGTTCAACGCGAAGGGCGATGTCGCCTTCTTCGGTTTCCACGGGTTGATAATCGAACGTAGCCGTGGTGTCGATGCCACCGGCGCAGCCTACGTACAGTTCACCTTCGGTTTCCGAGTCGAGGTTGAGCAGATATTTACCTTGCAGCCAGCCGGCTTTGAGGTCATTGGCACCGTACATACCCGTTTCCTCATCGATGGTAAAGAGGGCCTCAAGGGGAGGATGTACGACATTCTTATCAGCCAGGATCGCCATCGCTGTAGCTACACCGATACCGTTGTCGGCACCGAGGGTGGTACCGTTAGCGGTCACCCATTCGCCGTTCTCTTCGATATAGGCCTCAATGGGGTCTTTCTCAAAGTCAAAGACTTTGTCGGAGTTCTTCTGCGGCACCATATCCATGTGTCCTTGCAGGATCACACCCGGGTGGTTCTCCATACCGGGGGAAGCGGGTTTGCGAATGAGTACGTTTCCGATCTCATCTTGCAGGGTCTCGAGACCGAGCGATTTACCGTAAGATACTAAGAAATCAGCGATCTCTTTGCGTTTTCCGCTGGGACGCGGAATCTGGGTAAGGCTGTAGAAACTGGACCACAGGCCTTTGGGTTCTAAGTTTTTCATATGATCGTAAGTTAGTCGATTGTCATTTCGCCGCAGAGGTCTTGGGAAAGAAGTTCTTTGGCGTTTTCAGGTTGTTCACCGAGCAGCAGCATCATCTTAGTGAGCAGTGCTTCGGTGGTGATATCATAACCGGAGAGCACACCGGCTTTCATGAGGTTGAGGGACACGGCATAGAGTCCCATTTCCACGGAACCGGTGTTACATTGCGTCTTATTGACGATGATGATACCGCGTTCGACGGCCGATTTCAGTTCCCGGTAAAGCCATTTGTCGGTAGGTGCATTTCCGGCACCGAAGGTTTCAAGTACCACACCTTTTAATCCTCGTGTACGCAAGAGCGCACGCACGACGGGTTGCTGAATGCCGGGGAAGAGTTTGAGTACCGCCACGTTGCAGTCAAAACGGGTATGCAGCAAGAGCGGTGCATCCGAATGGCTATAATGCACGAGGTGCGGCTGGTAGGTGATATGCACACCGGCCTTGGCCAGCGCCGGGTAGTTATAACTGTTAAACGCCGAGAAATGTTCGGCATTGCGCTTGGTGGTGCGATTGGCACGGAAGAGCCTGTCTTCGAAATAGATGGTCACTTCCGGCACGATGGGATTACCGTCTTCATCCTTCGCTGCCGCAATCTCGATGGCGGTAAGGAGGTTTTCCTTGGCATCGGAACGAAGCACACCGACGGGTAATTGGCTACCGGTGAAGACCACGGGTTTGGCCAGGTTCTCCAGCATGAAAGAGAGGGCAGAAGCCGAGTAAGACATCGTATCGGTGCCGTGGAGGATGACAAAACCGTCATAATCGTTGTAACGGTCATAGACCGTTTTAGCCATACGCACCCAGCAATCCGGATTGACGTCAGAGGAGTCCAGCAGGGGTGAGAACGCTTCGATATCGACTTGTATGTCTCCGGCAAAGAGTTCCGGCATAAACGCCTTAAACGTCTCGATATCCGCCGGAATGAGTGCGTCGGACACCTTGTCACGGACCATGGTAATCGTACCTCCCGTAGAAATCAAAAGCACTTTATTCATAGCTTTTCCACCATTTTGCGGTGCAAAATTACAAAATTTTTTGCACATATGCAAATTTTTTTGTAACTTTGCAGCGATTTTTAAGTTATGTCGGCGAAAGTACTGATTATCGACGGTGACATCAGTCTGTCCACGGTGTTATGCGACTATCTGGCAAGTCGGGGTTACGCGGCACAGACGGTAGGAAACGGCAAGGCGGGATTGGAAGCTTTGTCGAAGGGCCGTTGGGATGTGGTGCTGACGGAGTTACAGGGGATAGACGGAAACGGTTTTGAATTAATCAAGCAGATCCGGCACCGTTTACCGCATATTCCGTTGCTTGTGCTCACGACGAGGAATGATAGGGAAAGTCAGATCCGGGCGTTTGAGTTAGGTTGCGATGACTACCAGACGAAACCCTTTTCGATGGATTTGCTGATATGCCGGATGGAAGCTGTCTTGCGGCGGATACGGGCGTATGAGGAGAGTAAACAACGAGTGTTTGACCTGAATGGTCACGTTTTTGATGCAACGCATCAGACCTTTGACGGCAAGCATATGTCATCGAGGGAGAGCGACCTGCTACTGATGCTGTGCCGGCAGGAGGGTGAGACGGTAGATAAGCACAAGATCCTCAGTGCGTTGTGGAAAGAGGACAATGCGTTTACGGCACGGTCGTTGGGCGTGTATATCAATCATCTGAGAGGCTATCTCACACCGATCGGGTATGAGCTTATAGCCGTACGATACCGAGGTTATAAGCTCGTTAAAACGTTAAATTGTTAAATTGTTAAATTGTTCATATGAAAATTATTGCACCGAGTGTATTGTCTGCGGATTTCGGACATCTGGCAGAGGATTTGGAGATGATCAACCGCAGTGAAGCGGATTGGTTACATATCGACGTGATGGATGGTACGTTTGTGCCCAATATCTCGTTTGGTTTTCCATTGATGGTACCGTTTAAGCAGTACTGCAAGAAGCCGCTGGATGTCCATCTGATGATCGTGCATCCGGAGAAATATGTGGAGCGTTTCTGTGACGCCGGTGCATGGTCGGTGGGTTTTCATCTGGAAGCCGTGGACGATCCGTTGCCGATTCTGGAGATGATCAAGGCAAAGGGTGTGAGAACATGCTTGACGATCAATCCGGATATTGATGTCAAACGCTTAGTGCCGTATCTGGACAAGGTGGATATGATTCTACTGATGTCCGTTTTTGCCGGTTTCGGAGGACAGAAATTCATTCCGGAAACGATGGACAAGATCCGTTTTATCAAGGCGGAGATCGAGAAACGGGGTCTGAAGACGCTGATTGAGATCGATGGAGGTGTGAACACGGAGAATGCCGCAGCGCTGTTTGAAGCCGGTGCCGATGCGTTGGTAGCCGGAAGTGCCGTGTTCGGTGCGAAAGATCCGGAGGAAGCGATACGAATGATGAAAGCGTGAAAAAGTACCTCAGAGCATATCCGATGGTTGTATTGCTGTTACCGCTGGTGGCAGCAATATTGCTTTATGACCACTGGCGTCCGAAGGCGGTGGAGGAAGCGGTGGCACGGGATGTGGCGTTTGTGATCAGGAGTGAAGCCAAACCGACGGAGAAATGTGAGCGCTTTGAAACGGAGGTGATTGCACAAAAAGACAGCAGTGCGGTAGCATGGCAGGCGGCAAAGGGAGCGGTGTATCTGTACCTGTTACGGGACAGCGTCAACACGATGCCGGGCTGGGGAGATACGGTGGTGGCACATACGACGATCGAATGGGATCGAAGGATAGGCAGGGCGTTTGCGGCACGATGGAACATTCAGCCGTCAGCCGTCAGCTATCAGCCTTCGTTGCAGGAACGGCTGTATAGGCGTCTGGAAGCGGCAGGATTGGAAGGCGATGAGTTAGCGATCGTAGGTGCGTTGACGCTGGGATATAAGGAAGATCTGGATCCGGAGGTGAAGCATCGTTTTCAAGCCTCCGGTGCGGCACATGTGTTAGCCGTCAGTGGTCTGCACACGGGTGTGATCTACGGGTTACTGCTGTTGATAGTCACTTTAGGCGGACGGTTCAAACCGCTATACGAAGAGCGTTGGGCACGATGGGGGATCAGTCTGCTTATCATCGCTGTGATGTGGTTCTACGCCTGGTTAACGGGTATGACACCTTCGGTGGTGCGTGCGGTACTGATGGTGTCGATTGTGGAGATTGCACGGATGGCGTACAGAAGGGCGGTGTCGATCAATACGATCGCAGCCGCTGCGGTACTCATTCTGCTGGTACGACCTGCAGATCTGTGGAGTGTCAGTTTTCAATTGAGTTTTACGGCCACCGCCGCGATTGTGATGATGGCAAGCAGTATGGAACGGTTTCTGCACCGTCAGGTATGGAAAAGCAAGGCGCTGAGTTGGGTGGTAGGTATGATCATTGTCTCTCTGGCAGCGCAGATAGGTACGTTACCGATTACGATGTATAACTTCGGACAGGTGAGCAGTTATTTCCTGCTGACAAACCTGATCGTGTTGCCGTTAGCAACAATCTTAGTGCCCTTAGGTCTGGTAACTATGACGTTAGGCGGTGGATGGATAGGCGTGGTGGCAGGTAAAGTGACGGGTGCCGTGGCATGGCTACTGAACCATGCGGTAGGATGGATAGAGAGTTTACCGGGAAGTACGGTAAGTGCGCAAATTGATGGCTGGATGGTAGCGGTTTATTACGCACTCATCTTGCTGTTTTACTGGACTGTGGTCAAAAAACCGCAGTAAAAAAACACACCGTACTTGCATATATCAGAAAAAAGTTGTAATTTTGCAACGGATTTGAAATAGCACATTATGACAACGCTTACCCTTACGGAGCTATGTGGCCTTATCGGCGAGGTGCTGGACAATAGTCTGTCCGGTTCGTTCTGGGTGAAGGCGGAGATCAGCAGTCTCAGCAGCAAAGGCGGACATCTGTATTTAGAGTTGGTGGACGGTAAGACGGCGAAGATGCGTGCCACCTGTTGGAGCGGTACGCAGGAGATGCTGATGGCGTATTTCGAGTCCGAGACGGGTCAGCGTCTGCAGCCGGGCATGGCGGTGCTGGTGGAAGCGGAGGTTCAGTACCATCCTGTCTATGGGTTGAGTCTGTCTATCGTGGGTATCGATCCGAGTTATACGTTGGGTGACATCGCCCAACAGCGGCAGAAGACCATTGCTCAGTTGCAGACAGACGGACTTTTAGATGCACAACAACTGCTACCATTACCGACACTCATTCGCAAGATTGCCGTTATCTCTTCTGCCAATGCTGCAGGGTATGAGGATTTCAAGCATCAATTGAACAATAGCGCTTATCGATTTAAGACGCAGTTGTTTGGAGCGGCGATGCAAGGTGAACATGCGGCGAAGTCGATTATTGCGGCATTGAGCGAGATAGAGGGTTTTGATGCGGTAGTGATCATTCGCGGCGGTGGTGCCACAACGGATTTGAGTTGTTTCGATAGTTATGAGTTATGTGCAGTCTGTGCGCAGTTTGAGATACCGATCATTACCGGTATCGGTCACACACGGGATATCTCCGTACTGGATCTAGTGGCGCGTCAAGCGCTGAAGACACCTACGGCGGTGGCCGAATGGCTGATCCATCGGATGGATGATCAGATGAGTCGTATCAATGATCTGATTGTGCGGCTGCAACGGACCCGGGAACGGCAGATCCTTATTCGGCAGCATAAGATCGAGATGTTGGAACAACGGCTGAAGGCATGTAATCCGGAACGGATCTATAAGATGGGATACAGTCTGCTGAGCAAGAACGGCAAAGTGGTACGGAGTGTCCATGAATTGGAGACAGGCGATATAGTAGTTACACATTTGGCAGACGGTTCACGCAATTTAACGGTTTAACCATTTAACAGTTTAAGGTAACTTGTTACTTTCTAAATCACAACGGATCGGTGCAGCGGTGCTTTTCGGCATAGCGTTTGTGGCCTGGGTGACCTATGCCGTGTGGCCTTCCCGGCAACCGGATCTGTCGAATTTATCTGATCCGCCGTATAAGAAGAAAGGTCGTACGTGGGAGGAGCGCAAGGATTCGATGCGTCGTGCGGATTCGATCCGTTATGCGGAGTGGTCAGCAGAAAGGGAGTTGCGGTATGACTCCTTTCGGGTGGCTGACTCGTTGCGACGACTGGAACGTCGGGAAGAGTTAGTGCGCCTACGGGATTCGGCGCATGTGGCCGATTCGTTATGGCGGGATTCGATGGGGATCTATTTCGTCAAGCATGAGAAAAAAGACACGATTCTGGATTTGAACCATTGTGACACCACGGAGTTGCAATATATTCGCGGTATCGGCAAATATACGGCGATACAGATTCTACGTTACAGGGAACAACTCGGCGGATACTACTCTACCCTGCAACTGACGGATGATGCCTTTGCCAAGTGTCATCTGGACACTTTGTTGGCGCATTTTATCGTGGACACGGCGGCGATCACGTTGATAGATGTCAACAGCTGCTCCGTCGATCGTCTGCAGCACCATCCGTATCTAAGGTATAGTCAGGCCAAAGCCATCTATAACCTTCGCCGAAAAAAGGTCAAACTGAGCAGCGTTGAGGAATTAAAGGTTCTCCCGGAATTGACAGAAGAGGACATAAAACGGATTGCTCCGTATCTGCGTTTTGAGTAAAAAAGTACGTTTTCAAACAGACAAATTGGCAAAAGTCTGAAAATGAAAGCGTTACAAGTTTTATTTTTCAAAACCATTTTCTTGCGCAGGTGAGAAAAAAGCAGTAATTTTGCAGCGGATTTTGAAACATGAACATCTTTGCAGTCATATTATTATCCAGCGCGATGACGTGTTACCAAAACGGGAAGGCATTGCGCGAAGAGGGAAAGCAGGTGGAAGCCATGCAGGCTTTCATTGAGGCTGCGCATAGTGAGACGGAGGATGAGGCATTGTTAGGGCGCGTATATTCGAATATGGCAAACATGTGTCGGCAGGCCAATGACCATGAGACGGCGTACGAGGTGTATGAGATGAGTGCGGCACATTTCAAGAAGACGGACGATAGTTTGGCTTATGCTTACGCGCTGAATAATATGGCATGGGAACAGGCGGTAATGGGTGAGAAAGAAAAAGCGTTAAGGCTTGTGGATTCGGCACTCAGCCTTCAGCTATCAGCCATCAGCCGTCAGACATTGCAAGCAAAAGTCATGGAGACCAAAGCAGCGGCAAGTTTGTTCAGGGAAGAATATGATTCGGTATTATATTATACAAGGGGAGCGGAGAATGACTATTTGTTGATGCTACGCGCACAGGCGTATTCCTATTTACAAATAGATGATTCGGCGATGTATTATGCAGAGCAGTTGTTGCCGCGGATGACGAACCTGTTTTATCTGGACGATCTGTATTATATCATGACGCATAATGATACGAATGCTGACGCAGAGGCAATTCGTCAATGGTCGTCAGAACGAGCGGATGTGCAGAATGCCATCAAAGAAAGGCACGGAGAGTTGACGAAGGCGGTGCAGTTGTTGAAACAGGATTTGGCAAAAAAGGAACAGGCTAATTCAAGAAAAGTGCTCCTATTATGGGCAATAGGTATCGGATTGTTGGTTTGGGGAGCGGTTGTGGTACATAAACAGCGAAAATTGCGGAGAGAGAAATCGGATTTTGAGGAAGCGAGACGAAAGGAGTTGACGCAGAATTTGCGACAACTGCAAGAAGCGAAGGATATCCGGCAAGAGTTGGCATGGGATGATCTTGCAGCGTTGTGCCGACAAATGGACAAACGTTTTCACGGTTTAGCGGAGACTTTGAAGGCACAGGATTTGAACGAGCAAGATATACGGATTTGCGTGTTGGTACTGATCGGATTAAGTCATAAAGAGATCGCCGAGATGCTGAATTGTTCTCCGAAGAGTATCGGTAAGTTAAAAGATCTGACCGCTAAGAAATTAGGCGTTTCCGGCGGACAACTACAAGAGAAACTACAAAATACAGCAATACTATGAGAAAAATGATTTTTACGTGCATGCTTGCGATAGTAAGCAGCGTGTGGATGACGAGTAAAGCCATGTGTCAGGTTGACGCATGCACTTGTTTATTTGACGATCCTCCTGTTGCAATCAGCGGTATTCTACAATTAGTTCCATTACCTTGCCCTGAATCAACAGAAGACATTCCCTGTCCGCCGTGTTTAACTATAGCTTTAAATGCCAACGAACAATTGTACTATTTGAATGTTTGGAATGATAACCTGAACGCATTGCTCGATACATTGGTATATCCGGTCAACGCAACTGTTACCGGCCATGTATATACAGCGCGGGAAGGAGGTCTGGCTATACGCGTTCAGGACATATCTTTACACGCCTCTCTTCCCTCCCTCTGCGACGAGTGGAATGTATTGGAAATATCGAATGTCACCTGCGGTTATTGCGAAGTGTACAGGACTTACAATTCCCGCTTGACTACGGACACAGTTATTGGCGGAATACGATACACCCAACTGGTAGAGGATGACGCATATAGAGGTGCATTACGTGAAGGGTTGAACCGCGATATTTACTATATTCCTGCAGGCAGCGCACATGAGTACCTTCTGTATGCATTCAATGCCCAAGAGGGTGACCAACTGACTAATCTATGGATAGGCGGAAGTCCGGCGGACTCCCCCGACGGCTGGGCAATGACTGTTGAGGAAATTCAAGAGACTACCCCACGAACATTCGTCTTGAGTACCGGTTATACCCATACGGATGAAGGGATCGAGAACTATCCGTTATATATAACATGGATAGAAGGTGTCGGGATGGACGGACCTGTCGGCGTCAAACGTTGTGTCGGTTGTGCGGATAGTAGAGCCTATGGGGTTCTCTGCGCGTATAAGAACGGAGAACATATCTATACATCTGATTGGGGAGAGCAATATGGATGTGAGTATAATTATGACCCATATTCGACTCCTGCGGATACTATTCCTTTGTTCTCCTATACCGGAGATGACCCGGGTTCATCGACCGTGGATCCCGTAGATCCGAATCAGGTGGTTGTGACGCTGAAAGGCGATGAGTTGACGATCAAAGAGACATCCGGCGATGTGATCACTTATTCTTTACAGAAAGAGTCAAGCAACAATGCGCCCAAACACATGCCGATGCTTTATGCGAACACGTTCCAAAACTCTGTTTCTGTCGAACTAACTGAAGAAGGGCTGTACCAACTGAATCTGTCGAATCCCCATTGGGACTACCGTATCTATGGTACTTTCAACTATCCGCAGAGAAAGGATGCAATAGATCAGGATATTGTTCCTACGCCTGGAGCAGAGAAGATCATTCGAAACGGGCAACTATTGATCCGAAAAGGCGAAAAGGTCTATACGGTTCAAGGAACAGAAATAAATGAATAAAAATGACAAAATTGTCCCTAAAAATTTGCATATGTCAAAAAAAAGTTGTATATTTGCACAAATTTTTGAAAGGCTATGAAAGTTAAGTGGACAGCAGTGATAGATGATGCCAGCGGAATGGTAGATTCACGCCATTATGCGCGGCATATACCTGGTAATGGAGCGGAAGCAGCGTTGTGTATGAAGCCGGAATTGAGTAAGAAAACAAAGAAAAAGAAGGCGGCTCATCCAACGTGTAAGCGTTTCACGGACTATATTGCGGTTAGTGGAGCGATACTTCATGATCCGGAACGCAGGGCTGTTTGGCAGGCAAAGTATGACGAGGCGAAGCGAAAGGCGCGCAAACACGGGAAGTTTGTTCAAGGACGGTTGTGCGATTATGTACGTCATGAGGTGAGTTTGGCGTTGAAAGAGGGTCGGGAGATCGAATAGAAATTGGTATTAGATAATAGTGAGAGGGTGCTCAGGATGGTTTCAGCAACCATTGAGCACCCTTTCAGCATCCATTGAGCATCCATTGTGATCAGGTGGAGACCAGGTGGAGATAAGTACATTTTTAGGAACACAGAATACAGAGTACAGAGCACAGACCTAATTAGAAAAGAAAGGGCAAAAAGGAGGCAAAAATTCAAATAAATTCGATTTTTCTCTGGAAATCCTTGTGTATTTCAAATATTTGTTGTACCTTTGCAGTCGCAAAGGTTAGGTAACAAATATGCAGCATCCGAATTTGTATATTATTGCCAAAATATGAGCGAACGTGAATTAGATGCAACACTAAGTTTATGACTACTTTATCACATAAGGAAAAAGAGGCTATTATGAAGGACATGAAGTCTTTCGATGAGCCTATGCCGGCAGTCGGTATCTTTTGGTATGATGCAGAGGAACATGATTTCTTTGGCGTGTATAAGAAAGAGCTGACACCGAAGATGGTAGAAGAGGCTGCAGAGAAAGGTTTGCCGTATATCAACTACCAGACTTTACACCGAACAATTTGGCAGAAACAGTATTTCCGTGCTTTAGCAAAACATGAGCCGACTAAGTTCAGCGGGGATTACACGCAGGTTCCTCGTGGCCGCGTAGCATGGGCAGTAGATCATTTTGTGGTGTTTGTAGGTCAATGGGCAAAGGATATTGAGGACGAACTGACGGAATTGTTGGAGAAATACTTTGCGTTACCGTATTTTGAGTTCCGATACGATGAGCATTGGGACTTAGGGCACGGCTGGTCTGGAGACCTATAAAATATAGACATACAAAGCGCGAAGCGTCGCGCAAAAATAGCGTAATAAGCCAAAACTTGATTTGTTGAAACTTCGACACTTTTAACAAAATCAAAATCACTCAAGTACGGTTTATGCACGCTCACGTAACAGCGTGAGTTTTCCGTGCATTTATTTGAGTGATAAAGGTAGTCGAAGACCTCAACAAATCAAATGAAGCGAACGAAAGCGCACGCTTTTTTGTGTGTGAAATGACGAAAAAATAACATGAACTATTGCATATTTCAAAAAAAAGCTGTAATTTTGCAGCGAATTGTTAATAAAACGTTCAAATTTATGAAAAAAAGATTTCTTCTTGTTCTGGCAGCAGTCTTTGCCAGCGTAGCGCTTCACGCGCAGTTTATTACACAAATGAACTTGCTTACGCCTCATTATTACCCGGGTGAAGTGTATTTCGTGGACGGACATTCCGAAGAATACGCGGAGGTGGAGTTACCGCGAGTCGGCAAAGGCAAGCTGGGGGTCAAAAAGAATGCGGGTGACAAAGGTCATACGGATATAGATGCGGCGAATATCGTTGGTATCAAGATCTGGCATAAGGATTTCCCGGATAAGAAGCACGTGTTGTACTACGTCCACGCCCGCAAATCGATGATGCAGAATGAGCATCAATGGGGTAATCCGGTGATGGGAAGTGCCTGGGGAGTGGTCTTTCAATGCGAGATGAACTATCAAATGGATAAGAAAACAGGCGATTTGAATTTTATTAAGTTTGTAGGTGGAAACGGACCGGACACGCCTACGCTCTATTATCTGGTTCGCCCGGAGTTGGAACTGGCTGAGCTGGCGATGGTGAACGGCAGTTTTATGGCGATGAAGAAAGCGGCAGCGAAACTGTTTGCTGAGAATGAAGAGATCGCTACGGCTATCAAGAAAGGCAAACTCAAAGGCTCCGATATGCAGTATATATTGGACGAAATGGCGGGGGACAAGAAAGCGGAAATGCCGCTAAAAGTGATTCCTGAAGACAACACCATGCCGGAAGAAAAAGCTGTTCCGGAGACGAAGACGGACTCAGTTTCGAATGGTGTAGTGGGTGACGACGAATAATTTTTTCTGATATGAAACGTATTTTCTATTTGGCAGCTATGCTGCTGTGTGTGCTGCTGCCGGCTTCTGCGCAAGGCTTGCGGCATAGTGTTTGTGTCGTTGAACCGGAGTATTCCGATGCGGACAAATCGCTCATGGGCGACTACGCCCTCTATACGGCGAGAGCCGGAATGAGAAGTGCTTCGCGTACTTTGACAGCTTACAAAAGCGAGGGCACTTTCGGTTCGGGTGTTGTTGTGGAGCAGGGCGGCAAGAAATATGTGCTCACCAACCTGCATGTAGTCGGCTATGCCGAGAAAGCAACGATTATCTTCCAACTCCATGAAAAGACCGTCCGCTACGAGCATTGCGATGTGACGAATATTGCTTCAACGGACTTGGCGGCGATAGCCCTTCCTGCGGATTGCGAAATGATTGCGCTTCCTGTCTATGCCGGCGAGATAGAGGAAGATTTCTCTATTGTGGCAGCAGGTTTTCCCGAGTTGGCGAACAAACCATCCTGGCAGCTCACGCGCGGAAGCATTTCCAATGCGCGTGTGGACGTGGACAGCCATGAGCACGCTTCGCGTATCATCCAGCATACCGCTTCTATCGATCCCGGTAGCAGCGGCGGTCCGCTGTTGCTCAAGAATAAAGACGGCAAGTACGAGATCCTTGGTGTCAATACATGGAAGGCTTTCTACCGCGAAGGAGTGGGCTTGGCGATCGGAAAAGAAGACGTGCAATCGTTTATCGCTACCTTGGGAGCGTCCAAAACCGATGCCGGCAAGGAGATCGAGCCGCTGCGGTCACTTTCCGGCGAAGACTGGCTCTATGTATTCCGCAATCTGCCGGATTCGGTTCAGAAAGATATACGGGACATGGATTGGCATCTTCCGCTTGACCCCGCTTTGCGCACATTGGCTGTACGCGACAGTCTGGTGAAGAGCAAAGGAAAAGGCGCAAAGAAGTTCGAGCGCTCCGCAACACATATCGTGACCGATATGGACAATATGAACCATTTCCATTTGATTTATGACAATTATTTCGGTATGAACCAAATAGCTGGAATCCAGTTCGGGCACGACTGGCTTGGCTTCATTACGACGGGTCTTCAGGTTACGGCTTTGATTAGCGAGACCCAGAAATCAAGCACGCCGGTAATTAGTGCGGGACCTTTGTTCGGCGTTTATCTGGGAGCGCAGCTGCCGATTCAGGTGGGTAAGTTTATTCTTGCTCCGCGCATCAACCAGAGTGCGGCTGCCGGACCGCTCCTTAACGGCGATGCGTATAATACCAATGCGGCGATCACGACTGATACGCGTGTGGGTTTGGATTGGCGTATTCCTACCGGATCTAGTGAATTTGTCATAGGACTTCATTATGACATGAACTGGCTTTGGAGCAAAGCAACAATGACCATCGAACCCCTCAAAACGAATATCGGTGCCTTTGGTCTCAACCAATATCTCCAGCACGGTGTCGGCCTAACTATCGGAGTGGCTTGGTAGTAAAATTTCTGGAAACGGACGAAGGTGGGAAGAAAAAGAGAACGGCAGCGGGAACGCTGCTGTTTTTTCGGATAGAGGGAAGGGGAAGCCGAATGATATTCGGAATAATAAACGACGTTGATAATGGCGACAATGATGTCGCCAAAATGCACATTGAGAGGGAGATGGAAGAAAAAAAATTAAGAAAAACGCGCGCGCGCTTGCATATATGAAAAAAATTTTGTAATTTTGCACGAAATTTTGAAAATGGGATTTCTGAGATGAAAAAGAATTGGATTAAAACGGGAATGATCGCCATGATGGCGGTAGTGGGAATGACCAGTTGTGAGACAGAAGCGCAGCGCGAGAAACAGGTGGAAGCCTTTGTGGGAGCGTACGAATATGTGACAACCGGTGAGGCAAATCTGTACTTAGGCGGTGTCAAGGCAACGACGATGCCGCTGAACGAAGACGGTTCGTTTGAGATCGTACGCAGCGGTGCTGAGAACCGGGTTGCGATTATTGCCTTCAACGATTCGATCTTCGGTACCGTCAAGGGCAAAGAGTTGACGTTAGAGACCACGACGATGACGACCAGTTATGAGGGCGTTGACGTGGAGTTGAATTTTCTGAACAACAAAGCACAACTGGTAGCAGACAGCATCCTTCAATGGAAGAGCGACATCAGTGCATCGGCTACCTACGGTGCATATGCGCTTACCGGCGACGGAGAGGTGAACCTGGTTGCAGTGAAGAAATAACACAAGACAATGAAACGAAAAATAGCGATTATAGCAGGCGGAGACAGTAGCGAACATGAGGTATCGCTGCGTTCGGCAGCGGGTATCTACTCCTTTATGGACAAGGAGCGCTACGATGTCACCATCGTCGTTTTTGACGGCAAGAACTGGTATGCCGTTCCGGCATTGGAAAATGGAGAATGGAAATTGGAGAATGATTCTTATCCCATCGATAAGAATGATTTTTCTTTTACGCGCGCAGGCGAGAAGCACACCTTCGATTTTGCGTATATCACGATCCACGGTACACCGGGTGAGAACGGAATCCTGCAGGGTTATCTGGATATGATCGGTATGCCGTACAGTTGTTGCGGTGTGCTGGCAGCTGCGCTGACGTTTAACAAATACGCCTGCAACCATTATTTGTCGTATTTCGGTTTTCATATCGCGAACAGTCTGATGCTTCGTGCCGGTCAGAAACTGCCGAATGCGCCGAAGATCGCGGAGACCTTAGGTCTGCCGTGTTTCATCAAGAGCAACGTAGGCGGTAGTTCGTTCGGTTGCACGAAAGTAAAGACCGTGGAGGATATCTATCCGGCCATCGAACGGGCGTTCCAAGAGGGCGACGAGGTGATCTGCGAGTCGTTTATGCAAGGTACGGAAGTGACCTGCGGTGTGTATAAGACGAAGGACAAAGCGGTTGCATTCCCGATCACGGAGGTGGTGACGCATAACGAGTTCTTCGATTACAACGCGAAGTACAAAGGCGAGGTGGACGAGATCACGCCGGCACGTATCCCCGATGCCATACGCGATAAGATCCAAGCCGAGACACTGCGTCTATACGACATCATCGGTGCGCAGGGAATTATTCGCGTCGATTGGATTATTAAAGGGTTACCGGTTACGGGTGACGGGTTACAGGATGCCAAACTTATGTTACTCGAAGTGAATACCACGCCGGGAATGACACCGACGAGCTTTATTCCGCAGCAGGTAAGAGCGGCAGGACTCGATATTAAAGATGTCTTGACAGATATTATTGAAAATAAGTTTTAATATGATCGATATTAACAAAGAAATAGCGCGGCTGGATTGGAACAAGGAGCCGAAGGGTTTGTATGAACCGATCGCATACACGCTAGCTTCGGGTGGCAAACGTGTTCGCCCGACTTTGGCGCTGATCGCCGCTGAGTGTATCACCAACGGAGGGTTAATCAACTCGATGGATGACGTGCTGCCGGCAGCGTTGGCATTGGAGGTATTCCATAACTTCACGCTGATGCACGACGATGTCATGGACCGTGCGACGGTGCGTAGAGGTCGGGAGACGGTGCATGTCAAATGGAACGACAACACGGCGATCTTGTCCGGTGACCAGATGTTGATCGAGGCGTATAAGTTATTAGCCAAGGTGCCGGCACCGAAACTGCCGCAGGTACTGAACTGGTTCAACGAGATGGCGACGGGTATCTGCGAAGGCCAGCAGATGGATGTGGATTTTGAGCATATGAGTCAAGTGACGGTGGATGATTATATGAAGATGATCGAGCTCAAGACCTCGGTGCTGTTGGCGAACGCGATGCGTATCGGAGGCTATATTGCCGGCGCGACGAGTGTGCAACAAGAGGCACTGTACCAGTACGGTCTGCATATCGGTTTGGCATTCCAGATCCAGGATGATATCCTCGATGTGTACGGTGATCCCAAGACCTTCGGAAAGGCGATCGGTGGGGACATCTGTGCCAACAAGAAGACGGCGCTGCTGATCACCGCACTGGAGACCGCTGACGCGGAGACGAAAGCCGAGTTGCTGCAGTGGTTAATGGACACGGAGAAGAAAGAGGAGAAGATTGCTGCCGTGACGAAGATCTACAACCGTCTCAGCGTTCGTGAAGCCTGCGAGGTAATCATGGAGCAAGAGATGGCGCTGGCGCTGGCGCAACTCGATAAACTGCCGCAGAATGAAGCAACCGAGCGTTTGCGTGTGATGGCAGAACAATTAGTAAACCGCAAGAATTAACATTAGCTGTTAGCCGTTAGCCGTTAGCTAATAGCCAATAGCCAAAAGCTAAAGTAAATATATGCCCTACAGAAGACTTCCCAACACAGACTTAGCACGCCTGCATGCGTTACAGACAGCGGTTCAGCGTGCACAGAGCGCGGATTATACCGAGCAGGTTCTTCCGTACAAAGTGATGAGTGAGGCACAGCGTTTCCTCATCCCGTTTGAGAACGCCGTGATGATGTCCAAGGACAACTACACCTCTTCCGTCAAAGCCAACAAGCAGTACCGTCATATCGTGCAGAACGCACGAATGTATATCTCCCATTTCATCCAGGTGCTGAATCTGGCGGTGATCCGTGGGGAGATCAAGAAGGAACAGAAACTGCTTTACGGTCTGGATCCCCATGAGAACGTTGTGCCGGATCTGTCGCAGGAGGAGTATATCCTGGAATGGGGAAAGAAGATCATCGACGGGGAGCAGAAACGAATGGCCAATGGTGGATTCCCGATCTATAACCCGGCAATCAACAAGGTGAAGGTGCATTATGACATCTTCTGCGAGCATCAGCGCCAGCATACCTTCCATGTGCAGAACACGGAACGCGTACACGGTGACCTCGAGCCGCTGCGTGCACAGGCAGACGCGATCATCCTTGATTTGTGGAACCGTATTGAGGACTATTATAAAGATGAGTACCCGTACGCACGTATGATGAAATGTCAGATGTACGGCGTCATCTATTATTACCGGAAGGGCGAAAAGAAACTCACGGCCGATGGCGACCGTGAGCTGAAGCGCATCAAGGATAGTCAACCGACTATCCAATGGTCTGCTGAGGGGTAACAACGCGATCCATCTTGTGGTCTAACCACATATGAGGAATCGTGTGTTTCTTGAGTTGGAAGGAATAGCAAACGCCGATCTTCTTCGCGTGAAGATGATGCATGCGCAGATACTTATCGTAGTATCCACCACCTCTACCGATACGGTGACAATGCTGGTCAAAGACGACACCGGGAACGATGATCAGATCGACCGAACCATTCCAGGTCTCCGTCTGAGGTTCAGGAACACCCATGCGACCTTTACGCATCATATCCTCTCCGTCATAGGGACGGATCTCCATCGAGTGACGATGGGTGACAGGGAATAAGAATGTTTTTTGACCCCTGTACTTGGTGAGCAATGGACGCAAGTCCACCTCATTATGGATAGGGTAATAGAGGAGAACGGTTTTGGCATCCCGGAACATGGACATGCGCTCCAATTGCGCGATGATCTTGCCCGACTGCTCGGCTACCTCTTCCGGCGTCATGATACGGCGACGCTGCTCCGCAATAGAACGGAGAGCACGCTGCTCACGACGGATCCGGATCCAAGGGATTAACATCCTTATGTCATGAAATTGAGCTTGAAATAACATAGTTTTTCATCATTTTACCTTTGCGGCTGCAAAGGTACAAAAAAAAATTGAAATGCGCAAATATTTTTACATAATATTGCTGTTTATACCGCTTTTTTGGTGGGGATGTGAGTCCAGGACCACTACTACGGTAGCATCATCGACGGCCAAGTTATCGGCTTTCTCGTTTGCGAAGAACGACTCCATGCCGGGTTTAGCCGCAGCGGTGTTCACTGTAGAAGAGCGAATCGACACGGGTTTGGTTTGGAACAAAGACTCCATGCTCTACGGTACACGGCTGGACAGTGTTGTGCCGCGTTTCGTGTTTGCCGCTACGCCGGGTGCAGCCTTTCTCACGTTTCCGGACACCGTCGTTTCGTTAACCGGTTACGACACGCTGAACTTCAACAAGCAACCGATCTACCTCACCATCAAATCGGCAGATCAGTCAACCATGAAGGTGTACGAGATTTGTCCGACCGTACACCAGGTGGATCCGGATCTGTTCACCTGGACACAACTGACCGACGCGGTCTATGATGCCGGTGATAGTGAGCAGAAAGTGGTTGAAATGGGCAATGACTTCGTGCTGATCGGTTCAAACGGTTGGGAGGAAGCGGCTTTCCGTTCGGCGGACGGTGCCCATTGGACCGCGGTGGGTGAGCTGCAAGGTCTGCCCGACGGTACCCGTGTGCGTCAGATTATCAGTGACGGTAGTACGTTATATTACGGACAAGGAAACATCATCTATACCTCCACGGATATCCTTCATTGGACAGGTCACACTGTCTCTGCTCCGGTGATCACGATGCTGCTCTATTGGAACGATCTTGTCTGGGCACTGGTCGATAACGGTAGCGGCTATGAGTTAGCCACGTTTGACGGAAACGATATTCAGCTGAGCGGACTGCAACCGGAAGGTGATTTTCCGATCAGTGACTTTGCAGCCGTCACCTTCCATAGCGCCAGTATGCGGGAACGGGCGATGATCATCGGCGGTTTTGCTGAGAACGGTCAAAGTCTTAACACCCGTTGGAATATCGAATACTCTACCCATCCCTTGCCGAACGGCAGTTATCGTCTGGAGGAGTTCTCCATCGATCGTCCGTCGTTCACCAGCCTCACCGGTATCTCGGTCATCGAATACAACGAGGCACTGATGATGTTCGGCGGTGTGGATGAGAAGATGCAGTATTTCGGTCGCGATATCCTTATCTCCGAAGATGAGGGTATCACCTGGACACAGGCTGACACGTCCAAGAACCAACTGCCGGAAGTGTATCAGGCACGGCAGAAACAGAACGCCATCGTGCGTAATAATACGATTTATCTGTTTGGCGGGCAAGACCAACATACCACCTACAGCGATGTGTACAAAGGTCGGCTGAACAGTATAGATTGGGAAAAATAATCGTTATGACGACATGACGTTATGACGTAATGACGAAATTAACTAACAAACTAAAATATTACAATTATGACTATCAAAGATTACAAATTCGCCGGTAAGAAGGCGATCGTACGTGTAGATTTCAACGTACCTCTGGATGAGAATGGTAAGATCACAGACGACACCCGTATTCGCGGTGCACTGCCGACACTCAAACACATCCTTGATGAGGGCGGTGCGCTCATCATCATGAGCCACATGGGTAAACCGAAAGGTAAAGTGGCTGCCAAGTATAGCCTCAGTCAGATCGTAGACGCTGTTGCTGCTGCACTGGGTCGTCCGGTTCAATTCGCTGAAGACTGCGCAAAGGCACAGGACAAGGCTGCTGCTCTCAAACCGGGTGAGGTACTGATGCTGGAGAACCTCCGTTTCTATCCGGAAGAGGAAGGTAAACCGGTAGGTATCGAGAAAGAAGATCCGGCTTACGAACCGGCTAAGAAAGAGATGAAGGCGCGTCAGAAAGAGTTCGCAAAGGTTTTGGCAAGCTACGCTGACTGCTACGTCATGGACGCCTTCGGTACGGCGCACCGCAAACATGCTTCTACCGCTGTCATCGCAGACTATTTCGATGCTGATAACAAGATGCTCGGTTTCCTGATGGAGAAAGAGGTTGCAGCTGTGGACGCTGTGCTGGGCGACATCAAACGTCCTTTCGTTGCCATCATGGGTGGTTCGAAAGTAAGCTCCAAGATCGGTATCATCGAGAACCTGCTGGGTAAGGTAGATAAACTGATTCTTTGCGGCGGTATGACCTATACGTTTGCGAAAGCACACGGCGGTGAGATCGGTAACTCGATCGTTGAGTTGGACAAACTGGATGTAGCACTTGGCGTTGAGGAGTTGGCAAAGAAGAATGGTGTTGAACTCGTTCTGGCTCCGGATGCTATCTGCGCTGACAGTTTCAGCAATGACGCGAACAAGAAGATCTTCCCGTCTAACGCTATTCCTGAGGGTTGGGAAGGACTGGATGCAGGTCCTGAGGCACAGAAGAACTTCGCTGCTGCTATCAAAGGCGCCAAGACGATCCTCTGGAACGGTCCTGCAGGTGTGTTTGAGTTCGATAACTTCTGCGACGGAAGCCGTGCCATCGGTTTGGCTATTGCAGAGGCTACCAAGAACGGTGCATTCTCGCTCATCGGCGGTGGTGACTCCGTAGCATGCGTGAACAAGTTCGGTCTGGCAGACCAAGTATCGTATATCTCTACCGGTGGCGGTGCTCTTCTCGAAGCAATCGAAGGCAAAGTGCTCCCGGGTGTTGCAGCTATTAAAGGAGAATAAGTCATGGAAGTAGTAGGAAAAATCATACAAGTACTGCCTATCCAGGAAGGTGTAGGCCGTAACGGTAATCCGTGGAAGGTACAGCCGTACGTATTGGAGACATTGGACCAATATCCCCGTAAAGTGCATTTCGAGGTGTTCGGCGAGGACCGTATCCGTATGAACCCCTGTGCAATTGACCAGTTGGTAACGGTTAGTTTCGATATCGAGAGCCGTGAGTTCAACGGTCGTTGGTACACCTCTATCCGTGCGTACCGCATCGTACAAGGCGACGTAACGCAAGGTGCCGCTGCACCTGTAGCACCGGCTGCTGCTCCTGTGGCTGCTGCTCCGGCTCAACCGGCTGCTGCGCCTGCAGAAGCTCCGGTCAATGTAGATCCGTTTGACGCTTCGGCCGGTGACGGCACGAGTGATCTGCCGTTCTGATGCGTCGATTAAAGAAAAGATATATCTTTGTAACCATCCTGCTGGCGGGCATTGCGATTCTCTTCGCTGTCCGCTGGCATGCATGGTTCGATATGCCGCCTGAGCCCAAATGGGAAGGCGCTATTCATAACTATGTCTTCCCTTCTTTTGAGAAAGACAAGACACCGGCCAGTTTTGATATGCTGGTGCTGGGTGATATCCACAACCGGCTGACGCATACCGACTACAACCGTCTGGCAGCACGGGTGCCGGAAGCCGATGTCATCGTGCAGACGGGTGACTGGATGGAAAGAGGCCAGAACTTCTACTACCAGTTACTGCTGCAGGAATGGCTTCCCAGCCGCTTATGCGGTTTACCGGTCATTGCTACGCCCGGTAATCACGAGTACACCAAAGGTCTGTTCAAATCCTGCTCAGACGTATGGAACTACGCGTTCCGTTATCCGAAGAACGGACCGGAAGGAGTGCCTGGTGCCACCTATTATGTCGATCTACCGCAGGTTCGGCTGATCTCTATCGATACGAACCCCTTGTGGCGTATCGTTCATCTGACGCGTACGCTGACGTGGCTGCGGAAGACGATGAACAATGCCGGTGACCGTTATGTGGTGGTACTGATGCATCATCCCGTAGTAACCGCTGCCAAAGGCAGGCATAATCCGCTTATCTATTGCACCTTCCGCAATGCGCTGGGCGATGCCGATTTGGTGATTGCCGGCCATGACCATAGTTACATGCGTGAGATGCCGTTTGTGGTACTGAACACCGCCGGTAAGACCAAAGCGCAACATAAGGGTTTGACCGCACAGGCATCAGACACCATCCCCGTCTATTCCGTCATCTCTATCCCCCACCCGCTGATACCGGGTAAGGAACCTCAGATGGAATTCAAGACCTATCGTCTGAGTGACGGTGTTCTCATTGACAGCACGTATGTTAGTCACCATTGATGCCATCGTTTTAAGCCTACAACCGCAATCGGACAAAGCGCACCTGCTTCACGCGTACACACGCGAAGGCGGGCGCGTAAATTATAAGGTGTACGGCCTCGGACGCAAGAACACCAGTGGTAAATACAGTCCGCTGTCCGTGGTGCAACTGACGACCGATGAACATTCCGTGCGTACGGCACAACTGGCCTATGTGCCGACGACACTTATCACCGATCCGTACAAACGCACGATAGCGCTCTTTATGAGTGAGGTGCTCTATCATGTACTGCGGCACCCGATGGCTGATGAACCGATGTATGAGTTCATCGCACAGGCAATAGAGGAACTGGATCAGACCGACGAACCGCAGAATTTCCATCTTTCTTTTCTCATCGATTTTGCGGAAAAATTAGGTTTTAAGATGGAACACGAACCGGCTATGCCCACCACCCGATCGGAGCGTCAGAAAGAACTGCAGGCACTATGCAAATATTTCGACGAACATGTCGAAACGTGGCAAAATCCCCGTTCGTTGGATGTCTTAATGGAGGTTTTTGACTAAAAATGCACTCAAAAGTAAAAAAAAGTGCGAAAAAATTTGGTCAATTCAAAAAAATGTTGTAATTTTGCATGCTTTTTTGACGTATAAACCCGTTCTCGTGAGAGAACCTAAATAATTAAAGACAATGAAACGTACATTCCAACCTTCCCAACGCAAGCGTCGTAACAAACACGGCTTCTTGGAGAGAATGGCTACCGCTAACGGTCGCCGCGTATTGGCCGCACGCCGTGCTAAAGGTCGTAAGAAACTGACCGTAGCTGACGAAGGTCGCCACAAATTTTAATGGAGTCAACTAGACAACACAAGATCGCTCGTCTGATACAAAAAGACATGAGCGACATCCTATTGCGATACGCGCGCACGCTGCAAGGAACATTGATTTCCGTAAGCGAGGTGCGCGTTTCGCCCGATCTCTCTATTGCGCATATTTATCTGTCTATCTTCCCCCATAACAAGGTAGCAGAAACGATGACGCTTATTGAGGAGAATGCGCACCGTTTTCGCGGTGAGCTTGGCAGCTTGGAGCGCCATCAACTGCGTATCATTCCGGAAATAGTCTTCCATTTGGACGAGACCATCGATCGGATGGAGCGCATTGATGAGTTGCTGCATGGCTAAATTCGAATGGCATATAGCTTGGCGGTATCTTTTCTCGAAGAAAGGACACAATGCCATTAATATCGTCACCTGCATCAGTGCGGTGGCGGTTGCTGTTGTTACGGCAGCGATGATCTGCGTGCTGAGCGGCTTAAACGGTATGGGAAACTTAGCGGAAGAGATGTTCTCCGCTATTGACCCTCCGTTGATGGTTCTTCCTTCCGAAGGGCAGACCTTACGTACCGACACGGCACCGATCGTTTCTTTATACGCGCGTGAGGACATCGCCTGCATATCCCGGCAAATTGAACAAACCGCTATCGTGCGGTACGAAGGCCAGCAGACACCGGCACACGTGTTAGGCGTGGATAGTCTGTTTCTGCAGACAACTAATCTGGACTCCCTTATCTACGACGGCTATTTCTCCGTTTATGACGGTGCGCACGAACGTGCCGTGGTAGGCAGTGACATTGCGGAAGTCTTTCACCTCTACAGTCACAGCATCAAGGCGCTGCATATCTATGCGCCTAAACGCACAAAACGGATTAATCTGGCTCGCCCCGATCAGTCCCTGCTGGAAGAAAAAGCCTTCACCGCCGGTATCTTCAGCGGTGACCAAAACGGCACGACAAACCAGACCCTCATCGTCTCCATCGAATTGGCACAACGGTTGTACGAATATGATGATCATACCGCTACCGCACTGCGGATTGTTCCGGAAGAGGGTATCGAGATATCTCGTCTTAAATCACAAATTTCCCGACTTTTAGGCGACGATTATCAAGTGTTGGACCGTCGGGATCAACAAGCGGAATACTTCCGGATCTTCCGAATGGAGAAATGGTTAACCGTCCTGCTGTTAGGATTCATCTCCCTCATCGCGGTCATCAACATCATCGGTTCGCTTTCCATGCTTATCATCGATAAAAAAGACGACAGCCGTATTCTGTCCTATATGGGTGCAGACGAAGCGTCTATCCGTCGTATCTTCCGTTTGGAAGGATGGTTCATTTCTGCGTTAGGAACATTCTTTGGTTTAATCATCGGCCTCGTCTTGTGTCTGGGACAGCAACATTTCGGATGGCTGGAACTGGGTGACGGCAGCAGTTATATCGTTTCCGCTTACCCGGTGGAAGTACAAGCAGCTGACATCGTGCTGGTAGCGGTACTGGTGTTAGGTTTGGGATTCCTTGCCGCCTGGTATCCGACGAGAAAAGTGAAAGGAGAACAGTATGAAGCATAGTATCGCATATATCATTTTGTTAACGATGCTGGTCGGTTGTAAGCCCAACACTCCTTCGGCCTACAGAGGTTTACCGAAGACCTATGCCACGGCTTACGAACAGATACACGGACATTGTTATGACTCCGTAGCGCAAGCAGTGGTATCCTTAGATCTCTATTCGGCAGGATTGGATCTGAACGAAGACAAGCGTATCGTCGGTACCGGGTATAACTTGTATATATCCGATATTTTTGTTCCTGACTCCCTGATAGAGATCGGCTCCTATCGTTCCGACACCACGGCTGAGGCCTTCACTTTTCTTCCCGGTAAGGACTACGAAGGCTATCCCTTCGGTATGTATATCCTCAACATCGAAGAGGATCAGATCAAGCAGATTCAAGTATTGGACTCCGGTTCATTCGTCTATCGCAACGACAGCCTGCTCTTTACCTTGTATTACAAAAACGTGTACGGATCGAAAGCAACCTACAATTGCACCTATTCCGGTGCGCTTATCCCATGGTTAAAAAAGTGACATCTGACGAAGCGTTACGCAAAGAGTACCACACCTGGTTGCGTCTGGAACGCGGTTATTCGCCCAACACCATCGAGGGTTACGAGATGGATTTGGACAAACTGCGCACGTATTGTCAGGAGAACAAGCTGGATTTCGTTAAGATGGATTTTGACCAATTACAGGCGTTTATTTTTGATGCTTTCAAGGACATCAAGTCGGAAGCCACGCAAGCACGTGTATTGGCCGGCATCCATGCCTGGTTCCGTTTTTTGTTATACAAAGATTATATCGAACAGGATCCGTCGGAGTTATTGGAAGGTCCGAAGAAATCCAAACATCTGCCCACCGTGCTAACTCTGGAGGAAGTGAACCGAATGATGGATGCAATCGATCTGAGTACCAATGAGGGTCACCGCAACCGGGCGATGATGGAGATGCTGTACGGAAGTGGTTTGCGAGTGAGTGAACTAGTGAACCTACCCTTAAGCCGTATCTACCTCAATGAGCATTATATGCTTATCGAAGGAAAAGGATCCAAGCAGCGCTTAGTTCCTCTGTCTCCCGTAGCGGAAGAGTGGTTCGGATATTGGATGCAGGATCGTGCTACCTGGCCTGTCAAACCGGAAGCCAGAGACATTGCGTTCGTCAACCGGTACGGACGACCGTTGACACGAGCCATGGTGTTCACCATCGTGCGCAGACTGTGCGAACAAGCAGGTATCACCAAGACCGTTAGTCCCCATACCCTGCGTCATTCGTTTGCGACCCATCTGTTACAGAACGGTGCTGACTTGCGTATCATCCAGCAACTGCTGGGACACGAAGATCTGGCTACCACGGAGATCTATACCCATCTTGATGTACAAGACTTACGAAAAGCTATCTTAGAATGTCATCCCGCCAACTTTTCATAGTAGTCCTTTGGCTTTTGTCCTTTTTCTTTGCTCCGCTGCAAGCAGTGGAGACTATCATCGTAGGCGAGATCGTCAATGAGACTACAGGAGAAGCGATACCGAATGTGAACATTCACTTTCGCGGCACCAAGATCGGCACCACCTCAGACGAAAACGGTTCGTACGTCCTTCGGGTGGATATGACGGGAAAGGCACAATTGGTCTTCTCCGCTGTCGGCTATTTCACCCAACGTTTCGATATCGAACCCGGAACAATGGCAGGTTTGCAAGTAAGCCTGCGGGAGAAAGTAGCCACGCTCTCCGAGATTGTTGTAGCACCCAATGAAAATCCGGCTTTAGCCTTATTACGCCAAATACGTGCGCATCGGGCAGAGAATGACCGGACGCTGCATACAGAAAACACATCCACCGTGCAACGCGAACAGACCTTGTATGTATCGCATATTCAGAAAAGACATCTGCGCCGGGCCTTATGGCGCAGCCTGCAGGCAGGAATGATGGCACAAGAGGACTCCACCTATATCTTACCTCTTTACAAGGAGACGCAGACCTTTCGTTTAAGTGGTCACGAAATGATTCCGGCGAATGATCAACGCACACAGGCTCTGATACTCACCTCCACAGACTACTCAACCCTCATAGGCGGCGAAGGAAACCTCAATTTCTACGCCAACAGTGTCTCCCTGATGGGACACGCTTTTCTATCTCCTTTGGCGTCCGGTGGAAACCTATACTACCGCTATTACCTGGCAGGAGAAGATACCATTCATTTCCGCACACGCAATCCCTTTTATGCCACGTTCAATGGAGAAATGGTGATTGACACGAGCACCTTCGCCTTAAAGGAGATACATGCCTATGTACCGGCTGAAGTGGCCGTGAACTACGTGAATGACATCCACGTTTCCCAACTATTGGCACCGGACGGCACCATCTCCGAGGAACAGATCTCTGCCTTACTCGATTTTACCATCAAGACCGAGAAGGCAGGAACGGTCTTTCCTACGTTACTGCTGACCACAAGTTTGAAAAATCCGAATTATCAGAACAATCCGATTACTCCGAATAATCTGAATAATCCGAGTCGTCCGATTTCCACCGACACGGCCTTCATAACATTGGATTCGTTACCGCTTATCCGTACCGCCAAATGGATTGCCACGATTGCCACAACAGGATATATACCTACCGGAACAGCCGTCGATATCGGTCACGTGCAGGAAATCCTGCAAGTAAACAAACATGAAGGAGTACACGTCGGCCTGCCTTTCCGCACCAATGAGAAGATGTCGAAAACAGTTAGTCTGGAGGCGTCTGTCGGATACGGTTTCAAAGATCGCAGCGTCAAAGGAATGGGACGTATCTCTGTTAACCTACCTACTCCACGCAGGCATATCATACAATTAGAATACAATGACCGTTATGTATGGTCAGAAGTGGATGATTTTGACCGCCTGTTACGGGAGAACTCCATGGGATGGGGAAATATGGACTTCACCGCCTATGCGTTTGAGGCGCTGCATCGGGATAGTCTTTGCGTCAACACAGCCATCCGGCAACGACAGATTCAGTTCCATTGGTTCGGCGATTGGACACCGAACCTGGAGACCCATGCATACATCCGTGCAGGATGGCAGGATGGTTATGCTTATCAATCGCTTTCCACCATCGCACGGTTCAGTTGGGGAGAGAAGAAATACGACGGTTATTTTCTCCGTCGCTATGCCTATTCCAATAAATATCCCGTGTTATATGCCGGTTTTGAAACCGGTCACTGGACCGACGGTCTATACGCCCATTTGCGCCTGATGCTCACCCAGCACGCCCATTTAGGCATGGGAGGAACACTGACCTACGCCTTTCAAGGCGGTGCGATCTTCGGCCAAGTGCCCAACACCCTCTTATGGCAAGCAAGTGCTAACCAAGGCTATGCCTATGATCCCTACCGCTTCACTATGCTGCACGGAAATCAACTGTTAGCCGACAAATACGTGACGCTACAAACGGAATGGAACGGACAAGGTATTCTCTTCAATCTCATCCCCGGTGTGAGATGGTTACATCTACGCGAACTCGTTGAAGCGAAGATTGCTTACGGGTATCTGAGTTCAGAAAAAAAGAACCACCTCTATGCAGAGGTGGGTGTCGGTCTGGGGAATATCTTACGCGTATGTGACCTGTACTCCGTCTGGAGTCTTTCTCCCACCATTCAATGGGGAATGCGTTTCCGAATTCACTTAGGACTTTGACCTCGTTTCGCTCTCGGATGCGTGGCGTTATAGACACGCTTGATCTGCTCAAACGTAGTATGGGCATACACTTGTGTCGTACTCAATGACGCGTGCCCCAACAGTTCTTGAATCGTCCGGATATCCGCTCCGTTATCTAACATCGCAGTGGCAAACGTGTGCCGTAACACGTGCGGCGAGTGTTTCTTAAGCGTGCTCACTTCGCCCATACGCGTGCGCACAATCTTATATAAGGTGCCTTTCGTTAATCCGGGAAAGAAACGACCGTCGGTATTCTCATCCCGTGTCTCCATGTACTCCTTGATTTGCTCCACCAGTTTTGGCCCGATAGGCACCACCCGTTCCTTACGACGCTTACCGAAGATACGAACCTGACCCTGTTGCAAATCCAAATCGGCATCGGTGAGGTTCAGCAGTTCTGCCTGACGCATGCCGGTCTGATATAGAAGTGAGATAATGAGATCATCCCGTTGAGAAGAGGAACCATTCATCTCATTCAACGCACGATCCATCTCTTCCTGACGGAAGAACACCGGCAACGGCTTATCCGCCTTAGGCGGTATGATACGGGCAGTAATGTCCTTATCCACCTTCTTTTGCCGTAACAGAAACTTATAAAACGAACGCAAAGCCGACAGACGCCTCTTCACGGAACGCGGAGACTGATTCTGCTCCTCTATCATATCCAGCATCCAGTTCTTGACATCCGTCTCGTCTAATTTCGTAGGATCAAACTCTTCCGGTTCCCATCCGAGAAAACGGCAGAAGTCACGCAAATCATCGCGATAGGCTTCTACCGTTCTCGCGGAATACTTCCGCTCAATAGCTATATAATCGAGAAAATGTTGAATCAAATCTCTTTGCCTGTTTTTTCCTCTGTCTCAAACGGGAAGAGACCGAACAACTCGGCATCGATACGGTCGGTCACCCAACGGAAATCTTCCGGATTATCGCCGAACTTAACCGTATCTCCTTCCACAATGAGCAGTTTACCTTTATAGTCCTTGATCCAGTTCTCGTACTTGTCGTTCAGTCCTTGCAGGTAATCCAATTTCATCTGCTGCTCGTATCCGCGTGCACGCTTCTGAATCTGCGCTACCAGTGTCGGCACCGATGCACGAACATAGATAAGCAGATCCGGCATCTTAACCAGTGTGGTCATCAATTCAAAGAGATCCTGATAGTTATCAAAATCCCGATCACTCATCAGACCCTGATCATGAAGATTCGGCGCAAAGATACGGGCATCCTCATAGATGGTACGGTCTTGGATGATATACTTGTCCGATTTACCGATCTCCACCACGTCTTTGAAACGCTTGTTGAGGAAATAAACCTGAAGATTAAAGGACCACCGCCCCATATCGGCATAGAAATCCGCTAAATAAGGATTGTACTCCACGCTCTCAAAACGCGGCTCCCAGCCATAATGTTTGGCTAACATGTTCGTCAGTGTGGTCTTACCACAACCGATGTTTCCTGCTACTGCTATATGCATAGTATAAATTATTTAGTCCAGTTATTTTCACTAAAGAGTCCGAAGAGCTCAGCATCTACTTTGTCGATCACCGTACGGAAGTCTGCCGGATTATTTTCAAAATCCATACCGTCCGATTCGATCACCAACACACGACCATCGTACTGACGGAAGATAAAATCTTCATACTTCTCGTTCAGTCCTGTCAGATAGTCAATCTGCATGGTCTGCTCGTAGTCCCTACCCCGTTTCTGAATCTGCGCGATTAGTGCCGGAACGGATTTACGTAAGTAAATCATCATATCCGGTCGTTTGAGTTGGGAGGTCATCAGATCAAACAACTCCATGAACGTCTCATAGTCCCGTTTGCTCAGATCACCACGCTCGTAGTTATTACGCACGAACACATATACGCCTTCAAAAATAGAACGGTCCTGCACGATGGTATGACTCGCCTTCTGCACGGCTAACATATCCTTGAACCGTTCTTTCAAGAAATAGGTTTCCAAACAGAACGCCCAACGCTCTATATCCCCGTAATAATCCTCCAGATACGGATTGAAACTCACGCTCTCAAAACGCGGCTCCCACCCGTAGTACTTCGCTAACATCTTCGTCAGCGTCGTCTTTCCTGCTCCGATATTTCCTGCGATGGCAATATACATTATCGAACCAATTGACCTTGGATATTATACACTTTATCCCCACGAAGGATGAAAATCTGACCGTTCTGTATAAACTTAACACTCGGTACCGGTTCACTAATCACTTCCTCCACATTCTGGTGGTCCCGTTTTTCAATATTCGTGAACGTAGGTGCCTGTACCTGTGTTCCCGTGAACACTTTCAACTCACCCGGCGCTAAGGTATACGTACCATTCGCTCGTGTTGCGCCATTCAGATAGTCATACCATGTGCCCGAAGGTAACGTCACCGCCTGACTATCACTTACATCGAAGTTAGCAGCCACAAACACATCACTTCCCCATTGGATCGTACGCAGTTTCTTACCGGAACTAATACTGACAGCCGTAGGATTGCCTTCAAAAACACTCGGCATCAATTGCGTACGCAACGTAATGACCTGCGCACACTGGGTAAACGCCGCTACACGATTGGCATTGGTGAAATAACTACGAATCTCCGGACGAGGTTTCTTGTTACAACGATAACTCTCGTTATAATCATTTGGATGATCGATATCGCAGTTAATCGAGAAATCATATCCGATCTCTTCCCACATCCACAACATATGCGATCCGTTCAGCAGCACGTTGAATGCTACGTTCTCCGCAACGCGTCCTAAGCGCGCCGCGGTATTGGTTTGCAAATCTCCATTACCGTACTTTTTGCATTTATACTGCATGCGTTCCTCGTCGTGCGACTCGCAATAAGAAACATAGCCGTCCTTGTTGGCATCACCAAAACCGTCTCCGTCCTTCAACCAGCCCATAGCTGTCTGACAATAGGCATTGGTCGTATTATTCCAACACTGCATTCCGTAACTGATCAGTTGGGGACGCTCGGTACCCATATTTCCACCCCAATGCTCAAGAATCATATATGCATCCGGAGAAACGGCTTTCACTCCGTTGTCGTAGTAGTATTTCAAATTAGCAACCGAGGTGTTGGGTTGGTCGGAACACAAACCGTGACTAAGGTCAAAACGGAAACCGTCCACCTTATATTCCGTCAACCAGTACTTCAACGCACGCGTGAACATCTCCTTCGCCGGTGCAAATCCGTGATTCCAGTCTTCATACACGTTATCGCTATGCGGCGCGTTCACATTAAACCAAGGATTATTTGCCAAGTCCGTTCCATACGGATAGAGTTTATTCATCGGATTGTTTCCCGTCGCATGGTTAAACACCATGTCGATAATCACCGCGATGCCGCGTTTATGACACTCGTCAATAAATTCCTTGTACATCGTCTCCGAACCGTACGCTCTGTCCGGCGCAAAATAGTGGTTCGGCGAATAACCCCAGTTGTAGTTTCCGTCAAACTCACAGATCGGCATCAACTCCACCGCATTCACTCCTAAGTTCTGGATATAATCCAATCGTTTCATCAGGCCTTTCAGCGAACGACCTTCGGTATAGTCGTAGATCCACAACTCATAAATGACCAAGTTGTTCTTATTCGGACGTTGGAAATGCAAGGTAGCGTCGGACCATTGGAATTGCGGCTTACCGGGCTGGATAACGGTCACATAACCATCGGCTCCCTTTCCGGCAGGATAATCCAGCAGGTCCGGATCCACTTTCTTCGGTTCATACTGGTCATCGGGATGCAGCACTTTCTCCGAATACAAATCCGAGATCTGCTTCTTCACGCCATCCGCACGCTCCACAGCATACTGAAAACGATACTCCTGACCCGGAGTTAAACCGGTCAGCGTGATCCAGAAATAATTGCCGTCCTTATAAAGCTGGTACTCCTCCTTGAGCTTCCAGTCCGTCATGTCGCCTAACAGGAACACCCGTTTCGCCGACTGCGTCTTACTGGCTGCGTACGTACACAGCGTCACAGACGTGCCATCTGCTCCGTAATAGATACCGTTAGTCACTCCTGCAGGACGAACTTTCTCTACAGGCACAACATCCTTTACATCGTTCCAGTTGGCTGCGTACGTGCCCAATGCCAGTACACATAAACCAACCAGACTTAAAAACAACTTGCGCATATAAAAATCTAAAATCTAAAATTACAACTCACGTCCCGTAGCGTCATAGATCTTACCACCACGAACGATACGCAACTGACCATCCATAATCACCTTGTGCGCTTTCTCAGTCACTTCCGTCTTCTCGATGCCCTGCGGATTGTATTGATACGCATCATAGGTCGCTTTGTCCACACGCTCCAACTGAATCTTGTCTTTGAACTTTGCACTGCGAATGATGATATAGTTCGTTCCCTCTGGGATGGCCCATTTCTCGCATCCGGACCAGCCGTTTGCCCAATCCATCGTCACAGACTCGTTGGCAATAGTGGTCGCTGTCTTCGAATAATAGAAATTACCCTTGTGATCCTTAATGGCGATATAACTTCCCATCTGACAATCAATCGTCAACTTACCATCCACAAATAAGTACTGATCCTCATACACATCATATGCAGTTTCACCATGGTCCGTTCCATTAATCCATCCGATCGCGTAATAGTTCACGTCGTCATCTCCTCCATCGTCAATAATACCGCTGATATCGATACCCTCTCCGCAGTCCGAACCGTTACCGATATACAACTCGTCTTGTTGATACTTCAACTTGATATAGAAATCATAGCAACCGGCCGTACTTACTTCGTACAACTCACCGTTACGGGTGAAACCGGCTACCGAAGCCGTGTTCAAATCCACCGCCCAAACAGCCTTGTTGTCTGCATCGCATAACTGACAGTAATCACCTGCCTTCAGTTGCACATGCGCCAGATACTGTGTGAATCCTTCAAACTCATCCACCATCGTGCCGGGATAGTAATAACGACTGTTTACCAACACACCATAATTGGCTGCCGACATACTCAGCGCCATACACATGGCTGCGAAAACTGTAAAAATCTTTTTCATTGTATTAATCTGTATAGTTAGTTTAACATTTATTTCACAATACGACCCATCACGTCATATACCTGCTCACCGCAACGGATATAGAGTTTGCCGTTCTCTATGAACTTCTCACCCGTAACCTGTAACCCGTTATCCGTAACCTCTTCAACACCTTGCGTTCTGTCCGTACGCTCGGTATCCTTGTCTCCACGTGCGCTGGTCATCTTATAATACACACCGTAGTTGGTGCCCTTCACGGCCAGCGTGTAACCACTCGGTGTGCTGTTATAACCCGAATTAGGACCTAACAACAGACGAATCTCGCCATTTTTACCGGTGATCGTCGCCTTGTAATAACCGTCACCTGCCTCGTCGTTCACAGCACTCTCACTATGCACGCCTGTCTTGTAACGTGCGTTAATCATCGGCTTGATTTTATCCTTGAACGTCACCCAATGCGGCCAGAACACACACGGCACACCCGGCATCGACAGCATATACGCATGCGCCTGCATCAGCTTATCCGCACACAGACCCATCGAATTACCGTTTCCACAGAACTCATTGTCGTTATCGCGTTGGAAAGAATCGTGACTGTCGATAAACGTCACCGCATAACGGCTCTTTCCTGCGCCTAACAAACCTGCACCACGCAGACCCTGATAGTAATCCGACGCGATACCTTGGTTAAACGCCGTATATTTCATAGCGAAATCAAACGTTGCCGTGTTCCATCCTGCTTCCGTCATTCTGGACATCAACTCGTTCACGTTTCCATCCCAATACTCCATCACACTGAAATACGGTTGCGATGCCGTGTTATACTCATTTATATGCGAGGTATGGTATCCCTTGCAGTAGTCATAACGGAATCCGTCCACTTTCACTTCATTACGCATCCATTTCAAATACGCTTTGAACATATCACGCACCTTCGTACTTGTATGGTCCCAGTCTCTGGATGCCGCATAGTTCGCTTCATCTCCGTATCCGTCATCCGGATTACCTACCGCAAAACCCCGGCATGCCGTCTCCGGTGCATAGGTATTCACCTCGTCCGTGCTGCAGATATACGTGCCATCTGGAACAAACGTTCCGTATGAGCCGAAGTTATATCCATTTGCATAGCCGCACCATCCGCTCTTCGCATCAGCGTGGTTAATCACGATATCCGCTACCACACGCGCACCGTTTTGATGCAGCGTCGTAATCAACTGCGTCAACTTCTGCTTCGTGCCTCGGTCACTGTCCAGACTGCCGTAGTCATACGGGTGATAACCCAAACCACCACCGGCACTCATACACGGCAACCACACCAAGTCGAACCACTGACCGATCTCCTCTGCCGAAGATCCATTGGTTCCATTCAGGAAATCCACCCATTTTGTACGACCGTATCCGTTTCCTTCTGATGCCGTTCCGGATGTACTGTTCCAGTAGAATGCCTGAATCATCACGTCCGGACACTGCGCCGGTACAGCTCCGCCATACACCGGTTCCGGAACTTCTCCACTGGAGATATCTACTCCTGCACCGCAATCGCTGCCGTTACCGATATACAATTCATCCTCCTGATACTTCAACTTGATATAGAAGGCATAACAACCGCTTACCGTCGCATTGTAATGATCGCCGTCACGCGTAAAACCTGACTCCGAATAAGTATTCAGATCCACCGCCCAACCGGCTTTATTCTCATAATCATACAACTGCAACTTGTCTCCGCTCACCACCTGCACATTCGCCAGGTACTGCGTGAAACCTTCAAACTCATCCACCTTGGCTCCCTGGTAATACATCTTGCCGTTTACCAAGATTCCGTAACTGGCTGCCCACGACATCGTCGCACACAACACCATCATCAAAATGATACTGATTCTTTTCTTCATATCCTTATTTCATTATTTGACCCATCATGTCGTAAACCGTCTCCCCTACCCGGATAAACAGCTTACCGTCTTTCATAAACTTCTCACCCGTAACCTGTAACCCGTAACCCGTAACCTCTTCGACATCCGTCGTCGGTCTCGGCTGGTTACTGTTCACCCAGATCTCAAAACTCTCGTTATGACCCTCCATCGTGCTGTAGTTACTTGCCACCAACGTATATCCTTCAAAACCCTGCTGGTTCGCTTTGTCACCCAGGCACAAGATCAACCATCCGTGCTTACCTACCACCGTCGCCTGATAACCCGTACTCGTCGCGTACTCGTCTTTCACTTCACTCTCGCTATGCACTCCTGCCCACTTACGCGCCACAATCATCGGCTTCAACTCCGCTTTGTATTTCGCCCAATGCGGATAGAACACACACGGCACACCCGGCATACTCAGCAACAACGCATTCGCCTGCATCAGACGAGCCTTTAGCGCCGGCGTCATCGAGTTTCCTCTTCCTCCGAACTCATTCTCGTTATCCGGACGCAAGAACCAGTCGTGACTCTCGATGAACGTCACCGAATGACGACCGTTGCCCCTACTCATGATACAATCACCGCGACCCCGACTGTAATCCCAACCGGCTATCGAATTAAAAACATGCCATTTCAAGTCAAAATCCAATGCCAGCAAGTCATAGTTGGCACCTACAATACGCGACCAGATATCGTCCGTGCCCTTGTAACACTCCATAAAAGCAATCTCCGGTCGTGCCTCCGAGTTATAATGCCAGTGATGCCAGTTGTTAAAACCGTCACCCTTGTCGTACCGGAATCCGTCATAATGCATCTCATTACGCATCCATTTCAGATACGCGACGAACATCTCCTGCACATACACATTATCATGGCTCCAGTCACGTGCTCCATCCCAGTTCTCACCGTCATCCATATTTCCCGTTGCCGCACCGTAACAGTCACCCGCTTCCGGATTCTTATTCACCTCGTCATCCTGACAGATATAACTGGCATCCGGATGAAAAACACCGTACTCTCCGAAATCCATCGTCGGAAAATCGCACCAACTCGTCCAGCCCGTGCAGTGGTTGATCACAACGTCTGCTACCACCTTCGAACCCGCATCATGCAACGCGCTGATCAAGGCATCCAACTCCGCACGCGTTCCCCAATTCGAATTCTGATTGCTGTATTGCTTCGGGTGATAACCCATGCCGTCACCGTTCGCACTCGGCGGTAACCATACATAATCGAAATACGCACCGATCTCTGCGGCCTGCGGTGTCAAGGTCGCCCATTTGGTGTCTCCGTATTCACTCACACCCGGCGCCGTCGCACTGTACGACTCATTGTAAAACGCCTGCATCAGCACCGCCTCACACTCATGAGGTACCGCACCGCGATAGATATCATCGATATCTATACCACTACCGCAGTCACTGCCGTTGCCTATATAAAGCTGATCCTCACCGTATTTTAACTTGATGTAGCAATCGTAGCAACCCGTCACCGAACTCGTATAATGGTCACCGCTCTTCGTAAAACCGTTCTCCGAATACGTATCCAGATCCACCGCCCAACGTGCATCATAGTCCACGTCATATAACTGGAACGAATCTCCATTCGTCAACGTTACATGCGCCAGATACTCGTCATACGTACCGGTCATACCGTCCTTGCCGCGATACTCCGCCGCGAAATAGATCTGACCATTCACTAAAATACCGTAACTGCCGGCGTACGACAAAGCCGCACACACTAACAGCGCCAACACTAAAACTTGCTTTCTCATAGTATTTTATTTCCTAACATGTCATATGTTGTTTCATTCACGCGGATATACAGTTTCCCGTCCTTCATGAACTTTTCCCCTCTTCCCTTCAGGGAGGAGTCGGAGGTAGGCTGTTCCACACCTTGCTCATCCATACGGATATACACCGTATATTGGCCTCTGTCACCGCCTTCTACTGCCAGTTCAAAACCCTCAGGCACCGTTGTGCTGCGGTACTTGCCTACACGCACAATCACCTTTCCGCGATGCCCTTGGATCGTAGCATGGTACTTATATTGACCACTTTCCTCTTCCAACACTTGAGACTCACTGTGAATACCCACGCGCTTACGCACAGCGATCAACTCATTAATCTCACTCTTGTAACTTGCCCAATGCGGATAGAACACACACGGCACACCCGGCATCATCAGCATATACGCACTCGCCTGAAGAACAACATCCTTGTTCGTAGCAGTCGTCAGATCAGTAGTCTTGGTATACTGGTTGTCGCCATACGCGCTCCCGCGATCAAACGTATCATGGTTATCAATAAACGTCACCGAATAACGCGACAAGCCCTCCTTGCGCAAGCCCACAAACGTCTTATTCGCATTCAGCTTACCGTACGAACCATCCACAATACCCTTCATCGAGTATTTCATCTGGAAGTCAAACACCATCGTGTTGTATTCGCACTCTTGCAGGTGTTGTTTCTGACGATCGATACTATGCCATAACTCCGACACCGACATATACGGTTGTGCCGCCTCGTTGTACATCTTCAGATACCGGCCGTGGAAACCTAACGTCATATCGTACCGAAAACCGTCGTACTTCATCTCACCCATCAACCATTGGGTATAGGCCTTCGACCAGTTCTGCACATATTCGCTCGTGTGATCCAAGTCACGCGCGCCGTCGAAGTTATCGCCCGTGTCATTCGCTCCGCGGTCCGAATACGATGCGTTATAGCAACTGGATTTCGAATCGGTAAAGCACTCGTCATTCCGACAGATATGTTGCTGCGTCAACTGATACGTTCCGTACGATCCAAAGTTATCCTGATAGAAATTACACCAGGAGTTGTAGTTTCCGCGGTGGTTCAATACCACATCCGCCAACACTTTCGTATTGCCCTTATGCAATGCCGTGATCAGTTCCTGCAATTTGGCTTTGGATCCCCAATCGCTTTCTTGACTGCTATACTGACGAGCAGAATAACCCACGCCGCAACCCGTCGGACCGGCACTCGGCGGAAACCATACCACATCAAAATTTGCATTAATAGCCGCGGTATCTTTCAGTAAATCAATCCATTTCGTACGTCCAAACTTGGAATCCGTACTACTCTGCGTCTTGTAACTATCCCAGTAAAAAGCTTGCAACATCACGTCCTCGCACTCCGCCGGAACACCTGCATTCGTAGCATGCGCCCCTACACCCGCGCCTGCGAGATAAAATAATGTAACAACTGTCAGAATAATTTTTTTCATGGTTTAACTTTGTTAAAAACGACTGCAAAGATAACACTTTTTTTTTACATACGCAAGCGCACGCGCGTTTTTTCTAAAAAAAAGTGTTATTTGACTGTTTTTTCTATCTTTTTTACAAAAACATTTGGCACTTTCACCGTAAACGTCACCGTCCACCCGGCATAGTCCATCTTATACTCCCGATCCGGATCATCCTGATAGCCCGGACGAGGATCCTGACTCAAAATATACTCCAAATCGCGCCATACAGATTCCGGAACGGAATCCCTATCACCGATCACCTCTAACCGATAACCTTTACTATCTTCCGCAAAACCGTTCTTCGCGTCTTCATGACTATCTGAAAAACTCAAATACGGCTTGATATCATAAATCGGTGTGCCATCCAGCACATCCGCACCGCTCACAATCAACTCCCCATTCTCGATCCCCACCAACTTCACACTGCTCAAGCCCAACGGATTCGGTCGGAATGGACTTCTCGTTGCAAAAACACCCATCCTTTTATTTCCTCCCAGTCTCGGTGGCCGCACTGTCGGACTCCAATCGCCTTCAGGAACCTCCGAAAAGCCCCAGATCAACCACAAATGGCTATATCCTTCGATCCCCCGCAGCGCCTCCGCAACCCGGTATTCCGGTTCGAAAACGATACGCGTCACAATCGGACTTTCCTCCCTGCTCTGTCGCGGAATACCGAACTTATCCGTGTGCCCGTTTCGGGCATATGCAATCACTTTTAAAGTCATCTTTCTACCAATTTTGGCGCAAAATTACAAAAAAATACGCATTTATGCAAAAAAAATGCAAAAAAATTTGGTCAATTCAAAAAATTGTTGTAATTTTGCAGCCGCTTTCGTTCAAAAGGACGATTTGCATGGTGCCATAGCTCAGTTGGTAGAGCAAAGGACTGAAAATCCTTGTGTCCCTAGTTCGATTCTCGGTGGCACCACAAAAAAGAGACCCGCATAGGTCTCTTTTTTGCTTTTATTCCCTTTCTTTCTACTCAATAACTCACGTGGAACGTAGCCGTGTTGCCGCTTCCTTCCGTCAACTTCATCATCAAAATCTTTCCTGTCCCTACTTCATACTCCAACTGAATCTCCTTCAGCTCCTTGTCGCCTGCGTCCTCCGCCGTGATCGTGCACAGGTACTTGTTTCCCTTCTGCTCACAACGGAACTTCGCTTCATTCAGCAAGGCCGCATTCTCAATATCGCCGGCGATACAACTCAGCAACGTTGCCCGATACACCGTATATCGGTTCGAACGGCTGTTCTTCACCCGAACCGACTGCTTCTTGCCGTTCTTGCACTGCTCCATCTTATCCGCAGTAATCAGGATATAATCCCCTGCAGGCTGCGTATAATCCATACGCAGATCATCCGGCGCCTGGTACACAATCTTACCCTCACGCTTCTCCGTCTCTTTCACACTCGCTTTCTTTCGCTCCTCTTTAAACTGGCACTCCACCTTCTCATCCGACGGATGCAACGCACGCAAAGTTGCCGGGATATTCTGCGCAAAAACAACACCTGTCATGGCAACAGCCATGAGCATCATTGAAATACGTTTCATTTCTTATTCTCCTTCTTTTTTCTGTTTTTACATTTCATGTAGAACCGGAACAAAATCGGCTCCAACGTGTACGACAACATGATCGTCGTGATCATTCCTACCAACGATGCAAAACTGATACTCTGAACGGCCGGATGGATCGCAAAACCCAACACAAACATACAGATCACCAGGATCACCGCCGACATCGTGATCGCTGTCTTGTTATACACCATCGTCGGGTTGTTCTCATGACCCTTCAACAACCCCTCCATGATAAATACCGAGTAATCCACTCCGATACCGAACACAAACGACGACACGATGATATTCACCAAGTTAAACGGTTGGCCAAATAGCGCCATCGCGCCCAAAACCGTGTACCACGACAGCACCATCGGCACTAACGCTATCAGCGTAATCCATATATTCCGGTACGTACATAGCAACAGCAGCAGCACAAATCCCAAACTGATCCACATGATCAAATTGAAATCATCGCGTATCAACTCGATCAGGTTCTTGCAGTAATAATACGGATTCATCAGCATACAGCCGTCCACCGCCGTCAGACAGTCGTTCACCGCCTTCGTGTCCTCCTTCGTCGCTTTCACGGAGAAATACACCAGATACAGGTCGTTCTTCTCCTCCACAAAATTCTCCAGAATCTCCGGCGGCAATACACCGCTCTCCACCATCAGATCCGGTTCTGCCGGATGCGCCATCATCCGCTTGAATGGTTCGAACATCCGCGGCGGAATACCCATCCGCTGACATTCTTTCTCAATCGTCTGCCATACCTCCTGCTGCTTCGCCGGCGTGAAATATCCTTTCCATACATCCAACCGCGCCTGCTGTTTTGCTAACGACGGCATCAGCAACGAACGGTTCACGCCCGGTGCCACAATACCTTCCGCACGCAGACTGTCCACCGTCCGCTCTATTCGCGGTAACTGCTCCAGCGCCTCATCGTAACTCGACGCCACCGACGCATAGTACTGCTGGTTATAACCCTCGTTCATCAACTCGTTCCAGTGGTTCTGCGAATACACGCAATCCGGATGCAGATAACTAATATGACGCAAATCGTTGTCAAACTGGTACCTACCCGAGAAAACCATACATACCGCTACCCACAATATCGTCAGAATAACCACCGGCTTGTTCCGGTCGATATGATACGAGTTCATCTTCTCCAAAAACGCAAACGCACGTCGGTTCGGTGTGAACTTACGCGGTAACAGATGCGGCGCCACAAGCAAACTCAAAAACGTCGTGCCGGCAATCACAAACAACGCAAACAATCCGAAGTCCTTCAGTAACGGAGAATTGGTGAACAGCAGACCCGCAAACGCACCGATCGTCGTTAACGATCCTACCAGCACCGGCTTCGTCTGCTCCTTCAGCGTCATCTCGATACTACCCGTGTACAAATAATGAATCAACACGTGCAGCACGTAACTGAATGCCACACCCAACACCACGCAACCTATACCCAGACTCATCAACGAGATACTGTTCTGGATGATATAAATACCCGCCATCGCCAAGATCACGCCGAACACCAGCGCCACAATAGTGATCATCAGATACGACGGCCGTTTCAGACATAATGCTAACAAGATAAAGATAATCAGCATCGCGATGCCTACCGTGATATAGATATCGCTCCGCATCTGCTTGCTGTTTCCTCCGGCAATCACAATCGAACCGTGAAACAACACATCCACATTCGGATACTGCTCCTTCACCTTGGCCTTCACCTCGTTCATCGTCGCTACCAACCGACTCGCCTCACGGGAGTTGTCCGTTCCGAAATTCGGCGTGATAAAGCCCAGACAAGCCTGGCCGTCCGGTGCAAACAGATAACCGTTCATGTAACGCGATGACTCTTCCGCGCCTTGCACCAACTCCTCTAACGTCATCCCGTCAGGCAGCATCTTCCGTACCGTGCCCAACGCAATACCACAGGGATCATGACCCACCATTCCGGATGCCAGATCACCCATGTCCGTCCTTAGAAAATCCTGATAACTCGCTAACTGATGACGGATATGCTTCGCCGAACATAACGAATCCAACATCGCTGCATCCACATCCAGATACGCCGGCATATGCTGCGCCACATATCCGCCTACCGAATCCAGTAACCAGAACGGATCCACGTAAGATAACGTGTACAGCACCGTGTTGCGCTCTGCCGTCGCCTCGTTCACACCGTCCATAAACAACTCCAACGCGTCCGCCAGCTCCATCGGATCCGACTCCTCTTCCGTCGGAACCACTTGCACGAAAATCTTGTCTTTTAACTTCAGATTCGTGAACGTCACGCGGAAGGACTCATCTCCCGTCTCAGGTAGCAACTTAAAAATGTTCTCCTCAAAGCCGCAACGCGCCGCTAACATCGACAACGCTACCACCAATATAAACACGCCGCCCCAGAAGAAAATACGGTGTTTCCGGATAAACTTATAAAAATTGTACATCTATCTTTTATGATCTATATTTTTATTTCCTACAAAAATCGTACCAAACTGCTTGCCCCTACTTCGTCGCACCTCCCAGCGCTATGTACAATCCGATCAAAGCAATCGAACCCTTATACAGGTTCTCTGCCTCATTCAACTGCGCTGAAAGTAACGACTCCTGCGCTGTCAGCACCTCCAGATAACTTGCCTTACCGCTATTCATCAACTCGTGCGTACCCTCATATGCGTCTTGCAGCACCTCCACTTGACGCTGATACAGCAGGTTCTTGTCGTACGCCGTCTGGCAGTCCGCTAAGCACTCGTTCACTTCGTTACCGGCATTGATCACCGTCTGTACGTACTGATCCAACTGTTCCTCCTGCTCGTATTTGGCAATCTTCAGATTTGCCTGTAACTTACCTTGCTGGAAGATCGGTTGTACCAACGAACCGATGGCTTTCAGGATCAATGCACCCGGATCCGTTATAATACCACCGTTATTCGTCCATCCCAAGATACCTTGTAACGACAGCGAAGGATAGAAAGCCGCACGTGCCGAAGCCGTGTTATAAAACGCTTCCTCTAACATATGGTCCGCCAACCGGATATCCGGACGATTCTGTAACAACACACCCGGAACACCCGTACCGAATCGCTCCGGTAACGCATAGTCTCCCCACGTGTTTCTACGGATCGTCTGCGGCGTCAGACCTAACATCTGACAGATACTGTTCTCGATATTCTTGATGCTGCGTCTCGTATCCACAATCTGTACTTTCACACTCAGGTTACTCGACTCCATCTGATTCACCGCCGTTGAGTAGGCCTTACCGTTTTCCCATAATGCCCGCTCGGTCTCTAACGACTCGTTCCACAGACTGTCTGTCTCCTGTAATATCTCCAACTGACGGTCTAACAGCAGTAACATGAAATACTGCTGCGCCATAGTCGAGATGATATTCGCCTGCATTGCATCGCGTTGCGCCTTCGCTTGTTCTACCACCGCCTGCGCCTTGCGTTTACCTACAATCCTCGAACCCGAGATACCTACGTTCCAATCCAACTGCAACGGGATATCGTACGTGTACGATGCACCGCTTAAGGATCCGTTCGTTCCCATTGTGCTATACACACTCGCTGACGGTTGTAACGACAAGGACGGCAGAAAAGCCAACTTCGCCGCTTTTAACGATGCCTCCGCTTTCTTCAACGTCAGTTGTGCTGAACGCATATCCGTGTTACGCACCAAAGCCGAGTCAATCAATTCCTGCAGAATAGGATCTACAAAAAACTCCCGCCAGGATAACTCTGCCATGTTGTCTTTCGTCAAATCCAAGGTATCCCCTATCGTCGTCTGCCCGAACAAATCCTTCGGTGCCTCTTGCTGCGGTTGGTATTTCTTATATACGCCGCACGAACACATCATCGCGCATAGCGCGATAATAATTGAAAATTGAAATAATCGTTCCCTTGGGATAAGAAAATTGAAAATTGAAAATTTATTTGCTTTCATATTCCTTTTTCCTTTCATCTTTCACTTTTCACCTTTCACCTTCTCCTCCAACTTCTGGAACACAATGAAGAACGCCGGAACCGCGAACATCAGCGCAATCGTACCGATCAGCATACCGCCAACCACACCTACTGCCAACGCCCGGTTTCCGTTCGCTCCGGCACCACTCGAGAATACCAACGGTAACATACCTACGATCATGGTGATAACGGTCATCAAGATCGGTCGCAGACGCTCCTTACAAGCCTCCAGCGCCGCATCCACAATCGTCAAACCCTGCTTGCGACGCTCACTGGCAAACTCCGTAATCAGGATTGCCGTCTTAGCCAACAAACCGATCAACATGATCACACCCGTCTGCAGATAGACGTTGTTCTCCATTCCCGGATAACCTAACTTGTAACCTACCCACGAGAACAGGAACGCACCCATCAGACCAAACGGAACACTCAGCAGCACCGCAAACGGTATCAACCAGGAGTTGTACAACGAGCCTAAGATTAAATAGATCAACAGCACACAAATCGCGTAAATCAACAGCGTCGTGTTACTGTGCGCACTCTCTTCCACCTCTCGCGACATCGATCCGTATTCAAAACTGCAATAACTCGGCATCGTCTCTTTGAACACCTCTGCAATCGCTTCGTGTGCCTGACTCTCCGAATAACCGTTACCCGCCGTCACGCTGCAGGAGATCGACTGATATAAGTTAAAATGCGAATGAGACGAAGAACCTACGATCTCTTCCAAGGTCACAAACTGCGACAATGGCGCCATCTTGTCGTCACTCACCTTGATAAACATGTTATTCAGCGACGATGGATCCAAACGGTACTCCGGAGCCGCAGCTACCAGGATATTATATACCTTGCTGAACTGGTTGAAATTCCCTACATACGAACCGCCACAGTACGCACCCAGGGTGTTCAACACTGCCTTGGCCGTCGTTCCGGCACGCTCGCACTGAATCGGATCCACATGCACCTTGTATTTCGGGAAACGCTCTGAGTAAGTGGACATCGCACTTCCGATCTCCGGACGCTCCATCAACTTCGCCAAGAAAGCATTCGTCTTGTTTCCGAAATCACTCAGATCACCGTCACTCCGGTCTTGCACCTGCAAGTCGATACTATTTGATGTACCGTAACCCGGAATCTGCGGCATCTGGAACGGCAGCACCTGCGCATTCTTGATACTCTGGCAATCCAAGTAGAACTTATAGATCACATTGTCGATGTAATGCTCGTCACCCTTACGGTCATCCCAGTTCTTCAAACGGATAATCAGCGATGCGTAACTCGATCCGCTACTCGAAATCAAACCGTAACCGCTACATAAACCGTAACTCTCCAACTCCGGAATAGCCTTCACTTTCTCTTCCACCTGCTTCATGATCTCGCTGTTCTCATGCAGCGTCGCACCTTCCGGCATGCGCACCTCACACATGATCACACCTTGATCTTCCTGCGGCACCAAGCCCGACGGCATTCCGCGCATCAGGAAAATAAACAGCACCGCTGCTACCGCTAACAGCACTCCCGAGATCCACGGATGTTGGATATACCCCTTCACCGCCTTCTTGTATTTACCCAAGATCGCGTTGAAACTCACCTCATACGCCTTCTTTGTGTAGTAGTTAATTCCCTTCCAGTGCCATTTGCCTTTCTTTCCACTTTCCACTTTCGACTCTTCATTCGGTCTCATCATTAACGCACACAGTGCCGGACAAAGCACTAACGCACAGACGCAACTCAGACCCACCGATCCTGCAATCGTGATACCAAACTGCGTGAAGAACGTACCGCTCGTGCCGCTCATGAACGTAACCGGAATAAACACCGCCATGAACACCAAGGTACACGATACCACGGCAACCGACACTTCGCTCATCGCTTCCCGTGTCGCCCGTATCGCACGTGCCTTTCCACTTTCGCCATTCGTCCGTTCGCCGTTCTCCAGTTTTCCCATCACGGCTTCTACCACCACTATCGCGTCATCTACCACTGTTCCGATCGCCAGCACCAAGGCAAACAAGGTTAATATATTTAGCGAGAATCCTGCTAACGTCACAATACCGAACGTACCTAACAGCGATACGATGATCGAGATCGACGGAATAATCGTCGCCTTGAAACTCTGCAGGAAGAAATATACCACGATGATCACTAACAGAATCGCAATGATCAAGGTCTCCACCACATTGTGAATAGCCGCAAAAAGGAAGTCGTCACTCGTCTCCAGGATCACAAACTCCAATCCTGCCGGTAAGGTCGGTTTCAACTGCTCATACAGTTCCCCGATCTTCTGATTCACCAAGGTGGCATTCGCTCCGGGCGATTGATTAATCAGATAGAACACACCCGGCATACCATCCATATTCGACGTCATCGTGTAACTCTTCGCGCCGATCTCCACCGTCGCCACATCGCGCAAATACAGCACATTGCTGTTACCCTGCGTACGCAGTACGATGTTCTCAAACTCTTCAATACTCTTCAGCGTACCCTTGTACTCCATCGGATATTGATAGGCGTTCTCGGATTGTTGACCTAACGTACCGGTGGACGTCACGAAACTCTGCGCCTGAATAGCTGCCGACACATCGTCCGGTTCCAGACCGTATTGCGCCATCTGATCCGGTCGTAACCATACCCGTAACGCATAGGTGTTACCTAAGTTCGTTACCGCTCCTACACCCGTGATACGTTGTAACCGCGGCTTGACGTTGATGTCGATATAGTTCGATATAAAATCCGCATCATACTTACCGTCCGTCGATTTCAGACCGGCGATCTGCAGGATACTGTTCTGACGCTTGGTCACCGTCACACCCGTCTGCAGCACGTCACTCGGTAGTAACGCCTCCGCCTGCGACACACGGTTCTGCACATTCACCGTCGCCATGTCGGCATCGGCGCCCTGCTTGAAATACACCATGATCGTTACGTCACCCGTTGAGGATGCCGTAGCCGTCATATACGTCATGTCCTGCACACCGTTGATCTGCTCCTCCAAGGGTTGGATCACCGATTTCATACATGTGTTGGCATCCGCTCCCGAATAACTCGTGCTCACCTCCACCGTCGGCGGTGCAATATTCGGATACTGCTCCACCGCTAAGGTGTTCAGACAGATATAGCCGATCAGTGCAATCACAATCGCAATCGCACAGGCCATCACATGTTTGCTTATGAATATATTACCCTTCATAAATCTTCAATCTTCAATTTCCAATCTCCAATTTCCAATCTCCAATTTCCAATCTCCAATTTCCAATCTTCAATTAGAAAATCACCCTCTGTCCTTCGTACACGTTATTCGCTCCTTCGGTCACAATCACGTCGCCTACTTCCAGACCACTCGTCACAACCAGATCCCGTTCACTGCTGATACCTGCCGTCGTCACGATCGTACTGTATGCACAACTGTCTGGTCCTACTTTGTACACCAGACTCTTGTCCTGCAGTCGTACCACCGCATTCTGGGGAACCACCATCACATCGCTCACTTCAAACGGAATCACTACCGTTCCCTGGATACCCGAGTACAAGCCGCCGTCCGGATTGGGGAACGTCGCCTTGCAAGTCAGCGTACCTGTTGTACGGTCCACCGTACCGGTGATACTCGTGATCCGACCTTTCAACGGATATTCCGAACCGTTCTTGAACAACCACGTCGCATCCGGCATACCGGCTAACAGACTCTCGTTATCTTTCACCTCCGCATGCGCACGCTCTTCCAGCACCGACTCACTCACCGAAAACTCGGCATACATCTTCGCGTTACCGCTCACCATCGTCAGGTACGTACCGGCATTCACCTGGTCTCCGGCATACACCGGTATCGAACCGATCACACCGTCCACCGGTGCCGTGATCGTGCAGTAACCGAGGTTCACTCTCGCCCTGTCTGCACTCGCTTTCGCCTGTGCCGTTGAGGCCTGCGCCTGCTTGTACTCGTTCGACGCATTGTCTAACATATACTTGCTTACGATCTTCTTCTCGTACAGGTTCTGCGTGCTCTCGTACTCTAACTTAGCACTGCTCTCGGACGCTTGCGCCGCTAACAGATTAGCCTCAGCTGACTCTAACTCCAACGCGGCATCCCGACTGTCGATGCGAAACAGCACGTCGCCTTTCTTCACCTGCTGCCCCTCCGTGATACATACCTCCATCAGTTGTCCGCTGACCTGCGGCTTGATCGTCACGTCCGACGTGCCTTTCAACGTCGCACTGTACTTCAACGGCAAGGTGATATCACTCTTGCTCACTTCCATCGTCGGATAAGACGTCGGCACGAACTGCGCCTCCGGATTACCACCACATGCAGCCAACCCTAACACGGCTGCCCCAATAAAAATCCATCTGTTTTTCATCTGTATGTCGTATTATAATTTTTTACCGGTTACATCATATTTCTCATTATTCCGGATGATGACGATATGATCGTCTTCGAGCACCTTGTAAACACGGCTGTCATCCGTTCCTGCACCGACGGCCTCGATACCTTCTGCCGGGTTGAGTTGGATGATATACGGATCCCACGGTGTACCCACATGCTCATCGGATACATAGGTCAGATCGCTGTCGATCGTCACTTCCTCACCGTTCAGCACCGTCCGGATAGTCATCGTCTGTCCGGCGCCTTCACCGCTGATAACGAGGTAGTACAGTCCTTCTTCATCAGCACGAATCGCACCGCGGCACTCGTCACCGATAAACGCGGCTATCTCACAGGTATCCACACGTGCCTGACCGTCCAAAATCCGAATCGTCATCGTCATATTGGACGGATAGTTATGCTGATCTACCGGTGTGAACCATTGGAGTGCAGTTGCCCGTATCGCACGGTACGGCGCAGGATAAACGACCATGTACAGATCCTCCGGATAAGTGAAGCTCTTCACCTTATCTTCGGTACTGTAATAAAGATATCCATGTCCGCTTTCCAGCGACTGAAGCGTTCCTTCCCAACCGCTTGTGCCGTAGATAGACACCGCCGTCTGGGACTTGATGATATCACCTGCTTTCGGTCTTGCACCTGCCAGCGCCGAGTTGATACGCTTGGTCGTGAGCGGCGTGTAAGCGATCCAGTTCCAACCCGAATCCAGTACTACCGGCATATCTTTCAAAGCCGGTTGCTGACCACGGATGGAGAACTGCTTCTGCAGCGTTGCTTCCTTCGTGGACGGCGTACGGGTGATCTTCATCTTATACATCGTATTCTCCGCCGGCACCAGGTTTCCTTTCCATTCCGCACCGTTCGATTGGATATACGTGTTCCGGTCTTTGAGCAGAATACCCCAACCGCTGTAGTCGGCAAAGAGCAGGTCGCAGTACTGCGTCTCGGGCTGTACACCCAGCGCGATCCAGTTCCAGTTCTCGTGTACCGAGATCAGCTGCTCTACCTTATCGCTCTTGGTCCAGATAGCCGGCATGTCGTAGTTGCCGATGAGGGTGTCCTGATGGAAGATGATGAGCGTGTCAATACCCTCCAATGCGATACGTGCATCGGTGTAAGCTACACCTCGGGTAGCATCCCAGATACGGAAGGAAACGGGTTTGTTCGCATCCCGGTCTGCTACGTCATGACCGTAGATAGGAAGCGAAACATAAGCGGCTCCACGCACCTTGGTCGGCGAAGCGATACCACGGCACTCACCGCCGATGAAGGCGGCAACCATACTCTCGCTGTTCTCCATCAGAATACCGCCGATATAGACCTGTCCGATGATCGTCATGTTATGGTCATACAACGTCGGGTCAACCGACCAATCCGGGGTCTCACCACGCACTTTCATCACGATACGCAGCGGTTCGAGAATCTCGTTATTGCCCTGCAGACCGATGGTGATATCGTAGTCGTTCACCGGCACAAGTGCATGAACGGAGAAGCGTAAGGTCTTCGTCTTAAGCGGCTTCAGGTCATCTGACTCTTCGCTGTTCACCAGCGTCAGCCAATCCGGCTTATTCTCCACCGTGTAATACTCAATCTGACCACCCAGATTCTCGATATCCACATCAAAGGTGTAACTCTCGCCGTATTTCTTGTAGATATTAACGGAGTCTTTCTTCCATTTGAGTGTGTTCTGCTGCACATACGCGGTCCACTTGATGGGGTTCGACGTATTGCCGTGCAGGTCATGAATCTCCGCCAGGGTGATATTGAGCGTAGTACCCTCCAACTCACGCGGCGTCACTTCGGTATTAAGCAGATTGATCACCACCTTACGTTCCGAAGCTACCGGTGCAGCGGTCAGACGTACCTCACGCGGCGCATTCTTCAACGGCGGTGTCGATTCAACGAAGACGTAATTCGGCGCTACCACGTCTCCGGCATCGGACTTCGGTGCCATATTCTCCAAGGTCTCACCCTTGGTGTCCACACCGTTGATCACACTGTCTTTCTCAAACGGATAGTATGCCATCAGTCCATGGGAATAAACCTCTGAGGTATCCATGGTATGGTAACGGTTCGCTAACAGGCGTTCCTCCGAGAGCGTTGCTTTCCAGATGCGCAGCTCGTCCACATAAGACAACTGTCCGCCCTTGGCAAGCGTCAATGTAGCACCCTTCAGAACCGGCATGTCGGCTTCTGCCATCACGGCCGTACGATGTCCGTCAAAATAGAACGATGCCGCTTGACCGCGTACCACATTCAATGCAAAATGGTGCCAACCGCTCATCATATCCGAGAAATCATCGTAGGATACTACCACGTGCGATTTGTTGCCGTATTCCAGCACAATTCTTCTACCTTCGTACCGCAGACGCATTCCGTCGGTTTCCCAAATCGTATCGTTATCCAGCGCGTAATGCTCATACCATAACTCGATCACATAACTGTCATTGAGCGTAGTATTGATGCGGGATATATCTACCTGTGCGCCCGTCATATTATCCAGGCGCAACGAATAATTGGTATTAGCGATATCCCAAGTGTCCGTCACGATGAAGTCATGGGTATGACGGGAGTCTTCCGCAACCTTTCCGTGACCCTCATTCATCGGCCAATAGTTGGTCAAACCGTAGGTATAGGCATCCTTGGACTCGTATTTCTTACCTGCTGCTTCCAGCACATCGAGGTAGGTATTATAGAGACCCAGATCATGGATATTGGCATAGATACGTCCCAGATAGAGGTAGTTGTCCTCCACGTTATCAACGATCCGTACCTTCGACTCCGGCACCTTGGTGCTCTGGAACAGCATAGCGGTTGTCTCGTCGTATTGCGCCAGCATGTTAAAGGTCATGGTCTCGGCCTTGTAGTTCATGACAATGTAGATCCACTTGTCCTTCGGCACGGTCTGTTCACTGGTAAACTCGACACCTGCCACATTGACAATCACATATCTCTCGTTATTGATGGCAATACTGAGATTACCGGCACCGGCTCCTTGATGGAGCACCGTACCTGCTTCATGCCAGTTGAGCCAGAACTCCATCGAGAAGTTACCGCTCAGGAAGACCGGATTCATCGTGTGTACTTCATCGCCGTACGGGACCAGCCTCAGCGAGACCTCATGATCGATCGGCCGGCCGTTCAACTTCGCGGTAATGATGGCGTTCTTGTCGCCTACATAACCCGGCACGATGTCCTCGTTGAACTCTACCGACAACTGATCGCCGATACCTAAGATACCGTTCGCGGGCGCAGGCGTGTACAACGGACGAGGCAAGGTCATGTCCTTCACTACCTGCGTCACTTCGCTATATACCTGCACTTGTTCGGCGCCATACGGCGTCATCGTATAGGCGCGGAACTCATAATCGCCCTCCGGATAACTGAGGTTACTCGACATATCCAGGGTCAGCTTCAAATCACCTTGTGCCGGTAACAAGTCGTAACCGGTACCGATGGTATCATTCTCGTTCAGCACCCAGGTATGGAGATTCGTCCACTGCGTATTGCCTGCAAAACGGTATTGGATGCCGATCTGCTTGAGGTTCTTGAACTGGCGGTTGAAACCCGATACTTTGAGGTTCAGCACGCCGTTACCGGTTGTCGGATCGGTGTTCACCACGGGGTTCGTCACCGTCAACGCTACCAGCGAAGAGGATGGCATGAAATGCGCGTTGAGGGTAATCTCATCGTAGATGGTAGCCGGCTGGTACTGCGATAGGAAACGGATACGGATGCCCTCGTGATCAAGGATACTCTGGTCCGTTTGTTGCACGGTAATCACTTTCTGTGTCGTCGTACCTTGCTCCATCCAGATCGTACGGCCGTTGATAGGCGTGCCGTCCATCAGGATCTGCAGACCCGTCGTGTCGCTGTCTTCCATCACAGATACGTTATAACCGAACGGCAGCACCTGATGGGTGTTGGTCATGTTCGAGCAGTACAGGATCGCCGTAGCACTCTGTCCGGCAGGGATATCAGTCAGCGTAGCCGTCTTGGCAGGCGCACTGTTGCCGACACCGACCTGGATGTACGGCTGTTCCATACGAACTGTTCCGTTGCCCAACGGCAGGTATTGACCGTTCTCCTGATAGTAGTGCGTCGAGTCAGCCGGCTCGTACGGGTTGTAGGTCTGTCCGCCAAAGAGCGAGAAGATCTTACTGTTTCTGCCGCTCTCCGCCTCGTACATATTGATAGACAGATCCGCATCGCGGTTACCATCATTGAGCACATACTCCCATTCGGTATAGTTCTCATTGTCATTACCCGATCCGGTGATCTCTCCGCCGCCTACATTGGTCGCCAGATTGGTTTGAATACCTAAACAAGTTAAACCCTTTATTTCCCAGCCTTGTTTCCATCCCAGTACCGCCTGAATGGTATAGTCGGTTTGTTTTTGGTCAATGGTGGTTGTGTCATTGCGATAGGTAAACGTACGCGTAGTACCGCCGTCGATGGAGTAATTGGTGAACTTACCTTCTTTCATCGCTTTGATCTTCGCCTCCTCGTTTAGGCGCAGGTATTTCTCCCACTCTTTGATTTGGTTGTTACACCAGGTTACGCTGTCTATCTTCGTCTCTTTCGGTTGCACCTTCGGTTGCACGGCAATAAACGTAGCGCTGTCGCCGTAATGCGGGTCGGACGGACTGAGCCACGTCACGCATATGATGTGATCACTGTTGTTCACATAACTCTCCGCTTCCGCTTTCGTTGCTACCTGCGTCAGGTACTGCTTGCGCTGGTCTTTCCATTTCGGAATCATCACATTCTCCAACTCGTACTGCGAGTAGGCGAACGATGTTTCGACCTCTGCTCCGAGTGCAAGCGCATCTTCCAGAACAATGTTGTATTGATTGGTCTGCACATCTTTCTTCACATGCACTTTACGGCACGTGCCAACCAGAATATTATTCGATGTACCGATGAACACATCGCCTTTGGCGCCCACATACGGATATTTGTCGCCGGTAGAATAGGATTCTACTTCTGTGGTCTTATAGATCTTATCTTCCTTGTGCGTATATTTCCAATTGGACTTGACACCGACAGTCACATCGACCGCTACCTTAGCCGCAGTGATAATAGCAACGCCAAAGCCATTGGCTGTAGTAATACCGGTTCCTCCTATCCAGTCAGTCACCAACGAATGCTCTCCGGAACGCTGATAGGTGGAATAGGTGGTTTTGGTGTTCACCTTACCTCTTTTGAGCGTGGTCTTGGAGTGGGCTCCGTACGGGTCACGCAGAATAAAGAGGACATCGGATGGACCTTGGGTAACAAAATTATTTCCGTTCGTCAGTTGACCCAATACGATGGCGTCCATGCGGAAGGCATCATAGGTGCGGTCATCGCGCTTGAGCGTTATATTGACCTGGCGGGTAAACGGACTGACGATGTTCGGTAATCCTACCGTCCACTTCAGTCTTGCACGACCTTCCTTATCCAAGGTGACCGTGTTATACTTCATCTCGTAGATCTCACCCGCCTTGTATTGCAAAGTATCCGGTGAGTCATACACGACCGCCTGGTCGTCACTCATCTCATTACCGATGATCAACTCCTGACCGTTCAGGTGTACGGTATCCGTCACCGGCGTACCGCTATCGTAGTTCGTGTACGCCTCATAGCCGTGTACCGCATATTCGACACTGTTCATCATCTGATAAATCGGATAGTTGAATAGATATTCTACGTTACCCGACTCGTCCACCGTATAGAGACCACGCAGCGTGTCATTCTTCTGATCTTCCAGCGGAATCAGCAACATGTCTTTACCAAAAGCGCCCTCCGGATGATCCTTCTCTACTACATCTACTTGCGGACCGGCCATATAGGTCCAAACTTTCTTGGTGTTGTATGTGTATGACCGTGTGATCGTGTCGCCCGCTTCCGTCGCTATGAGGATCGAGTCCGTTCGCTTTTGACCCGGATTGGCCAAGTCAATCTCCGGCAACGAAGAGAACTCCACATCGCTATTCTTTTTCACCTCCACGCTCTGCACGGTGTACTTGAGCGGCGGTAATACCGCGCTGAACTCACCGGTCAGACTATCCGTCATGATGTAGATATATTTGGATGCCGCGCCAAAGCCCGTCCAGGTCTTGCTCTGAATAGACACCGTGTCGCTGGCAAAAGAGCGGTTCTCCGTCGCCGGAGAGATATAATCGTCTGCGCAGTTGAACGAGAAAGACTCGTTGTTCAACTTGAGCGTGATCGTGGCAATACCGATGTTATTATGCGATTCGGCAAAACCTACCGGAATGGTGTCGTTGTACTTGGCTCCGCTCACACGACCAACAAAATTAACCAGGGTCGAATCGGAGAAGTCATGCCGTACGCGATCTACGAAGTTATAGGTTCCTGTGGTCGGGAAACGACCATTATCCACTAACACGTGACCTTCCAGTTTGGCTTCCACGTAGTGCTCACCGATCGGTACGCTAATATTGTAATAACCGTCGGCATCCGTCTGCTGCACCTTTCCATCCGAGGTCAACGCTACACCGTCCACGTAGAACATAATGCCTTCCGCCGGGATATTGGTTCCGGCATAGTAGATATGACCGGTCATGGGGAACGAACTGACATCCTCAAAATCCACATTATTCGCCGTCAGCGAAGTCGGACTGATAAACAGCGAACGGACATCCGGATTGAATCGGTGGATACCTTTCTCCGGCACCAGGGTATAGGACGAACCGCTACCCATGAACGGGATACCGCGAATCAGGTACTCGCCGTTCTCGTTGGTCAGGCCGTACCGTGCCAACTGGCTCTCGACCGGCACGATAGGCGACGGGGTGATGTTATTGCCCACCGTCGCATGACGACCGTTAGGCAGGTCGTTCGAGTACGAGGCATCGAATGCGTAGCGCTGCAAGCCTTCGTCCAGCGGCCAGTAGAGCATCAGACCCGACTCGCGACCGTTCAGCACACGGTCCAGATAATTCTTCTTCTCCGTGTCGGACAGACAATGGTTCCATACACGCACCTCGGCAAAATTGCCCTTGAATGCCCAATCGGGTGCAATGCCGCGCATGCCACCGATGGCGAAGGGCGAGAGAATATCCAGATCATCCACCGTGATGGTCTTCACTTCATTCGTATCCACCTGCAGGCTCATCTGGTGGCCTGTCTTGCTTATCGTCAGCAGCGAGTACTTGCCGGCGGGAAGGAAGGCACCGGTGGGGTGTACGGTCTCGTAAGGCGTCTGTTGGCTCATCCAGTCGTCGCCTTCGTCATACGTGTACGAATTGAGTGCGAGGATGGATTCTCCACCGTTCTGATAGTTAGAGCCGTCCCATAGCACCGTACCGCCGATGGTAATCGTGCCGCAGCTGCCGTACGTACCTCGTCCGATGGCCGCACCCCCCTCTCCACCGGTGGCTGTGACCTTACCGCCCGTAATGGTGATGGTTCCGCAGGAGGTGTTCCGACCGCCACCTACACCGGTGGCGTGTTCTCCTCCGGTGGCTGTGATAATACCTCCTTCGATGACGATATTACCGCAGGGTATTTGGTACCCGCCGCCGATACCTGCCGATCCCCAGCCGTTCGAGGTGAGGGTGGTCAGCGAACCCAGACCGCGGATGGTCAGCGTCTTGTCCTTGGGGATTAAGATGCCGGGGTATTCGTCCATAAAGCCTTTTACGCGGTTCTCGCCTTCCAGTACTATCGTGGCATCGCCCTTACAGGTAATACCTGCCCACTGGTAGTTCATGCCGTGCGTGCCGTTAATGGTCGCGTCGCGGAGAACGACCGTTGCGCCGTCGGCAATAGAGATCTTGTAGTTACCGCCCAAGGTGCCGGTCAGTACCTCGCCGTCCTGCGCGGTATAGGCACCGGTGAGCGTGGAGAGGTCTGTCGTGACGGGTTTGGTCTCGCAACGCAGTTCATACCCCTCCGTCGTTTTGTTGGCCAGAGTCACTTGGCCTACTCCCGGGATATCCGCCAGCACAGCACCCTCGCTCAGCCCTTCATCAGGACGGACGAAGAACTGCACAGTGTAGTCTTTGCCTTCACCGAAGATCTTGCCTTGCTCTACAGCGTCCCCGTCCCATAAGATACCTTCCGAGGCACCGTGGACGTACTGCGAATGACTCTCTATCGTGTTGTCAGCGTCTGCTGCGGAGGGACGGAGCCACATGCGTACACCCGGCACGGAGGTACCGCTGCCGTAGTTGACAATACCGGCTATCGTACCGCGTGACTGGCAGAAACCGACGGTATAGAGCGTGTTCTGCATCACGCCGCCCTCATAGACTTCTATCTTGTATTCGTAGTAATAACCAGGCTTCACCGTGTTGTCCTCATACGAGTAGTTGGCGTCCGCACCGTTGGTGGTGTGGATCTGCATGAACTCACTATTCGAATTCACATATCGTCTGGAAATCACATAGTTACTATTGGCCGTACCTACCTGCTTCGCATTCCACGAGAGCGTCACACTTCCGTCGTGCGTACCTTTGGTGGCGGTGAAGCTCTTCAGGGCCGTACCGGAGAGCAGACCCGCGTAGATGGCGTCGCTCTCAAAACGATAGCCTTTTACCTCCAAGCGAATCTTGTACTGGTAGCGGGCGGTCGAGTTAGGCAGATCGGCATCCTCAAATGCCAATACCGTGCCGGCAGTCGGTTCCGCATCGGCGCTCACCGTACCGTACTCACTCCAGTCGCCTTCCTGACTCGTCTTGCGCAGTACCTTGAAGTTGACGGTAGCATCATCGGTCGGCACACGGCTGTACTGCCAGGTCAGACGTACCTTGTCCGTCATTGACGTGTCTTGCTGCAGACCGTAGATACTCATTGTCGGCGCCGTGTTCATCACCTCCGATAGCAAGCATCCTAACTTAGACAACAGGTCGTCTGTCGGGTTGTTCAGACTGCTCTCGTTGATACCGTGGTTGATCCAATCGGTCGGTACATTGACTGCCATATAGCGGTAGTACGTACCGGTAGATACATTATCATCCGTGAAATGCAACGAACCGCCTGTCGTGCTGCTTACCGATCCGCGTTTGCTCCACGAGCTGCCGGATTTCGGGCTACCCGTGGCGTCCGTCTCGATACGGTAGATATACGGCGTGACGGTCATGTAGTTGCTGGCGCCGGGAGTCATCCATGCCAATGCCGTCTGTTTGTCGAACTGGTGGAAATCCATCGTAATCTCACCCGGCACGGGAATGACTTTGAACGCATCGTCTCGCGTCGTGGTCTTGGTCCGTTTGTTGAACCAGCCATCTGGATCTTTCACACCGTGGATAGCCTTCACCTGGCAGTCGATGCGTTTCGGATTGCCCACGCCTTCCGGGAACGTACATTCCTCTTGCTTCTCCTGCGAGGTCGAAGCCTCGTATTGCTTATTCAAGGTCACCGATGTGCCGTCCTGCTTGTAGAAGATATAACTTACCTCGTACTTCGCTTCACGCTTGCGGATAGAACTGAACTTACTGTCAATATCGTCCTGCAGTTTCGGCACCGTGAAGGTGATCTTGTCCAGACCCGTGCGCTCCACTTTGTATGAGTCGACGTTATAGTCCGACAGACCGAGCGTGCTGCTCGTCGTCACCCACGCCAGTGTCTTGTCGTACCAACTGTCGTTCGAGTGCTTGAAGTGGAAGTAGATCTTCCAGGTATCGCCGGCCAACTCAGAGGGGTAGTAGAAGTTGATCTGCGCCGTCATGTAATGGTAGTCACTACCCCACTTGGTCAACCAGTGCGTCTGCTCCGATGTACTCAACTCCTGATCGCCGCTCTGCGAGTTGGTGAACCATGCCTTGCTATTCCGCATCAGCAACGTGGCTTTCACCTTCGCTGTCTGATCCTCATCGTCACCTTCGTTGATATATTTCAACTTCACCAACTCATAACTCTGTTTGCCGTTCGTGGCAACCAACGTACCTTCCTTACAGTACGTGTTACCTCCGTCCAGGTCGGCAAGGAAAACCTCCAGATAGAGGTGGTCCGTGTAGTGCCATGCATTGTACTTGGACTCAAACAGCACCCAGTCGTCTGCTTGGATAGTACCTACACAAGCTGTAAGCATCAGCAGGATTCCGATAATTCTCTTTTTCATATCGCGTAGTTTTTATTGTTTCTGCAGTTTCAAACCCGTTGCCGGCACATACTCGCCTTCTTTGAGCCATGCCGAAGCCGTACCGGAATAGATGCCTTCACTGTTGGTCACCGTGAAGTGATACGTACGGGATGCGATCTCCGGCATCAGCGCTACGTACACCGCAGGCTGCTCTGACGAACAAGTGACCACTAACGGAGCCGTCACGTCGTATTTCTCGGCCTTTGCCTCATGATTTTCAGTCGTCACCAATACCGTCACTTGCCCTTTCTGCGGATACTTACCGTTCTCCGAAGTGGCATCGGCATATTGAATCGTCAGCGTCTCAACCGGGATATCCGCATTCGTGGCTTTGTCCTTGAAACTGAACTTGCATACCGTCAGCAGACTCTGCATCTTGGCCATCGTCGCATCCGCCGTCTTGTCCGTCACCGCCGTCACATGCGCACGGCCGTACACCTGATGATAGTTCGTCGCTAATCCGGCTAACGTACCGTCCTGTCCGGCCAAGGAAAAATGATAGCGGTACTTGGTACCCGTTGAGATGAACTCAAACGTGTTGTTCGCCGGATACACCACCGCCAGATAGTCATTCACCGTGCACTCCACGTCACCCTGCACCATCGAGATATGTTTCGTCTCGATAGCCGTCAACGGACCCTGATACACGTTGTCATCCGCCACTCCTAACTGAATCTGCCGGCTCAGGTTGCAATAACTCAATGCGTCACCTGCCGTCCACATGGAAGACAAGGTACTGCCTTCGTCGGTAATCGTCGCATTGAGAATACGCCGCGGCGATGCCGCTCCTTCCTCCGATCGGATCGTCAGAAAACGCGTCTTTACCTCCATTTCTTCTCCACTCGGCTCATCCGAATGGCTGCACGCTGTTCCTGCTACCGCCATCAGCCCGCACAGGAACGATATAAAAAGTTCTTTTTTCATACCAAATCAACAATCTTTACGGTTCCTGAATAAAGCCGCCTCCGGTATTGGTGCCGTATTCTCCAATCTCGGCTTTAAAGCCACTGCCGCCACCGCTGCTGCATAGCATCTGTCCCGGCGCCATCTCCGTTCTGTCCACAATCGGACGCATGTAATGTCTTTTCATATGGTTATTTTGTTTGTTGCACGATTTCGCGTGCAAAATTACAACTTTTTTTTGACATATGCAAATTTTAATGGACAAAATGGCAGTAAGTGGACAATTTGGCACGAAAGATGGACATTTTGGCAGAGATTTTAGGGTTGGCACATAATTTGCCTTTGTTAGGGTGAAAACGCAATTACGCATACTACGCCAACAACGTAAACTACGCAAGCTACGTTAAACAATGTTTAACTAAATTTATTTGGAGGATTGATTATGAAAAATGCAATGTGTCGTAGAAACAGTTGGCTGCCGACAAACGGATGGTTTCCCACCGTATTCGACGAGTTTTTGAACAATGACATGCTGAACACGGCCAGCAATGTGGCGCCTTCGGTCAACGTCAAAGAGACCGCTAACAGTTACACCGTTGAGTTAGCTGCTCCGGGTGTTAAGAAAGAGTACTGCCGAGTACATGTCGATGAAGACCACAATCTGTGTGTTGCCATCGAGAACAAGTTCGAGCACAAGGAAGAAGACAAACATGAGCACTATCTGAGACGCGAGTTTGCTTACACGAACTTCGAGCAGAAGTACACCTTGCCGGACAATGTGGACGAGGCAAAGATCGCCGCTAAGGTCGAAGATGGTATCTTGACCATCGACCTGCCGAAGATTAAACGCGAAGAGGGTAAGACCAGTAGGCAAATAGCGATCTCATAACAAAGCATGTATCCATGCAGAGCACTCCTAAGCGAGTGCTTTTTTTATGCCCTAATTAGATTATCGCAGTTGTGATGTCTTCGGCTTCGGCAAGGGAAAGTTTCTGACGGACTTGGGTCTTACGTTGGTAGATGGTTTGGAGACTTTGACGAGTGAGCATGTTGATCTCCTTGGTGGAGAAATCAGCTTTGAGCAAACAACAGAGTTGCAATTCCTTCTCGTTCAAGACCGGGTGCGCCGGATCGTTGGATTGGTCGGTGGTTCCATATTTCTGCACGAGTCGTGTATAGAAACCGTCATAGACAAGATCGATGGTTTGGTAAATGCTTGGCCAGTCGATGAGGGCATTGGCGGTTTCCTCGTTCAATGCCATGAGACGCGCAAGCAGTTGTTGGTTGGCTTCGGTGGGTGTTCCGGCAATCGTTTTGATGACACCCAATTGCTGCAACATCAGTTTGCGCACA
>CADCDS010000005.1 GCA_902800215.1 uncultured Bacteroidales bacterium | reverse complement strand
TGTTCTTTATCCATATGCATAAAAATTAGGATTTGTAATCGGCTGCAAAATTACAACTTTCTTACAAATCCTACAATATGCATTTTAATGGATGGTTACTTTTTTCGTACCTTTGCCACGGATTGGAGAATTTTTCTAAGGAAACATATTCGAAAGGTTTCGAAATGAAAAACGAAAGATACAACATGCTGAATGACAGTGTGTTGTATTTTTTTGTTTCGAAAATATGCTGTAAAACATATTAAGTGGTTTCGAAATTCGTAGAATTTGTAGTAATTTTGCAGCGCAAATTGAAACGAAGGACACAAAATTTCAAAACTCTATACAATTATGGCAAACACAATGTTTACATTCAATGAGATTCATCAGCAGCCGGCGATGTGGCGCAAGGAGCTGGAGAAATTGTTGGCAGCAAAAGCTGAAATCAGTGCGTTTATGCACAAGTATTTGACCCCGGACACGGATATCATCTTGACCGGTGCCGGAACGTCAGCGTTTATCGGTGACGCATTGCAACCGGTGATGCGCGGTATGTGGCACAATGTTCGTTCGGTTGCTACGACGGACATCATCACCCATGCGAAATACCTGCTCAACCCGGATAAACCGCTGTTGCTGGTTAGTTTCGCCCGTTCGGGTAATAGTCCGGAGAGTGTCGGTGCCGTGAACCTTGCCAACAAGCTCTGCAAGAACGTGGCTCATGTGTATATCACTTGCAACAAGAACGGTAAACTCGCTTTACAGGCAGAGGGTAAGGATAATATATTGCTGCTGCTGTTGCCGGAAGAGACCGACGATAAGAGTCTGGCCATGACGAGTTCGTTCTCGACGATGCTGCTGACCTGCTTGATGTTAGGACATATCGACACGCTGGATAAGGATCAGGAGATGATCGAGAAGACAGCGAAGAACGCTGAGGCTGTTATTGCTGAGTACGAGGATAAGCTGAAGGAGATCGCAGGCCGTCCGTTTGAGCGCGGTGTGTTCCTCGGTTCCGGTGCCCTGAAGGGTATCGCCGAAGAGTGCCATCTGAAACTGCAAGAGTTGACCGATGGTGCGGTGGTATGTAAGTTTGACTCGTTCTTAGGCTTCCGTCACGGTCCGAAGGCTGTGGTGAATAGCAAGTCGATTGTCGTTTACCTGATGACCGAGCAAGAGGATGTACAGCGCTATGAGCGCGATCTGGTTAAGCAGGTAGATGCCAACAACACGCCGGTTGCACAGATCATCGTGATTGCAGGCAAGGCTCCTGAACTGCCGGGCGTGAAAGCAGACCTCGTGGTTAGAATGCCGTTTGGACCGGCAGAGAATGACTTCTACGGTATCGTGGCTTACGTGCTGGTAGGACAGCTGTTAGGCTACTATGCATCGTTGGCACACGGTTTGAATCCGGATGCACCGAGCGTAAGCGGAAACATCCACCGCGTGGTAGAGGGAGTGACGATTTACGAATGATTTAAGATTTCAAATTTAAGATTTCAAATTTTTAGCAATATGAAAAAGACTGAGCATATTCTCCAAGTGATGGAGGAGAGAAAGAAAGCAACCGGAGTTCCTATGACCTTGTTTGCAGCATGTCCGAACTCCTTGTCCGTAATCAAAGCATCGTTCCGTGCAGCGAAGCGTAACAATGCGCCGATCTATTTTGCTACCACACTGAACCAGGTGGACTGCGACGGTGGTTACACCGGTATGACGCAGGAAGCGTTCACGAAGATTTTGGCACGTGAGGCTGCGGCTGTTCATTACACGGGTCCGTACGTAGTGGCTATCGATCACGGAGGTCCGTGGTTGAAGGACAAACAGAGCATCGAGCGTTGGGATACCGAGCGTGCGATGAACGGTGTGAAGAAGAGTTACGAGGCTGCTATTCTGGCAGGTTATGACCTGATTCACGTGGATCCGACGGTAGATATCTTCCTGCCGAAGGGCGAGATCATCGATATCCATGTGGTTGTTAAACGTACCGTTGAACTGATCAAGCATGCCGAGGATTTCCGCAAGGCACATAACATTGCTCCTATTTCTTACGAGGTAGGTACGGAAGAGGTGCATGGTGGTCTGGCAGACGAGAAGACGTTTGACACCTTCTTGGAGGGTCTGAAAGCCGGTTTGCACGAGGTAGGTCTGGACGATGTATGGCCTTGCTTCATCGTAGGTAAGGTAGGTACCGATTTGCACACCACCTTCTTTGATCCGGAAGTAGCACGTAAATTGACGGCGAAAGTTCGTCCTTATGGCAGTTACATCAAGGGTCACTATAGTGACGATGTGGAGAACCCGGAGGATTATCCGAAGGCAGGCATGGGTGCCGCTAACGTTGGACCGGAGTTCACGATGAACGAGTACGACGCGTTGGCAGAACTCGAAGAGGAGGAGAAGAAACTGTACGCTGAGGGAAAGATTGCTCAACTGAGTAACATGACCCAAGTGCTGTGGCAATGCGTATATGAGTCCAACCGTTGGAAGAAATGGTTGCACGGCGAAGAGGTAGGTAAAGACCTCAAGGACTGCACACCGGATCGTCAGTTGTGGCTCGTGAAGACCGGTTGCCGTTACATCTGGCAGAAACCGGAGGCATTGGTAGCTCGTCAGAACTTGTATGAAAACCTGGAGCGTCTGGGTATCCATGCAGAAGAGGTAGTGCTGATGCGTATTGAGCACAATATGGACAAGTACTACAATGCATTTAATATTGTGAACTTGAATGACTATCTCAAATAAGAAATATTACAGTTTCTTGTTGGCGCTGGTGACCGTCATGCTCTTCGGGGCATGCGGTTGCGAGCGTCCGACGGATGGTCCGATTGTACCGCCGCAGAAAGATACGACGGTGGTAGAACCGGAGGATATGATCTGGAGCGGTAAACCGTATTTCAATGTACCGGTGGAGAACACCGACACGGTGGAGATGCAGTTGCCGGTGAAGGTGCGTATTACTACGGACACGAAGCAGCTGGCCTACGAGTTAATCGACACGGTGACTATTGCCGGAAGTACGAAAAAGGACGTTGCGATGACGACGCCTGAGAATATGAATCCGGGTTTCTATCGTGCCGTTTGTTTCGTGAAAGGTAAGAACGTACGTACGTTTAACTTCGGTATTGATCCGTTTGATATCGTTTCAGCACCGGATATGCAGTCGGACTTTACGGAGTACTGGCAGACGGCGAAGGATCAGTTAGCGGCAGTGGATATGAACGCTGTGCTGACGGAGATCGCGGAGAAAAGTTCGTCGGCACGGAAAGTGTATCTGGTGGAGATGTACTCGGTGCCTGACGGTTTGGAAGGAGACCCGGTGAAGATACGCGGTTATTACTGCGAACCGACGGACGGCGAAAAACATCCGGTGATCATGCATTTCTACGGTTATGATACACAAGGTACGACCGCTAAATGTGAATGTCCGGCGGGTGGTACGTCCAATTATGCGGAGTTTTACTTATCGCATCGCGGCCAATACCTGAACAATCGTCCTGCATCGACCAAGAACCCGGGAGTGACGGAAGATACGGAGAATATCTACGGCGACTGGTTTGCCTACCATTTCGGCGACAAGGACTCCTATTATTACAGGGGTGCGTTCATGGACGTTGTGTGTGCGGTGGACTTTATGGCCGGCCGTGAGACCAGCGACATGACCCATCTGTTTGCAGAGGGTTCGAGTCAAGGCGGCGCACTGAGTTATGCCTGTGCAGCGCTGAGTAATTATCCGTTCACGGCCATTGCACCGAATGTAGCCTTCTTGGGTGACTTCCCCGATTACTTCCGGATCGTAGATTGGCCGGGATCGACGGCGAAGGCCGAAGCGAAGAAAGCCGGTATGACGGAAGAGGAGATGTATACCTTCTTGTCCTATTTCGACACGAAGAACTTAGCTACTCGCATCCATTGTGCGGTGTTAGGCACGAGTGGTCTGAAGGATCAGACATGTCCGCCGCATACGAATATCGCACCGTATAACCTCATAGACAATCCGGATAAGGAGTATCATTTCTATCCGAACATGACCCACGATTATCCGAAAAATTGGTGGAGTATGATTGGTAACTTCTGGAAGAAATTCCAATAAATCACAAATTACAAATCACAAATATTTTTCAGCCATGAAAAATTTCGATATTATCGCGTTAGGCGAATTGAACGTGGATTTGATCTTGAATCAGATCGAGAGTGAACCCGAGATCGGCAAAGAGAAATTTGCCAAGCAGATGACGTTGACCTTAGGGTCTTCGACGGCTATTTTTGCAGCGAATGCTGCGGCTTTGGGTGCCAAAGTGGCATTCTGCGGTATGATTGGCGACGATAGTTTTGGTGACTTGGTAGAGACGAGTCTGAAAGCCAAGGGTGTGGATACCCGTTATCTGATTCGTCAGAATAAGTATGCCACGGGTGCTACCATCTGTATGAGTTACGATGAAGACCGTGCGAACCTGACGTACCAAGGAGCGATGGATTATATGTCGTTGGCAGATATCAATCCGGAAGTGTTCAAAGAGGCGAAGCATATTCATATCTCGTCTATCTTCATGCAGAGCGGCGTGAAACGCGACTTGATGAAGATCTTGGAACTCTGCAAAGAGAACGGTGTCACCACCTCGTTAGACAGCCAATGGGATCCGACGGAGACCTGGGACCTGGATTATAAACAGGTTCTGCCGCTGCTGACGGTGTTCATGCCGAATGAGACAGAGCTCAAGTTCCTGACCAAGAGTGCGACACTCGAAGAAGCCATCGAGAAGATCCGTCCGTATGCGAATGCAGCCGTTATCAAATGTGGTAGCAAGGGCTCGTTGCTGATGCGCAAGGGTCAACCGGATCGTATGCAGAAGGCGCTGCTCAATGAGCATGTAGTGGATTGTATCGGTGCCGGTGATAGTTTCAACAGTGGTTTCATTACCCGTCTGGCAGCCGGTGATCCGTTGGATAAATGCCAGGAGTATGGAAATATGACGGGTGCGGTGAACACAACCGCTGCCGGTGGTACGACGGCCTTTACGAACCGTGAAGACGTAGAGAAAATCGGTAGAGAAAGATTCGGTTGGTGTTGAAAAAACTTTTTAACATAATATGCTGCGTAGCGCTGGCGATGAGTTCGTCAGCCGCTACGTGGTATGTGCGTGCAGACGGTGTCGACGGGGATGACGGCAAGACCTGGGCTACGGCGCAGGAGTCTATCCGTTTGGGTATCGATAACTGCAAACCGGGTGACACGGTGTATGTAGGTGAAGGTACCTACTACGAGGGATTGGTGCTGAAAGACGGTATCGCCGTGATCGGTGTAGGAGAAGTGATTGTGGACGGTACGAATTTAGGTACGCGTCTGATCACCTGCGAAGCCGATTGTCAGAAACCGACCTTGGTGCAGAACATCATCTTCCAAAATGCCCGTCATGACCAACTCGGTGGCGGTGCATGGTTACGCGGAAAAGTGACGATGCGGCGTTGTGTGGTACGCGGTTGCAGCGGAGAACAATGCGGCGGAATCCTGATTAAGGGTGACTTACCGGAAGCGTCGGCCTTAGGTGCGCGATTAGAGGACTGCGTGATTCATAACTGCCAGGCGACAGGACATAACTGGCCGGATGCCGGTGGTGTAGCTAATTTCGACGGCACGTTAGTACATTGCGTCATTGCCCATAACTACGGAGACCGGTACGGCGGTATCCATTCGGAGAGTTCGGTGTATGACTGCACGATGTGGGGTAACCAAAACGAGTACGGGTTTGTTGATCCGTGTAACTACGTGTCCGATGAGAGTGAGTCGGGATTAAGTAAAGCGGATGAAGGTTTTGAACCCCATTTCTTTGTGCAACCGTGGTTAGACCGGAATAATGAAGCGGAGAATGGTCCCCATTTTAGAGACCCGGCAACCTTTGCCGGTGTTCCGTTGACGGCAGCAGAAGAAGCGATTATCCAGGTAGCAGACTATCGTATCGGTCAACCGACGCATCGGATTGCTTCGATGGCACCGGCCAAGAAACGCGATAATCCTTCGGACTATACGCTCTATGAAAAAGTCGATTATACCGTACCGAGTTTTGTGGCGCACTTGTTGGATAAAAAAGCGAAGTTAGAACCCAAGGAGAATCCGTATTGTATGGTGGCTACCATCAATGGTGATCCTCAAACGAGGATGGGATTCTGCTGGTTCACCAACGAAGGTATCACCGAAGGCGTGGTGCAGATACGTACCAAGGAAAAAGGGGAATGGATGACCATTCCGGCTACAGCGACGACCACAGTGCCTTTGCATTATGCTATTTCCACTTCAGGAATCCTGAAAAAAGCGAAGATGGACAAGAACACCGCTTTCCGGTACGTGAGTCATAAGGCGGTGGCAACGGATTTGCAACCGGGTACGGAGTACAGTTGGCGGGTAGGATACGAGGGCCACTGGAGTGAGATAGGTCATTTTAGGACAGCGGATAAGGAGCAAGGTGAGTTTTCGTTTGTCTATATGACGGACAGTCACTTGCAGAATAAACATTATATTGATGAAGCGCGTGTGTGCGCAGACGCGGTGGCGCGTAACGAGAAGAATGCACGCTTCTGTGTCTTCCCTGGTGACTTTGTGGACACAGGCACGGATAATAACAGTGAATGGGAATGGGAGCGCTGGTTCGAAGAGGCGATGAAACCGGTGATTATGCAGATGCCGATTGTGCCTACAGACGGAAACCATGACGACAGTCCGTTACTGAATTATAGTTACCATTTTAATACAGAAACGACCTTTAATGCCTGGACGAAAGTACGCCCGCAGTTCGCCGGTATCAACTACAGTTTTGTGTACGGCGATATGCTGCTGATCGCTTTCTCGATGCAGGATTTCTGGCGCGGTGAGTACGATATGAAGGCGCTGACGTCGGAGTATTTCACGCGTGATCTGGGCGAATGGTTCAAGCTGCAAGTGGCGAAAGCGCTGCAAGCCAAATGGCATGTGGGTCTGGTGCATAAGAACCTGTTTTCGGGTTCCGATCACCAGCGGGATAAAGAGACACCGCTGATGCGAAAGACGATGCTGCCGGTGATGAAAGAATGTAAGATGGATCTGGTGCTGCAAGGTCATGACCATTGTTACGAAGTGATTGGACCGGTGGATAGTACGCTCTATTTCATCGGTGCTACCTGCGGTGCTAAACGTTATACACCGTTAACGAGGGAGGAGATGGAGGCCAGCAAGCATATCCATCAGGTGGAGAACTACTATGATTTGTTCTCTCGTTTGGAACAACCGGGCGCACCGAGTTACACACGCGTCACAGTGAAGAAAGACCATCTGTTGCTGGAGACGTTTGTGGTGCGTGAAAACGGAAAGACAGAATTGTTTAACACGATAAAAATTAATCAACGATGAAAAAAAGTTACACTTTTAATCGTGCCCTTGCGGCTAAGAAAAAGTTTTACTATTTGTTGTTTGCCGGCTGTATGCTGTTTGCAGCATGCCAGACGCCGGAAGTGCCGGATCCTCCTACACCACCGGATCCTCAACCTCAAGACACGACGGAAGTGGTTCCAACTAAGACCGAGTGGGAAATTGCCGATTCGTTGTACACGGTAGCGGATTACACCGTACCGAGTCACACGGCTTTGAAGATGGCGATTGTCGCTTGTGCCGCCGATTCGTCTCAAGCCAATATAGAGATGTTGCGTCAGCGTATCTCGGAGTTGCAACCGAAAGAGGAGCCGTATAATATGGTAGCAACCTTCAACGGTGATCCGAAAACGAACATGGGCTTCTGCTGGTTCACTAACGACGGTATCACTGATGGTGAGGTGCAGATTGTGCCTATAGAGGATGCGACGGAAGCCGATTTTGCGAATGCCGCTTCCTATCCGGCTACACCGACCCAAACCAAAGGTCTGCGTTACACGGGTAAGGCACGCTGGATCGTAAATGCATCCGGAATAGGTGCCGGCGTACGGTATAAATACATCAGCCACAAAGCACTTGCTACCGATCTGACGCCGGGTACGGCCTACAGTTGGCGTGTAGGTTACGAAGGCCACTGGAGTGAGATCGGTCATTTCAGAACCGAAGATGCGAACCAAGGTGAGTACTCGTTCATCGTGATGAGCGACAGTCACATCGAGAACCCGACGTATATCGATGAGGCTCGTCGTTGTGCGTTAGCTGCTGTGAAGACGGTGCCGGAAGCACGTTTCTGCTGCTTCCCCGGTGACTTCGTAGAAGACGGAGATGCTAACAACTCCGAATGGGAGTGGGAGCGCTGGTTTGAAGAGTCATTCAAACCGGTGTTGACGGCGATGCCTTTGGTTCCGACAGACGGTAACCACGATGATAGTCCGAATATCAACTATACGTACCACTTCAATACGGATAACAGTTTTAATGTGAACTATACGGACAAGCCGCAGTTTGAAGGTATCATCTATAGTTTCGTATATGGTGATGTGCTGTTCTACGTATTCTCGATGCAGGATTTCTGGCGTGAGACCCACAGTTATCTCGATTGGTCATCGGTTTACCTGAAAGACCACGTAGGTGCATGGTTCCGTGATCAGACAAATGCTTATCCGGATACGAAGTACCGTGTGTCGTTAGCGCACTTTAACTTGTTCTCCGGCTCGGATCACTCGACAGACAAAGAGCCGCCGGTATTCCGTCATAACATGCTTCCGGTATTCAAGGATTGCGAGATCGATGTTGCTTTGCAGGGTCATGACCATACATACGAGGTGATTGGTCCGGTAGATCCGGATAACCTTACGCCGATCTTAGATGCTATCTCGGATCGGGAAGGAGGACCGGAGTACGGTGGTAACAACAAGAACATGACCGGTTACAAGGGCGGTACCTATTGCACGAATGACGGTACGTTCTATTTCATCGGTGCTACCTGCGGTCACAAGCGTTATTATCCGCATACCCGCGACCGCATGGAGCGTGAATACACGGATGATATCACTTTGCTGCAAGATGATCATCACCATAACGTGATGAATTATTTTGATTTGTTCACCGGTATGTTTGGTCAGCCGGAAGCACCGACGTTCACCAAGATCACGGTGAAAGACGACTGTCTGGAGTTTAATTCCTATACAGCCGATGACGATCAGGGTAATGTCAGCCTGTTGAACACGATGCGTGTGGTTCGTACCAAAGCACACGGCGTTCCTGCCAATTAATCATTAAACATTATATATCATGAAAAGAGTGTTATTCCTTTTGACGGTCTGCACGGCCACTCTGTGCGCGTCAGCAAGCAACCGTTATGTCTCGCCCACAGGCGATGACGGAGACGGTAAGTCGTGGGAACATGCGAAGACCACCATTGCCGGAGCTATCTGGGATGTTGGTGCCGGCGACACAATGTTTATCGCTGCCGGTGTCTATAACGAAGGTATCTCCGCCCAGAATGGTGCTACCTATTTAGGCGGATATGATGCTGAAACAGGGCTTCGTGATCCGGAGTTGTACGAATCGATCATTGATGGTACGGGTCGTACCACATGGTCCTTAGTGAAGTATGATGGAGACCCCGCAGTACGTATTACCGTGGACGGTCTGGTATTCCAGAATGCGAACCACAGCGAGTGGGGTGGTGCAGCCATGTATCTGCGCGGTAACATGACGATCAATAACTGCGTATTCCGCAACAACACCAGTGGTTCGAAGGCCGGTGGTATGTTTATTGACCCGTCGGGAGCCGAGCAAACTATCATCAGTAACTGTCTTTTCGAGTATTGTAACAATACCGCAGGAGACCAAGCGGCAGCCATTAGTTTTGAGGACAAGGCTAATTTGAATGCTTTGGTGGAGGACTGTATTATTCGCGGTTGTACGGGCGATGTTATGATTTATTCAAGGGCCGGTTCTGTCATCCGCAACTGCGTGGTATATAACAACCATTCTTCCAAGAACGGATGTCTCTATGGTAAAGGTGCTTTCATTAACTGTACGGTAGCCAATAACACGGGTGTCGATGGCCGTTATGCCGGTTGCCGCGTAGAGGGAACGGTAGTGAACTCTGTCTTCTGGGGCAATACGGCGCCGAACGCACCGAATGTGAACTACGTCGCAAGTGGTAAATGTACTTACAGCAAGGCGGACGCAGGAACGGGTATTACGCTTGGCCTGAATACGGATAATAATGCAGCGGATGGTCCTAATTTCCGTAGCCCGACAGGTTTTGCGGGTGTACCGACATCCAATACAGAGAGAATGGCAGTAGCTAATGCGGACTTCTCGCTGACCGATGCTTCGACTCAGCTGCTGAATAACGGCGATGCGACTCAGGCTCCTGCAACGGATATTATAGGAGTAACGCGTCCGAAAGGTTCCGGCGTAGATATTGGAGCTTATGAGTATGATCCGGACGCCACGGTGATAGCCGTTACGGGCGTAAGTATCACTCCGGTTTCCATCGAGATTATCGAAGGCAAAACGGGTACGTTGGTAGCCGAGGTACAGCCGGCTAATGCGAACAATAAACGCGTCACCTGGTCGATTGACGATCCGGCGATTGCAACGATTCAGAATGGTAAGATTACCGGTGTAACGCCGGGTACGACTACTGCGAGGGTTACGACTCAGGAAGGTGGTTTTACTGCAGCAGCTACGGTAGTGATTGCTCCGAAGCCGCCTGTGAAATATCCGCATGAGGTAGTAGAGGCTGAGGCTACGTACCATATCGAGGACTACACGATTCCGAGTTTCATTCCGTATCTGGTAGCAAAAGAAGTAGCTAAGATTGATAGTATGGAGCCGGATAATATTGATCTGTTGCCGACTATTCCCGAGAAAGTTGCAGCCATGCAGGAGAAGATCAGCGAACTGAAGGTTAAAGAGTATCCGTACAACCAGATCGCTACTATCTATGGTGATCCGGCTACCCATATGGGTTTCTGCTGGTTTACGAACGGCGGTATTACAGAAGGTAAGGTACAGCTGGTAGCGATGGCTAATGCTACGGCAGAGGACTTTACCGAATCGAACGGAGTTATTGAAGTAAGTGCTCAGACGACGGACGCTACGCTGCATTACACGCCTATCCAGGCATCGGAGAGTCCGAAGTACGATATCTGTACAGCAGCGGGTCTGCCGCGTAACACGAAGTTTAACTATGTGAGCCATAAGGCGCAGGCTACTACCTTGCAGCCGGGTACTGTATATAGCTGGCGTGTCGGTTATGGGGAGTATTGGAGCGAGATAGCCCAATTCGTGACCAAAGAGGCTAATCAGGGTGATTTCTCGTTCGTCTATATGACCGATAGCCATATACAAGACTATGAGTATATTGATCAGGCTCGCCAATGTGCAGAGGCAGTAGCCCAGAACGAGCCGGACGCTAAGTTCTGTTTGTTCCCCGGAGACTTCGCCGATACAGGAGGTGATACTAACTCCGAGTGGCAATGGGAGCAGTGGTTCGAAGGTTCGATGCGTCCTGCATTGAACAAGATGGCTTTTGTGCCGACCGACGGTAATCACGATGACAGTAAGAGCTTGAATTACGACTACCACTTCAATACCGACTGGGGCTTTGCCAATGCAGCGGAGACCAAACCGCAGTTCAAGGGCATTACCTATAGTTTCGTCTATGGCGATGTATTGTTCCTTGTTTATTCGTTGCAGGATTGGTGGCGCGCACAGGGGAGTAGCGAGCAATCCATGCGCTCCTCTTATCTGAGCAAGGATGTAGCAAACTGGTTCAAGTCAGAGATTGCGAAATATCCGAATACCAAGTACCGTGTGACGATCTCGCATAAGAACCTCTTCTCGGGCGCAGGTCACCATACGGATGACGAGTGTCCGTTGCTGAGAAATATGATGCTGCCGATCTTCAAGGAGTGTGAGATTGACCTTGCTATACAGGGTCACGACCACTGCTACGAAGTGATTGGTCCGGTTAATCCGGATACCTGGACGGTAGTACCGGGTTCTGTAACGGATACCGTACGTGTAGCAGCAGAGGCTACCGGCAGATGGGAAAGAAGTGAGAACAAGACCGGCCTGGAAGGCGGTACGTTTAAGACCGATGAAGGTACGCTTTATTTCATTGGCGCAACCTGTGGTCGTAAGCGTTACGAGCCGCACAACCGTGCTTTGATGGAAGAGGAGTACACGACCGATCCAAGTATTCTCTTTGACTACCACCACCATAATGTCAATAATCTCTTTGATCTGTTTAATACTAAGTTCGGTCAGCCGGGTGCACCGAGTTACAGCCGATTCAATGTAACGGCTCAGGGCATTGAGGTGATTACCTATAAGACCGATGCAGCAGGTAATAAGACGGTATATAACACTATTCATGTAAAACGTGACGCTCCTCACTCAGCTCCGTTAGGATATGAGAATGTACAGGTGGAGCAACCGGTTCGGAACGGACAGAAGTTCATCCGTAACGGACAACTCTATATCTTGAAAGACGGTAAGATCTTCAATATCTTCGGTCAGACGGTGGTATCGGAATAAATCCGAACGGTATATACGAAAATCAGCTCGCTTAGGCGGGCTGATTTTTGTGTGGGTATGCTTTTATGTGGTTATACGATCCGCACTTCCACTCCTGCGGATTTGAGTTTGGCACTCATGCCGGCAGGAATCGCCTGGTCGGTAATGATGCAGTCGAGTTCATTGACGTTGCCTACATGCACGTAACTGCGTTTGTTGAACTTGGAAGAATCGAAGACCGCTATCACTTGAGCCGCCTGCTGAATCATGATCTGGTTGAGCAAGGCTTCTTCCAAACTCGGTGTAGAAACGCCGTTTTCGATAGAGAAGGAATCGACGCCTAAGAAGAGTTTGTATCCGCTGAAATTTCGTAAAACGTTCAGTGCCAAAGGACCTACGGTCGAGAGACTGTTGGTGCGCACATTTCCTCCCAATAATACGACATCAAAACGCTTGTAGTTCATCAACTCGGTCGCGATATTCATGGCGTTGGTGAGGATTCGGAGGTTTTTAAATTTGTCCAAATGCCGGGCGACCTCTAAGGTGGTGGTACCGGAATCGAGCATGATGAAATCACCCTCTTTAATCATCTTCACGGCCTCTTCACCGATCCGTTCCTTTTCTTTGAAATTGAACATCCGCTTCTTGGCAATCGTGGTGTCCTCATTCGTGTTCTCCACCGGTTTACGCATCGCCCCACCGCGTGTTCGTAACAATAAATGACGGTTTTGAAGAATGGTCAAATCCTTTCGAATGGTCACTTCCGAAATACCCGTTTCCCGACTTAATTCGGTCACTTGCACTTCCTCTTTTTGCTCTAACATACGCAAAATAAGTGCCCTCCTCTCCTTAGCAGATGAACTATTCATGATAATAGAGATTTGAAATTCGCTGCAAAGTTACAACAAATTTTCGAAATATGCAAATAAAAAGTTTCGTTCTTTATTTTCGAAATATTCCGAAACATCAAATTGCTGTTCTTTTTGTCGTTTAATATGCTATAAATCAGCACTATTATTCCGAATGTTTCGAAAAACATGTTATATAGCATATTTAAATATTACCTATATTTAAAGAAAAAGCAGTATCTTTGCAGCGCAAAACGAAACGTATCATGAGAAAGTCATTGTATCTTCTTGGAGTAGCCGCATTGGTTTTCGCGGCTTGCAGTGCCCCAAAGGCAAGTGAAGAATCTGCTAATCCTGCAGATAAGATTCTGCTGAAGGATTTTAATCCGACGGTTGTGGACAATCTGCCTGTTACTTATGTGGATCGTGCTAAGTTCGACATCATCGACATGCATGCTCATGACTATGCTGCTGACATCGACGAGGTGGCGCAGTGGGCGAAGACGATGGATGAAGTTGGCGTGCTGAATACGGCAGTGATGCATTGCTCCTGGATCGGTCGTCCGTTTGAAGAGTATGTAGAGCTCTATGCGCCGTACAAGGACCATTTCCGTTTCTGGTGCTGTTTCGACTATACGGACATGACGCCGGAAGGTATTCAGAAAGCTTGTGAGACTCTGGAGCGTTACCACGAGATGGGCGCGATCGGTGTAGGTGAGTTGGGCGACAAAGGCGAAGGTGATACCTACGCACGGCCCGGAGACGGCAAAGATATCCACATCGACGATCCCCGTATCAAACCCTTGATCGAGAAGGCCGGAGAGTTAAAGATGCCGATCAGTATTCATATCGCTGAACCGTATTGGATGTACCTGCCGATGGACGAGACGAACGACGGCTTGGTAAACGCCGTTACATGGCATGTCGATACCACTAACTGTTACGGATATGACAAGTTGATGGAGACGTTTGAGAATGCCGTTCGTGAGAATCCGGGTACCATCTTTATCGCTTGCCATTACCTGAACATGAACCATGATCTGCCGCGTTTGGGAGCGATGCTGGATAAGTATCCGAACATGTATTTCGATATCTCGGCACGTGTAGCCGAATCGGCACATACTCCACGTGCAACTCGTGAATTCTTAATTAAATATCAGGATCGTTGTTTGTTCGGAACCGATAACGGCATGGATGCACAGATGTACCGCAATATCTTCCGTGTTCTGGAATCCAACGATGAGCATTTCTATATTCCTGATTACGGTTATCATTGGGCACTCAGCGGATTTAACCTGCCGGACAAGGTGCTTAAGAAACTGTATCACGATAACGCAGAACGAATCTTAACGCAATATAAGTAATGAAAAAGTCATTATACATCGTTGCTTTATTCGCCTTTGCAGCCTGCTCCGCTCCGAAGCAGGATGCAGCGCGTTTAGTATGCGCCGAAGCGGATATGCAGGTTTTTCCGTTCTGTGAGAACGGGTTGAAGGTAACCAAACATGAGACCGTTACGCCGGTAGAAGGTGTGGAGGGTTTGGAGGTTGTGGAGACCTATTTCGTGAATGAAGGCAAGCCGGTAACGGTAAAAGCATATGAACTTTGCCGCACGGAAGTAGAAGCGAAAGACAGCGTGGTTTGGTCCCTGCAACCGACGAGTTCCAATGCACGTCTGGATTGGGTATTGCCTGTGAAGGAAGGTTTTGAGAAACAGAACTACCTCGGAATGAACAACTCCGATTACGGAGGAGGCATTCCGGTAGTGGACCTTTGGCAGCGTGATGGCGGTATCGCGATCGGTTTGTTTGAACCGGTGCTCCGTATGATTTCTATGCCGGTGGAATGGAAGCGATATGACAATAAGGTGACAATGTTGCTTCGTTATGATCTGCCGGAAGAGGTTGAACTGGCAAAAGGCGATACGCTGCATTGCTACAAAGCATTCCGTTATACCCACAAGGGCGATTATTTCAATACCCTCCGTACGTTCTCCGAATACATGCAAGCGAACGAAGGTGTGGAGATGAAACCGTCGGAACCGGAAGCGTTTGAGCCGGTTTGGTGCGCATGGGGTTACGGTCGTCCGTTTAAAATGAACATGGTGTTGGGCACGCTGGATAAGGTAGCCGAACTGGGTTTCACCTGGGTAGACGTGGATGACGGTTACCAGATCGCCGAAGGCGACTGGAACACAAATGAGTTGTTCCCCGGCGGCGATGCAGACATGCGTCATATCACAAACGAAATTCATAAACGCGGTATGAAGGCCAAACTGTGGTGGGCACCGTTAGCGGCTGATCCGGATACCAAACTGGTGAAAGAACATCCGGAGATGTTGCTGCTCACCGACGAATGGGCGCACGAGTATATCACTTGGTGGGACAGTTGGTATTTATCACCGGTTAATCCGGCTGTTGACGCGTACACGCGCGATTTATTAAATATGTTCCTGCGTACGTGGAACTTCGATGGCTTGAAGATCGACGGTCAGCATCTCAACTGCTGTCTGCCGGATTATAACGAGACATCCGGTTTGAATAATGCATGGGAAGCACCGGAATTGATGCCTACCTATTTCGGTAAGGTGTATGACGAGGCGCGTGCCATCAAACCGAATGCAGTCATCCAGGTTTGTCCGTGCGGTTGTGCGGTGAACTATTTCCTGGTTCCGCAGATTAACCAGGCGGTAGCATCGGATCCAATGTCCTCGTGCCAGGTGCGTATGAAACGCAAGGCATACGCCGCTATGGCGCCGGGTCTGGCGTACTACGGTGATCACGTGGAGTTGACGGATCATGCCAATGACTTTGCTTCGCAGATAGGTACAGGATCGGTGATCGGTACCAAGTTCACGTGGCCGAAGGATAATCCGGATTGGAAGGAAGGTCCGTTCCTGCTGACGCCTGAGCGGGAAGCATTGATCAAGAAATGGATGAAGATCTATAAGGAAAACAACTTGGCACGCGGTGAGTACCTGAACCTCTATACATGGGGTTATGATTATCCGGAAGCACACGTCATTCGTCAGAACGATGCGTTGTACTATGCGTTCTATATCGACGATGATCCCGCTTTTGAAGGTACGCTCGAATTGCGTGGACTGAATCCGGAAAAGAACTATGTCGCTATCGAATATGCTGCGGATGAACCGGTAGAGTTCGAAGTGAGTGGTGCAGATCCGAAGATTCAAGTGAACTTTGAAAGAAGCTATTTGTTGAAACTGGTTGAGAAATAACAAATCATTTAACTTTAATTAATAATCTCTATGAAACGAATCCAAACAATCTTTCTCTGTTTGACAGTGGCGTTGGCATCGTTTGCTGACATCCACGTCAAAGGTACGGTTATCGATGCGGATAACTCGGAGCCGATGATTGGTGTAACCGTTCTTGTTCAAGGGACCACCATCGGTACAGTGACAGACTTTGACGGTAACTTCGAAATGAACGTTCCGGACAAAGCGACGTTACAGTTGTCTTATGTTGGTTACAAGACGATTGAGTTACGTGCAGTAGCCAACATGCAGATCATCATGGAGTCGGATGCAATGCAACTCCAGGAAGTGGTTTCTCTCGGTTATTCAGCCGTTAAGAAAGCTGAGTTGAGTTCCGCCGTTACGACGGTGAGTGCTGAACAGTTGACCGACGTCACGACGAGTGATATCGGAAACATGTTGCAAGGTAAAGTAGCCGGTTTGACGGTATCCAATGCGGGTGGTCAGCCGGGTGATGCGGCACAGATCCGTATCCGCGGTACAGGTTCGATCACCGCAGGTAGTGCTCCTGTTTACGTGGTGGACGGAGTGATGGGTGGTACATTCAACCCGAACGACGTAGAGACTATCTCTGTATTGAAAGACGCCGGTTCGACCGGTATCTATGGTGCGTCTGCTGCCGGTGGTGTAATCGTTGTAACTACTAAAAGTGGTAAGAAAGGCGATAAAGTACATGTGGACCTCAAAGCTACTGCCGGTGGAAAGCAAGCATTGTTCGGCAACTACCGCATGATGAAATCAGCGGAAATGTATGAGTTCCAACGCTCTTTGTTCTCGAAGGGAGTAGCTGATGCAACCTATCCGGCAAGTTTGCTTGATTTGGATTATGATTGGCAACATGAGTTCTTTAAGACCGGTGTGATTCAGAACTACAACGTAGCGGTTCACGGTGGTTCGGAGAAGGTAGGTTACTACGTTTCTTTGGATTACTACGGAGAGGAAGGTACCTTGAAGACAACCGGTATGCAGAAAGTAAGCGGACATGCTTCTTTAAAAGCTGATATTACCAAGTGGTTGGATATGAACGTAAAGGTGGATTTCAACAAATCTACAGTGGACTATCCGTCCGATTGGACAATGCTTGGTGATGCTTTCTACAAAATGCCGTGGGACTGCCCATATGCATTTGACGAGAATGGCAATATGACCGATGAGTATGTGATGATTTCTGGTAGTAGACGTCCGGATAACGGTGAAAAATGGTGGAGCCAGGAAACATGGAACTCGCTTCATGGAACGAAGTATAACTACGTGAAATCAGAAAACTTTGACTTTTCGGGTGTTCTGCAATTAGGTGTTCATTTCACCGACTGGTTGCATTTCACCACGACTAACACCTTTGGCGCAAGTCATTGGCTCTCTTCTACGTACATTGATCCACGTACTTATAGTACATCATATGCAAATGGATATCTTGGCAAAGATGTAGGTATGAGCAAGTCCTTCGGTACAACCAATATTTTGAAGGGTGGCTACCAATGGGATCAGCACAGTTTCAACGCAATGATTGGTCAGGAATACGGTTTCTGGCAGACTGAATATACGAGTGCGGGTGGTGTGGGCATGCCGAATGGCGTAGAATCGATGAACGCCACAGCTCCTTACAACGTAGGTGGATATATCATGCCGGGTAAGAGCTGGGCTGCATTCATCCAAGCAAGTTACGACTACGGCAAGCGTTATTTCATCACCGCAACCTATCGTACGGAGGGTAGTTCTATCTTTGCTCCGGAACATAGAGTCGGCCACTTCCCCTCTGTAGCAGCCAGCTGGTTGATTAGCAACGAGGACTTCATGAAGGGTCAGGATGTCGTATCTTTCTTGAAACTCCGTGCTTCTTACGGTTTGACCGGTAACAACAATATTCCCGCTTACAAGTATCTTTCAACGTATGCTCTTTCTCAGTTGTATCAAAATCAGGTAGCCGGTGCACCAAGTCGTTTGGCTAACCCTCAATTACACTGGGAGACCGCTAATATGGCAGCAGTAGGTATTGATCTGCAGTTCATTAAGAAAATCGACATGTCCATTGACCTCTATCAAACGGATAACACAGGTCTGTTGTTGGATGTGCCTGTAGCACCATCGAATGGCTTCTTCAACGTAACGAAAAACGCCGGTTCGGTTCGCAACCGTGGTATCGAGTTTAGTATTGATGCTAACGTAATCGACCTGAATGGTTGGCGTTGGGATATTGGTTTCAACATCGGTTTCAACCAGAACCGTGTGACGGAACTGCCGAACCATACCGCATTCTTGCAGACAGCTTCTTCGGTTAACCAAATTGTGACAGAAGGAGAAGATATCTATTCGTGGTATTTGAAGGAGTGGGCAGGAGTTGATCCGGCTAACGGAGACCCGCTGTGGTATGTAGTGGATGACAACGGTGACTACGTATTGGATGCAGCAGGCAACAAGACCACGACCAATAACTATAACGGAACCAAGGCGCATATAGTAGGTAAGGCTACTCCGATGTTCTCCGGTGGTTTGAATACACAATTGAGTTGGAAGGGTATCTTCATACATATAAACTCCAACTACCAATACGGCAACAAGATTTACAACTATACGCGTCAAAATTCAGATGCTGATGGTGCCTTGTTAGGTTACAACCAAATGTCTCTCGAAAATTCTGTAAATGGTTGGAGTCGTTGGCAGAACCCGGGTGATATTGCAACACACCCGAAAGCACAGCGTAATGGCAATAAGAGTGCACACCAACCTTCTTCTCGTTATTTGGAAGATGGTTCCTACTTCCGTCTTAAGAACCTGACCGTTGGTTATGACTTCCCGCTTTCGCTGATCAAGAAAGCACATATGACCAAGTGCCGCATCTATTTCTCGGCTGACAACCTCTTCACAGCGTCTAAGTTCTCGGGTATGGACCCGGAAATTACGTTGGAGAAATCGACGTACAGTCTCGCCGGCTTCTATTCGGAAAACTATCCTGTCGGACGTACGTTCCAGGGAGGAGTTGAGATTTCTTTCTAACGATTCGTAATGACGTAATATCGTAATAACGTAATAACGAAAAATTGAAGAAGATTATGAAAACAAAAGCTTTATATTTAACTGTAGCACTCGGAGCGATGCTCGGTTTCAGCAGTTGCAACCTCGACACCTTCCCTTCGGATGAGTTGCAAAGTGAGGTATTACTGCAAGACGTCAAAGGAGCAGAATATATCATGAATGGCTGCTATGCGGTCTTGAAGGACGAAGTAGATTTCCTCGGATATGCATCCGGAAACTGCTATGTGCGCCACTATTTCCAGTTGGCAGAGTTTCCTGCAGACAATACATGTCTATGTGCCGCTACAACAGACGCACTTAATGATGCAGCCCTTTACACATGTAATGACGGATTAAAGAACGTAGGTACAATTTGGATGGTAGGCTACAAAGCTATTTATATGGCAAACTCTGTTATTGAGGTGCTGGATGAGACGAACGCTGAGAACAAGCAATTGCTCGGCGAGGCATATTTCATGCGTGGCTTGATGCACCTCCATATGGTAACATTGTTTGCTAAACCCTATTCAATGGGACGTGACAATATGGGTGTACCTTTGAAAACAAGTACCACATCTGAGACACAAGTCCGTAACTCGGTAGGTGAGGTGTACGACCAGATTGTAGCTGACCTGCGTAAGGCGGCTGATTTGATGAGCAGTAAACCGCGTGTTGCAGGCAATGCCGGTTATCCGTGCAAAGAAGCAGCACTTGGCGTGTTGAGTCGTGTATATCTGTACATGGAGGACTACGACAACTGTATCGCAGCGGTTGATGAGGCACTGAACGGTGCAGCACCGGAGTCGAAACTGGAGCCGGCAGCCACTTTCGCAGACTACTTCAAGAATGCAAAAGAGTCTAATGAAACGCTATTCTGTATTGCACATGAGACAACGGATGACCGTGGTCAATCCTCTATCGGTTCCATGTACTTGAAAGATGGTATCGGATGGGGCGAAATTTTCCCGTCTAATCCGCTTATCTATCTCTATCAGCGTTATCCGATGGATATTCGTTATACGGGATTCATTAAACCCAATTACAAAGGCGGCACGCGCATCTGTGGTTATTTCGTCAACCCCGCTACGATTCCCAATCCGGAAGGAACAGAGTGTCATAGACCGGTTGCTGTTTTGACAGATGATGGTGCAGGTAACTATTCCTTCAAGGAGGATGGTGTAACCTATAACCTTGAAAAACGTAAAATCAACGGCGACGGTAAGGCTGATCCCTCTGGCGAGTATTACGAGTATCATGTGAACTATGGTGGCACAGACTGTGCAGTGTTAGTATCTCCGGAAATTAAACTTAATGAAAAGGGAACCAGTTATCCTAGTATCTACATGACGAAGTTCAGTTATCAGGATGGCAACCCAATGTTGAGTTCTCCTGTTCTCTGCCGTTGGGGTGAGGTGATTTTGAACCGCGCTGAGGCATATGCTCACAAAGGAGATATGAAAGCATTGGATGATGTGAATGTGATTCGTAAACGTGCCGGTATTCCGGATGATGGCTTGTTCTCTGCAAGTAACATGCATGGTTATGTAGACGCAACCGATCCTGAGATCGGTACCTATACTGCATTGGAGAAAATCGTTTATGATGAACGTCGTTTGGAGTTGTGCTTCGAAGGTCACCGCATGTTCGATGTATATCGTAATAAGTTGAACATGGATCGCCGTTTCCCGGGTGCACAACAATGGAAGATTGTTCCTTATACCGAGCCGCATATTCAATATCCTATTCCTAATTGCGAATGGACCGTTAGCGGTATCCAACAGAACCCGGGTTATTAATAGAGAAACAACCAATCAACATTATTTATTAACCAATTTAAAAACACAAACATTATGAAAGCAAACAAATTTTTTGCAATCGCGCTTGCAGCGCTGACATTAGGTTTCGTGGCATGTAAAGATAAAGAGCCACAAGCCGACAAACTGAGTCTGAATAAGACAGAAGTTACCATCGCTGTTGATGAAACCGTTCAACTGACCGCTAACCTGGAAGTTGCATGGGCTTCGAGCAATGAGGCTGTAGCAACCGTAGAAGCAGGTCTTGTAAAGGGTATTGCAGCTGGTGAAGCAAACATCACCGCTAAGGCTGGTGACCAAACGGCAGTATGCAAGGTAACGGTTAAAGAAGGTGGTGTAACTCCTCCTCCTTCTGATGTTCCTGAGATCAATGTAGAAGACAATAGTCTTGCTGACTGGGATGCACTGCCTGCTGAATTCGTTGTTGAGGCTGTTTGCCCGGAAGAAGCTGCTATGCTTGGTTTAAAGAGTGTAAAGGTTTATTCGACAGAAATGTACCTCTATGTATTGGTTGAGCCAAACATGGATGACATTACCGACCTTGAGTGGGTTCCGTTCCATATGTACATCAATGCAGATGGTAGCGATGAGACCGGTGGTTACGGTGACGAGTTTGCTGATGCAAACGCAGAGTGGCTGCTCGAAGGCTCTATCTATGCAGAAGGCAACCCGTACAGCTACAATCCTGCTGTATTCAGCTGGTGGGGTGAAGTCGGTGGTTCCGGTTGGGACTGGACTGACCCGAGCGTAGAACACGATGCTTCTGACTTCTGGGGCGCTATCATCGGTGAAGGTCAACTTCCTGTTGGCCAAAGCCAGTGTGTAGATGGCAAGCATGAGATTCGTATCTTGAAAGAGTTGATCTCTGAAGACTTCGCAGATGAGTTCGGTATCGGTTTCGATATCCAACAAAACTGGTCCTCTGTAGGTGTTCTTCCGTGCGTTGCTGCTACAGATGAAAATCCGAATGGCTACACAGCTAAACTGAGAGTTAAAGTTAACAAATAATCCGGATTTTGTTATTTTAACCAACAACACAAATTAAGCTTAATCAATGTTGATTGAAGGTGCCGGTGTGGTGGCACACCGCCCCACATCGGTACCGTTTTTTATCCTAAAACTATATGAGAAAGTTTTTCCCCATAGTTATCTTTGCATTGCTGTTTGCAGCATGCAATAACCCTGAACCTGAACCCCAAGGTACGACGATTACTTTTGTTGAATCCGATTCGATTATTGCGAATCCGGAAAGAGGTCTGTTTGCGCAGATATATTATACCTCTGCCGATCTCGCATCACGCGCCAGTGCTTCTACGATAGAAAAACTTCGTTCAAGCAGCAATAAAATGACGCTTTTGCTCCACTCCTATTATCTGACCGATTATATGGAGTCGGATATCCCCCAAGAGTTTTTGGATCGCTTGGATTATAACATGAATCAATTACGCGAAGGCGGCGCAAAGGTCGTGCTTCGTTTCTCCTATAAGAGTAGCATGGATGCCAAGGATAAACCTTGGAATGCTACGCCGGAATGGATCCATAAGCATATGGATCAGGTAGCACCCTACTTGCAGAAACATGCCGATGTGATTTACTGTGTACAATGCGGATGGCTCGGTTCATGGGGCGAGTGGTATTATACCGATAACGGTTATCGTCAAAACCCGACCAAAGACTCCGATTACGAGATGCGTTGGGAGGTATTGGAGCACATGCTGCAAGTGGTACCGGAAACCCGCCAAGTGGCACTTCGTATACCGGCGTATAAAAGGCGCTGGTTGAAGATGCGCGGTGATTCGTTGATGAGTCCGCTGACTGCTTCTGAGGCACATACAGGTACCTATAAAGCCCGTATATGCGGTCATAACGATTGTTTCGTCTCTTCGTCCAATGATGTGGGAACATATCTTGGTGGAGACAAGGAACGTGAATTCTGGGCAGAAGATACGAAATACACCATCATGGGTGGTGAGACTTGCGAGAAATGCAGTTACTCCAACGGTACGTATGCACTCAAAGAGATGCGCAAATACCACTGGTCTTACATCAACCGTGACTACCGCGAAAGCGTAACCTATATGTGGCGCCAGGATGGCACAATGGACACTATTCTGCATAAGATCGGTTACCGCCTTGTGCTTGATAAGGCTATTATCACCTCAAATCCGAAAATGGAGAATGAGTTCAAGGCTTGGTTCCAATTACGCAATGTAGGTTTTGCCGCACCGATGAATGCCCGGGATGTGGAACTGATTTTCGTCAACACGGAGACAGGAGAGAAATATGTGTTCCCACAGGAAGAAGATCCCCGTTTCTGGATGCCGGGTGAGACAACGACCTTCACTCTTGCTTGCCGGCTGACGAATGTCATCCCCGGAGAGTACAAGTTGTATTTGAACCTGCCGGATCCGTACGAATCGTTACATAACGACCCCCGTTACTCTATTCGCTTGGCGAACGAGGATGTTTGGGAAGAAAAAACTGGTTATAACTACATAACAACTATCAATGTTAATGGTCTGCCGGATTAAATACATATTACTATTATTGGTTCTGTCGTGCACAGTGCACGCTGCGCATTGGTGGGGTGCATCGGTGGGTATGGGTCATGAACAACCTTACACAAACCTGTCGGTGTTCGATTTGGCTACACAAGATGCCAATAACCAGTTAGTGCCGTTATTCCTTTCCTCGGAAGGTGAGTATATGTGGAGTGAAGGAGCGTTTGCTTTTGAGGCTGTAAATGGTGACATTAAGACTTCAGAGCCGCTTTTGCGCGTGAAGGCAGGTGAGACGCTCCGAGATGCGTACATGGCTGCGCAGTTAAAGTATTTCCCGGCTAACGGGATGTTACCGGATACGCTTTTCTTCACTATGCCGCAGTACAATACCTGGATTGAGTTGATGTATAATCAAAACCAGGAAGATATCCTCCACTATGCGCATGCGGTGATTGATAACGGTTTTCCGGTAGGCGTGCTGATGATCGATGATAACTGGCAGCGGTATTACGGCAATTTCGATTTTAAGGCAGAACGTTTCCCGGATCCCAAAGCGATGATGGATGAACTACATGCGTTGGGCTTTAAAGTCATGGTGTGGATATGTCCGTTTGTTAGTCCGGATTCTCCGGAGTTTCGGGAATTGGAAGCCAAAGGATACCTGATTAAGAATCCGGAAGGCGGTACGGCTGTCCTCAATTGGTGGAATGGTTACAGTGCATGTTATGACTTGACGAATCCGGAAGCTGCAGACTATTTTGTACAAGTGCTCAAGCAGGCACAAGAGAAATACGGTATTGACGGCTTTAAGTTCGATGCCGGCGACAATAACTGCTATGCTTCTGCATCGATTAAGGCGTTTGATGCTGCAGCCACTACGGTAGATCATACCGCCTCATGGGCGAAGATCGGTCTTTCCTTCCCCTTTAATGAGTACCGTGCATGCTGGAAGATGGGTGGCCAACCTTTAGTACAGCGCTTAGGAGATAAAGACTATAGTTGGGATGCCGTGCGCCAGCTTATTCCGCAGATGTGTGTGGCTGGTCTGATGGGTTATGCCTACGCATGCCCCGATATGATCGGAGGTGGTCAATGGGCGGCATTCCTCAATATCAAGGATGATGAGTTTGATCAGGCGCTGATCGTGCGTTCGGCACAGGTGCATGCCTTGATGCCGATGATGCAGTTCTCCGTAGCTCCGTGGCGCATACTTAGTAAGGAAAACCTCGCTATTGTGCAGAAGATGGCGAAGTTACATGCCGCTTTCGGTCCTTATATAATGACCTATGCGCGTAAAGCGGCGCAAACAGGAGAACCCATCGTTCGGTGCATGGAATATCAATTCCCGCATCAGGGATTTGAGGAGTGCAAAGATCAGTTTATGTTAGGAGATAAGTATCTTGTGGCGCCGGTAGTGGATAACCGTTTAGAGCGCGATGTCCGCTTACCAAAAGGCACTTGGCGTGACGAACAAGGACGTAAATACAAAGGCGGGAAAACCTATCATATACAGGTTCCGCTGGACAGATTGCCTTATTTTGAAAAATTGAAATAGTTATGAAAAACAAATTGTGGTTAGTTTTTATCCTCATCACCATCGTGACATGGGGTGTATGGGGGGCGTTCTCGGACACACAGATGGATCGGGACAACATACCTGAAACGGTAGTGTATATTCTTTGGGCATTGACAATGATCCCATGTGCGATTGTGGCACTTTGTGTCAACAAAGGTAAGTTTATGCACGACTGGAAGTCCGCTGTACTCGGATGTACGGTAGGTCTCCTTGGAGCAGGTGGTCAGTTGGTTCTTTTCAAAGCATTGGCGATCGGTCCGGCTTACATCATCTTCCCCTTCATCTCGATGTCTCCGGTTATCGTCATCACACTCGCTTCCATCTTCCTCAAAGAGAAAGCGAATAAATGGCAAATAGCAGGTATCGTAGTGGCGTTGGCAGCTATCTTATTACTTTCTATCCAGTCCGGTGGAGCGGATAGTCCTGTCAGCGGATGGCTTTGGATCGTATTAGCCGTTTTGGTACTCTTTGCTTGGGGTATCCAAGGATTCTTCATGAAGTTTGCCAACAACTCCATGGACGCAGAGTCGATCTTCGTATGGATGGCGATATCAGCCGTTATACTGATTCCTGTTGCGTACTTCATGACTCCTGAAGCAGCTTTGTTCTTCCAAGGCGAAGGTGTAGTAGGTAAGAGTCTGACTTGTTCCGGTATTCAAATCTTGAATGCGATCGGTGCATTGACGCTTGTATATGCATATCGTTACGGTAAGGCGGTGATTGTTTCTCCGATGGAGGGTCTTTCTCCGATGGTAACGGTACTCCTGTCGCTGGTTATTTTAAGTGTTATTCCAACCCCCTTACAAATTGCAGGTATATGTTGCGCCGCTTTTGCTATGTATGCGTTATCCAAGTAACGCTTTGTATGGCTGCTTTTGCAGCACCTAAACTCGTCTATAACGGCGATACGCTCGACTGGAACTATGGCTGGCAGAAACGTCAGTGCGGTACGCTGGATATCGAGAAGAACATCATCGAAGTGTCCGGTATCGCTTGCTCACGTGTGACACCGGGTTATATCTGGATGCAGAGCGATGAGACCGTTAAGTATATCATTGCTACCACCGAGAAAGGTGATGAACGGGCATGTAAAGTCAAATTTACCAAAAATATTCGGTGGGACTGGGAAGATATGAGTGGAGGTGTCTATAATGACGTCAACTATCTCTTCATCGGTGCCTTTGGGGATAACGATGAGACTGACGGAGAGTATTCGGTGGTTTATTTTGAAGAACCGGCTATCGATCCGGTTAATGCACCTGAAGTAACCGTTACACCGAATCGCATCAAGTACGTCTATCCGGACGGGAAAAAACATAACAACGAGGCGTTGATGTATGATAACCTCACAAGTGAGATCTATATCATCACCAAAGTATATTATGATGTATGCCAAGTGTTCCGCTTGCCCTTCCGTTTGGATTATGGCGATGAAGTGCAGACGCTGGAGTACATCTGCGACCTCGGTGTTAAATCGGATCTGGGAGACGGAAATAAGCCGTACAAAGGTTTCCATCTTGTAACGGCTGCCGACATCTCTCCGGATGGGAAGTACATCCTCATCAAGAACCACAACAATATTGTAGCAACCTATTGCTGGGTGCTTTATTGGGAGCGTCAGGAAGGAGAGAGTGTGGCCGATGCAGTCAAACGTCAACCTCAACCTATTCGCGCGTATAACACCTATGAGTGGCAAGGTGAAGCCATCTGCTGGTTGGATGACGATACGTTCTACACCACTTCTGATTCCGATGACGGAAATCCGCCTATCTATAAGTTCACTCGTAAGTGGGGAGCTGGAGTAGAGGATATTACCTATGAACAGGAGAATAAACTGGTCATGATAGGCAATGTGCTTTACGTTCGTACGGAACAAGGACTCTATTCCTTAGACGGCAGAAAAGCGCAATAAAAACAAAAAAAACGCTCATCGGGGCGTTTTTTTTTGCATATATCAAAAATTTGTTGTACCTTTGCAGCCGATTTTGAAAATAATTGAGTAAGATGTTACGAGAAATCCTTGCAATTACCGGAAAACCGGGTTTATATAAGTTGGTTAGTCGCGGCAATAACATGCTGATTGTGGAATCGTTGGTGGACGGCAAACGTATGCCGACCTATGCACGTGACAAGATCGTTGCGCTGAGCGACGTATCGATGTTCACGGATGCTGACGATATCGCATTAAGCGAAGTGCTGACGAATGCCGGTAAGAAAGAAGGACTCAAACCCGTTGCTTTTGATCCGAAGAAGGTGGATAACAAAGCGTTACAGGCTTGGTTTGACGAGGTGTTGCCGAACTGGGACCGTGACCGCGTCTATCCGTCGGACATCCGCAAACTCATCCAATGGTACAACATCCTCATCAACGCAGGTATCACGGACTTTACCGTAAAGGAAGACGAGCCTGCTGAAGAGGAAAAAGCATAAGTGCTCCTCAGGGAGATCATCAATAGCATAGAATCTGTAGCGCCACGGAGTGCCCAGGAAGCTTGGGATAACTCGGGAATGCAGGTAGGTGACACAGGACGCGATATCAGCTCCGTTCTCTTGACCACAGACATCACGGAAGATGTGGTCAATGAGGCTGTTATATGCGGTTGTGACCTGATTATCTCCCATCATCCACTTCTTTTTCACGGTCTCAAACAGGTATGCGGTCAGACGCCGCAGGCACGGGTTGTTGAGATGGCGATCAAGCATAATATCGCGATCTATTCTGCCCATACGAATCTGGACTCCGTCATCGGCGGCATCAATACAAAACTCGCTGAACATTTAGGATTGAGCGATGTTCGCTTGTTGACGGAAAGCGGATTAGGTGCGATAGGAACTTTATCTCAACCGATGAACTATACCGATTTTATCGCGCAAGTAAATCAAATTCTGGATTGTTCGTATGTCCGTTATACACGTGCTGCCAAGGAAACCGTAGAGACTGTAGCTTTGTGCGGCGGTAGCGGTGCCGAGTTCATCAATCAAGCAATCGAACAGGGAGCAGACGTGTATCTGACGGCTGACTGTAAGTACCATGAGTTCCAGGATGCGGAAGGTAGGATAGGCTTGATCGACATTGACCATTGGTACTCCGAACGGCACGCACGGGATATCTTCCGGGATATCATCGAACCTTTAGGCGTGAAAACAATAATCAGTAAAAACGATAAAACACCAATACAAGTATGGCAAGAACAAAAGAATTGACCGTAGAGGATAAACTCAAATACCTCTATGAGTTGCAGCAAGTCGATACGAAGATCGACAATTTGCGCACATTGGCAGGTGAGCTGCCGCAAGAAGTGAAAGATATGGCCGACGAGGTAGAAGGTTTGAAGACCCGTCTGACCAATATCGAGAATGACATCAAGGAGTGTGAGACCCAGATCTCAGACCACCGTGTTCGTACCGAGAATGCGAATGCATCTATCTCCCGTTACAAAGAACAGCAGAACACCGTACGTAACAACCGTGAGTTCGACAACCTGAACAAGGAAATCGAGTACCAGGAGTTGGAGATCGAGGCTTCGCAACGTAAAATCAAACATTTCACGGCGGAACTCGAGGCACGTCTGGCGGACAAAGCCAAGACGACCAAGGACATCGAGGAACGCACCGTGGATCTGAACCAGAAACGTTCAGAGTTAGACCAAATCCTTTCGGAAACCAAAGCAGAAACCGAGGCATTGGTGCTCAAAGCCGGTGATCTGGAGAAGAAACTGGACGAGCGTCTGCTTACCGGTTTCAAGCGTATCCGTAAGAATGCCCGTAACGGTCTGGCTGTGGTAAAAATTGAACGTGACTCCTGCGGTGGTTGCCACGCTAAGATCCCTGCTCAACAGCAGTTGGATATCCGTACTCGCAAGAAAATTATTGTTTGTGAGTTCTGCGGTAGAATATTAGTAGACCCAGAGATGTAAGAATCAAACTGAGGATACCTATGTACCATGTAGTGCCGGCACCGAACGTGTCGGCATTACTGTTTTCCGGCAGAATATAATACAGCGTGATTCCGATCGCATTGTTCACAAAATGCATCAAAATAGGAATCCAAAGCGTTCCGGTCCATACGAACATATATCCGAACATAGCACCCATTAGCATTCGCGGAACAAATCCCAGGAATTGCATATGAATGGCGGAGAAGAGAATAGCTGTTACCCAGATAGCGGTGTGCACTTGGACTTTCGGCTCATGGCTCTTCGCCATAATCTGCTGCAGCGTTCCACGGAAAGTCATCTCTTCTGCAACAGCCGGCAGTAACGCCATCAGACCTAAGTTGGCGAGAATACCTCCAAAATGATCCGTTTGCAGAAAGGCTTTTATCGTAGCCTCTGCACCTTCCTCTGCAGCCGCCAGACTATTCGGCAAAGGAAGCAGACTGTTCCATTCCGCCAGCAGGTTAATACCCGGTAAGGCCACTACCATGATACCGATTGCCATCAGAAACAGACTCCAATGTGCACCTTGGTCCATTTTTAACCACCTAAACGGATTGCGCTCTTTATTCCAAAGTATACCGCAGATAATAGGCGGTAACATAAACATACCAACAACAGAGAATACCTGCAACCATTTCTGGGCATGAACGGTCAAACTACCATTAAAAAACAATTGCCAAAGCATAGCCGCTACTACCGCGCAGGCCACTACAATTCCTACCCAAACGAGTATCCGAAGAAATTTCTTTTTCATATTTTTTCTATTTCAGGCTGCAAAGGTACGAAAAAATTTGCATATTTCAAAATATTTTTGTAATTTTGCAGCCGTTTTTACGGCTAGCAAAAGAATAACAATAAAATATGAAGAAATTTAACGAGTACAAAGGATTGAATTTGCCGGCGCTGAGTAAGGAAGTGCTGGCGCAATGGGAAGAAGAAAATCTGTTTGAAAAGAGTGTCTCGACGCGTGAAGGACATCCGCAATTCCTGTTCTTCGAAGGACCTCCTTCGGCGAACGGTATGCCGGGTATTCACCACGTCATGGCACGTACTATCAAGGATACCTTCTGCCGCTTTAAGACCATGCAGGGATATCAGGTTCGACGTAAGGCGGGATGGGATACTCACGGCCTGCCGGTAGAGCTCGGCGTGGAGAAAATGCTCGGTATCACCAAGGAAGATATCGGCAAAAAGATCTCCGTCGATGAATACAATGCCGCTTGCCGTCGGGAGGTGATGAAATACACCAAAGAGTGGACCAACCTCACCAAGCAGATGGGTTATTGGGTGGACCTCGACGATCCGTATATCACCTATGACAACAAGTATATCGAAACCTTGTGGTATCTGCTCAAGGAACTCTACAAGAAAGGCTACCTCTACAAAGGTTATACCATCCAGCCGTATTCACCGGCAGCCGGAACAGGTCTCTCTTCGCACGAGCTGAACCAACCCGGTTGTTATCGTGACGTCAAGGATCTTACCTGTACAGCCAAGTTCCATCTCAAGGACGGTCGTTACATCATCGCTTGGACCACCACTCCTTGGACTTTACCTTCCAACACGGCCCTTTGCGTAGGACCGAAGATCGACTATGTGGAGATTGCGCTCGAAACAGGTGAACATATCATCCTCGCTGAGGCTCGTCTCTCTGCCTATTTCGAGAATGCGCAGATCGTTGCGCGTTACAAAGGTGCTGATCTCGTTGGCTTGGAATACGATCCGTTGTTCCCGTGGGTGAATCCCGGACCGGGTGCCTTCCGTGTCATTCCGGGTGACTATGTCACCACAGAAGACGGTACCGGTATCGTGCATATCGCACCTACTTTTGGTGCTGACGATAAGAAAGTCGGTGACGCTGCAGGTGTACCGGGACTCTATATGCAGACCAAGAACTACGGTCCTCGTCCTATGGTGGACTTCACCGGTAAGTATTGGAAGATCGAAGACCTCGACGAGGCATGGGTTGCCGCTAATGTCAATACTGAACTGTACGGAAAATACGCCGGTCGTTTCGTCAAGAATGCTTACGACCCGACGCTTACCGACAAAGATGAGTCGCTTGATCTCCATCTCTGTCTCGAGATGAAAGCGGATGGCCGTCTGCTTAAGACCGAGAAACATGTGCACTCCTATCCGCATTGCTGGCGAACCGACAAACCCGTCATCTACTATCCGTTGGACTCCTGGTTCATCAAATCGACCATGGCACGCGATACGATGATTGCGCTGAATCAGACGATCAACTGGCAACCGGAATCCACCGGTACCGGTCGTTTCGGTCAATGGCTCAATAACCTCAATGATTGGAACCTCTCCCGTTCCCGTTATTGGGGTACTCCGCTGCCGATCTGGCGTACAGAAGATAGCCAGGAAGAAATCTGCATCGGTAGTATCAAAGAGTTGTTCGAAGAAATCGACAAATCTGTCAAGGCAGGTTTCATGAAAGCGAATCCTTGGCCGAAACATATCGTAGGGGACTACAGTAAAGCCAATTACGATCCGTCCGTCATCGATCTCCATCGTCCGTATGTGGATTCGATCATCCTCGTTTCGCCTTCCGGTAAACCGATGAAGCGCGAACTCGACCTCATCGACGTGTGGTTTGACTCCGGCGCGATGCCTTATGCACAAAACCACTATCCCTTTGAGAATGCGGATGCGCCTCGTACCGCTGACTTCATCTCCGAAGGTGTGGATCAGACGCGTGGTTGGTTCTTTACCCTCCACGCGATTCACACCATGATCGAAGGTACGGTCGCTTACAAAAACGTCATTTCCAATGGTCTTGTCCTCGATAAGAACGGCAATAAGATGTCCAAACGTCTGGGCAATGCCGTGGATCCCTTCGGTGCGCTGGAAACCTACGGAGCTGATCCCGTTCGCTGGTACATGCTCACCAACTCCTCGCCGTGGGAGAACCTCAAGTTCGATCCCGAAGGAGTCGATGAGATCCGCCGTAAGTTCTTCGGCACCCTCTATAACACCTACGGATTCTTTGCCCTCTACGCAAATGTAGATAACTGGCAACCTGCATCGAGCACCGACGGTCAACCGACGGTCAACCGACAGTCAACGCCAACGTCGAGCCAAGATCGTACCGAGATAGACCGTTGGATACTCTCCAAACTCAACTCACTCGTCAAAGAAGTGACCGAGGCCTACGAAGCCTACGAACCCACCAAAGCGGGTCGTGCCATCAGCGATTTCGTTCAGGATGACCTGAGTAACTGGTACGTACGCCTCAACCGCAAACGTTTCTGGGGAGGCAGCATGGATGCAGACAAACAAGCGGCTTATGAGACGCTCTACACTTGTCTCAAGACCGTAGCGCAACTCATGGCGCCGAATGCTCCGTTCTATGCAGATCGTCTGTACCGTGACCTTACCGGAGAAACGGTTCACCTCAGCGAATGGCCGAAAGTGAACGAGGCATTGATCGATACGAATTTGGAGCGTCAGATGTACTTGGCGCAACAAGCCACCTCGATGATCCTCAGCCTGCGTAAGCGTGCGGAAAAGAACGTACGTCAACCGCTGCAGAAAGCCGTTATCCCGACACCGGATCAAGAAACCACCGATGCCTTGCTGCACGTAGCTGATCTCATCAAATCCGAAGTGAACGTGAAGGAATTGGTCATCGTACCGGCGGAACAATCGGAGATTCGTCTTGTCAAGAAGATCAAACCGCAGTTCAAAGTGCTCGGTAAGAAAGTAGGCGGTAAGATGAAAGAACTGGCTGCGGCTATCACGGCGATGACTCAAGAAGATATCGCACAGATGGAAGCTGATGGCCAATTCACCTTACTGGACTACACCCTCGTGCCGGAAGACGTGGAGATCATCACGGAAGATATGCCGGGATGGTTAGTAGCCAACAACGGCATCCTCACCATCGCACTGGACATCGAACTGACCGATGAACTGATTGAAGAAGGTATCGCTCGTGAATTAATCAACCGTATCCAGAATCTCCGTAAGTCCTCCGGTCTGGAGATTACCGACCGTATCTCTGTGGCCATCGAAGATCGTGATGAGATCCATAACGCTGTGCTGCACTGCGGTGAGTACATCGCATCGCAAGTGCTGGCTACATCGCTGGAGCTAACAGCTAAGTGCCAAGAGCCAACAGTTGTCGAAATGGACGGATATAATGTGAATATCCAAATCTGCAAAGCCTGATGAAACGTTTGAAATATTTGACGATCGTCATGGTCGGTGTGCTGTTGGCCGGTTGTAACATGATCGGTCCAAAGGATGAAGAACTGGTTTTCCAACTTAGTGACCTGCAAGGCCTTTGGCTGGAGACACAAGTGAAAGATATGCAGCATTATGTGCGGTTTACGGACGAACAAGCCGATGAACCCGGCTATTTCTATGGCCGGGAATGGGATGAAGCGGATGATGTGTTTGAAGAAGACCTGACGCCATACGGAAACGGCTGGTTTAAGTATCTGTTTGAAACTCATGGCGGAGGTCTGACGGAGATCCATCTGATGGATAACGGCGGTGCGGAGATTCCTAAGGTATATGTGGTTTCCAAACTGACGGAAACGGACCTGGAGTACTACGAGAAAGACCGTAAGCAGGTTAAGTTCTATTTTGAAAAAGTGCTTTAAAATATTTGGCTGGACGCTTTTCAGTCTCCTGATGGTGGTGATCATCGCCGTCGCTATTGCCTGCTATGTACTCATCACCCCTGCGCACTTGACGCCTATCGTGAAGAAGGTGGTAGGCAACTATGTCACCTGCGAATACGATATCGCTTCGGTGGACCTGACGGTCTTTTCTACCTTTCCCCGTGTGGAAGTGCGCATTGACAGTTTGGTCCTCATCAACCCCATGGAGGGTGCGCAAAATGACACCGTGCTTTTTGCGCCTACCGTGACGGCATCTTTGGATATCAAACAGTTCCTGTTTGACAACAAACTGCTTATCGATGAAGCGGTGATGGAAGATGCCATGGTCAATTACTATGTAGCGCAAGACGGAACGTCGAATATTGATATCTTCGTTTCCTCACCGGATACCCTTCCTGAGGAACCGGATACCACGGCTTTCTCCTTACCCTTTGAGGAAATCCGTATTAACCGCTTATGCATCCAAACCAGAACGCTTACCTACAAAGATGCACAGATCGGTGCTACCTATGCCGAGATGAATGATGCGACCTTGGATGCGTCTGTAGCTGACTGGAACACAATGTATCTGCATCTGAATACGCCTGATCTCTTTGCTTGTCTTTCCGATGAGTCCTATGCGAATCATGTACCGTTTGCTTTCGAATCTCCGTTACATGTCCAACTGGACTCTCTGCACTTTGGAGTGGATAGTGCCCGGCTGCTGTATGACGGATACCAGTTAACGTTGGATGGCAATATCGCCTTGGGAGATACGATGCAGATCGATGCTTCTGTGAGAACATCGGAATGGCAGATCGAACCCCTCTTGGCCTATCTTCCTGCATCGCTTACCGAAGATCTTCAACCGATGCATTTGGATGGTTCTATGCAGTTGAACGCGGATATCCAAGGAGAACTGACGGATACGTCTTTGCCCCAAGTGACAGCAGATATTCACCTGCGGAACGGTCAAGGCGACTGCGATCCTTTACCTTATTCGCTGCGTAACGTCCGTCTGGATGCGCATTCACAACTGGATCTGAACCAACTCGACAAGTCGAAAGTAACCATCCGTACATTTGCGGCGGACACGAAAAAAAGTCATGTGCAGGGATCGGGAACGGTAACGGGTCTGTCGGAAAACATGCTGCTGGATCTGGCATTACGGATCAACGCTTCCTTACCGGACTTCGCTTATTTCATCCCTGATAGTATGGATCTGAAGGGAGTGGTAAGCGGAGATACAAAAGTGAAGATCCGCTTGAACGACCTCACGCAGATGAACCTGGAGAAAGGAACGATTCAGGCGAACTTAGACCTCAAGGACTTATACTACCGCATGGATTCGATGCAGATACACTTACCGCATTCCTTGGCAAATGTCCAAATTCCGAATCCTCAGATCCATCCTAAGTCTCCTTCATCCTCCTGGGCACGCGTGGATCTGTTCACCGACACCTTGGATTTCAAGAACGGTCAAACCATGCATACTTTGGCCGATAAGGCGAAGATCCATCTGGAAACGGCGAACGTTTTACAGGATATCAGCGACTGCTACATAACCCTGCAAACGGATACACTGGATGCGCATATGGAGGATATCCGTGCAAACATGGGAAAACCTGATGTGGAAATGCTGTTGTCTGCCGGTAAGCATGCCTTCATACGACTTAACTCCCATCGTACCGCTGCGCAGATGGGAGAACAACTGCAAACGCGCATGGACACCTTCCATCTCACCATCGGTTCACGATATGACGAAAACGAAAAAGAATGGCTGCTCAAGTGGAATCCTCTCTTCTCCATTCGCATGAAGAATGGTGAACTGCGTGTCCCGGAACGGCTTCCCGAAGCGATGTATGTGCCCTCGATGAATTTTGTGTATTCGAACCGGAAGATGACGATCAAGGATTCGGAGATGCACTTGGGAAATTCTGACCTGCATATCAAAGGAGACATCGAGCGTATCGGTGGATGGTTAAAACACGAAACACCTTTGGTGGGTACGTTGGACGTCACTTCCACCTACTGGGATGTACTCCAACTGATGCAGTGGGCCGGTGAGCAACCTCGTACAACCGATACGGTACAGCAGAATACACAAGCAGCGCCGAAGGATACCATGCCTAAGAAGAATTTCTTTGTGCCCAAAGATGTGGATTTTGCACTCAACGCACATGTGGATTCGGTCAATTTTGCCGGACATATGATGAAAAAAGTGCAGGGTGGGTTGTTTATTCGCAACGAAGCCCTGGTGCTGCAGGAAGTAGGTTTTATCTGTGATGCCGCCAAGATGCAATTGACGGCTGAATACAAGTCTCCTCGACCGAACCATTTCTATGTGGGCATGGACTATCATATGGTGGATGTCAATATCGACTCCCTGATCTCGCTCATCCCGCAGGTGGTGGAGATAGAACCGGCTTTGAAAGCGTTCAGAGGGAATGCGGATTTCCATTTCGCCTTGGAGACCTACACCGACTCCTTGTACCAACCCAAGAAAAGTACCATGCGAGGTGCGGCATCCATCACGGCACAGAACCTGACGATCATCGATAGTACAACTTTCAATACACTTAAAAAGCTACTCTTCTTCAAAAAAAGCACTGAGAATAGGTTAGACTCTATCAATGCGGAGATGACGATTTACAAGAGTGAAGCTACTCTCTTTCCCCTTTGTGTGCAACTGGATAAATACAAAGTAGCAATCGGAGGATATCATACCTTGGACCATTACATGGATTATGATATCAACCTGCTCAAACCGATTTATTTCGGTTTGAAAGTTATAGGACCTAAAGAGGATGTCAAATTCAAACCCACCAAGTGTAAGTTCAAAAAGGATTTCCAACCTACATGGTATAACAAAGCAGATGAGGAAGGCTTGGAACTCAGAAAACGAATCTTGCAGTCCATGGAAAAAAATGTAACCATCAAATAATATGAAACGAATTTTAATTTTACCTGTCATTGCAATGACAATGCTTGCTTGTAACAAAGAGGCTCAACGTCCGACAACCTATTCGGTGCCGGCATTGGACCAAGCGAAGAATTTAGCGCTGTACATGCCTGCGTTTGAGTCAGCGATCGCTGCCAAGAATGCAGAAGTGGAGGCGATAGTGAATAACCCCGAAGCACCGACATTTGAGAACACCATTGTCGCACTCGACCGAACCGGAATGATGCTGGACAGCGTGGAAGGTATCTTTTTCAATGTCCTCGAAGCGGACGGAAACGATGAGATGAACGCAATCGCTGAAGAGGTCTATCCGATGCTCAGTGAACTCAGCGACGGCATCATCCTCAACGACGGGCTCTTCCAACGCATCAAAACCGTGTATGAGCAACGCGACACCTTGGGTTTGAATGCAGAACAGATGCGTCTGCTCACCGAGACCTACAAGGCGTTTGCCAACAACGGCGCTAACTTACCGCAGGACAAGAAAGACCGTCTCATGGAGATCAATAAGGAGTTGAGTCTGCTTTCCCTCCAGTTCGGTAACAACGTAGTAGCGGAGACCAATGCATGTAAGCGATTCATCAAAGATGAAGCACAACTGAAAGGTCTGCCGGAGTCTGCCAAAGCTGCGGCAGCAGAAGAAGCGGAAGCAGCCGGTCACAAGGGAGAGTGGTTATTTACCCCAAAGCGCACTTCTTTCACACCGGTACTCCAGTACTGTGAGAACCGGGAACTGCGCAAACAACTGCTCATGGACTATACAACCCGTGCGAACCACGGCGGTAAGTATGATAACAAGGCTGTCATCGTTCGTGAGATGGAACTGCGTATTGAGAAAGCACAACTCTTCGGATTCAACAACCCGGCGGATTATATTCTCGAAGATTGTATGGCTAAGAACCATGAGACCGTCGATGCCTTCCTGGCTTCTGTCTGGGCTCCGTCGCTCGAAGCAGCAAAAAGGGAAGCTGCTGCGCTGCAGGAACTCTTGGACCAAGATCTGCCGGGTGAGAAACTGCAACCCTGGGACTGGTGGTTCTATGCCGAGAAACTGCGTAAAGCCAAATATGACCTGGATGAAGAAGCCATCAAGCCTTATTTTGAACTGAACAACGTTCGTAACGGTGCCTTTGGCGTTGCTACCAAGTTGTACGGTCTGCAGTTTGAGAAAGTAACCGATATGCCCGTGTATAATGACGAGGTAGAGGTATTCAAAGTAACCGAGAAAGATGGTGCTTTAATCGGATTCCTCTATACCGACTACTTCCCCCGTGCAGGAAAACGTCCGGGTGCATGGATGAATAACATCTGCTCCCAGTACATCGATGCCGAAGGAGTTGATCATCGTCCGGTCATCATTAACGTCGGTAATTTCAACAAACCCACTGCCGGAAACCCGTCGCTGCTCTCTATGGACGATGTAGAAACCCTCTTCCACGAGTTCGGTCACGCTTTGCACGGTCTGCTTTCCAAAGCTCATTACAAATCACTCAGTGGCACGAATACACCACGTGATTTTGTAGAACTCCCTTCGCAGTTCATGGAGAACTATGCCTATGAACCGGAGGTGCTTAAGACCTATGCTTTCCATTATCAGACCGGTGAAGTGATCCCGGAGGAACTGATCGCAAAGATCAATGCAGCCGGTAAGTTTAACCAAGGTTTTGTAACGACAGAATTGCTCTCTGCTTCCATCCTCGACATGGATTTCCATGAGTTAACGACCGCCAAAGGTCTCGACGTAAACGCTTTTGAAAAAGCCAGTCTCGAGAAGATGGGTATGATCGACGAGATCATCGTGCGCTATCGTCCTACTTTCTATAACCATATCTTCACCACCGGTTACGAAGCCGGTTATTACAGCTATACCTGGGCAGCCGTACTGGATGCAGACGCGTTTGCGGCCTTCAAAGAGACCGGAAACCTCTTCGACAAGAAAACGGCTAAACGCTTCCGCCATCTCTTGGAACAAGGCGGTACACGCGATGCACAGGAGTTGTATCTCGAGTTCCGTGGAAAAGAAGCCGATCCGGCTAACTTGCTCCGTCGCAAAGGATTCATCGAATGAAACGACATACGCAATCGATATTATACCACCTGTTGCCGGTAGTCATTTGGCTGCTGGCAATAGGGGGTGCTGTCGTACCCTTGCTACCTTTCTGTGCGCTGGAACTGTCACCGATTTCCTATCTCATACCCGTTGCCGTGGTGATGTGTGCCCTGTTTATGCTCACGAGTCTCAAGCGGCACGCTTCCTCGGTGGAGACCTGCTTCATCATCGCCGTACTCTTGGGTGCTGCCTCCTATTGGCTGCCTACCATCCTCTTCTTGGCTATCCCGGCCTGTATCTATCTGCAACTGCGTAACTTGTTAACCCTTCGCAGTGTGACGGCCTTCCTCCTCGGATATGCTTTAGTCGCAATCTGGATGACGGTCATCGTTTATCTATCATCTATCTCCTATCATCTATCCTTCATAGAAAACGCCTACGGGTGGATCCCCATAGGCGCTGTACTGATCGCTTGGACGGCCGCTACCATTGTACGACGAAACCTGCGTGTACGTTAATACCAGCCTGTGCGTAATACCACGTGCATCGACTACCGTCAGCAAATCGGCTGGCTTCGGCACCGCCGTTACTCGCATATTTGGCGTTGAACAGGTTATTCAGTTGGCACAGCAACTTGACATTCGGTACACCGCGGCGGTCCGAGAACCATTTCTGCATCGGCAGGTTATACTGCAGGTTCACGTTCGTCGTCGTGAATGCCCGTAGCATCGCATGTTCGTCCATGGTGTTGTCCAGGTACTGCCTGCTTACCACATTCGTCTGAATCGTACCTACAAACCCGGCGTAGTCGAAAGTGAACAGACTCATCGCCGTCACGGTCGGTGAGAAAGCAATCGTCACCGTACCGCAGATACTGTCTTGACCGATCCAGTTCCAGTCATTTTGGTTGTCATACAGGTCGATATACTGCTTGTAGTTTTGCAGTTTGTTCCTACTCACCACCATGTTACCTTCCCATCTAAACCAGTCAGTGATCTTCACCGCTGCCGTCAGTTCGGCACCCATGCGGTACGAGTCCTTCACGTTCATCGTCTTGTACGCTCCTACGTCGTTGTATTCACCCGTCAGCACCAACTGGTTGTCATAATCCATGAAATACAGGTTCACACCTATATTATAACGCGCATGCGCGTATTGGTAGCCTAACTCATAGTCATACAGCGTCTCCGCTTTCGGCAGATGAGTCCAGGTTTGCGTTGCGGCATCCCAACGGGCGTTCTCCTTGTAGTTATTCCTACTCGGATCCCGGTTCGCAATCGCAAACGAGGCACTCAGCGTATGTCCTCCGTTCTGATACGTCAACCCGGCTTTAGGGTTAAAGAAATGGTAGTCCACCGTCAACGGCAGATCCTCCATATTCTCATCATTAATACCGTTTCGGCTGTACCGCACATATCGGTACTGCAGATCCCCATAGACAGCCAGTTTCTCCTGCGCCTTATGGATGATACGCCAGTTGGCTTTGGCATACGTGTTCACGTCGATCTTGTTGGCATCGTTGCGGTAATACTCGTAATGCACCGGCAGCAGTTGTGCCGACGGTTTCGCTAAGTAATCCAGGATACCCCAATGCTGTCCGTAGTAGTTGTTTCCGGCAACACCGATCTGCAAGTCTAACGGTTCTGACAGGTACTTACCCGACACGATAAATCCGGCATAATGGTTATTCAGATGTTTCATGTACAGACCATACGTCTTACCGCTGTCGCTTAATCCCCAGTAACTGTATTTCTTCTTCTTGTACTGCTCGTAATATCCGCCTCCATGCGTGTAATGCAAGGTGGCCGTTAGACTCCACTGCGGTGTGAAACGGTGGTTGATCGTCAACTGTCCGTGCTGTTGTGCATAGTTATCCGTCTGGTTCTTGTAATACACCGTCGAATCGGAACCGTCTGCTGCCGGCATCGTATATTCCCCCGCCGGGTTATACCGCCGGTCGGCTCCATCAATACCGTAAGCCGTGTTGTAATCCACTCCTTCCCAGGCCATGCCCGTCTTCTCAGCACCACCGAAAGCACGTAAGATCACGTGCGTCTTGTTGCCGTACCATCCTACGTCACCGTAGAAACTGTACAGATCGCTCTTGGCACGGTAGAGAAATCCGTCGGAGTTCACTTTGCTGAAACGGGCGTTGATCATCCAGCGGTTAGCAATCGAGGCATGTGCACTCACCATCTCCCGGAACGTGTTGTACATTCCGCCGTTGAAACCGATCGTGATGTGACTCGTCGTATCTAAGAAGTTCGTCTGCATGTTCAGTCCGGCACCGAAAGCCGAACCGCTCGTACTTGTTCCTACACCGCGTTGCACGTCGATCTGAGACACCGACGATGCCATGTCTGACATGTTTACCCAGAACACCGTCTGACTTTCCTGGTCGTTCAACTGCACCTCGTTCACCGTCATGTTTATCCGGCTGTGGTCGGTTCCGCGCACACGGAAATAGGTGTAACCTACACCTAATCCGTCGTCGCTTGTCACTTGTAAACCCGGCGTAGTCGAAAGCAGATACGGTAAGTTCTGACCGGTGTTATCCCGGTTCAGATCCTCGTTCTTCATTACCGCCGTAGAAAGCGTGGTCTGTTGCACACGTTTTACACTCACCTCGATGTCCTCTAACTGTTTCATCAGGATCGTGATCGTGTCTTCACTCGTCTGCGCCAAAGCAGACATACTCATTAGCGCTAATGCGCTTAAGGAAAGGAAAATCTTTCGACTTTCGACTTTCGACTTTTTACTAAATGTCTTCATAATTCCTTTAACAGCATTACCTGTTCAAGTTCAAAGGGTTTGTTCTCAGCCGAAGCACCCCGTTAATGATTAAAATTTATACGTTACGCCTAACAGAAAATTGATTCCTTGGGAACGATAGCCGTAATAATATTCGTTTTTGCGGTGTAACCAGTTGTTCAGTTGGAAGAAGAACGACAGGTTCGGTTTTGCTTCCGGCTGCATCACCTGCTCACCCTTTGCCTTCACCTTTAATCGCTCGCCTTTCGCCTTTGCCTTGCCTACCCACATATCGTATTGCAGACCAAGATTCAGATCGATGATCGGCTTCAACGTCACGTCGGTATAGGTGTCGGTGGCACCGTCATACGTGGCCGCTAACCTGCTTCCGGCAAAATGGTTATCCGAGTACAGCGACCAGTGTTTGTCGATCCGGCCGTCGATACGGACACCTAACTCCCAATTAGGCCGGTCATACACCGTCGTGTCGCCTTTCCAGATATAGTAGTCACCATCCACGTTCACACGCACAATATCGCGATAGTGGTAATTGATCTGACCACCTATCTTACCGCGTTGGTAGTTGACGTGTCGGTAACTGAAGTCACCGGCCATCATCGGCACGTTCAGCGACTGATAATTAAACGTGGTGTTACTCGTGTTCGCTACCCACATATCTTCATGGATCATATACGCGTAACCTCCGTGTAACTCAATCAGCAGATCCCGGTACGGACGGATATGAAAACCTAACTCACCGTCCACCGGTGTATAAGACGCATGGTGCGGCTCCACAATACCTGCATGAATCAGGCGGTAACGGTTCTCTTCCATAAAGCCCTGCAGTGTACCGAATCCGTGACTACCTACTACATCCGCGTAGATCGTTAACCATTGTTTGGCTACCTGCGCTTCGAAGTTGATATGCGGTGACGGAGCAAATGAGATCTGTTCCGAACCCGACAGTAACTGGCCGTGACCGAGGTTCAGATCCAGGTTCACACCCAGATGGATCCGCACCCGTCTTCCTTCATACGCATAGTACGGTTCAATACGGAAGTTATGCCGGTTGCGGTACAGCGAATCCGGTATACCCAAGACGTCGTTCACCTGCAGGAAGTTATTCTGCACGTATACGTTTGCTCCCACATGATGCTCCTCAGCATGCCAGTCGAAAGCCGCTTTTGTGCGTACCTGATGTTCAGCAACCGCACCGATCTTGGCAAACAACTGATATCCCGTCTGTACCTGATATTGAAACTCCTGCTTTGCATTCGCCTTAATACCTAAATAAGCTTCCGCTGTCCACAGCGCTGTCTGGTCTTTCGGGCCTAACGGAGCCGCATTGGCATATGCCACCTTGTTCTTCTCCCACATACCCCATTGTTGCGAATAGTCGTAGAAATGACCGTATTTATGGTAGAAGATATTTCCGCCGTTGACGCCGAAATACAGATCGCAGGTAGAGAACGTATGCGTGAAGTTCAAACCTAACTTACTCTTACTCAACGCCGCCAGACCCCATTCCGCATGATGCTTGGCATACACGTCCAAGATCGATTTCTTTCCGTCATCCAGATGATAGCCGAAATCAAAGAACGTGTTCGGATGACCGATCGCACCGCTGATATGACCGTTGTACCGTTTACCCGGTTCAAAACGTGTCGGCTGGGACAGTAACGGATTGAAACTTGTCTCCGGTGTCACCGGCGCCGTGTATTCTGAGTACTCCACCGGTGTTGCATCGATCTGGGTCTGGATCACCGCCGGCTTGGTGGAGATTTTTCCTGCCGCCTGTATCGTCGGCTGAAAATCCCGTTCCACCGTCACACTCCGGTTCAGCGTATCCGTCTGTGCGTATGTATTACTACCTAGGATTCCTAGGAGTCCTAAAATTATCAATCTAAAATCTTCAATCTTCAATTTCATGACCCTCCTCCTTTCTTTGCGGTTCTTCCATCTGATCCAATTCCGTCAGACGCGCTGCGATGAGCGCATGGATATCATCCGTCTGCAGCACATAGTTCTGCTCCAGCACCAGCAGGTACTGCCGTGCCTGGAACAACTCGCCACGGTTACGGTTGATATCGCTCAGCAGGATCAGCGCACGTGCTAACCAGTACTGCTGCGAGGTCTGCATCTGCGTAAAACTCATCACTTCGTTTTCCGCTGCATCCAGGTCTTTTAACTCAAAATAACTCTGTGCTAACAGGAACTTCGCTTCCGCACCTTTAGCGGTACGCACCTCTTCTGCCAAGCTCCGCAAATCCGCTTGTGCCTTACTCCATTGACCGGTTGCTACATACGCTTTCGCTCTACCGTACAGCGCCTCCGTACGCGTCTCCTCATCCGGGTTGTCATTCAGGATCTGTTCACTCATGTCGATCGTCACCTGATGACGCTCCAACTCCCGGCTGCAACGCAGCACACCGATACGTGCCGTAACGGTATTCTCGTGCGAAGAGGATAAAGCCAACATCCGGTAGTACCCTTCTAATGCGCAAAGCCAATCTTTCTTATCCATACAGATCTCCGCTACACGGATAGCTGCTTCTTCCTGATACGGGTTCGCACTCATCTCCGCCAGCACTTTATATTGCTCCAAGGCTTCACTCGTCATTCCCAAGCGGTCATACGAGTCCGCCAAGTAATACCGGGAAATAGTGCAGTAACGTCCACCCGGACAGTACTGCGTCACGTAGTTCGTCAGCGCTGCAATCGCTTTCTGATACGACGCCTGCATGTACTGCATCTCCGCCGCTGCATACAGCAACGAGTCTTCCTGCGTCGTCACGTTCATATTCAGTTTACCCAGGTCCTTCGTGTATGCTACGTATTCGCCTACGTTATTCGTCTCCACGTACAGTACCTGCAACGCATCCAGCGCCGTATAAGCCTCATCCGTGGACGGGTATTTCTCAATCGTCTGACGGTAAGCAGCTATCGCCTGTTCGTTCTGATGCAGATTGCGGTACAGCATAGCCCGCTCAAGCGATGCCTTGCGTGCCAAAGACGAGTTGGGGTATTTCTTCAATAACTCCTCATACGTCGAGATAGCACCTTGTTCATCGTTCTTCTGCAATTGTGCCCGGGCGATCTCGTACATTCCGTCATCCGCATAGTCCGACTTCGGATATTTCTTCACCAAGTCCCGCATCACGTCGATCTTCTCCTGATGCTTATGCTGCAGACCTAAGGCATAACCGCGTTGGAACAGCGCATAGTCCGTGCCCGCTGCACGCATGTTACTTACCTGCGAGTAATAACTGATCGCCTGCGCAAACTGACGGGCGATGAAATAGCAGTCGCCGATACGGTTCATCGCATCCGGATACGTCGGTTCGGTTGCCAAAGCCGCATCAATATAGTTCGTAAACGCTACTTGTGCCTTGTCGTACTGCTGCTGCGAGAAATAGCAGTATCCCTGCAGGTACATCGCTATCGTGTAGTTCTTGCTCTGCTTGGCATCCGAACGGCTGAAGAAAGTCTTCAGATCCGTTTCCGCCGCTTTATAATTCTTCAAACGGTAGTTCGCTTCCGCACGTACGTAATACGCCTCCGTCGTGTATTGGGGATGCTCCGCATCGTGCTTTATCACTTCCGTCATCCATTCTGCCGACTGCTTCATCTTGCCTTGCACAAAATGATCCACTCCTAACTGATAACGCAGATACTGTTTCGTCTGAATCATCTTCTGCGTCGGGTGGGGAAGGGAGTCTAACAGCGCAATAGCAGCCGTGTAGTTCTTACTCTGCATCAGCGCGTCACTCAGCAGACGATGGATCTTACTCTCGTATTTGGATTTCGGAAACTGATGCAAAAAATCATTGAACGCCCGCACCGATTCGCCTAACGCACTCGAGGACTGATAGGTGCACAGCGTGTAGTTATACGATGCTTCTTCCGTCACGGCCGGTGTAATACCGAACGCTGCGGCTGCTTTGTACGATAACTTCGCCTGTTCCGGTTGTTTCAACTTCACATACGCGTTACCCATCGTCAGACAAGCCGCTTCCGACAGCGTGTCTTTCAACTGCTTCATCTGCTTGAGGTACTTCACTGCCTCGGCATATTCCCCTAAACGATACTCCGCAGAACCTAACATATACAGGTCGTTCCGGATGATCTCTTCCTTGTTGGCGGAAACCGCTTTATGGTACCGTTTCAGGTGCTCCGCCGCTTGACGGTAATCGCCCTGCAGGTAATGGATCTCACCTAACATACGGTGTAACTCCGTGTTGTTCTCCCCCTCCGGGTTGTCTTGCAGCAGTTGTTCCACACGCGTCGCCACTTCCTCGTATTCCCCCTTCGCATAGTAGATCTGCGTCAGGAAATACGGAATCGTCTTGGCGTACTCCGGTCGGTTCTCCAGGCTCTTGAAATAGTTCATCGCCTTGTCGTATTCCCCTAATTTGTAGTGACAATATCCGGCGTAATAAGCCGCACGGGTTGCATAACGCTCGTTGTTCACTAAGTTCGAATTGCGGAAATGAACAGCAGCTACCTTGTATTCCTGCATCATCAGGAAATCATAACCGCGATAGAACGTGTATTCCGTCTGATGATCACGCGTCAAGGCTTTGACTTGAATACCGTCGAAATATTTCAGACTCTGTTTGTATTGACCTTTCTCCGCCTGCAGTACACCTTGCATGAACTTCACCTCATCGGCAAAAGTGGTGTACGGAAAAGCCTGCAGATAGGTCTTCAAGTCACGCAGCAGGAGTTTGTCGCGCACATCGAAACGTGCCGACAACTCCTGATAGCGTGTCTCCATCTCCGTCGTCTGAGCGAAAGAAGGAGATAATAGGGTTCCTAGAAAACCTAGGATGCCTAGGATTCCTAGTTTGATAGATTTTCTCATCTTGCTAATTTAATCGCATTCCACATCTCCAGCAGCATCTCCTGTGCGTCGCCGGCATCATGCATCAGTGCGCAGCGGTCGATGATACTCTTGTCTGCATAATACACCGGATTCAGGTGCAGCGCATGAGGATCCAAGATCTCGTCTTCCACCTCGATCGGTTCGTCTCCGAAGAAGTAACTTGCATCTACCGTCTCCGGCCATTCTTCCTCATCGTTCATCTCAGCTAAGATCTCGGCTGCGGCTTTCTCACCACCGGCGCAGGATACATAACCGATCTCGTCCATGTTAGCCAACGCGTTCTCAGCCTTGCACATATAATCGATGAAATACGTAGCGGCCTTCACGTTCTTCGCGTACTTCGGGATCACCCACCCGTCGAACCATACGTTCGAACCTTCTTCCGGAATGATATAATCCAGCATCACATCCATCTCAGCCGCCTCTTCGATCGCAAACTGGGCGTCACCCGACCAACTCAGGTTCATCCATGCTTTACCCTTCGTCATCTCTTCTTTACCGAAGTCAACCTCCCAACCGCAGATCTGATCCTTCGCCTGTAAAAGAATAGCCTTCACTGCCTCTACGCGTTCCGGAGTGATGTCACGAACCAACTCCTCACGACTTACCTCACCCTTCTCGATCTGGTCTGCAAAAGCGTACAGTACCAATACCGAGTAAACGTCACGGAACGCATCTTTCATCAGGATGCGGTTCTCAAACTTCGGATTCAGGATCGCTGCCCAGGAGTGCAGATCCTCTGCATTCACGTGCTGCGGATTGAAGATGAATCCTGTCGTTCCCCACATGTAACCGGCCGTGTAGTCACTCACGGTGATGTCTGCACTCGGTGCCATCTGTTGGAACTTCTCCTTCACGAACGGAGAGATATTGTCGAAATAGTAGATCGAGTCATCGACTAACTCCTTCTGAATCGGCTGAACCAGACCTTTCTTCAGCATACGCTCGATGATATACTCCGACGGACAGAACACGTCATAATCCTCGTGACCTACCTCGATCTTCGTCAAAGCGGTCTCGTTGATATCGAACATCTCATAAACCAGTTCCACTTTCTCACCCGTATGGTCGAAATACCATTGTTCGAAGTTGGCTTTCACCTCCGGATTAATATAATCCGCCCAGTTGAGCACTTTCAATTGATGAGCACGATCCGCATGGTTACAAGCGGTAAACAGAACGGCTGCAACAGCCAAGACTAATACAGATAATTTTTTCATTTCTTTTTTGTTTATTTATTGTTTTTGTTCTTTTTTCGCTTTCTTGTTACTCCGTACATTGATAACAATCAATGCCGTCAGCATCACCAAAAGGATGATCGTGAACAACGGTCGCAATTCCGGTGTCAGACCGCCTTTTCGTGCATCCGAATAGATGAACGTACTCAGTGTCTCCAAACCTCCGCTACCCTTGGTGAAGAACGTCACGCCGAAATCATCCACACTCAGCGTCAGCGCCAAGATGAATCCGCTCAGCATTCCCGGCCATAACTCCGGTAACATCACTTTTCGCAGCGCCTGGAATGGTGTCGCTCCCAAGTCCAACGCCGCCTCATACGTGTTCGGATTCATGCGACTCAGACGCGGCAGCACACTCAGCACTACGTACGGCGTACAGAACACCACATGCGCGATACATACCGTTGCCAAACCTTGACTCACTCCCAAGGCCACAAACAGCAGGAACAGCGAGATACCCGTGATGATATCCGGGTTGATCATCGGCACCGAGTTCAGGAAACTGATCGCCTTCCGGTGACGGGCACGCATGTTATAAATACCGATCGCCGCCAAGGTACCCAAAATCGTCGAACTCACCGCCGCAATCAACGCGATGATCACTGTGTTCAATATCGCACTGTTCAGCCCTGCATCCGCATGACCCGTGAACAGGTTCGCATACAGCTCCAGCGAGAATCCGGTCCAGTTGCCTAAGATCTTGCTGTCTGTGAACGAGTAAATCACAATCAGCGCAATAGGCGCGTATAATACCAATAATAAAATCCACAGGTACGCCTGCGAGATATAATGTCTCCGGTTGCCCATCCGCATACGATGCAGCGTCTCTTGTTCCACCGAACTCAATAACTTCTCCGCCCTCCGTTTGCGAATCGTCAGGATCGACTTGATGAGCACTCCTATACCGATCACGCCGGCAAAGATCCACCAGATCCAGCCTCTGTTGGCACGCGTTCCCAAAGTCTCTTGCAGATACTGCTCAAAACTGTCACGACCGTTCTTCACCTTCACCGCCTGGTTCCGGTTCTTCGGCTCTTTCTTACTCCGCCAAACAGTCCATTCCGTCTCTCCTTCATCCGTGTATGCAAACACTTGCTCACCCCATGTGCCTAACGCCTCTATCTCCTCATCCGCAAACACAAAATCCAGTGAATCAGTCTGTGCTCTGTCTTCTGTCAGTGCAACGGTCTGTATTCGGATATTCACTTTCTTTCCCTCATAACTCTCCGGGAACTCTGCCAGCACCGTATTCTCCTTTGTCTCCCCAACTCGAACGCTATAGTTCACATTCGACTGCGCCAAAGCGGAAAGGCTAACAGCCAACAGCCAATAGCCAATAGCTAAAAACCGTCTCATACCACCCCTCCTTTCTCCTCTCCGGAACCACCGTGGTCACCGAAGAAGCTTGTCAGACCGATAATGATCAGCAGTACCAACGACAGCACCGCTCCGTAGTTCAGCAGGTCCGTCGTCGTGATATAATCCTGAATCAGACTACCGAACAACTTGATATTGTTATGCGTCAGCAACTCGGCTATCGCAAACGTACTTACCGTCGGCATAAACACCATCACAATACCGCTGTACACACCCGGCATACTCAGCGGCACGATCACTTTCCAGAAACTCTGCCATCTGCTCGCTCCCAAATCCTGCGCCGCCTCTACCAGACTGTTATCCATCTTCTGCAGCGTATTATAAATCGGGTAGATCATAAACGGCAGGTAGTCGTAACATAAACCGAACAGCAACGCACCTTCACCTAACGGCAAACCGCACATGTTAAACAGCTCCACCGTCGCCACGGTACGAAGCAGGAAATTGATCCACATCGGTAGGATAAACAGCATCGCCATCACCGCCGGTGTCTTGAACTCCGCCTGCGCCATGATATACGCCGCCGGATAACCGATCAGCAGACAGATCACCGTGTTGATCACCGCGATCATCACCGAGTATAAAAACGTCTGTATCGCCGCACTGTGACTGAAGAACTTCGCAAAGTTTCTCAGCGTGAAATCGCCGTTGATGTCCGTCAGCGCATACACGCCCACAATAATCAGCGGCAGCACTACAAACAGCACTAAGAACACCACATACGGCCATGCCCACGTCCGACGCGATGAGAATATTTGAAGAATCTTACTCACTTCCTTTCATTTTTCATTTTTCATTTTTCATTTTATCAACCCGAATATCTTCCGGCTTGATAACAATTCCCACTCTGTCTCCGTCATCCCATACGTCATTCGTGTTCACGTACAGATCATGACCCTCGTCGGTACGAACCGTCAGATGGTAGTGATTGCCCTTGAACAGGATGAAATGCACTTCACCGCTCAGCGTTCCTTCTTCCTCATAGTCTTGCAAATCGATATCACGGAACTTCACCCGCACCTGCACTTTCTCGCCCGGTTCAAAACCTTCCAGCGCCTTCTCTTCTACCGCCCAGTCCGCATCTAAGAACCGCACCTTGCCGTTCTTCTGCACCTCGCCTTCGAAATAGTTATAGACATAGTGCTCCTTCTTCATGATCTGGATATCCTCCGGCTTCACAAGCATTCCGATCTCCGTTCCCGGCAGGTACTCATGGTAGTCCTGAATCAAAAACTCATATTTATCCGGCGTCAGCACACGCATCTCATAGTGCACTCCCTTGAAAATACAACTCTGCACCTCGCCGTACCATTTCGTAAACTTCCCCTTCGGCACGCGATCTTCGGCATCATCCTCTTCGTTCACCGCTACCTTTCCGCGTTTCTCATCCTCTTTGCGCCAAACGTAAATATCTTCGGGTCGGATAACGACATCCACCGGATTGTTCTCACCGAACCCCGTGTCGATACAGTCAAACTCCTGTCCGCAGAATTTCACCCGCTTGTCGCGTATCATCGTACCGCTCAGAATATTGCTCTCGCCGATGAAATCCGCCACAAAGCAGTTCTGCGGCTCATTGTATATATCCGTCGGCGTACCGATCTGCTGGATCTTACCTTCGCTCATCACCACCACGCGGTCACTCAGCGTCAGCGCCTCTTCCTGATCGTGCGTCACGTAGATAAACGTGATACCGAGTTTCTCGTGTAACTCCTTCAACTCGATCTGCATGTCGTGCCGCATCTTCAGATCCAACGCACTCAGCGGCTCGTCGAGTAACAACACCTCCGGCTGGTTCACAATCGCACGCGCTATCGCTACACGCTGCTGCTGACCACCACTCAACGTGTCCACCTTACGCTCCTCATAACCCGTGAGGTTCGCCATCTTCAGCGCCTGACGTACCTTCTTCTTGATCACATCTGACGGCTCTTTCTTCAGTTTCAAACCGAAGGCTACATTATTAAATACATTCAAGTGGGGGAACAAGGCGTACTTCTGAAAGACCGTATTCACAGGCCTTTTGTACGGAGGAGTCTTCGTCACATCCTCCCCTTTTAATAAGATCTCGCCTGAACTGGCTACTTGAAAACCGGCTATACAACGCAGTAACGTTGTCTTACCGCAGCCCGAAGGACCTAAGATGGTGACGAACTCCCCTTTTTTCACTTGAAGACTTACGTCATCCAATGCATACTTACCATCCTCGAACTGCTTCGAGACATGGTTTACCTCAATAATAAAATCCGATTTTGCCATTTCTTTCCATAAAAACACGCGCATATGTGCGCAAAATACGCCGCAAAATTACTACTTTTTTTTGAATTGTGCAAATATTTTGATTTTTTTCTGCATTTTTTCTTTTTTTATAGCAATTTTCTCTTTATAATGTGCATTTTTGTCGCATCATTGCGACAACTATTAGTATTATATACGTAGTATATAATACCAACATAATTACATGCAAAAATTAGTGCGTGATAAGTACGAGATAAGTGCGTCATTTGTGCGCGATAAGTGCGATATAATTAAGGTTTATAACTTCGAAATAACAACTATTTTTGAACCTTTTTTCTATCTATTTATCAGAAAAATCTGTAAAAAATGGCATACACTCTTGTGTATGTCCTTTTTTTTTCGTATCTTTGCACCCGCAAATGAAAAAATACTAACACATTAATATCATGAAACATTTATTATTAGGAGACGAAGCTATCGCGCAGGGCGCTATCGATGCCGGATTAAGCGGTGTCTATGCCTATCCCGGTACCCCTTCAACAGAAGTGACGGAGTACATTCAGTTAAAGGCGAAACATCTCCACTGCCGCTGGGCGGCGAATGAGAAGACGGCGATGGAGGCCGCATTGGGTATGTCGTACATGGGTAAACGGGCACTGGTGTGCATGAAGCACGTAGGTATGAACGTCTGTGCCGATGCCTTCATGAACGCTGCTATCACCGGTGTCAACGGTGGTCTCATTGTCTTAGCTGCCGATGACCCGTCGATGCACTCTTCGCAGAACGAACAGGACAGCCGGTTCTATGCTAAGTTCGCTATGATCCCCTGTCTCGAACCTTGTAACCAGCAACAGGCCTACGACATGATGGCGTACGGTTTTGACCTGAGTGAAAAACTGCGCACCCCCATCTTACTGCGTGTCACCACCCGCATGGCGCACAGTCGTGCTGTGGTCAACACCCTCGATACACCGCGTCCGCAAAACGAGTTGTCCATGCCGGAAAACGTGAACCATTTCATCCTCTTACCGGCATTTGCCAAACGGAACTATGCCGAACTGGTAGCGGCGCAACCGACTTTTGTGGCGCACAGTGAGCAGGACGGACAGAACGTCTATACCCGCGGCACCTTTCCTCAGAAAGCAATCGTCACCACCGGTATCGGTTACAACTATCTCATGGAGAACTACGATGCCTCGATGGGTTGTTCCATCCTCCGCATCACGCAATATCCCTTGCCTGCCGCTCTCATCGGACAGATGGTGAAGGATGGCGCCAAAGAGATCCTCGTCATCGAAGAAGGACAACCGGTGGTAGAAGAACTGCTGCGTGGCATGGTTCCTTCTGATATCGTCATCAAAGGTCGTCTGACGGGTGACCTGCCGCGCATGGGTGAGTTGTCCCCGGACTGCGTACGCAAAGCGATCGGTTTAGATGCCCTGCCTGTCCATGAACCCGAAGCAATTGTAGTCGGTCGTCCGCCTGCACTCTGTCAAGGATGCGGTCACCGCGATATGTACACCGCCCTCAACGAGGTGGCACGGGAGTATCCGAACCCACGAATCTTCGGTGACATCGGTTGTTACACCTTAGGCGCTCTCTCGCCCTTCCATGCGATCCATGCCTGCGTCGAGATGGGTGCATCTGTCACCATGGCCAAGGGTGCCGCCGATGCCGGACAACACCCAGCGATAGCAGTCATTGGTGACAGTACCTTCACCCACTCCGGTATGACGGGTCTGCTCGACTGCGTGAATGCCAATGCGAACGTGGTGGTGCTCATCTCCGATAACTTAACCACCGGTATGACGGGGGGGCAAGACTCCGCCGGAACAGGAAGACTGGAACAGATATGCACCGGTCTCGGTGTCGATCCGGCACATGTGCGTGTCGTCGTTCCCCTGCCCAAGAACATGGACGAGATCAAGAATGTCCTTCGTGAAGAGATCGACTATGCCGGCACGTCTGTCGTCATCGCCCGTCGGGAGTGTATCCAAACATTAAAACGTCATCTTAAAGCTGCCAAGAAATCATGAAAAAAGATATAATTTTAGCCGGAGTGGGAGGGCAAGGTATCCTCTCTATCGCCACCGTCATCGGTGAAGCTGCCTTACAAGAAGGTCTCTATCTCAAGCAGGCGGAAGTACACGGAATGTCGCAACGCGGTGGGGACGTGCAGTCGAATCTGCGTCTGTCGTCGGAACCCATCATGAGTGACTTGATCCCGAAGGGGGGAGCTGACCTCATCATCTCGCTCGAACCAATGGAGGCACTGCGCTACGTGGAGTACCTGGCACCGGACGGATGGATCGTCACTTCTTGTGTGCCGTTCCTCAATATTCCGAACTATCCGGAGTTAGAAACGGTACTAAATCGTATCAAAGCCTATGAACACCACGTGCTCTTGGACGTAGAAACACTCGCCAAAGAAGCGGGTGCACCGGCACAGGCAGCGAACATGGTGCTCCTCGGCGCTGCGATACCCATGTTAGGCATCGAGCATGATAAGATGATAGACGGTGTCAAACGTGTCTTTGCACGCAAAGGGGAAGCCGTCGTGGAAACCAACGTCAAAGCTGTAGAAACAGGTTATGCATTTTCCGTTAGATAAACATATCGTTGACAGCATATGCCGTCAATTTGGCCTGCGTAACTTCCATGAGTTAGGCAATGCCAGTATCCGTCAGTTAGCCGGTGTCGTCAAGAACATCGAACAGGCGACCGGAGTCGAGTATGTCAACATGGCGCTGGGTGAACCCGGTTTACCGGCTTCGGAGATCGGTATTGAGGCGGAGCATAAAGCCTTACTCAACGGCTGTGCCGCTCATTATCCCAATATCATCGGTATCCCCGAAGTGAAGAAATGGGGCTCGGAGTTCGTAAGAGCATTCATCAACCTGCAACGACCGCCGGAGTGCATCCTGCCTACCGTCGGCTCCATGCAAGCCGCTTTTGCACTCAACATGATGGTGATCCAACTGCAGGAAGGAAAAGACACCATCCTCTTCCTGGATCCCTGTTTCCCGGTGCAGAAGATGCAATGCGCCGTGATCGGAAGCCGTGTCGATGCGTTTGACATCGCCGAATACCGGGGTGCCAAACTGCGTGAGGAGTTGGAGAAACACCTCCAAAGCGGTCGCATCGCCGGCATCCTGTACAGTAACCCCAATAACCCGACCTGGTCATGCCTGACCGAAGAAGAGTTACAGATCATCGGTGAGTTAGCTACTCAATACGATGCCATCGTGCTGGAAGATCTGGCGTACCTGAATATGGACTTCCGGGATCCCGATCGAGGAAACCCGTACAGTGAACCGTATCAACCGTCTGTAGGTCGGTACACGCATAACTGTATCCAACTCATCTCCTGTTCGAAGATCTTCAGCTATGCCGGTCAGCGTGCCGCTTTCGTTGCCATCGATCCGGTACTGGCAAAACGCGTCTATCCGGCCTTAGGCAAACGACTCCATAACAACGGCGAGTTATTGCAGAGTTTTGCGTACACCTTCCTTTACGCCTTGTCCAGCGGTGTCACCCACTCCGTACAACACGGTATGGCGGCCATGCTCCAAGCGGCTTGCGAAGGTAAGTTACGCTACGTGGAGAACACCCGGGAGTACGCTCGGCGTGCCCATAAGATCAAAGAGATCATGCAGCGCAACGGTTTCCATATTGTCTATGACAAAGATGCCGACGGCCAGGCCGTAGGTGACGGATTCTTCTTCACCTTCGGATATAAAGACTGGTCAGGCGCTAAGTTAGTGAACAAACTGATCTACTACGGTGTATCCGCCATCTCGCTCGAGAGTACCGGTGCCTGCAGGGAAGGTATGCGCGGCTGTGCTTCCTCTATTCGCGAAGACCAGTACGAGCAGTTGGAAGAACGTTTGCGTAAGTTTAACGAAGACTATTCTCAATACGACCCTTATGACCCCACAGAATTGCCCCAAATACGTTAGTCCCTTAGAGGCCGTGAGCCACGTGCGCAGCGGCGACACCATTGTCATACAAGGCAGTACCAGTATCCCGACGGTGCTCATCAACGCACTCGTAGAACGTGCCGCTGAGTTGCGCGACGTCAAACTGATCTCCGGTTTCGGTATCTTACCGGAAGATGCTCCGTATGCGAAGAAAGAACTGATGGATTCGTTCCGAGCCTTGTCGATCTTTGTGCCTAACACCCTGCGCAAAGCCATGCGGGAAGGCGTGGCGGACACCATTCCGGCTTTCTTGGGCGAAGTGCCGTTCCTCTTCCGAAGCGGTCAAGTGCCCGTCGATGTGACCTTCCTTAACGTCAGTGAACCCGATGAAGAGGGATACTGTTCCTTCGGCGTCTCCGCCGACATCGCTTTCTCCGGTGCCGAGTGTTCACGCGTCGTGATCGCACAAGTGAACAAATACATGCCCCGTACCTTCGGGGATCCTGTCATTCATATATCCAAGATCACGGCCATGTGCCGCGGTGACGTGCCCTTAGTCGAAGTACCGACACCGGTGCCCAATGAGATAGAAACGAAGATTGGAAACTATGTAGCCTCCCAGATACCCGACGGGGCTACCCTCCAGATCGGAGTAGGCGGTATCCCGAATGCCGTCATTAATGCCCTTAGAAACCATCAGCATCTGGGTCTGCATACCGAGGCCATCACAGACGGTGTGCTGCCCTTGATCGAAAGCGGTGTGATCGATAACAGTCTTAAGAAAGTGCTACCCGGCAAATCCGTAGGCAGCCTCATCTTGGGCTCCAGACATCTGTATGACTATGTGGACGGAAACCGGGATTTTGTCATCCGAGATGTGGCATGGACCAATGATCCGCAGATCATTCGGCAGAACCCTAAAGTGATGGCGATTAACTCTGCCGTCGAAGTGGATCTGACGGGTCAGATATGTGCCGATTCGATAGGGGACACTATTATCTCCGGAGTAGGCGGGCAACATGACTTCATGTACGGCGGTGCCTTATCCGAAGGCGGTAAGTGTTTCATCGCCCTTCCTTCGATGACCAGTAAAGGTCAGTCCAAGATCGTCGCCCATCTGGCACCCGGTGCAGGTGTGGTCACCACCCGTTTCCAGGCGCAGTATATCGCTACGGAACATGGTATCGTCTATCTCCGAAACCTGCCTTTGGCAGAACGCGCCAAGGCACTGATCAGCATTGCCGATCCGTCGGTAAGAGAAGATCTGGAACGTGCCGCCGTAGAGCGTTTCGGTATCGGATTCTTACGAATTTCCTGAATTTATTTGCGTATATCAATATTTTTTTGTAATTTTGCAGCGAATTTAGGATTGCAGCGCTATGCGAAAGAGAATAGGACGGTATATGACGATGGTATTGGCAGGCATGATATGCCTGTCGATGATGGTGAGTTGCGGGGGTGAGAGTAAGTTGGACCGGTACCGTGCCGAGAAGCATGAACGGGATTCGGTAGGTCTGGTGGACCAGCAGCGCACTTTGGCTTATTTTCAGTCCCAGCACGAGGCCTTGATGCCGGTGGCCGATTCCTTGATCGCCTTGTTCAAATACGAACCCAAGGATCCGAAATACCAGGATCATGGTTTTTATACGCTTAAGGACAACACGGGTATCCGGATCATGGTGCGTGATGACGGAGGGGACTTGCTGATCTACCGGAACGGGAAACGAATTGAGGAGTATGCGATCGATGCGAAGAACGCCAAGGCCCTGGAATTGCTGGAACGGGCGCATCATCTGAAGATCGTGATGTCGGACATTGCTGAACTGGAACACCGGATGAAGCATACACAATTAGAAATCGACAAATATCAACGACGTCAAAGTCAAGAACAGAGTATTCATTAACAGTTGTGCCCGACACGAACCAGGGTATCTGATTATGGCAGAAACACAAGAGACTCCGAAGAAAGCCGCTCCGAAAAAAGCCGCTCCGAAAAAAGCCGCCGCTCCCAAAGCTCCGTCCTTTAGCAAGGAAGAGATGTTAGAGGCTATCAACGTAGCCGTTCAATCTGCAGTTAAAGCCGCCGCTCCTGCACCGGCTCCTGCTCCTGCTCCTGTTGCGGAGGAGAAGAAAGTGTTGGAAGAAGCGAAGTATTCCGGTTCCGAGAACATGGTATCCGTGGTCGCTACGATCTTCCTCGTATTAGGTATCTTAGGATCCATCGTTTTGGTGATCCTGGGTATTGTCAGCTTGTCCGAATATAATTCGTACTCGTACTATGGAGGCTACCATAGCGAAGGAATGGGTGTTGGCGCGATCATCTACGGTGTAGTGATCCTGTTAGTGAGCCTGCTGCAGTTCGGCTTATGCAAGTTGTATGTAAACATGTCCTATCGTTTGACAAGTATAGATAAAGTATTACGTGCTAAATAAACGAAAAATCATTAACGATCCTGTATTCGGGTTTTTATCCATCCCGAATGATCTGATCTTCGACGTGCTGCAGCATCCTTATGTGCAGCGTTTGAACCGGATCCGCCAGTTAGGTTTATCCTATCTGGTGTACCCGGGTGCAATGCATAGTCGGTTCGGTCACTCGATCGGTGCGATGCACCTGATGCAGGAAGCGATTATGTCGTTGCGGTTAAAAGGGGTGGCTATCACGGAGCAGGAGGAGACAAGTGCGATGATAGCCATCCTGCTGCACGACATCGGTCACGGACCGTTCTCCCATGTGCTGGAACATACCCTGGTGGACGGCGTGACGCATGAAGATATATCGCTCCTTATGATGGAGCGTATTAATGAGGATTTGAGAGGTTACGGGTTACGGGTTACGGGTTACGGGATGACCGACAAGCCATTAGACATGGCGATCGCCATATTCAAGAACGAGTACCCGAAGCATTTCCTCCATCAGTTGATATCCAGCCAACTGGATGTGGACCGCATGGATTATCTGTGCCGGGATAGTTTCTTCACGGGGGTGCAGGAAGGTCGTATCGCCAGTGAGCGCTTACTCAAGATGCTGGATGTGAAGGACGATAAACTGGTCGTGCAAGTCAAAGGTATCTACAGTGTGGAGAAGTTCCTCGTTGCCCGTCGCCTGATGTATTGGCAGGTCTATCTGCATAAGACCAGTGTGGCTGCCGAACAACATCTGATTAAGATACTCAGCCGTGCCAAAGAACTGGCAAGAGGAGGAAAAGATTTATTCTGCTCACCTGCGTTGCATTATTTCCTCTACCAGCCGGTAACGTTTGACATGTTCGGCACCCATACGGAGGCCTTGGAGCAGTATGCGCTGCTGGATGATAACGACGTGCTCTGTGCTATCAAAGCCTGGATCGCCGGTGAAGACAAAGTGCTGAGTTTGTTAAGTCGCAGTTTCATCAACCGTCAGTTGTTTAGAGGACAATTAATTGAAGCACCGTTGACGGAAACCCGGAAACAAGAACTGAACAGGGAGTATGCAAAGGCTTTGGGTATCTCCCAACAAGATGCAACATACATGTGGTCGGAGCATGTTTCTACCAGTAACACCTACTCCGAGAAAGCCGACAGCATCGGTATCCTGTACAACGACGGTACGGTGCGCGACATCGCTGAGGCCAGTGAGATATTGGACTTGGCGTCATTGACCAGAAAACCGATTAAGCGATATTTGTTTAAATATAGAAATGGAATTTAGTGCACAACAGATAGCGGGTTTATTAGGCGGTGCGTTGTACGGCAATGCCAACGCGATGGTGCGTGATGTAGCACCGATAGAGCAGGCGCAGGCGCATCATCTCTCGTTTATCACCGATGAGAAATACTTGCCTTACTTAACCACCTCCAAAGCCGGTGTGATCTTGATCACCCGTAGTGTGGTGGAAGGGAAGGTCACCTTCCCGGAAGGAGAAGGAAAAGCCGGAGGGGCTGTTATCCTGGTCGATAACGCTCGAGCTGCGATGGGACAGTTGTTATCCCTCGTGAGCAAGGCAATGAATCCTCCGAAACAAGGAATCGAACAACCGTGCTGTATATCCGAAGGGGTACAAGTTCCGGCGGATGCCTATGTAGGTGCCTTTGCGTATATCGGTAAGAACGTGCGCTTAGGTGCCGGTGTGCAGATCTATCCGAATGTGTATATCGGTGATAACGTCACGATAGGTGACCATACCGTCTTGTACGCAGGCGTGCGCGTGTATGCACATTGCGTGGTCGGGAAAGACTGTATCCTTCATGCCGGAGTAGTCGTAGGTTCAGACGGTTTCGGTTTTGAACCAGACCCACAGGGAGTCAACCAAAAAATCCCGCAGATCGGTAATGTGATCATTGAGGATGATGTGGAGATAGGAGCCAACACGACGGTGGACCGGGCGATGATGGGAAGTACGATCATTCGCAAGAATGCCAAGATCGATAACTTGGTGCAGATCGCCCATAACGTGGAGATCGGTGAAGGCACTTTCTGCTGCGCACAAGTAGGCATCGCCGGAAGTACGAAGATAGGCAAACATTGTGTGCTGGCAGGCCAGGTAGGCGTAGCCGGACACATCGAGATAGCGGATAACTGCATGTTCGGCGCCCAGAGCGGTGTACCGGGTAATGTGCGAAAACCGGGTGTGTACATGGGCTATCCCGCCATTGATGCCGCCACCTGGAGACGTGCCGTCGTGCGGTTTAAACAAAGTGGAAAATGAAACAAAAAACGATAAAAGATAGTTTTACCTTGCAGTCCGTCGGTCTGCATACCGGTCTGCACGTGACGGCTACCTTCCATCCGGCACCGGAGAATACCGGTGTCTGTCTCAGACGCGTCGATCTGCCGGGGCAACCTTGCCATCAGGCCTTAGCCGACTACGTGTCGGGAACGGAAAGGGGAACAGTGTTGGAACGAGGTAAATGGAAGATATCCACCGTCGAACATGCACTCAGCGCGCTCTATGCCATGGGAGTGGATAACTGCATCATCGATGTGGATGCACCCGAGATGCCGATCTTGGACGGCAGTGCCCGTCTGTTCATCGAAGCGATTCAGAAAGTGGGGATCGAAGAACAAGAAGCAGAGCAACAAGTGTATGTGGTCACAGAACCAATCGAGTATATCTCCGAACACGGTCACCGGATGCGAATTGAACCCTGTGACCATTATGAGGTGGATGTGACGATTGCCTTTCAGTCAAATCTGTTACGGGAACAGCACGCTACACTCAAGAACCTGTCGGACTACCCGACGGACATTGCCGCCGCACGTACGTTTTGTTTCGTGCGTGAGATAGAACCGCTGTTACGGGTAGGACTCATCAAAGGCGGTGACCTGAAGAATGCTTTGGTGATCTATGAGACGGAACTGTCGCAAAGCGGTATGGATTATTTCTGCGATAAGATGGGACAGCCGCACTTGGATGCTACCAAACTCGGATACCTCTCTCCGCTGAACTATCCCAATGAACCGGCACGGCATAAGTTGTTAGACGTCATCGGTGACCTGTCGCTCTTAGGTATGCGTCTGCAAGGAAAAATCATTGCGTACAAACCCGGACATACGTTCAATACACAATGCGTTAGAAAACTTAGAAATCAGGTAATTTCAGAATGATAAGTGAATTAGCATATATCAGTCCCAAAGCGCAGATCGGCAAGAACGTGACGATCGATGCCTTTGCGTATATCGATGATAACGTGATCATCGGTGATAACTGTCATATCTTCCCTCACGCCGTGATCGGTTGTGTACCGCAAGATCTGAAGTTCAAAGGGGAAGAGACGTGGACTATTATCGGAGACAACTGCGTGCTCCGTGAGTTTGTCACTATCCACCGTGGTACCGCCAGCAAGGGAAAAACTGTGGTCGGAAACAATAACCTCATCATGGCCTACTGCCACGTGGCGCATGACTGCGTGTTAGGCAATAACATCATCATGTCCAATGTCACCCAGTTGGCCGGTGAAGTGGAGATAGACGATTTTGCCATCGTCGGTGGAGGTACACTGGTGCATCAGTTTACCCGCATCGGCAGTCATGTGATGATTCAAGGCGGTTCGAAGATCAACAAAGATATTCCGCCCTACATCATCGCAGCACGGGATCCGATCGCCTTCTGCGGCATCAACTCCGTAGGCTTGAATCGCAGAGGATTTACACCGGAACAGATCCATACCATCCAGGAAGTGTACCGCATCCTCAACCAAAACGGTTTGAACACCACACAGGCCTTGGAGCATATCGAAGCAACTATGCCGCAAAGTGAAGAAAGAGATCGGATCTTGACGTTTGTCAAAGCATCAACAAGAGGAATAGTAAAAGCATAATATATATGGAACAAGAGGAAAAAAGTCTCAATTTTATTGAGCAGATTGTAGAAAAAGACCTCGCAGAGGGAGTGAATAACGGTCGTATTCAGACTCGTTTCCCGCCGGAGCCGAACGGATACCTGCATATCGGTCACGTCAAGGCCATCTGCATGGACTTCGGTATCGCTGAGAAATATAACGGCGTTTGTAACCTGCGTTTCGACGACACGAACCCGGCCAAAGAGGACACCGAATACGTGGAAACGATAGAGCGCGACATTGCGTGGTTAGGTTTCAAATGGGGCAAGATCTTCTATGCCTCCGACTATTTCCAACAACTCTATGACCTCGCTATCATGTTCATCAAACAGGGCAAAGCCTATGTCGATGAGCAAACGGCAGAGCAAATAGCCGAGCAGAAAGGTACACCTACTGAACCGGGTGTAGCATCGCCGTATCGCGACCGTCCGATTGAAGAGAACCTGCGTCTCTTTGAAGCGATGCAGCGTGGTGAGATAGAGGAAGGAAAAATGGTGCTCCGTGCCAAGATAGACATGGCGAATCCGAACATGCATTTCCGCGATCCGATCATGTATCGTATCATCACTTCCCACCCGCATCACCGTACCGGTACCAAATGGAAAGTGTACCCGATGTACGACTTCGCGCATGGTCAAAGCGATTATTTCGAGGGTGTGACCCACTCTATCTGTACGCTCGAGTTTGAGGTGCACCGTCCGCTCTATGACTATTTCATCGATCAGTTCAGCGGTCCCAACTTCTGCGGCTTGAGTCCTTACGGACCGGACTATCGTCCGAAGCAGCGTGAGTTCAATCGACTCAATATCACCTATACCGTCATGTCCAAGCGTAAGATGTTGCAGTTGGTGAAAGAAGGGTTGGTAGCCGGATGGGATGATCCCCGAATGCCGACTGTTTGCGGTCTGCGTCGTCGCGGTTACACCCCCAAATCCATCCGTGACTTCATGGATCGTATCGGTTACACGAAAGTGGAAGGTATGATTGATCAGGGTCTGCTGGAACATACCATCCGCGAGGACCTCAAAGAGACCGCGCCACGCGTGTGCGGTATCTTCGATCCCGTCAAACTCATCATCACCAACTATGAAGGCGAAGGCGAAACACTCGTTGCGGAGAACATCGACGGTCACGAGGAACTCGGCACCCGTGAGATCCGGTTCGGCAAAGAACTGTGGATCGAGCGTGGCGACTTCCTCGAAGAAGCAGATAACAAGTTCTATCGTCTCAGCCCCGGGGGACGTGAAGTACGTCTCAAGAGCAGTTATATCATCCAGGCCACTGGTTGCGAGAAAGATGCCGACGGCAATTTAACAACCGTTTATGCTACCTACGATCCGGATAGTAAGTCCGGCACCGAAGGCGGTAACAGGAAGACCAAGGCAACGATCAACTGGGTGGAGTGTAAGTCTGCCGTAGATGCAGAAGTGCGTCTGTATGACCGACTGTTTGCCGTTGAGAACCCAAGTGCCGAGGAAGGGGACTTCCGTGATCTCCTTAATCCGGACAGTTTGAAGGTGGTAACGGCAAAAGTGGAAGCATCCTTGGCAAAAGCGCAACAAGGCGACCACTTCCAATTGCTCAAACAAGGCTATTTCGTAGTGGATGACGATACGAAACCGGGTCATCTGGTACTCAACCGTACTTGTTCTCTCAAAGATAACTACCTTAAGTGAGAACACGTATCTATAACAACAAAGAGCAGATCTTTTGCGAATGGCGGCATCGGTGGGTGCGGCTGACACCCGAAGAGTGGGTGCGGCAGCAGTTATTACACGCGATGGTGGAGCAACTGGACTACCCAATGTCCCGGATAGCGGTGGAAACGGCTATCACGGTGGGCGATGCCCGGAAACGCTGCGATGCCGTCGTGTATGACGCAGCTTTAGCACCACTCATGATCATCGAGTGCAAAGCCGAGACCGTGCCGCTGACGCAAAAGACCCTGGATCAGGCCATTACGTATAATCGAAAATTAAACGTACCGTACCTCTTGTTATACAACGGGGTACAGCATATTTTTGTACATGGAACAGATAGTTTTACTACAGGACTCCCTCGATACACCGACCTTTTACGGAGTGAATAACAGCAATATCCTATGTCTCAAAAACCAACATCCCGATGTGCGGGTGGTAGCTCGTGGCTATCAAGTCAAAGTGACGGGCTCGGAGAAAGCAATTGAAAGTTTCGAAAAGACCTTACATCTGTGCGAGCAGTTCTGTATTCGCAATAACCGCCTCACCGAACAGGATATCCTCATGCTCTTACACGGAGATAAACCCCAGGAGACGACGACGGATAACTTGATCCTGCACGGTGTAAACGGCAAGTCTATCTATGCCCGTTCAACGAACCAACGCGCCTTGGTCAAGGCCTACGAGGATAATGACCTGTTGTTTGCTGTCGGCCCTGCCGGTTCCGGTAAGACCTATACGGCGATCGCCTTGGCGGTAAGAGCACTCAAAAACCGCGAAGTGAAGCGAATCATCCTTTCCCGTCCTGCCGTAGAAGCCGGAGAGAAACTGGGATTCCTGCCGGGGGACATGAAGGAGAAGATCGATCCGTATCTGCAACCGCTCTACGATGCCCTGCAAGATATGATCCCTGCCGCCAAACTGGCGGAATACATGGAGAAAGGCACGATTCAGATTGCTCCTTTAGCCTTTATGCGTGGTCGCACTTTATCCGAAGCGGTGGTCATCCTCGATGAGGCACAGAACACTACGGCGCTGCAACTCAAGATGTTCCTCACCCGTCTCGGTTTGGGCGGAAAGATGATCGTCACAGGCGATATGACCCAGATCGATTTACCCCCTACGCAGAAGTCCGGATTGAAGGATGCCATGGAGCGGTTTAAGGATATCAAAGGCATCTCTATCATCGCCTTCAACGAGAAAGATATCGTCCGACATCCGCTTGTCAAACGCATCGTTGCTGCCTATAAAGAGGGTGTCTAAATAAAAAAACACCAAAAAAAAGCGCAAATTCTTGCGTATGTCAAAAAAAAGCAGTACCTTTGCACCCGCTTTTGATCGAAAGACCTGAAAGCATGCCGCGATGTTGGAATAGGTAGACAAGAAAGACTTAAAATCTTTTGCCCAGTGATGGGCGTGCCGGTTCGACCCCGGCTCGCGGTACCGAGACATCGACTTCTTATGAAGCCGGTGTTTCTTTTTATATTAACTGAAAAGGATACCGATCTGGTTCACTAAGAATGCCATGATCCAGGCTAAGGCCAGACTGTTGAACACCGTGAACCATGCCCATTTGCGGCCTGCTTCCCGATGGAGGGTAGCGATAGTAGCTACGCAGGGGAAGTACAGCAGCACAAAGAGCATAAACGAAAAGGCACTTAGCGATGTGAATCCGGCAGCGGAGATATCTCCTCCGTACAAGATAGCAATAGTCGAAACAATCGCTTCCTTCGCCGGCAGACCCGTTAGCAGACAAACGGACATCTTCCAGTCAAAACCCAAGGGATCCAATACCGGGGAGATGAACCGGCCGATCTTGGCCAGATAAGAATGCTCCAGATCATTCAGATCCTGCGTCGGGAAATACTCCAGCGCCCAGATGATGACGGATGCCCAGATGATGACCGTACATATCTTCATCAGATAGTCAGCCACCCGTTCCCATATATGCGCCGCCGTCGTACGGAAACGCGGAATACGGAACTCCGGTAACTCATTGACGGTATCGTCATCGTCCTGCTTGAACCACCGTGTGTGCTTCATCATTAACGCAAACAGCACCGACAGGCAGATACCAATCGCATACAGCGAGATCATCACCAGCGCTTTATGATGGGGGAAGAAAGCACCTACAAACAGCATATACACCGGCAGACGGGCGGAACAGGACATGAACGGCACCATCAGCATCGTCAGCACCCGGTCCTTGGGATTCTGTATATCCCGTGCCGCCATAATCGCCGGTACGTTACAACCAAAACCCATCAGCATCGGCACAAAACTCCTGCCGTGCAGTCCAATCTTGTGCATGATGGAGTCCATGATATACGCTTCACGCGCCATGTATCCCGAGTCCTCCATCATCGAGATGAAGAAGAAGAGAATGATGATGTTCGGCACAAACGCCAGCACGGCACCTACACCGCTTAGAATACCGTCGATGCAGAGGCTGGAGAACCATCCTTCCGCCAAACTTTCATGACACCAGTTACTCAAACTGTCTATTCCCGATTCGATCCATCCTTGCGGATAAGCGCCTAAGGTAAACGTGCACCAAAATACCAGGTACAGGATAGCCATCATGATCGGAAAACCGTACCACGGGTTAGTCAACACCTTATCGATGCGTTCCAACCGTGTCTGATGCTTGTCGTTCTTGGCATGCGTCAAGGTCTCGGTTAAAATACCGTGCACGTATGCCCGATAGGTATCCTCATCCGCCTGATCACGTAAGTGATAGATAGGGTGTGCCTCCGATGCCGGTCGTGCCGCTACTTCCTGCAGCACCGACAGACAGTTCGGTAAACCGTAGTTCAGACGCACCGACACACGGCAGGTAGGAACACCAATCAACTGCTCCAACTTCGGGATGTTCAGCGAATGGTCGGTCTTCAGCAGCAGATCATACCGGCCGATGGCGATCACGATCTTCTCTTGCTCATCGATGATATGCGGCGTCAGCATCAAGGACTCTTCCAGCCGCGTCGAGTCCACTACCTGCAGCACCACATCATAGGTATGACCATGCAACTCGTCGGGGTGATGCACCTCCACAAACTGCATGGCCTGTTGACTGCTTTCAGCCAAACCCTGCAATGCCGCACTTAGCGAACTTTTTCCGCTTTGCGGCAGACCTATGACGGCGATTTTAATCACGCTGCAAAATTACTGCTTTTTTTCCACCTGCACAATACCTATTTATAGGGATTTTAGCGTTTGGCGAAGCCAAGCGTAGCATCTTTCCGTACTCGGAATAGACAGCCTCTCCTGCGGAGAGTGTACCCCATACATCTGCGGACCGATGGAAACCATATCCAGATACGGGTATTTCTCTAAGAACAAACCGCATTCCAGACCGGCATGGATCGCCAGTACCTGCGGTTCTTCCTTATATAAATTGATATAGGCTTTCTTTACCGTTTCCAGGAGTGCCGAATGCGGATTCGGTGCCCATCCGGGATATCCGTCTCCGTGTGTCACCTCGTCGCAGGCTAACGATAAAGCCTGTTCCACAGCCCATTTCAGATGATGCTTGCTTGCTTCGATGGATGAACGTTGGGAGGTGTTCACTTCGATATAGCCTTCCTTCATCTTAATAGAAGCTAAATTCGTACTGGTCTCCACTAATCCCGGCATCTCTTTGCTCATCGCGATCATACCATGCGGACACTCGCACAGCGCCATGATGAGGCGGTATGCTTTGTCGGCAGGGATAAACAACTCCGGCATGTCGGTGGTCTCCAATTCCAGATGCATCTCTTTCTCTACCTCACCGAACACCCCTTCCATCTGTGCTACGAAATTGTTCCACTCGATACGGATCTGCTCTTTGTACGCCATCGGAATGGTGATGACGGCTTCCGCTTCTCGTGCAATGGCATTGCGTAAGTTACCGCCTTGGATAGAAGCCAATTGAATCTCCGTCTGCGGCCAGATACGTGCCAAGAACCATACGATCAACTGATTTGCATTGGCTCTGCCTTTATTGATATCATCGCCTGAATGGCCACCCATCAGTCCGCTTACCGAAAGCCGAATGGCTAACCTTTCGCCTTTCGCCTCTAACCTTTCGCCATTATAGTGCATTTTTGCTAACGTATCGATACCGCCTGCACAACCGATGAAGATCTGTCCGTCGTCTTCGGAGTCCAGGTTAATCAAGCGTTTGCTTTTCAGCATACCGTCTTGTAACTTCATCGCACCCGTCAGACCCGTTTCCTCATCCACAGTAAACAGACATTCGATCGCCGGGTGTTGAAGTTCCGGATCGGTGATTACTGCCAACGCCATCGCGATACCGATACCGTTATCGGCTCCAAGCGTCGTGCCTTTTGCCTTTAACCATTCGCCGTCTACAAACGTCTCAATCGGATCGTTCATGAAGTCATGCTCTACGTCACCGTTCTTCTCGCACACCATATCCATGTGTGCCTGCAGGATCACGCCTTCGTGGTCCTCATAGCCCGGAGTAGCCGGTACACGCATGATCACGTTCATTGCCTCATCGGCTACGCACTCGATACCATGCGAAGCGGCAAAATCCTGTAACCATTGACTGATTCGCTCTTCGTGTTTACTGGGACGAGGCACCTTGCAGATCTCTGCAAAAATGTCAAAAACTTGTTTCGGTTTCATTTTCTATTCGTTTTAATTGTTTATGAAATCGTATATGGAAAAGTACGGCCGGAATGGCTAAGGCGATGATGAACGCCAACCACATACCTTTGGCACCCAGACCTGCCGGGAAAGCCAGGCACAGACCTAAAGGCAACCCGACCAGTATATAGGCAAATAAAGCAATCCGCATCGGTACCCTTACATCCTGAATACCGCGTAACATCGCCGCTCCGATACACTGCAACCCGTCTGCGTATTGGAACAGACCACCGATCAGCAGCAGTGTCGAAGCCGTTGGTATCACCGCCGGATCATCGGTGAATAGATGCGGTATGGCATGCCGGCCGAAGATCATGATAGCCGCACCGATCGTGTTCATCAGCAGACATAGATGCACTGACGCATGACTCGCCATCCGCACCGCATGCAAATCACCTTTGCCCAGTTGATGCGATACGCGGATCGTCGTCGCTGAACCGATGCCTAAAGCTAACATAAACGTCAGGTCGCACATCTGATTGGCGATATGATGCGCCGCCAAGGCCTCTTTACTGATCCAGCCGATGATGACAAACGAAGCGGTGAACAGAAACGCTTCGGCAAAAGACTGCAAACCGATTGGTGCTCCAATCTCCGCCAAGTGTTTGATCTTCTTCCATAAGATCATATCCCGTCTCATCATCGTCAGATGGATCCGCCATTCCTTGCGAATAAGCATTGCTGCCACAAAACAGATCGGCATCAAAGCACGGGAAATCAGCGTGGCCCAGCCTGCTCCCTCCGCACCCATCGGTTCAAAACCGCAGTGACCGAAGATCAGCACATAGTTCAGACCGATGTTCAACAGGTTACATCCGATGGTAATGATCATCGCCACAAACGTGTTACCCAGTCCTTCCAAAAACTGCTTGAAGAAACAAAACAGCAGGAACGGAACAATGGAAAGCACTATCAATATATAGTACGCACGCGCGCAGGAGACCACTTCCGGTTCCTGACCGAAATGGCCTAACAGCGGAATACAGGGTGCCAAGATCGCTAAAGAGAACACGCACATCAAGCCGCAATAGACCAATCCGTTCGCCAGATACGACGGGATCTTATGCATCTTCTGCGCCCCGACGGCATAACCCACAATCGGCGTCACTCCCATCATCGTACCCATGGAAAAGACCATGACGGTGAAGAAGATCGCATTGGAGAAACTGACCGCCGCCAGATCCGTCGTACCGTAATGACCCACCATGATCGAGTCTGCCAGACCCACCAATGCCGCACCGAACTGCGTCAGCATAACGGGAAAAGCAACCTTCAAATTGCGCTTATAATACGGTAAATATGTAGAAAAACTATACAATTTGCACTTTTTTTTGCGTATGTCAATTTATTTTAGTAATTTTGCAGCCGATTTATGAGACGGATACTTAGTATAGCATTGTTAACGGTTCTCTGTGCAGGTGCTGTCCTGGCAGATGATAGTAATAAACCGGCCTTTCAAATAGCGGATAACACGTTCTTTGATCCTTCCAAGAAAGTGGTCAAAGAGGATCCGTATGTGTTTGGTGTCTCCTATCGTGTAGAGGCGGGATATGTGCAGCATTGGCAGCGTTCGCAGGCGAACAGTTTCCCGACGCTTTACCTGCACGGTGTGCGGCTGGGTGCTACGTTCACGTTTGCTTTACCGAAGCATTTTGACTTGCAGACGGGTCTGCTTTATACCCTTGTCTATGGTCGGAATAACCAGCATTGGCGTTCCATGGATGCGCCTTCTACCCAGACCGAGTATATCCGTCATCGGGTGCTGGAGCATAACCTGACCGTTCCGGTGCGCGTTTATTACACCATTCCTTTGTGGAAACAACTCAACCTTTTCTTCTACACCGGTCCGCAACTGCATATCGGTTTGGCGGAAAACGATTATATGGAGACCCATCTCAGCGATGGCACCAAGACTTGGTTGCAATCTATCGGTGTGGCTACCGAACCTTATGACCGCATGTCGGATCAACTGATCCGTGCGAACATCCAATGGGGTGTCGGTGGTGGTCTGGAATGGGACCGTTACCGCCTGCAGTCCGGTTATGACTTCGGTCTGAATAACCTCGTTCGCCATCCGCAAACGGCCAATCAGTTCATGTCCGAATGGGGTTGGTTCGTCACCTTCTCATACCGGTTCTAACAACCATAACCCATAACCGGTAACCCCTCACCTTTACTCATGCGTGATCTCCGGTGCTACCTGACGCAGGTAGTTCTCCGGAAAAGCAATGCGGTTGGGACCGCAACTGTTTCCGTATGCATTGCGTTTGAACTGACCGTTCTCTTCCTTACGTTCCTGACCGTCAATGAACTTCGTGATCAGGTAGATATACAGCCGTTGCCAGTCTGCTACCAGGTTCTCTGCCTGTGCGCAGGAGTAAGCCGTAAGGAATGCACGTGCCTCTTCTTCACTTAATGTTGCCGCTTCGGCATCGACCCCTTCGATCTGGCTGTTGAACTTATCATCCCATATGTTCTGCATCTCCCGGATATGCGGATACATGCGGCTGTACTTGGTGTATGCCCAGTTAGCCACCATGTTAAACGTCCACCATGCACTGGTCGGAGAGAAGGTGTAACTGTCGCCGTTCCCTTCCGCATAGCACTCCGGCACATGGTTGATGCAACTGAACATCGGTACATAGCAACTGCATGCCGCGTCATCCACACCGAACCAGAAGATACCGTTCTTGTTATATCCTCGCATTTGGGCCACAAATGACCAAGCCGTCTGTTGTGTTGCCGTCGGACGCTCGTACCAGTACTGCAGGGTGTCCGTTCCGTTCACGGCGCATTTAAAGCCTAAACCACCGTAACGCAGTTTGCTGTTCCACGGACCGGCATCGGTGCCTTGCGTGATATCGAGCGGTGTACCCTGATACTCATCCCGCATGCATTCCTTCATGTCCTGTGCCGTCACTTTCTTGTTCGGCACGATCCATAACGGCATATGTTCTCCTTCAAAAGCACCTTTCGTCTCCCGGAAAGTGGCACCGGTCGCATAATCGAAATAGCGGTCCATGTCCTCGCTGAAATGGCGGAAGAAGGACCATACCCGTGCTTCGCATACGTACAAACCACTGAAATCAAACGGATTGAAAGCCGCCTGGAAACTGAAGTCTTTGTCTGCTCCCTTGAAATAGCCTTTCTCCCGTGCAAAAGCGACGATATCTTTGTCCCACATCCAGTCTCCGTTACATACGCAGTTCAGTTTTTTCTCCAGTCTCCGTTGTTCTTTGGTCTTCTTGGCCTTGCTCTGCGGTAAAGTAGTGATCCGTGACTGATTGGCATGACCGGCGATGGCATTGTCCGGAATACGAACGGCTACCCAGTTGGCCCCTTTCTTTCCCGGTCCTTTACCGATGAAATCCATCATCCATACCTCGTTGGGGTCACCGATAGAGAAGGTCTCTCCTTCGGAGGCATATCCGTATTCGTTTACTAACGACACCATCCATTCGATCGCTTCCCGTGCTGTCTTACTGCGCTCCAGTGCAATATAGATCAGACTACCGTAGTCCACACCGATGGTGTCCCACAGTTCTTCCCGTCCGCCCCAGGTGGTCTCTCCGATTGTCACCTGATGCTCGTTCATGTTTCCTACCACCGAGTAGGTGTGCTTCACCTGTGCGATGGTACCTTGCGGCCGGCCGGTATCCCAGTCAAACACCTCACGCACGGCTCCTTCTTCATAGTCAGCTGCCGGGGAGAAATGTAAAAAACCGAACATACCGTACGAATCGGCAGCATAGGATATCATTGTCGATCCGTCAGCGGATGCGTTCTTTCCTACTAAGAAATTCGTGCAGGCGAAAGCTGCAAACGGCAGCATCAAAGCGATGAATACTAAACTTTTTCTCATAATAAACGGGGATTTTGAAGTTCATCTATACGATTATCTCTTTTTCTCAAGGCGATGTCATAGGCCTGGCGGTAGTATTTGAAGAAATGTTTCCAGTCCGCTTTCTTGGCTACCGCGGCGGCTTCCTTGCGCGCACGTGCCTTCTCTTCACCGCTCAGACGGTCAAAACGCAGCAGGTCGTCCGCAATATGGTTCGATACTTCGCCGAAGTTCGAATCCGTACGTTCGATCACGACTACACCGTATTGGTCTTTCTGTTCTGCGGCCCAGGCGCCGAAACCGGCTAAGGAAGTGGTGATCGTCGGCACATGGAACGCACAACTCTCTAAGGGTGTGTAACCCCACGGTTCATAATAGGACGGGAAGACCGTTACATCCATACCGATCAGCAGGTCATAGTACGTCTTTCCGAATAAAGGATCGTGACCGTCCAAGTAATAGGGCACAAACACCGCACTCACCTTGCCTTTTCGTGACGGGGCACGGTCGAGATACGGTATCATCACGAAGGCCACCACCTCTTTCTCGTTCTTCGTGCTGTGGTAGATCTTCTGTGCTAACTTATCCAAGGCCTCGGCGAACACGTCGATGCCTTTGTTCTTCCATTCCAGTCGACCGGAGATAGCTACGAACAGTGCGTTCTCCGGAACGACACCGCCTAACTGTTCACCTGCCACTTTGCGCAATGCTGCACGTGCTGCTTCCCGGCGCTCGTCAAAGGCTTTGCCTTTGGGAACAAACGTAGGTTCAAAACCGTTCGGTGTTACGATATCGACAGGCTTGTCCAATAACTGCTTGCACTCCCGAGCGGTGATCGAACTGACGGTAGTGAAACAATCCGCATGGTGCGCTGCCTGTTTCTCCACCGAGTGCTTGCTCACCATATTCAACTCCTGCGCCATCTGGTCACCGTTGTAACCTTCGAAATAATCATACAGCGGTTTTCCGTTTCCGGCAATCGACCGGCCGATACCCGTGGCGTGGGTGGTGAAGAGCGTAGCGATCTGCGGACAATGATCCTGCAGATAGAAGATCGAGAATGCCGTCTGCCACTCATTGGCATGCATGCAGAAATTGGCTTTTGGCTTTTGGCTTTTGGCTGTTAGCCATTGATACAGACTCTCCATCACCATACCTGCCGCGTAACCGAACAGACAACTCTCATCGTAGTCACCGTACGCAGCGTGACTCTGCACTTGGAACTTATCCCAAGCCCAGGCATAGATCGTATCTTTCTTCTCCCACAGGCTGTCAAACTTCAGCAATATCGCAATCGGTTCTCCCGGCACCATCCATCGGCCGATACGAACAGGGATCTTCAAATCTCCAATCTTCAATCTCCAATTCTTCAATAGAGATTTATCTTCCTTGAAATAGATATCACTATGGTCGCCGAAGTCAGGACCGAAGAAAAAGACTTTATCGGGATGTTCCGCCTGCATTGACGCAGCACGGGTACTCAGTACGGCATAGATACCGCCTACGCGGTTACAAACTTCCCAACTGGTTTCAAAAATATAATCTGGTTGCATCATAAATCAACAGCTATCTTCGTTACGTTATTCAGTTCATTCAGTAGTGTGGGAACGGTGATGAACTTATTGTTGTCGGACCCGATGAACGGCATGTACCATACGCCGTTTTCGTTCGCCCAGTAGATCCGGCTGTCTTCCGGATCAATCGTCATCGCCGAGCAGCTGCTCTCGTCAATGGCTACGATGTTAGCACCATCGATATTGGCTACCCAAAGACCGTTCAGACGGAAGTAGATCTTGCGATTGGCGATCTTAAACCCTTCGATACCGGGGAAGACCATATCTAATTCGCTTAACTTAAAATCATACCCGTTATAGGTCTGCATCGTGTCTTGTTCCAGGTCTAACAGCAGTGCCGCCGTCTCATCTTCCATTGCCTCTTCGGCGCGTTCACCGAAGATACGCTGACGGTAGTCCGCTTCGTCGGTTCGGAAATACACGGAACGGGTGTCCACATCTTCGATGTAGAACCGTTTGACGATTTCAAACAGCACACCGTTGATAGTCAGGTTCAGTTGCACCTGTGCCGAGTCTTCCGGTAGCGTGAAATAGCAGGTCATCGTCGATTCGGTGCCTACGATCTCCTCATTCACGATCCACTCGTACGTCACCTCGTAGTTATACGGGTTATATACGTTGGCGGTGAAGGTGTAGTCCTCATAGATATAGAACACGCTGTCCGATGCTACAAAGGTCGGAACGGTGTCATAGACGGTTAACTCCTTCGTGGCGGTTAACCGGTTTTTATTATCCACTTTCAGCACCACCTTGTACGTACCGGGTTTCTTGTACGTATGACTCGGTGAGCGGAGCGTTGAAACACTACCGTCTCCGAAACTCCAGGACCAGTCCTCTCCGCTTGAACTGAGGTTCGTGAAAGCTACCGCCTCACCGGCTCTCGGTTCGGTGGGGCTGTAGGAAAAGTCCACACTAATCTTCTTGCACGCCATCAGCGCACAGCAGACTGTCAATAATATCCAAATTTTTCTCATATCTCTCTTTGGCGTTTAACCAATGTATCTCTGTATCGCGGCGGAACCAGGTCAGCTGCCGCTTGGCATAATGGCGGCTGTTCTGCTGAATCAGCTCCACGGCTCTATCCAGGTCATATTCCCCGTCCATGTATCCGAATAACTCCCGGTATCCCACGGTCTGCAGACTCGTCAGATGCCGTTTATCGTACACCGCTTTCGCTTCCTCCAACAATCCCTCGTTCATCATCTGCTTCACTCGCTCGTCTATACGCGCGTAGAGTTCTTCCCGGGGACGGTCCAAAGCCACTTTTACGATGCGGAACGGTCGTTGCTTGCGGGTATGAGTGCGTAAGGACGAATAGGGTTGACCGGTAGCCAAACTCAACTCCACGCAATGCATCAAACGGGCAGGGTTCTGCTGATCCACTTCTTCCCAATACACCGGATCCAGTTTCTGCACTTGTTCCTGCAGCCATCTCAAGCCTTCGCCGTTCGCCATTCCTCCTTTCGCCTTTACTTCCTCTCGAATGGAAGCCGGTACGGAAGGCAGGTCATCCAGTCCATGGCATACCGCATCGGCGTACAGCATCGAACCGCCTACCATCACCACTACCTTATGCTGCTTGAACAAGGTCTCCAACAGAGCCAATGCATCCCGTTCGTACGCACCGGCATTGTAGTCTTCCTCCAACGCACGCGTACCTACGAAATAATGTTTCACCCGTGCCTGTTCTTCCGCTGTCGGGGCTGCTGTACCGATGGGGATATCCCGAAAAACCTGCCTGCTGTCGCAGTTCACAATCGGACAGCCGTATCGCTCCGCCACCCGTAAGGACAGTTCGGTCTTGCCGACACCGGTAGGTCCGAGTATCAAAACTAGAGTTTTCAAACCTTCAAACTCTCAAACTTTCAAACATTAAAACATGGTGCCATCGTCGAAGCTCAGGTCTTGGAAACCTTCCATGTCGATGTCGCCTAAGTCATACTCGTCCTTAAACTCGTCATCGAATAGAAAATCATCGTCTCCACCTTTGCTACCCAGTCCGGCTAACGGATCTTCGGATTTCAACTGCTTCGGTGCTTTCCCTTTGCTCTCCACGCATTCTACGCCGTTCATCGCACCCGGTTTGATCTCTTTAAGACTACCGAAGAAATAGCGCTCGAACATCGGATCGAAGATATAGATGAGCCGTTGACCCACTTCTTCAATCAGGTCACTCAGACGGGTCTCGTTCATCACCATGTTGTCGTACTCGAAGTTCGACTCCATCTCAACCAACGTCACCTCCTGACCTTTCTCCCATTCGTCGTTGCAGATAAAGAACGACGTCATCTGATCATCGGGATAGTCCACACTCTTCAAAATCGCTTCGTGCAACTGTAAGAACGTTGCATCAGCGTCTGCTTCAAACACGCGGCGGAAGTTAGGATCACCTTCCTCGCACGAAAATGTAAATCTGTAAATCATACTATATAAGCCCCCTTTCATGGGCGAGTTTTAACATATATTCTTTTGCGGGTTCGTATTCATTGGGGATGATGCCGTCGAGTATCGCATCTTTGATGGCCATCTTCAGTTCGCCTACGGTTGAACACGGCTCCAGATGCAGGATCTGCATGATCTCATCGCCTTTGACGGGTGGTTGGAAATTGCGGATACGGTCCCGTTCTTCGAGTTCCACCATCTTCTGCCTTACCAACTGATAGTTCCGATGAAATCGGGCTTTTTTCTCTTCGTTGCGACTTGTGATATCCGCATCGCAGAGCAGCATCAGGTCTTCGATATCATCGCCGGCTTCAAAGAGCAGACGCCGTACCGCGCTGTCCGTCACCGTGTCTTCTATCAGGTTGATCGGTCGCATATGCAGGTCCACCATCTTCTTCACGTACTCCATCTTCTCGTTCAACGGCATCTTCATCTTTGCGAAGATCTTAGGTACCATCTTGGCGCCGATGTAGTTATGGTTCCGGAACGTCCACCCCGCCTGTGCATCCCATGCCTTGCTCTTCGGTTTTCCGATATCGTGCAGCAGTGCTGCCCAGCGTAACCAAAGGTTATCGGAGGTCTCTGCTAAGTTATCCAATACTTTGAGGGTATGCAAAAATACGTCCTTATGACCGCGACCTTCTTTCACTTCGATGCCCTTCAATGCCGCTAACTCAGGGAAGATAAGCGGTAAGAGTCCCGTCTTGTCGAGTAAAATAAACCCTTCGGAAGGTCGGCGGCTGAGGATGATCTTATTCAACTCCTCGGCGATCCGTTCCTTGGTGATGATGCCGATGCGTTCCTTATTACGCGCGATGGCATCGAAGGTCTCGCCGTCTAAGAAGAACCCTAACTGGGTAGCAAAACGGATCGCACGCATCATACGCAAGGGATCGTCGCTGAACGTGATGTCGGGATCAAGCGGTGTCTTGATGATACAACGCTCCAGATCACCGATCCCGTCAAACGGGTCTAACAGCTCTCCATATTGGAGAGTCCTTTCACCTTTCACCTTTAACTTTTCACCTTTATTCAGACATATCGCCATGGCGTTGATGGTGAAATCCCGTCTGTTCTGGTCTTCTTCCAACGTCCCGTCTTCTACGACCGGATTGCGGCTGTCTTTGGTGTAACTCTCCCTCCGGGCACCGACGAACTCCAGTTCCAGTTCACCGCGTTTGACCTGCGCCGTACCGTAGGTTTTGAATACCGACAGATGTGCGCCTTTGCCTAATTTCTTCGCTACCGCTTCCGCTAATGCGATACCGGAACCGACCACAACGATATCAATATCGTTGGAAGGCCGGTGCAGAAACAGATCCCGAACCCATCCGCCGATGACATAGCATTCCAGACCGAGTTCATCGGCCGTGGCACCTACCATTTTCAGGACAGGAAGTTCTATTTTAGCGTCCGTAACGATCATCTTTTTCTTTTTGCGGCTGCAAAGGTACGATTTTTTTTGCATATATGCAAATAAAAGTGCCAAAAAATTTGCGTATCTCATAAAAAAGCAGTACCTTTGCAGCCGTTTTTGAACAAAAGCCAAATAATAGATGTATCCACAACAGATTATTGACGCCCTTAGGCATGTGCGTTATCCCGGAACGGGAAAGGACCTGATAGAAAGCGGGATGTTGGAAGACGATATCCGCATTTCGGGTTTTGAAGTGTCTTTCTCCCTGATCTTTGCCAAGGACAACGACCCCTTCATGAAGTCGGTGCTCAAAGCGGCGGAGACGGCTTTGCAGACCTATATCGATCCGAATGTAGTAGCGAACATCCATACGAAATTCGTCAAGCAAAATCTCCAATCTCCAATCTCCAATCACCAATCTCCCATCCATGCGAAGCATGTGATAGCCATCCACAGCGGTAAAGGCGGAGTAGGAAAGAGTACGGTGACGGCGAACTTAGCGGTAGCGTTGGCGCAAGCCGGTTATAGGGTAGGACTGCTGGATGCCGATATCCATGGTCCGTCGATGCCGAAGATGTTCCATACCGAGGAATGTCGTCCGTATTCCGTGGAGGTGGACGGCCGAACGCTGATTGAACCGATTGAGCAATACGGCGTGAAGATGCTGTCCATCGGTTTCTTTGTCGATCCGGAGCAGGCGGTGATATGGCGTGGCGGTATGGCGTCGAATGCGATCAAGCAGTTGATCGAAGATGCCCATTGGGGAGAACTTGATTATTTCCTGATTGATCTTCCTCCCGGAACGAGTGATATCCATCTCACTTTGATTGCGGAATTGCAGTTGACGGGTGTCATTGTCGTAACCACTCCGCAACCCGTTGCACTCGTCGATGCACGGAAGGGTGTGGAGATGTTCCGAAATGAGAAGGTACATGTAGATATCCTCGGTTTCATCGAGAATATGGCGTGGTTCACTCCGGCGGAATTGCCGAATAACAAGTACTATATTTTCGGGAAAGACGGAGGAAAAAAACTCGCTGAAGAATTACATATTCCTTTGTTGGGTCAGATCCCTTTGGTGCAGTCCATCCGGGAAGGAGGAGACGAAGGTACGCCGATTGTGTTACAGGTAGGTCATCCTGCTGCAGAAGCATTCCGTGAAATCGCAAGTCACATATGAGTTAGGAACCGCACCGGTGCATAAACTGCTGCTGACCTATGCGCTGCCTGCCATCATCGCGATGACAGCCAGTTCGCTGTATAACATCGTCGATAGTATCTATATCGGCCGCGGTTGCGGTTCGCTGGCGTTTGGTGCCTTGACGGTGGCCAAACCGTTCATGGATATCTGTGCGGCGTTCGGTAGCCTGGTGGGTGTCGGTGCTTCCTCGCTGCTGTCGATCTACTTGGGTGAGAAAGACTACGAGCGTGCCAATAGGGTGTTGGGAAACGTGATCGTGATGAACATCATCCTCTCGGCGGTGGTGATGGTGGTGGGTTTGATGTGGTTGGATCCGATCCTCATGTCGTTCGGTGCCAGTCCCGACACTATCGGATATGCGCACGATTATATGGAGATCATCCTGTTCGGAAACATCCTGACGCATATCTATTTCGGTCTTAACGCGATGTTACGAGCGTCGGGACATCCCCGATTTTCGATGACGGCCACGATCGTGGCGGTAACGATCAATATCATCCTCGATCCGATCTTTATCTTCGGTCTCGATATGGGTGTCCGTGGTGCGGCTTTGGCAACGGTGCTGAGTCAGGCGGTGGCGGTCGTTTGGCAGTTGACCAAGTTCATGGATAAGAACGAATTAGTTCGATTTCATCGGGGAATTTGGCGACTCAACCGCCATATCACCCGTCGGTCATTAGCCATCGGCATGTCGCCTTTCTTGTATAACATCGCCCATTGTTTTGTGGTCATCATCATCAATAATCAATTGAAACTCTTCGGTGGCGATATGGCGATTGCTTCCTATGGCGTCATCAACCGTCTGACCTTCGTCTTTGCGATGATTGTGATGGGCTTTAACCAGGGTATGCAACCTATCGCCGGATATAACTACGGTGCCAAGAACTATGACCGGGTGAAGAAGTCCTTTTATATCACTTGCGCGTATGCTACCGGCGTGATGGGAATTATGTTCATTTTAGGAGAGGTTTTTCCGGTCTTTGTAACGCAGATTTTCTCCGATGAAATCGAGCTTATTGAGCAAACGGTAGTGCCGATGCGTATCATCTGTTCGACGATGCTGATTATCGGTTTCCAGATGGTGACGGGTAACCTCTTCACCTCCATCGGTAAAGCCGGTCGGTCGATCTTCCTCAGTCTCACGCGCCAGGTGCTGTACCTTATTCCGCTGGCGCTGCTGTTGCCCAAACTCTTTGATGATCCCGTCAGCGGCGTATGGTGGTCTATTCCGATCAGCGATACCCTCTCTGCGATTACGGCCGTGATTGTGCTTCTGTCCGCCAAGAAACTGCTGCAGCCGAAGGCATAAAACAAACTCCCATGGCTTCACAGTCACGGGAGTCCCAAAAATATTACTCACTCACTCAAATTTATTAAGGCTTAAAAGAACTAAACCTCAATCGATACCTTTCTCAGATATCGGGTGCAAAGATACTGCTTTTTTTTCTTTTGTGCAATAGGTTCAAGCTCTTTTTGACCCAAAGTAGAGAAAATGCGGCATTTTTTGACGGAAAATCGATTTTATCTCGAAATATTGCACTCTCTCTCGATTTCCGTCCCGTTTACGGATTGGGTTTCTATGATGCAGATACACTGCATTTCAGTTTCTTTGAATGGAAGCTGGGCTTTGCTGTTCGCTACCGCATTTAGGGGAATAATGGCGAAAGGCCGAAAGGTTAATGGCTAATGTAAGAAAAAACGCATCTTCTGGTGCGTTTTTTTGTGCAAATCCTTGTGTATTCCAAATATTTGTTGTAATTTTGCAGCGTGAAATTGTGTGCGAACGCGGAAACGAACGATTACATTAATGCGAAGATATGTCCAAACAGCTGCAAATACGTAACTCGACGGCAGAGTTTCTGATCTTCCAGGCCGAAGACAAAACTGAAGGTGTACAAGTCTTCTATCAAGATGAGTCTATCTGGGCGACGCAAGAGGCTATTGCTACCCTTTTTGACAAAGGTCGGTCAACTATCACGGAGCATCTGAGAAACATCTATCAATCTGGAGAATTGGATATGGATACCACATGTCGGAAATTCCGACACATGGGGTCAACAGGTCAGGAATACGAGACAAAATATTATAATCTCGATGCCATCATCTCCGTCGGTTATCGTGTCAATTCCCGTCGCGCGACTCAGTTCCGTCAATGGTGTACTGCAGTGTTGCGTCAGTTTGCTATCCGTGGCTATGTCATCGATCGCAAACGTATGGAGAACGGAGCGTTCATCAGCGAAGATTATTTCGAGTACCTGTTAGCTGAGATACGCGAGATCCGTTTGTCGGAGCGCCGTTTCTATCAGAAGATCACCGATATCTATGCAACCGCCATCGACTACAATCCTGACGCTCCGACCACACGGGAGTTCTTTGCTAAAGTGCAGAATAAAATGCACTATGCCGTACATGGACACACTGCCGCAGAACTCATTCTTGAGCGTGCCGATGCCGATAAGGAGCACATGGGCTTGACGACATGGGAGCACGCGCCAAAAGGCAAGATCCTCAAACCCGACGTAAGTATCGCCAAGAACTACCTCAAAGAAGTGGAATTGGAGTCTATGGGACGTATCGTCAACGGTTTTCTGGAGGTTGCCGAAGATATGGCGAAACGGCATATCCCGATGACCATGGAAGATTGGGCAAAGCGTATTGACAAGTTCCTTGATACCACCGAACGCCCCATCCTCAACGATGCCGGACAAGTATCTGCCGAACAAGCCAAAGAATATGCAGAGTCCGAGTTCGAGAAATATCGCGTCATTCAAGATCGTATCTTTGAATCAGACTTCGATCGCCTTGAGTTACCCACATTGCCCTTTGACGAAGAAATAAATGATAAGTAATAATACGGGGTATTAGCTCATCTAGCTAAAGCGCAATCGAAAGGTTGTGCTTTTTTTGTGCCCGTTTCTCTAAAAAATAATAGAGTGGTTCAAAAAAAAGTACCTTTTTCTTGCGCAATTCAAAAATTTGTTGTACCTTTGCACCCGCAAAGGTTTTAAAACAAAATATATGAAGACTCAAGAACCAAAACAAATGCCGTTAGGCTCCGAGAATAACGGAATCGGAACACCGCAGCAAAAGTACTTCACTGCTGATGAAGCGATGGCGTTTTTAGAACCCCGTATCCGTGCTATGTTCAAATGAAAGAAGTAGTCTATACACGACAAGCTCTTTTGCAGTTTGAGGAAAGCGTAAAAGAGTTGGTTGAGCAACGGTACTTTAGCGAAGAAGATTACGCAGTAGATTATATGCGTGATATTTTCCGTTATTTTGCACTAAACCTGCAGAATTCTATTCGTGTGAAAGCGCCTGAGTATTTTGAAAGGTACAAAGTAGATGGAAAGGACTTGTATTACGTCCGTTATCGCAAAAGCAGCCATACTACCTGGTACGCGTTTTTCGAAGAATTAGAAAATGTATATAGTATTGTTTACCTTGGCAATAATCAACTTATCGGCCATCGCTTAGACATCGCTTTATAACCCTCGTCGTTTCCCGACGTTAAACAGGAAGGACAGGTGCAAGTGAGCACCAATTGAAATATTAATAGCATTACTATTATTCGCATTCAAAAAAGCGTCGGAAACTATTTTGAATAAAAACGAATAGTAAGCATTTGGAGGAGCGTAGCTCCCGAACCAAAGTAATGGTAAGCATTCATACCCTTAGGTGTGAATTTATCTGCTTTGGTTAGGGTTTGCAATCCGACGCTTTTCCCGAATGCGAGCGATAAATTCCACCTTTTCGTTTTTACGGATTGATAGTTATGCACAAATGATTATCAATCCATGGCAAAAAATGCAAATTTAAGCCAAGCCAAGGCCGCAAAGAACGATGAGTTCTACACGCAGTATGCGGACATACAAAAGGAAGTAAACGCCTATATTGAGTACAACCCTGATGTCTTTCGGGGCAAAACCATTTTGCTGCCTTGCGATGATCCGGAATGGAGCAATTTCACCAAATTCTTTGCACAAAACTTTGAGTATTTCGGCCTGAAGAAACTTATCTCTACGTCTTATGCGATAGAGAGTAAGAACTATAAGACCGATTGGCAGCCGACGTTATTTGAGACAGAGAATCCACGATTCAAAGCCGATAAGACAAGAGTTTGCGGTAAGATTTTCACGCTTACCCATGACACCAATGCCAGTGGTCGCATTGATATAGATGATCTGGAATGGGATTATTTAGAGGGAGACGGAGATTTCCGTTCGGCAGAAGTAACGGCTTTGCGCGATGAAGCAGATATCATCATTACTAATCCGCCGTTCTCGCTGTTTCGTGAATTCCTTGCATGGATCATGGAAGCCAATAAGCAATTTCTCATTATTGCCAATTCCAATTCGATTACCTATAAAGAGGTGTTTCCTTTGATCATTAAAAATTTAATTTGGCAAGGTAATGGCTTTGCGGCAGGAAATGCTTACTTTAGGATAGAGGGTAATGCTCCAACAAATTATGCAGAAGGAGTCTATGATGAGTCTACAGGGCTAGTTAAGTTTAGAAATTGTTGCTGGTTTACTAATATGGATCATGGTCGACGTCATCAACCAATGATTCTTATGACAATGGATGACAACTTAAAATTCAATAAAAAAATGAAAAGTCAAAAGGAATATTATCAATACGATAATTATGACGCCATTGAAGTACCTAGTGCAAGTGCAATTCCTTCTGATTACGACGGAATAATGGGAGTTCCTATTTCATTTCTTGATAGATATTGTCCAGAACAATTTGAGATTGTAGGTGCTACAGAAAGTGAGGGGAAAGGATTTTCTAATGGATTATGGAAATCTGATAGTAAAGTTTCTCAAGCAGTTGTCAACGGGCAACGTGTATACAAACGCATATTCATCCGCAAAAAACAATAAGCTATGAAAGCAACACGAAAGATTTATACCGTAGAAGAAATCTGCAAAGGTTTTACCTATAATGAGGCAGAGGGTAAGGGATTGTTTGGTTTGAGTGGTCGTCTGACCATTCAGCCGGAATACCAGCGTAATTATCTGTATGCGGAACAGAACGGCGCACGTGAAATAGCTGTTATCGAGTCTGTGCTCAAGGGCTATCCTATCGGCTTATTGTATTTCAATAAGGTGGATGATAACAACCTCGAAGTGCTTGATGGTCAGCAACGTATTACCTCGTTAGGGCGTTTCATTACACGCAAGTTCGCAGTCGTCATCAATGGTGTTGAGCATTATTTTGACTTTATGCCGGACGACCTCAAAAAGAAGATCTTAGAGACCGAACTATTAGTCTATGAATGTGAAGGTACGGAAAGCGAGATTAAAGAATGGTTCAAGACCATTAATATCGTCGGCTTGCCGCTCGAAGAACAAGAGATTTTGAATGCGGTCTATTGCGGTTCGTTCGTCAATAAAGCCAAAGAGGTATTCTCCAATTCCCAAAACGCAAATGTCAACAAATGGGCTGCGTTCTTACGCGGTAACGTCAAACGCCAAGCGTACTTGCATACCGCATTGGAATGGGTTAGTAAGGGCAATGTAAGCGGTTATATGTCGCTCCATCGTAATGACGATAACATTCGTGAGATGCAGACCTATTTTGATAGTGTCATCGATTGGGCAAGCGGTGTGTTTGCCAATATAGAAAAAGAGATGTGCGGTCTACCTTGGGGCGAACTCTATGAGAAATACCATAAACAGCCGTACGACCCGGCGAAAGTAGCCGCTAAGCAACGAGAGTTATACGAGGATTACTACGTCAAGAACAAGAAAGGTATCTATGAATATATCTTAGGCGGTTGTCAAGATACGAAACTATTAGAGGTGCGATGTTTCGATGAGCCGACCAAGAAGTCTGTCTATGCCCGTCAGACGGCCTTGGCACAAGCGAAAGGCATCTCTAACTGTCCGCATTGTGTCTTAGAGAATACCGCCAATAAATCTAAGATCTGGAAGCTTTCCGAAATGGACGCCGACCATGTAACCGCTTGGTCTAAAGGCGGTGCGACAGATATCGCCAACTGCCAGATGCTCTGCCAAACGCACAATAGAGCGAAAGGTAATAAATAATTTTTCAAAAAATATGCAGATTTTAACGCAGTCCGTACGGGCTGCGTTATTGTTTAAACCATTAGGAATCTGCTTATTGGGTGTTGCGTATGTCAAAAAAAAGTAGTATCTTTGCACCCGTTTTATTTAATATTAACTACATGTCCATCCATATTGAAACACTCATTGTTGCCCCAGGAAGTGTCTTTAACTTCCATAGTTCAGAGGCATTTCAGACGTTCGATGAACCCTCCCAACCAGAGCCGGAGGATATAGGAACGATAACGCCGGATTTCTTTCGTGTTACAGAACGCTTCTCGGAAGCAAACATCCGCGAGAGACTCGATGCGGAACTGAATCAGGCCACTACCAAAAAAGATTATTGCAGAGGTCTGTATCGGTTGCAGCATATGGGCTGTATCAATATAGATCAGTATGCTTCTGACGCTCAAAGAGCAGACGTTTTTAACCGTTTCCAGTCTAAATACAACCTTTCAGCAAGCGATTTTTGTAAAGCACGTATGAATTAATTAGAAGCAGAATTTTGGCATTTCTCTCTTCTTAAAAGCAGAATTTTGGCAGAGTTTTGGCAGAATTGGCAGAGTTATGGCACTCCTCTTTAGGGGTGCTTTTTTTATACCTACCTTTGCACCGGATTTGAGTTGTAGCAACGTCGCTGCACTAAAGATCCGGTACTATGAATCAAATTATTTATCCAACTATTCTGCACGAAGGTACACCTCTGCACCTCGTGCCCCACTTCCCCGACAACGGGTATCGTTTCTATGTAGCCCACGACGGCCAAATCAACGGCGAAATGTGCGGCATCCGTATCGCCCCTAACGGAAAGCAAACCCTTGTAAAGGCCGCAACTACTACTTGTGTAAATAGTCAAGTTCAGTACAATGCAAACCGTAAACAGCGCTATTGGAAATTTCATGATGTTTGGGGACTTCATGATGACATCCTCGTCTCCCGTGCCGTCTATCTTGCCTGGTCCGGTGAACGTATTCCTCTCTATCACCAGATCCACCACCTCAACGGCATCACCATCGACAACTGCGTCGAAAACCTCCTCTGCGTCGATATCCATGAGCATTACCGCATCTCCGATGTCCGCCAAAAAGCCCTGCGTACCGTCGTCCCCGATGGTGACCTTACCCTCATCCCCTACGAACGGCTTCGCCAGCTCCAAGACCCCCGTGTCCTGACCGATGAGCAGTTCCAAGCAGAGTTGGACTATATGAAGGAAGAACTCAAGAAACATCCCCTCGTCCATGTTGACCCCCTCGCCGCTGCCGCCGAAGAGCCGGGGAGAGATTATGATATTTTTGTAGAAAGGAGCGAACTATGATCAATGAACCGACTCGTGCCCTGTATATGGCGCATATTCTGAGAGAAAAACGACCCGATTTCGCATGGTCTGATCTGGTAAAGCATGCATGGTATTTCGTGCGGTTCAGGAGATGGTTGAGGGATCATGTGATTAAGTTCTCCTACTACAAGAAAGACGGTTCCATCCGTCAGGCAATCGGTACAACGAATCTCTTTTTTGTGCCGATAAGCAAGCATCCGTTGGGTTATTATGACTACAAAAACAAGAGTTGTAATACGATCACGTATTTTGACCTGGAGAAGCAGGAATGGCGCAGTTTCGACATCCGTAACTTCATTGGTTTTGTAGAACTCTTCCCGAAAACAAAAGAGAAAGAAGCAAAGAGAAAACCATTCGGATAGTACCTTTAATCTTTTTCTAAAAATAATTATTTTTTATAAATAATTTAAAAAGGTTTTTCTTA